>CAZSHI010000024.1:0-35402 GCA_964606735.1 uncultured Enterobacteriaceae bacterium
TTAAATATTTCCGGCACCGGTGAGCCTCGATAGAATCGCCTGAAATTCTTGCTGGCTCATGTCAACAAGCTCAAGGACACGACCATAAAGCATGATGGTCGGAACATTCCTGTCATTGAGCTCCGCCTGGGTTTTTTGCAGACAGTATAGGATCGCGCGTTCTTTGCGATTCAGCCCATCCCGCACATCGGGGATATCCGTCAAATCAATTTCGTCAGACATAGGTATGACTGTACTAGAGAGTGGAGGCTTATTGAATGGCTTGTGGTAAAAAGAAGATGATGCCCATAGGCGAACTACACGGGGCAAACCCTAAACTTCTAGATTCAATGAGGTCTTGTTTACGTAAGATTAATGCTGTCAACTAAGCTGATGGGTGTATGGTACAGGCAAAAACCATATCAACACAGACACGTTTGAAAGCATAGGGCGCGAGTTATCTCAGGCCTTGCCATTGAGGTTAATGAGAAAGAATAGATAGTATTGCTTAAGCCACTATTAATTCAGTTTCTTGCAAGGTGCTTAAGTTGTAGGCGGCACTCTCAAGAGCGGAACTCACTATTAAAGCCTGTGAGACAACGCCTTCGATTTCATTCAGCGTATCATTTCTAAACTGCAACATTACATGTGGAAGCTTGCGACTGCCAGCATGATGAGGAACTGAATAATCAATGTTCTTATTGATAGCAAATGGAGTGTTTTTTCCAACTGAGTGAATTTGACGTTTTGCCAATGCTTGTAAAAGTAGTGCTGACAGTCGTTCGTCTTCACCAGAGCCTATGCCTATTTTACAGGGTTGATAATTTTTATTTAGCATGGGTGAAAAACTGTGGATGCTTATTAGACAGTCGCAATAATGTCTCCGTTCATCCATGAGCTCGGAGATTGCTCTGTGATACGGGTCAAATATCTCCGTTTTCCGATGAAGCTTTTCATCTTCGCTGAGGTTTTTATTACCAGGTATCGGAATGCCATCTTTGATTGGCACAATGGATTCTTTATTATCAGGCGCCCGATTGCAGTCTATAACCAGATGTGAATAATTTGCCATTATCAGGGGTGCGTCGAGCACAATGGATAAAGCTTTAGCAACAATTGCAGTGCCTGGGTCCCAGGCAAGATGACTATCCAGGATCTGGTTGTTAAGGCCCAGATTTTTCAAACTTTGAGGAATGCGGTTGGAAGCATGGTCGGCAATAAGAATAACTTTGCCTCTGCCTGTGGAATTAATCAGTTCGTATGCTGCTGGTTCATTTTTCTTCGACAAGACTACTGGCAAAATCACTCCGCGTTCAAATAAGTTTCCTGATTGACTAAAGCTGCTGGACAGTCTGAAAAAGGAAAAAAGGGCGGCTACAGTAACACAAGTAAAAAAGAATTGTGTTTATATATTATTCTGCCTTGGCGGACAGTTGGAGGCAGGTTTCCTGATAGGAGTAATTAGTATCTATCTTTAAATTTGTGTGCTAGAGTGAGCAAACAGCTGATGCCTATTAACGGTATGGCTGGTGCATGATCTTTAGTGTTTAGGTCTTCTCTCTGGATTCTTCCAATTAGTTTTAGAGCTTCCGCAGAAATATTATTCCTTCTAATACTCTTGCCTGTGAATCCTTGATCGGGTTTTAACTAACAACAGTTCCTATCGAATGCACACTCGTGCAGCCTGGCTATTGAGTCTGGCAGCTAAAACAAAATTGCACTTTCGACAATACAAGGCGTATTGCGGTGCATGCTATTATCTGGAATAAATATGAATTTTGATGTGTTAGGTTTAAAACAAACACTGGTAGAAACAGTCAGTAAGGCCGGTTATACCGCGCCAACCCCCATTCAGGAATCGGCAATACCCGTAATTTTAACGGGTAAAGACATTCTTGCTGCGGCTCAGACTGGTACAGGCAAGACGGCAGGTTATATCTTGCCAATATTACAAGCGCTTTCAGAGCAAAAAATCCAACAGGGTCCAAAACAGGTTAGAGCACTTATCCTAACCCCTACACGTGAACTTGCTGCGCAGGTTTATGAAAGTATTTGCCGCTATGGTAAGCAGGAAAAGCTTAAATCCACTGTGATTTTCGGCGGTGTAAATATTAGTCCGCAGCGCAGGGTTCTAGCGCAGGGAGTTGACATTCTGGTGGCAACGCCTGGGAGATTGCTGGACTTACATCAGCAAAAGGCGCTGAAGCTTGATGCTGTTGAAATTTTTGTGTTGGATGAAGCGGATCGAATGCTGGACATGGGCTTTATCCATGCCATCAGAAAAATTGAAAGTATGCTGCCTAAAAGAAGGCAGAATCTGATGTTTTCTGCGACTTTTTCAGACTCCATCAGGACACTGGCCAAAACGATATGTCATCAGCCGGTTGAGATTGATGTTTCGCCAAGAAATTCGGTTGTGAAAGCCATAAGTCAGCAGGTTCATCATGTCCCCAAAGATCAAAAGGCAGTTTTTCTGTCTAGCTATTTACGTAATTTTAATGAACAGGCACTGGTTTTTAGCCGAACCAAACATGGCGCTGACAAGCTCGCTAAATTATTGAATAAAGCTGATATTCATACCGTTGCACTGCATGGTAATAAAAGTCAGAATCAACGCACTAAAGCCTTAGATGACTTCAAAAATAATAAAGCTCAGGTAATGGTAGCAACAGATATTGCCGCCAGAGGTATTGACATTCAACAACTGGAGTTAGTGGTAAATTTTGACTTGCCTCATGTGCCGGAAGATTACTTACATCGTATTGGTAGAACAGGACGGGCAGGAGCAAGTGGCCTGGCTATTTCAATTGTCAGTCCGGATGAGAAAAAGCAATTAAACGCAATAGAGAAGTTGTTAAAAGGGGCAATTCCGAGAAGTGCCAGTCAAGCTGAAATTGTTGATGGCCTTTCTGACATCAGGCTCTCGGTACAGGCAGATACAGCGATTCCAAAAGAGCGCATAAAACATAGTCATAAGCCCAAAAAATTTGCTAAAAATAGGAATAGGAGAAATCGTGTGCGGCAATCAAGCGAGATGGATCGTATTCAGTCATCAGACAAGCAGCAACAGACTGATAAAGTTCACACACTGCATCCGAAAACTGAGAAACGCACTGCCTTTGGCAGTAGTGTCAGAAGTTTATTTCAATTCTCATAATTTAAGAGTAAGTTTCAGGAAATATGCTTGATCCCCTATTACTGACAACAGTTCAAATAAGGACTTACGAAATTGATAAGCCACTGACCAATGCCAGTGGCTTTTTTTTTGCAAGAGATGCAAGGCTGTTTCTGGTTACGAGCAGGCATGTATTACAAGATGAAATCAGCAGTCACAATCCAAACAGGATCGAGATTCAGTTTCATGTTGATGAAAGTAATGTTGCAAAAACTGCCGGTTTTTCGATTCTTTTGTATCAGAATGGGAGAAGTATCTGGCGGCAGGGGGAAGATACTGCAGGCGATATTGATGTGGCTGTTATTGAAATTGACCGTCAAGCCATGCCGGCATCTGCTGTGTATACTGCTTTTACACCAGGTAATCTACCAGAAGCTTTCGAGCAGGTCAGAATAGGCTCGCCGATGTTGATAGTGGGTTTTCCACTTGGATTTCATGATACTTTGCATAATTTCCCAATTGTCCGCCATGCTTCCAATGCCTCATCATTGAGTTTGCGTTTTCAGGGCAAAGGATATTTTTTAACAGACGCCCGAACCCATAGGGGGATGAGCGGAGCGCCAGTCGTGATGGCCGCTAACTGCGGAAATGAAGCCACACAAAGCCTGCCCTGGGTCTTGCTTGGTATTCACTCAGCCCGGCTGGATGTCGGGACCAGAGAAGTCGAGTTAGATGAAGCGCTTGGTCTGAATTGCGCGTGGTTCTCAGACATCGTGCTGACGCTTACTGAAAGTTGAGGTCCTATACATTTAACGCATGAAAACCAGTCTAGGGTATTGGCAAGTAAGATTGCTCAGGGGCAACCTATGCATAGCCTCTAGATACCCTCATTAATTTCAAGGTCTAACAGGAAGTTAAATGACCTTCCAATAAGGAATCAAGTAGAAAGGCTATGAATAAAGAGAGATAAGAAGGATTAGGGTGTTGCTGGAGCAGGCTGATGGTGCCCAGGGGCGGAATCGAACCACCGACACGAGGATTTTCAATCCTCTGCTCTACCGACTGAGCTACCTGGGCGTCAAATACTTATTTTCAGCCACTTGTATTTCTACAAGCTTGCTGAGGAGCCGAGCTGTTCTCAACAATGTTTCGCTGAAAGCCCCTTTTCAGGAATCGAGGCTAATACGCAAGCCGCGTATTAAACCTGTTGAGGGGTGGCTTAGTCAAGATTGGATTAAGGCTGGCTATGGCTCTGGCGGAACATAGCCTTCAGCTTCGTCATGAGACTCATTGGCGAAGAATTTCTCCATCTCCTGCAAGAGGTACGCACGGTCATCGGCATTGATCATGCTGAGTCCTTTTTCATTGATTAGCCGGGTCTGCAATTGCTGCCATTCTTCCCAGGCCTGCCTGGAGATGTTTTCGTAGATATCCTGCCCTTTCGGACCGGGATAGGGGGGAGTCAGCAGGCCTTCAAGCTCCTGCTGGTATTTTCGACACATCACTTTCCTGCTCATATTGCTTTTTCCAGTTGTTTCAACAAGCTTTGTACCGGAGCGGCAAGGCCCAGTTCTGAGGGATTTTTCAAATCATACCAGTGCCAATCCGGCTTCTCCATGACAAAGGCAGGCTGATTTTGCAGACTGTGCAAATGAGGTCGGATATCGAGATGGAAATGGCTGAAGGTATGGCGAAAATTTTTCAATTGGCTGTTTTCGGTTTTGCAGTCGAACTGGCTTAGCCAGTCTTGCAGCTGGTCAGCACCCGCATGCTCCGGGAAGCTCCAGAGGCCACCCCATATGCCCTGAGCTGGCCTTTTTTCCAGTAATACCTGGTTTTTGTCGGGTGAGAGCAGGATCAGCATATGTGTAGTTTTGAGCGGCAGGCTTTTGGCCGCTTTGCGCTGGGGTAAATCTTCACAACGTCCACTGTGCCAGGCAAGGCAGTTACTTTGTACAGGGCAGGAAGGGCAATCCGGTTTGGTCCGGGTGCATAAGGTTGCCCCCAGATCCATAATGGCCTGGGTGTAATTGCGACAGTCCTGTGCGGGTGTATGTTCTTCAGCGAGCTGCCAGAGCTTTTTCATGGTCTGGCTTTGTTGCGGCAGACCCTCGACACAGTGATAACGGCTTAATACCCGTTTGACATTGCCATCCAGAATCACGGCTCGCTGATTGGATGCCAGGGCCAGTATGGCACCCGCCGTTGACAGGCCAATGCCGGGCAGTTTTTGCAGCAAGTCGACAGTTTTCGGGAATTGACCGGCATAGTCCCGCTGAATGATCCTTGCCGTCTTGTGTAGGTTGCGTGCGCGTGCATAGTAGCCGAGCCCGGTCCAGCAGTGCAGAACCTGGTCTTCTTCAGCTGCAGCCAGTGCGCTCACGCTGGGAAAGCGCTGCATGAAGTTCTGGTAATAGGGGATGACAGTTGCAACCTGGGTTTGCTGCAGCATGATTTCCGAGATCCAGACCCGGTATGGTGTCGGATTTTCCTGCCAGGGCAGCTGCTTGCGCCCATGTATCTTGAACCAGTTCAGGATAGCGGAAGAAAAGGAAAAATCTGGGTTGGTGGTCTTTTGCAGCATCAACGCAAGTGTAATGAAGCGGGCGCATTTTTTCACTTTAAAGTGTGAATGGCAGTATAATTGCCCTTTTCGCCTTACCGGGAATTTTATAAAACATGGCTGAGTCACGAACTGCGACCGTTGAGCGTAAAACCAAAGAGACAGAGATTGCCATTACGATAAATTTGGATGGTACCGGCAAATTCAATGTCAGTTCCGGGCTGCCTTTTCTTGAGCACATGCTGGAGCAGGTGGCGCGCCATGGCATGATTGATCTGGACATCACTGCAAAAGGTGATCTGGAAATTGATGCACACCATACGGTTGAAGACCTGGGTATTACCCTTGGGCAGGCCTTTGATAAGGCGCTGGATAAAACCGGAATCCGGCGTTACGGGCATGCCTATGTGCCCCTTGATGAAGCGCTCTCCAGAGTGGTGATAGATTTTTCAGGGCGGCCAGGGCTGGATTATCAGATTCCGTTTTCCCGTGGCAGGGTCGGAGATTTTGACGTTGATTTGTTTTTTGAATTTTTCCAGGGCTTCGTCAATCACGCCAAGGTGACCCTGCACATTGATAATCTCAAAGGCAGCAATGCGCATCATCAGATCGAAACTGTCTTCAAAGCGTTTGGACGTGCAGTTCGCATGGCAATTGAAGCGGATCCTCGTATGCAGGGCAGCATTCCTTCAACCAAAGGAAGCCTTTGATAACTGTTTTCGCTTGCCGGTTTTCGCAAATGAAATTTTTCTGTTAATTCAGCAGCTAAAAGTAGCGGCATAAGTGCGTGCTACTGAGTGTTATGCGGATATTGAAGCACATATAAGAGTGCTCACTGGCAGGCCGATTGAGTTAGGTATCAAAACACTTGAGTAAACCTTAATGACTAAGCTTGTTGTAATTGACTATGGCATGGGCAATCTTCATTCCGTGGGGAAGGCGCTTGAACACATCAATACAAGTGTTGACGTGAGCATTACTGCAGATCCGCTTAAAATACATGAAGCTGAGCGTCTTATTTTTCCAGGAGTGGGTGCGATACGTGACTGCATGGCTGAAATCCGGCGTTTGGAAATTGATACATTGCTGCGAGAGGCCAGAAAAGAAAAACCCATTCTTGGAATCTGCGTCGGCATGCAGGCAATGATGGATTATTCAGAAGAAAATAATGGCGTCGAGTGCATTGGGCTTTTCCCCGGGAAGGTCAGGCGTTTCCCTGAAGGCCAACGGGATGCCAATGGGGATTTACTCAAGGTTCCTCATATGGGCTGGAATCAGGTCGAGCAGGGTATTGCTCATCCCATGTGGCATAACATTCCTGACAAAAGCCATTTTTATTTTGTTCACAGTTACTATGTAACACCTGATACGAATAAGGATAATAGCGCTGTTGTTGCAGGTCTCAGTGAATACCCGCAAGCATTTTGTTCGGCGCTGGCTGCTGAGAATATTTTTGCTGTGCAGTTTCACCCGGAAAAAAGTCAGGACTGCGGACTGCAGTTATTGAAAAACTTTATCACATGGGATGGTAAGGCATGAGTCTGACAAAACGCATCATTCCCTGTCTTGATTGTGAAAATGGTCGGGTGGTCAAGGGTGTCAAGTTTGTCGATATCCGTGATGCCGGAGATCCTGTGGAAGTTTCCAAGCGTTATTGTGAGCAGGGCGCCGATGAAATTACCTTTCTGGATATCACTGCCAGTCATGAAGGCCGGGAAACCACCATTCATACAGTGCAGGACATCGCCAGCCAGGTCTTCATCCCGCTGACGGTGGGTGGCGGCATTCGCACGCTGGAGGATATCCGCCAAATGCTTAATGCCGGCGCTGACAAGGTGGCCATCAACACCAGCGCCGTGTTAAATCCCGAGTTTGTCAAGCAGGCTGCCGAGCGCTTTGGTTCGCAATGTATCGTGGTTGCAATTGATGCCAAACAGGTTTCTAGCGGCCAGGAGCCATTGCGCTGGGAAATTTTTACCCATGGTGGGCGTAAGGCAACCGGACTGGATGCGGTTCAGTGGGCAAAAAAGATGGTTGACTATGGCGCCGGTGAGATTTTGCTTACCAGCATGGACCGGGATGGCACCAAGAATGGATTTGACTTGGCGCTGAACCGGGCTATCAGTGAAGCGGTACCGGTGCCGGTAATCGCCTCAGGCGGTGTTGGTAATTTGCAGCATCTGGTTGATGGCATTCAGGAAGGCAAGGTGGATGCTGTACTGGCCGCCAGTATTTTCCATTTCGGGGAGTACAGCATTCCTGAGGCAAAAGCCTACATGCGTGAAAAAGGCATTTGTGTACGTTAATTAAGTACTGTGGTCTGAATAGTGCAGCCAGCCTGCCAGCCTAATAGGACCTAGAGCGTAACAGGGCCAAGCCCTTGAGTATGCTCAAGGCCTGGTTGAGCTGGTAATCGCCAACGATGACCCGTTCGCCACTGATATCGATAGATTCTGGACTTAACTCCGGTTCATCGGAATTTTCTAGATGCCCGGCGAGGTCTTCTTCCCGGTAGTTGGCCGGATTATCCGGCACGTCCGTCACTCTTCCCTGTCTTACGATGATGTTAGGTGTAATGCCGCGAGCCTGGATGGAGCGTCCATTGGGCGTATAGTACAGCGCCGTGGTCAATTTAATCGCGCGCTCATTGGTCAGGGGCAGTACTGTTTGTACCGAACCCTTACCAAAACTCTGGGTGCCCATGATCACGGCCCGGTTATGATCCTGCAGAGCGCCAGCCACCACTTCAGAGGCAGAGGCAGAGCCGCCGTTCAGGAGTACTATCAGTGGTACCCCACGGCTGGGGTCATCGGGGGTGGCCTCATAACGGGTAAAAGCACTTTCTTCACGGCCTTCGGTGTAAACAATCAGGCCTTCTGAAATAAAGGCATCTACGACATCGACAGCAGCCTGCAGTACTCCACCAGGGTTATTGCGTAGATCCAGAATGATGCCTTCCAGTTCAGTGTCATTGCGCTGAAAGTTTTCCAGCGCACTCACTACCTCTGCTCCGGTGCCGGTAACGAATTGTGAAATCCGCAGGTAGGCGAAACCCGGTTCCAGATAACGTGAACGTACACTGCGGGCACGAATAATGTCGCGTGTGACAGTAATATCGATGGCCTCATCCAGGCCTTCCCGAAGAATAGTCAGCACCACCTCTGTCCCGGGAGCACCCCGCATCAATGCCATGGAATCTTCGATGGTGGTTTCAGTAGTAGGTGTATTATCAATCTTGATGACCACATCGCCTGCGCGGATTCCGGCGATATCGGCGGGAGAACCGTCAACCGGGCTAATAATGGTGATAAAGCCGTTATTGACCCCGACTTCGACACCCAGGCCGCCAAACTCGCCGGTGGTATTTTCCTGCAGATCTTCGAAATCATCATTGGCCAGATAGCTGGAATGCGGGTCGATGCCGGCCAGCATGCCCTTGACGGCATTTTCAAGCAGGGTTTTATCATCAATCGGTTCTACATAGGCGCTGCGTATCCGGTTCAATACTTCGGCAAAGATGCGAACTTCATTGAGGGGCAAGGGCAGTGCCTGGGCGTTATCAGCATCCTCGCCTGCAGCAGACTGGGCGAAGCTAGCGATCGGAGATAGACCGAACAGCAGAGCCAGTAGCAATGCCTGCGGGTATTTTAAGTTTGCAGAAAATACATGTTTCATAAGTGTGAACCTATCGTGCTCTGAGCCAGGATAATGGATCCTGGGCATCACCGTTATAACGGATTTCGAAATAGACACCTTCCTCACCTCGACCACCCGTGTTGCCGACAGCAGCAATTGTTTCCCCTGCCAGCACCCAATCTCCAACAGCCTTGTAGAGCGACTGGTTGTGTGCGTAGAGGCTCATATAACCACCACCATGGTCAATTATCAAGAGCAGCCCAGAGCTGGAAAACCAGTCTGCATAAATGACCCTGCCGCGGTGTATGGCCCTTACATCAGCGCCAGAGTCGCCGGCTATCGTGATGCCTTCCCAGCTAAGGTCACTGTTTTCATAAGAACTGCCAAAGCGGTTGAGAATAGCGCCTTGCAGCGGCCAGGGCAGTACACCCCTCAGGGCTGAAAACTCTTCTGCCTGCCCTCCTAGGGGCAGGTCCAGAATGGCGCGTGAAAGCTCTTCAATCAGAATCTGCATCTCTTCATACTGTATCTCCAGTCGATTCAACTCACTATTGCTGCTGGCCAGTTGCGCATCCAGTTCGCGCATCAGGCCCAGCCGGTCATTTTGCTGATCCTGCAGCTGTGCCTGCTGGCCTTGCAGGGTAGATTGCTGCTCTAGAAGCTTTTCCCTGGTTTCTGCAAGATCGGCGCTATTTCTTGCAATTTCGTTCAATATGTCATCAAATTCGGCAATTTTATCATTTCTTGCCTGGCTGAAATATTGGTAATAACGCAGCATGCGGGCGCTCTGACTGATGTTTTGCTGGTTCAGCAATAATTTCATGTATTCTTCCTGGCCATTAAGATAGGCAGCTCGAAGGTAGTCACCAATCAAAGCCTGTTGGTTCAGTCGGCGCGTACTCAGAGTAGCCGCCTCTCTCTCCAGTTCGTCAAGCCTGCTCTGGGCCTGACTGACCTGGGCCTGAACGTCCTCGATATTGGCAAGCAGGCGGTTGATTTCACGTTCCTGGCGTTCAATTTCCGACTCCAGTGTACTGCGTGCCCGCCGGGTTTCATCGATTTGTGACTGAACCGTGGTAATAGTCCTGCCCAAGGCTTCGAGATCAGCCTGACTGGGATTCTCTTGTGCTGTCAGGCTTGAGATGAAAAGTAAGTAAGTACTTACATAAAATAAAAGTCCTGCGCTGACCCGTGCTAGTCTCATAAATAATTGATAAGAGACTGTCCGCTCATTTCGGAGGGGATGTCCAGATGCATCAGCTCAAGCAGGCTGGGTGAGATATCGCACAAAGAGCCGTTTTCTTTCAGGGAAAGCAGCTGTTTTCCGACATAAACCAGCGGCACAGGTCCATCAGTGTGGGAGGTCAATGCCTGTCCGGTCTTGTCGTCCTTCATCTGTTCGACATTGCCATGGTCTGCCGTGATCAGACAATTGCCGTCGACCTCGAGAATGGCCTCAGTAATCATGCCCAGGCACTCATCCAGGACTTCTACTGCCTGGATGGCGGCAGACAGGTCGCCAGTGTGTCCCACCATATCGCCATTTGCAAAATTGCAGATAATAGCGTCATATTCACGATTTTTAATCGCCTTTACCAGCTTTTCGCAAACTTCATAGGCGCTCATTTCCGGCTTTAAATCATAGGTTGCCACATTCGGTGAAGGGATGAGGATACGGTTTTCACCACTAAACTCCTGCTCCTGGCCGCCACTGAAAAAGAAGGTTACGTGAGCATATTTTTCTGTTTCGGCGATACGGAGTTGTGTCAGGCCTTGTTTTGACAGGTACTCACCCAGACTGTTGCTCAGCGGCATAGGAGGGAAAGCACAGTCGGCTTTAATGTCATCGGCAAATTCGGTCAGCATGACAAAGGTGCTGAGAGACAGAAACCGGGGACGGTCGAAACCCTCGAAATCGGCTTCTGTGATGGCACGGGTAAGTTCCCTGGCGCGGTCAGCACGAAAGTTCATGAATACCAGTGCGTCCCCATCCTGCATCCGTACAGGCTCCCCCTCAGCAGTAACAATACAGGTCGGCCTGACAAATTCATCATCTTCCCCCCGTTCATAGGCATCTTTTAAAGCACTCAGGGCATCCCGATACTGTTCATCCGAACGCCCTTCAACGATGGCTAGATAGGCTTTTTCTACACGATCCCAACGCTTATCCCTGTCCATCCCGAAATAGCGACCGCTAACACTGGCGATTTGACCTTTTCCGCTGTCAGCCAGTTTTTTACTGAAGTATTGCAGGGAGTTTTCTGCGCTTCGCGGTGGGGTATCTCTGCCGTCAAGCAGAGCATGCAGATAGATATGCTGGCATCCCTGCTGCTCAGCCATATCGATCATGGCGGCAATTTGGTCTTCATGACTGTGAATACCACCAGGAGAAAGCAGGCCGATAATATGCAGGGCGCCATCAAGCGCATTGGTTTTTTCACAGGCGCCCAGTAAAGCCGGGTTGGTGAAGAAGTCACCATCTTCAATAGCCTTGTTAATGCGTGTCAGGTTTTGATAAACGATACGCCCGGCGCCGAGGTTCATATGACCGACCTCTGAGTTTCCCATTTGCCCCTCGGGTAGGCCGACTTTCAGGCCTGAGGTATGAATCAGGGTGTGGGGGTAAGCCTCTAGCAGGCTGTCCCAGACAGGGGTGTTTGCCATACTGATGGCATTTGCGTCGGCACTATCACGGTGCCCCCAGCCATCAAGTATTAATAGCAGGTTAGGTGTTCTTTGCTGATTCATAAAAGTGTTTGGCGAGATTGAAGGATGCTGAAATTATAGGCTTTCAGGAGCACGAGTTAAACCGGTATAGGCCTTATATTAAAGGGCTTTGGTTTTACTCCGCTCGCGTAGTTCATTATACTGCGTGCCTCTTTAAAAGCAGTCTGAGTGTGGTATGGCGCGGTTTCTGGAATTTCTGATTAATCATTGGATGCTCACCGGTATATGGCTGATATTGTTTGTTGCCTTGCTGGCTTATCTGAAAAAGAAAAGTGGCATGGCGATCGGTATTCATGAGCTCACTCGCCTTATCAACCATGAAGAAGGCATGGTGCTGGATATCAGAGACAAGAAGGCGTTTGAAAAAGGTCATATCGTGGATGCAGTCAATATTCCGCTGGCCAAACTGGAAGAACGACTTACAGAGCTGGACAAGCATAAAGAGAAACCTTTTGTTATTGTCTGTCAGATGGGCCACCAGGCCGCTGACGCAGTCAGAAAACTGGAAGCAAAAGGCTACACAAAGGTATACAGGTTATCAGGCGGGATATCGGAATGGCAGGCTCAGGGCCTGCCTCTGGTCTAGTCGATAATCAAAATTTAATAGCAATCAGAACCAGAAACAGGAAGAGATAACATGGCAGATACTGAAAATCAGACTGGCGAACAGGCGGTACCACAAGCAGATGCATCGGCAATTACTTTCAGGTTACAGAGAATCTATATAAAGGATGTTTCTTTTGAAGCCCCGAGTTCCCCGGCGGTATTTCAGATTCCTTATCAACCCAAAGTCAATTTCAATATGACAACAAAAGCCGAAAATTTTCAGGACAACCTGTACGAAGCTGTGCTAACGGTTACGACTGAAGTCAATGACCAGGAAGACAAGCCGATGTATGTCATCGAAGTCCAACAAGCTGGCGTGTTTGAAATTAAAGGCCTGGATGGTGAGAATTTACAGCAGGCCCTGCATATGACCTGTCCGAGTGTGCTGTTCCCCTATGCTCGGGAAACCGTAGATAATCTGGCCAACAAAGGCACCTTTCCTGCATTGCACTTGCCGCCGGCAAATTTTGAGGCGATTTACGAGCAGGCCAGAAAGAGCCGGGATGCTCAAGAGCAACAAAGCTAAAAGCAGAGCGATAGGCAGGCAGGGTTCTTCACTGGAATCCGGTCTGCCGCCAGGCCTCATACACCACAATACTGACGGCATTTGATAAATTTAGGCTGCGACTGTTTTTTTGCATGGGAATGGTCAGCAGGTCTGAGACTGCATTGCTGTTCCTGATGTCTTCCGGCAAGCCCCGTGTTTCAGGTCCAAACAAAAGACAGTCGCCTTTCTGGTATTGCACCTCCGTGTAAACCCTGGCCCCTTTGGTGCTGAAGGCAAAGAGTCTTGCTGGTGTAAATTGCTGTAAAAAATGTTGCCAGGACGCGTAAGTTTCGAGGCGGCTGTACTGGTGGTAATCAAGGCCGGCGCGCCGTAGACTTTTTTCATCCAGCGTAAATCCAAGTGGTTCAATCAGGTGCAAGCGACAGCCAGTGTTACTGGCCAGCCTGATGATGTTGCCAGTGTTGGGCGGAATTTCAGGTTCAAAAAGAACGATTTCGAACATGCTGTCTGGCCGAAAAATATGCGTGTTTAATTATCCACATCCTGTGCGGATGCATTCAGGCCCAGTTCCTTTAATTTTCGGGTCAGGGTATTCCTGCCCCAACCTAGCAGTTCGGCAGCATCCCGTTTGCGTCCACCGCTGTGCTTGAGAGCTACTTCAATCATGCACTTTTCAAAAATAGGGCTGGCCTGCTGCAGTATGCCGGTATGGCCGAGGCTGAGTTCCTGGTCTGCCCAGTTCTTCAGTGTTTGAGCCCAGTCTCCTGATACTCCACCGGGGTTGCCCGGTTTAAGAAATTCTTCCGGCAGGTCATTGATGAACACTTCCGAGCCGGGGGCCATCACTGTAATCCAGCTGCAGAAGTTTTCCAGCTGTCGCACATTACCTGGCCAGTTTAGGCCAGTGAGATACTTCAAAGTATCCGGACGTATTACTTTACTTTCCACTCCCATCTGGCGAGCGGCTTTGTGTAGAAAGTGATCCATTAGGGCCGGTATATCTTCACGACGTTCGGATAAACGAGGCAGATGAATCGGAATGACATTCAAACGATGATAAAGGTCTTCACGAAACAAATGTTCCTTGACACGCTCCTCAAGATTTTGATGGGTTGCTGCAATGATACGAACATCTGCCTTGATAGGACTCAGACCGCCTACCCTGAAAAATTCACCATCAGAAAGAACACGCAGTAGACGGGTCTGGGTTTCCATTGGCATGTCTCCAATTTCATCCAGAAACAAGGTGCCGCCATCTGCCTGTTCGAAGCGGCCAATACGCTGCTGGGTTGCGCCGGTAAATGCTCCTTTTTCGTGACCAAAGAGTTCTGATTCAATCAGGTCCTTGGGAATGGCCGCGACATTCAGTGGGATGTAGGGCTTCCCTGCTCGTGGACTATGGCGATGCAGGGCCTGAGCTACCAGCTCTTTACCGGTACCGGATTCTCCCTTGATCAATACCGTAATGTTTGAATGGGCCAGGCGGCCAATGGAGCGGAAGACTTCTTGCATGGCAGGCGCTTCACCGATAATTTCCCTGGTGCTGACTTCCCGAGTGCTTGGAGCACTTCCTTTATGTTCCCGAGCATGTTTGACGGCTCGTTCTGTAACCGAAACAGCGTCATTGACATCGAAAGGTTTTGGCAGATATTCAAATGCGCCACCCTCATAAGACTGCACGGCGCTTTTTAAATCAGAATGAGCAGTCATGATAATGACGGGAATCTGTGGATAGGCTTCACTGACCTGAGTTAAGACTTCCAGTCCATCAATGCCGGGCATACGAATATCGCTGATGATGACATCAGGCTGTTGTTGTGAAAGCTCACTGAGCAGTTTTTCACCTTTCTCGAAACTTTCAAAAGTAAAACCAGCCTTAGTAAGGGATTTTTCGAGAACCCATCGAATGGAACGGTCATCATCGACAACCCATATCAAACCTTTGTCAGCCATTAGTCGTTACCTTCATCTGGAAGTGGAATGGAAAGCATGAAGCGTGTCTGGCCTTTCTGGCTTTCACACTCAATCAAGCCTTCATGTTGCTTGAGGATACTTTGCGCAATAGACAGGCCAAGGCCAGTGCCTTCAGCCCTGCCGCTAATCAAGGGATAAAATATCGTTTCAATAATATCGTCCGGGATGCCAGGACCGTTGTCTATAACCTCGATGCGGGCAAGCAATTTATGAGGCTGCAGTCCAATAGTGGCATGGGTTAATACACGGGTTTTTAGTATGATTTGCGGGGCCTCAGTTTCAGCATCACGCAGGGCTTCTACCGCATTACGGACAATGTTCAGAACAGCCTGGATTAACTGTTCAACATCACAGGTTATTTCCGGAATACTGGGGTCATAGTCCCGGATGAATTCTATGCTGCCCTTGGTCTCAGCCTCCAGCAATGAACGAACCCGCTCAAGGACTTCGTGGATATTATGTTTGGCCAGCAGGGGCTTCTTGTAGGAGCCGGTAAGTCGGTCGACCAGGTTGACGAGGCGGTCTGCTTCACTGATGATGACATTGGTGTAATCCTGTAATTCTTCATCGGGTAATTCCTGCGCCAGCAGCTGGGCTGCACCGCGAATACCACCGAGAGGGTTCTTGATTTCATGCCCCAAATTTCGCACCAGTTCCTGAGTGGTTTCATGGTTTGAAATCAGCGTCTCCCCCCGGCTAATGTGATAGGAGCGGTCAAGTTCCTGTATCTCGACCAGTAAAAAGTTCTGGTTCATTTCACTGAAGAGTGACACAGAGTAGTCCACCAGCAGCCGGGTTCCGTTTGCCAGGGCCAGATGGACTTTTCTGGCGATATAGGTGTGGCCTTCTTTCTGAACATTTCGCAGTGCCCGGAGAGTGTGCTCAGGACGGTAAAGCAAGTCGCCGATATAGGCCTTGCGAGAACGCCGGTCGCTGGTCTTAAACAAGGCCTCAGCTGCGGGATTCAGGTGAAAAAGGCAAAGCGAATCATCCAGCACCAGCACTGCGGCTGTCAGGTGATCAAGTAGTCGGGTATTAAGGCTGTCCTTATTCACGGGTAATGTCGTTAATTTAGGTTTATGTCGATCTTAATCTGCTTAAACAATTACGGGATACGAGCATGAGCTTGTATGCAATAACTGAACCAGTCTGGGGCAAAACATGTGTTTTAGCGAAAATCAGAACCTTTTTGAGTGGCAATGGACAGCGAGTCTAGCAGTAAACAGCCTAAAATGCACCAATACGGTGCATTGCCAGGTCGTGCTCGAGATCATTGAGCTACGGAAGTGTCATTCAGGGCCTGCATTGCTATCATTGCCGGTTTTTCAGAGAGTCGGCTTGCCTAAGCGCCAATACGCATGAAATATTTGTTGAAATATTCACCGGAAATTTCCATCAAAAGCCGTCCGGTTCGCTCCCGTTTTGTGAAACAACTGAAAAAAAACCTGCAATTCCTGTTGGGGGCAATCAGTCAGAACATTGTGGTGACATCCCACTGGGACTACCTGGAAGTTAACTCTGAGCAGGATGAGGGAAGTGATGTCCCAGCTAAACTGGAAGAGATACTTAAAGATACACCGGGCATCGGTTCCTTTGCCCGGGTATATGCCTATCCATTTCAGAACCTCTCTGAAGTACTGGAATATACCTTGCGACATTATAAGGATCGGCTGCAGGGCAAAACTTTTGCGGTACGCTGCAAGCGTGTAGGCAAGCATGCGTTCAAGTCAGTTGATGTGGAAAAATATGTTGGTGGCGGGCTGAATCAGCAAGCCAGCAGTGCCGGGGTGAAGCTGAAAGACCCAGACATAGGCGTCAGGCTGGAAATTCGTGATCAGGATGTCTTCATTATCGATGCACTCAGTTCTGGTATGGGGGGCTTCCCCCTGGGTACCCAGGACGCGGTGCTGTCCCTGATTTCAGGGGGCTTCGATTCGGCAGTATCCAGTTACCTGTCGATTCGGCGGGGACTGAGCACACATTTTTGTTTTTTTAACCTGGGCGGGCATGATCATGAAATTGCCGTGAAGGAAGTGGCACTGTATTTATGGATGCGTTATGGCGCTTCCCAGCGAGTCAAATTTGTCACTGTTCCCTTCGAAGCTGTGGTCGGTGAAATTCTCAGCAAGATCGATAATTCACAGATGGGTGTCGTACTCAAGCGTATGATGCTGCGGGCTGCAGAGCAGGTAGCCGATGCGCTGCAGATTGATGCCCTGGTAACTGGCGAAGCTGTTGCCCAGGTCTCAAGTCAGACTCTGGCCAACCTGGCTGTAATTGATGAGGTTAGTCATAAGCTGGTGCTCCGTCCATTAATCATGAGTGAAAAGCAGGACATTATCGATCTGGCCCGCAAGATAGGGACAGAAGAGTTTTCCGCGGTCATTCCGGAATACTGTGGGGTCATTTCCGTTAAACCGACAACCAGAGCCCGCCTTGCAAGGATAGAGAAGGAGGAGTCAGCCTTTGATTTTGACATACTGAAGTCGGCAGTCATGAGTCGCGAAGTCGTCTCGATTGACCAGATTGTCCATCAAGAGAGAAAACAGAGCACAGCTTTACGTATTGAAGAAGAACCCGGTGATGCAATGCTTATTGATATCCGGCACCCCAATGAAGAAGAGCTGAAGCCATTAAAGCTTGCGGGTTGTGAAATTCTGAAAATTCCATTTTACAAACTCAATACAGCCTTCAGCAGTGGCCAGATAGATACGGGGAAAATCTGTCTGCTGTATTGCGACAAAGGAATTATGAGCCGTCTGCATGCTTCCTATCTGCTTGAACAGGGTTATGAAAATGTAGGTGTATACCGTCCTGCAGCACGTATATAATGCGCAACATTTTTCAACTTGCACCGGATAATTTGTGATAGAGAAAATTCGTAATATCGCCATCATCGCACATGTCGATCATGGCAAAACCACGCTGGTGGATAAATTGTTATCCCAGTCAGGCACGCTGGAAACTCGTGGAAAATCGCTTGAGCGGGTGATGGATTCCAATGATCAGGAAAAAGAGCGTGGTATTACCATCCTGGCAAAGAATACAGCCGTCAACTGGCAGGATTACCGGATCAATATTGTTGATACACCTGGGCATGCTGATTTTGGCGGAGAAGTAGAACGCGTGCTCTCCATGGTCGACAGCGTCCTCCTGCTGGTTGATGCCGTAGACGGGCCCATGCCGCAGACACGTTTTGTGACCCAGAAAGCTTTTGCACGAGGGCTGAAACCCATCGTGGTAATTAACAAAGTCGACCGGGAAGGTGCCAGGCCCGACTGGGTATTGAATGAAGTGTTTGATTTATTTGATCGACTGGGAGCAACAGAAGAACAGCTCGATTTCCCGGTAATTTATGCTTCGGCAATAAACGGCGTGGCCGGCCTTGAGGCTAATAAGCTGGCAGAAGACATGAGCCCTCTGTTTGAATTGATTGTAGAGCGGGTGCCGCCCCCTCAGGTTGATCTGAAAGGTCCCTTTCAGATGCAGATTTCCGCGCTTGACTATTCTTCCTACGTGGGGGTGATAGGAATTGGGCGGGTCAGTCGCGGTACTGTCAGCAGTAATATGCCGGTGGTATTGATTGACCGGGAAGGCAATACGCGCAAGGCTAAAATCGGTCAGGTGAAATCTTACCTCGGCCTGGAAAGAATTGATGTCAACAAGGCTGAGGCAGGCGATATCATTTGTATTACCGGCATCGATGAGCTGAATATTTCGGATACCCTGTGTGATCCACTGAAAGTTGAAGCCTTGCCGGCGCTGAGCGTAGATGAGCCGACGGTATCGATGACTTTTCAGGTCAATGATTCCCCATTCGCCGGCCTGGAAGGCAAGTTTGTGACCAGCCGAAATATCAAGGAAAGACTGGAACAGGAATTGGTACACAATGTTGCGCTCAGGGTTGAGCAGGGAGCCAGTGCCGATAAATTTATCGTTTCCGGGCGGGGTGAATTGCACCTGTCGGTACTGATAGAGAGCATGCGTCGAGAAGGCTTCGAACTGGCTGTTTCCAGACCCCGTGTAGTGGTCAAAGAAATTGATGGCAAGATTCAGGAGCCGTACGAGTCACTGGTTGTTGATGTGGAAGAAGAACATCAGGGTGCTGTCATCGAAGAACTGGGAAAACGTCGGGCCGAATTGCAGGACATGATCTCCGATGGCAAGGGGCGCATGCGCATCACCTTTATTATCCCGACGCGCGGACTGATTGGTTTTAGAACAGAATTCCTGGGAATGACCTCCGGAACCGGTATCATGACACACATCTTTGATCACTATGGTGAAGTCAAGGAAGGGGATATCGCCAAACGTGGCAGGGGCGTTCTGGTTTCTATGACCAGGGGCAAAACGTTAGCCTACGCTTTGTTCGCCCTGCAGGATAGAGGACGTCTGTTTACAGGCCCGGGTGTGGATGTCTATGAAGGCATGATAGTTGGCCTGCATAGCAGGGAAAATGACCTGGTCGTCAATCCGACCAAGGCCAAGCAGCTGACCAATATCAGGGCTGCCGGCAACGATGAGAATTTATTGCTCACCCCGCCGGTGGTCTTCAGTCTGGAACAGGCCATGGAGTTTATTGAAACAGATGAGCTGGTTGAAATTACACCAGCAAGTATCCGCTTAAGAAAAATGTTTCTGACTGAAAATGAGCGCAAACGACATGCACGTGGTACGGAGCGATAGCAGCTGAATGTTAGCCCTGATTCAACGCGTCAAATCAGCATCGGTTGAAATTAACGGTGTAGAAACAGCATCTATTGAACAGGGCTTGTTAGTATTTTTGGGCGTCGAAAAAGATGATACGCAGGAAGATGCCAACAGGCTGTTACACAAAGTACTTGCCTACCGGGTATTCTCTGATACGGAAGGTAAAATGAACCTGAATGTCCAGGATATTGGTGGCGCACTGCTGGTGGTGTCGCAATTCACCTTGGCAGCAGATACCAACAAAGGGCTACGCCCGAGCTTCTCATCGGCCAAAGCGCCACAGGAAGCCAGGCAGTTGTATGAATACTTTTTGCAAGAGGCCAGTCAGCAAACAACACGGCTTGCCAGTGGAGAGTTTGCAGCTGATATGCAGATTGCCCTGATTAATGACGGTCCCGTCACTTTTCTCTTGCAGAGTTAGCAAGAAATTTCAGAACTTTAACTGATGTTCAGCTTTGCGGACTTTCAGGTTCGCTGTCCTGATTTTCCGATTCTTTTTTGTGAATGATACGCCCGGCTATGATGCCCAGTTCAAACAGCATCCACATTGGAATAGCCAGCATGGATTGTGAGAAAGGATCTGCCGGAGTGAGCAGCATGCCAATCACAAAACAGCCAATCACAACATAAGGACGTTTTGCCGAGAGTCCTTGCGGAGTAATGGCCCCCGAGATAATCAGCAGGACAGTCGCCACCGGGATCTCGAAGGTCAGTCCAAAGGCAAAGAACATCAGCAAGACGAAGTCCAGATATTCACTGATGTCAGTCATAATTGCCACACCTTCCGGTCCGACAGAGGTGAAAAAACGGAAGATGAAACCAAAGACAATGAAGTAGGAAAAAGTGATGCCCAGATAAAACAGCACAATGCTGGATACCAGAATTGGAAAGGCTATTTTGATTTCATTCTTATACAGGCCCGGCGCAATAAAGGCCCACAGCTGGTGCAGTAAAAAAGGCACAGCTATAAATACCGCGGAAAAAAAAGTCAGCTTGAAAGGGGCAAAGAAAGGGGTAGTAACCGCCGTGGCAATCATCTGCGCCCCCTCAGGCATGACATCGGTCAGGGGAGCGGCAACGAATGTATAAATTTCATTGGCAAAAGGAAACAGGCACAAAAAAATCAGCAGGACCACCAGCAGACAACGCATGATGCGATCACGCAGTTCGATCAAATGCGAAATTAGTGGCTGTTCCTTGGGATCGGATTCGTGGGACATATCAGTACTTACTGGCTGCCGGTATTACCGGAATCCCTATTGGGTTCAGGTGTAGCTGTACTCGGACTTTCCGAAGGCTTGGCAGTTGTATCAGGGCTTTCGACAGGATCTTTACCACTATTAAGTATTTGCTGTTTCAGGTCCAGACTTTGCTTGACTGTATCAGACTGTTTTCTGGCGGATTCGATCGTGTCATCAAATTTCTTTTTGCTCTCGTTGAATTTTTCCATGATGGCTTCGTTGCGGAGCTGGCGGCGGATTTCATCGGCTCCCACTTCTTTCTCAATATCACGTTTGATATTGTCAAAGCTGCGGCGAAAGCGGCCAATCCATAATGCAGCTGTACGCAGAGCGCCCGGCAGTTTGTCCGGGCCAAGGATCAGCAGACCAACAACGCCGATCAATAAAAGTTCAAAGAAACCGATACCAGTCATCGAAAAGTCCCGAAGAGGATTAGGATTTGCTTTCCTCTTCTTCTACTTTTTCCGCTTTCACGTCAAAAGTATCACCTTCATCATCGGTGATCTGTGCCTGGGTATTATCTTTTGCCTTGTCTTCTTCATCCATGGCGCTTTTAAAACCCTTGATAGCACCGCCTAAATCAGAACCAAGATTTTTAAGTTTCTTGGTGCCGAAAACAAGCATGATGATGACCAGAATAATCAGTAACTGCCAAATTCCAATTCCACCAAACCCCATAACTCACTCCTACTAAACTAAAATTATTGTATTAAAATCTTGCTGGCATTGTAGCTTTCTAGCCAGCTCCGCGCGATGCTTTTTCATCAAGTCCGGAGGTGCCGAAGCGGCGCTCCAGTTCCTGCAAAATATCTTCTGGACCCAGATCCAGTTGCGACAACATGACCAGGGAATGAAACCAGAGATCTGCTGTTTCATAAACCAGATGCTGTTTGTCAGCACTGGCATCTTTAATGTCTTTAGCTGCCAGAATGGTTTCTACGGCTTCCTCACCTACTTTCTGCAAGATTTTATCGAGACCCTGTTGTTGTAATTTGGCCACATAGGAAGATGAGGGATCAGCGTTTTTACGCTGTTCTATGATTTCTGCCAATTTGTTTAAGGTATCACTCACCTGGTTTTCTCTTATTCAGGATTTTTATAAATTTCTTCGCTGCTTTTAATGACTGGGTCCACTTCCTGCCATTGCTCATCCTGTAATCGTCTGTAAAAGCAGGAAACCCTGCCGGTATGACAGGCGATACCGCCGACCTGTTCAACCTGATATATCAGGCAGTCTCCATCGCAATCGAGATAAATGCCATGTAATTTTTGCACATGACCCGACTCTTCACCTTTGCGCCAGAGTCTGGATCGTGAACGTGACCAGTATATGGCACGACCTTCTTCACGGGCTGTCAGCAGTGCTTCACGATTCAGCCAGGCCTGCATCAGAATCCTGCCGCTGTTGAAGTCCTGTGCAATAACCGGCAGCAGGCCCTCATCATTCCATTGCAGCTGATCTAGCCAGCCTTCTGCCATGTGACAACTCTCCAGCTCTAAAAAAGACCTAGAATACTCTATTTGGGGCCCAGAGTGTGATATTCAAGCGGTTCGGCGAAAAATTACGGCCTGAAATACAGTAGCCCGATTCCTGAGAAGACAAGTAGCCATACGATCAGCGGAAAGGAAGCCATCCAGGCCCCCAGTCCTGTGAACGCCGCCAGAACAGCCAAACCAAGGCTGCCAAGGCCGGCTGCCAGCAGTTTTCGTGAACGCCTCTGGCGGTGCCGCTGGCGAACCAGCTCCCGCTCATGCTGGCGCTGCAGGGCCTGCTTACGACGGGCACGACCATCCAGCAGAAAGTCATGCAGCAGTTCAGGGAGCTCAGGTAACTGCTCAAACCACTCTGGTAGCTTTTGCTTGAGCTTTTTCAGATTATGCCAGGGAGACAGGCGCTGCTTCTGCCAGTTTTCAAGAAAGGGCAGGGCGGTTTGCCAGAGGTCCAGATCAGGGTAAAGTTCCTTGCCGAGCCCTTCTATATTCAGCATCGTTTTCTGCAGTAAAACCAGTGAAGGCTGTAATTCCATATTGAAGCGTCCAGCCGTCCGAAATAACTGAAGAAGCAGGGCACCAAATGAAATTTCACTGAGCGGCTTTTCGAAAATGGGTTCACAGACACTGCGCATAGTCGCCTCAAAGGCATGCACAGGGGTATCAGCTGGAACCCAGCCACACTCGACATGCAGCTCGGCTACCTTGCGGTAATCGCGTTTAAAAATAGCCAATAAATTTCTGGCGAGATATTGCTGATCATCTTCACTGAGGCTGCCGAAAATGGCACAATCCAGCGCAATATACTGCGGATTCTTTTTATGCTCGCGGGAAACGAAAATATTGCCAGGATGCATGTCTGCGTGGAAGAAGCTGTGGTCGAAGACCTGGGTAAAAAATATCTCAACGCCGGTTTCAGCAAGTTTCTTCAGGTCAATACCGGCCGCTTTAAGTTCTTCAATCTGGGAGATGGGAATGCCATGAATACGTTCCATAACCAGCACGTTTTGCCGGGTAAAATCCCAGAAAACTCTGGGCACATACAAGACCGGATTGTCTGTAAAATTATTGGCTAGCTGCGTGGCATTGGCGCCTTCAATCTGTAGATTCAGTTCATCATGGATCACGAAGTCATAATCACGAATGATTTCTTTTGCTCTGAGGCGTTTGCCATCTCTGGTGTAGTTTTCAATGATGCCCGCAAGCATATGCAACAAAGCAAGGTCCTGAGCAATTATCTTGTCTATGCCCGGGCGGATAACCTTGATGACGACTTCCTCTCCGCTCAGAAGTTTCGCCGTGTGAACCTGGGCCACTGAGGCCGAGGCCAGTGGTTTTGTGGAAAAATCCGCAAAAAAATCTGATATCTCCCCGCCCAGTGCCTGCTCGATGATGCCTTGAGCCTGTTTACCATCAAAGGGAGCGACCTGATCCTGCAAGTAAGCCAGTTCATCAGCGATATCAAGCGGTAGCATATCCCGGCGGGTGGAAAGCAGCTGGCCAAATTTAATAAAAATTGGCCCGAGTTCTTCCAGCGCTAGCCGTAAACGTTTGCCACGACTCAGTTTGCTAGCTTTAGCATCAGCAGGAAAGGGCAGCTTGAGCAGAATTGCAGCAGCTGGACTCAGGTTGTATCCCGAAACCAGCTCCTGCAGGCGGTAGCGGGCAGCTATTCTGGCTATTTTCAAAAGGCGCAGAAATTTTTTCACAGGGTGCAGTCCGGATACTGTCAGGGGCGCTCAAAAGAACCGATGAGGCGGTTCATGCCCAGCACATTGGGCTCGAGTTCAGCCAGCAACTCCCACAGGGACAGGCCAGGCTGCAAATTGGTCGGCTTATCCAGAGCAAGTACCCAGAAATAATATTGATGGGGGCCATGCCCTTCGGGAGGCATGGGGCCATTGTAGCCAGCATTGCCGAAGTTGTTCATTCCCTGGGTAAACAGTTTGCTGGCTTCTTCCAGGTGTAGAATGTCTCCGGGAATGTTGTATAGCACCCAGTGAACAAAGCCATAGGTTCCGTTTTTCGAAATCAGCGGGGCGTCAGGATCATGACAGATTATGGCGAAACCCTGAGTACCTACCGGCGGGTTGCTCCAACTGAGGGCTGGTGATACATCTTCTCCCGCCCCGGTATATCTGGCAGGAATTACTCCGGCATTATTGAAGGCGCTGCTGCTAAGTTGCATGCCTGAAAGTGCAAAGCCCATAAGTTGCTCCTTGTATTATTCAGTATTCAGTTTTTGTAGACGTGAATTGAAGCGGTCCATCCTTAAACGTAAGTCATCAATACGTTGATAAAATACTTCTAGCTCATTTTTACCTGGCAGCAGGGCGCTTTCTTCATGCAGATACTCGTCGAGATTAGCACGCATACGGGTATGTGCATGTCTCATGAGTTGCTGCAGCTGTCTCAATGAGTCACCGAGTAATTGAGTAGGCACATCTCCCAACAGTTTGCTGAACTGATATTCCCAATCCAGGTCCAGCCCATTGAGTACATCCTGCAAGAGCTGGATCACGGCAGCATCACCCTGTATATGGATATTATACTGGCGCATTGCGGCGCTTTTATCCTTGGCGAGCAACACATTCATGAGTGAACTGGCATTACCACGGATAAGTGCATCACAAGCAGGGTCAGCAAGCGGCGAAAGCAAAATACCCTGGTCATGGATGTTGATGCTCAGATTAATCTCAGGTGCCGAACTTTGTATGCCGATCAGCTTGCCTTTGAGCGCCAGTAATTTTTTCTTGCTTTGCGGGTCGAGCTCGAGTGCCTGATTTATCAGGATCTCTGCACCGCTGAGCGCGCTTGCAAAAGCCAGTTCAAGTGACATCTTTATAGCCGACATGAATGGCACAGATGCCGTCCATGACATCATGATATTCACAGCGATCAAAACCGGCATCCAGCACCATGGTTTTAAGTGTTTCCTGATCAGGGTGCATACGGATGGATTCAACCAGGTATTGATAGCTTTCACTGTCGCCGCTGACGAGCTTTCCGGCGAGCGGCCAGAGTTTTGAGTACAGGTCATAGGCCTTTGAAACTGCCTCATGCCTGGGCTTGGAAAACTCGAGAATGACCAAGCGGCCTCCCGGTTTTATTACCCGGCAAATCGAGGCAAGGGCTGCTTCTTTGTTGGTGACATTTCGCAGTCCATAAGCTATGCAGACGCAATTGAAACTTTCTGCGGTAAAGGGCAGTTTTTCAGCATCGGCAAGGCTGAAAACAATATTTGAAAGATTACCCTTGTCAATAATTCTGTCACGACCAACGGCCAGCATGGATTCATTGATGTCAGCTAGAACAACCTGACCCTCACTGCCAATGATGGGAGAAAACTGCATGGCAAAATCTCCGGTCCCCCCGGCCAGATCGAGAACAGACTGTCCGGACCGCAGTGCTGTAAGCTGGACTGTAAAACGTTTTATCAAGCGATGTGTGCCAAGCGACATGATGTCATTCATGATGTCGTAATTTTTGGCAACGGAGTGAAACACATTGGCGACATGCCCAGCCTTCTCGGAAACAGGAACTTCCTGATAGCCAAAATGGGTCGTTTCTTCTGATGATTTATTGTCCGTCATGGCGACATTGTACCCCATGAACTGGCCAGTGACTTAATCTGATTTCAAGGCCTGGATGTTTATTGCTTGCGTGCCTGCCGGAAGTGCCTCTCTACTTTTACCTGCGGCTTTGAGTTTCTCAAGATACTGCTGCCACATGGTAGACTGATTTTCTCCCAGTTCCCTGAAATAGCTCCAGGTATAGAGACCGCTGTCATGACCATCGTCAAAAACCAGGCGCAGGGCATAATTGCCGACGGGTTCGATGTTGCTGATCAGCACCTTGCTTTTACCGAATTGAAGAACCTCCTGGCCTGGAGCATGTCCCCGGACTTCAGCAGAAGGGGAGTGTACTCGAAGGAATTCTGCACTGAGCTTGAAGCTGGTATCCGAATAAAGCAGTTCGAGGATACCCGAACGGCGATGTAGCTTGATGTCCTTTGGTAACATGGCAGTATAAATTAGAGAATAAAGCGGCTCAGGTCTTCATTCTGGGAAAGTTCTTTTAGGGTAAAGTCGACAAAATCGGCATCAATGACAAATTCACTTTTTCCGCTTTCCACAAGTTCGCTGGCGCGAAAAGAAATATCTTCCAGTAATTTTTCAAGTACGGTATGTAAGCGACGAGCCCCGATATTTTCCGTACGCTCGTTAACAGACCAGGCAATTTCTGAGATTTTCTGTATACCGTCTTCGGTAAATTCGAGCTGTAGATTTTCGGTTGCCAGCAGAGCCTGGTATTGCTTGCAAAGCGAAGCGTCTGGTTCTGTCAGAATTTTTTTAAAATCTTCTGCGGACAGGGCATCGAGTTCAACACGGATTGGCAGACGTCCCTGCAATTCAGGTATCAGATCAGAGGGTTTGGAGAGATGGAAAGCACCGGATGCAATAAACAAAATATGATCAGTTTTAATCGGGCCATATTTGGTGGTAACGGTTGAGCCTTCGATCAAAGGCAGCAAGTCGCGTTGTACACCTTCGCGTGAAACGCCTCCAGAACTGTTCTCATTTTTGGTGGCGACTTTATCGATTTCATCGATAAAGACGATTGCAGTCTGTTCGGTTGTGCTGAGCGCATCAGCACGCAATTCTTCTTCATTGACAAGTTTGGCGGCTTCTTCATCCTTGAGTATTTTAAGTGCGGCCTTGACGCTGACCCGTTTGGTTTTCATTCTTCCGGAGCCCAGATTGGAAAACATGGAGCTCAGTTGGTTGCTCATTTCCTCCATGCCCGGCGGGGACATAATTTCAACACCGGTAATCATATCTGAAACCTTGATTTCAATTTCCTTCTCGTCCAGATCGCCTTCTCTGAGTTTTTTCCGAAAAATCTGCCGGGTGCTGCTATCTGCCTCAGTGACACTCAGACTTGCGTTACTGTGCTGAGAAGTTGGACCAGGCAGCAGAATATCCAGCACTTTGTCTTCTGCAGCATTGGCAGCCTGTTCACTGACTTTTTCGATTTGCTGTTCACGCAACATTTTATAAGCCACATCAACCAGGTCACGAATAATGGATTCGACATCGCGGCCTACATAACCTACTTCGGTAAATTTGGTAGCCTCTACCTTGATGAACGGTGAACCGGCTAGTTTTGCCAGACGACGAGCAATTTCAGTTTTGCCGACTCCGGTTGGACCAATCATCAGAATATTTTTTGGTGTGACTTCATTTATTAGCTCAGCAGGCAATTTCATTCTGCGCCAGCGATTACGCAGGGCGATAGCAACGGCTCGTTTAGCAGCTGCCTGGCCGACGATGTGTTTGTCTAACTGGTTTGCAATTTCTTTGGGGCTTAAATCTGCCATGCGGTTTCCTAGCAATCTAATTCTTCTATAGTGAGCTGGTGATTGGTATAGACACAAATATCAGCAGCGATATTCAGACTTTTTTCAACAATGCTGCGAGCGTCCAGTTCGGTATTATTGAGCAGGCCTATCGCTGCAGCCTGCGCAAAAGAGCCGCCGGATCCAATCGCCATCAAGGAGTTTTCCGGTTCAATGACGTCGCCATTACCGGTAATGATCAGGGAATTTTCCTTGTCTGCGACAACCAGCAGGGCTTCAAGTCGGCGCAGGGCGCGTTCCGTACGCCAGAGTTTTGCCAGTTCCACGGCAGCCCGGGTCAGTTTGCCTTGATGTTTTTCGAGTTGCTCTTCAAAGCGTTCAAACAGGGTAAAGGCATCGGCCGTACCGCCAGCAAAACCGGCAAGCACCTGGTCATTGTATAAACGACGCACCTTACGAGCATTACCTTTCATCACAGTATTGCCTTGACTGACCTGCCCGTCTCCACCGATGACAACCTTGTTGCCACGCCGGACCGAGAGTATCGTTGTGCCGCGATATTGCTCCATTTTATTGTCCTGTCATGATAGGGAACTAACTATGTGGTGATGAGCCCAGAGAATTCAAGGCCTGTGGGGCTTATTACTGAACCCTGATTTTGATGGCACCAGTAATATTGTTGTTAGCCAGCAGATCAATAGCATTCTCAGCATTACTGTTTCCGGTAAAAGGACCAGCCTGGACTCGGTAACGGGTTTGTCCCAGGACTTCTGCCTCATAAATACTGGCATCCATGCCAAGAATCAGAATTTCAGCTCGCAGGTTTTCTGCATCCTCGCGGGTATTAAAAGAAGCAGCCTGCACGCGGTAAACTGCTGGGTCATCTTCTGTCTCCGGTTCCAACTCAACAGCGACCACGTCAACCACAACTTCAGCTTCGCTCAAACGGTCATAAAAAGTGAAGTCAGTACCCGCTTCCGGTAGAGCAGTATTCACCTGATCAGTCTGCAGGTTTGCAGGTGTGCTGGGGTTCTGCAAAAAAGCAGGCTGCAGCAGGCCGTAAAAAACCAGAAAGGTGACGAATACGCCGCTTAAAAGGCCGGAAAAAAACCAGGGCCAATGCGTATTGGACTGGGATACTTTAGTCGCGGACGCTTTATGGTTACTGCGCCGATTTCTGGGAGCCTTCGATGAAGGGCGTTGTTTTGCAAAATCATGTGCCATGCGGTTTCACGCTGATGTCGATGAAACGTCCCCATTATCCCGAAAATACAGCAGCTTTGGTAGTCAGCTAAAATCCAGCGGATCGATATCGATGGACCAGCGAACCCGTCGGCTAAGGGGCAGTTCTTCATATTGCGGCAACAGTCGCCGTAACAGATTGTGCAGCGCCGCCCGTTCCCCAGACTGAATGATTAACTGAAAGCGAAAGCGTCCGGCGCGTTTTTCCATGGGAGCCGGTAATGGGCCAAGCAGGAGAATGTTGGCTTTGGCAGCAGGATCACGAGTGCATTGCTTGATGGCCTGCAGGAATGACTCAGCCAAGGACGATTTACTGGCCTCCGCCCGTATCAGGGCCTGAAATGAAAACGGTGGGAGCTGCACGTCCTGCCGTTGCTTGAGCAATTGCCGGGAAAAATTTTTGTAACCCTCGCTGCTCAGGGTCAAGAGGGCCGGGTGCGTGCTGTTATGCGTCTGTATCAGGACTTCTCCAGCCTGATTCTCACGTCCTGCACGACCGGCGACCTGTATCAGCAGCTGTCCCATGAATTCCTGGGCCCGGAAGTCTGAACTGAACAGGCCTCCATCGGCATCCAGAATCGCCACCAAAGTGACCTTGGGGAAGTGATGTCCTTTAGCTAGCATCTGGGTCCCCAGTAAAATGGCAGGTTTGCCTTCCTGAATTGCACTCAGGGTATTTCCCAGTCGCTCCTGACTCCGGGTGGTATCACGGTCAATCCGGAATATGGGGAAACCGGGAAATTGACTCTCCAGAGCTACCTCGGTTCGTTCGGTACCGAGGCCAATGGGTATCAGGGCAGAGCTCTGGCAAACCGGGCACTGAGAAGCCAGTTTTTTTTGTGACTCACAGCGGTGACAGCGTAGCTCAGGGCTCTTGCGATGCAGGGTATAGGAAATATCACACCGTGGACAGGTTGCCGTCCAGCCACAATCATGACATTGCAGGAGAGGGGCGAAGCCGCGGCGGTTAAGAAATACCAGTACCTGGTTTCCTTGTAATAAATGATGCCTGATAGCTTCCAGCAGTTCTTCAGAAAAACCTTCCTGCAGGGTTTTGCCTTTCAGGTCAATGCTTTTGAATTTAGGCTGTTTTGCCTGGCTTGCCCGCTTGTCCAGTGTAAGCAGGGTGTAGCGTTTTGCCAGAGCATTATTGATGCTTTCCAGGGAAGGGGTTGCAGATCCTAACAGAACGGGAATGTTAGATAACTGAGCGCGGTAAACGGCCAGGTCTCGTGCCGAGTAACGAAAGCCATCCTGCTGTTTATAGGAAGCATCATGCTCTTCATCGACAATAATCAGCCCTGGATTTTTTAGCGGTACAAAAATAGCAGAACGTGTCCCGATAATTATTTTGGCGGTACCTGACCTGGCTTCCTGCCATGCCTGGAAACGCTGTTTATCGCTCAAGCCGGAATGAAAAGTAACAATAGGGTATTGTGTGAAACGCTGCTGAAATCGATGTAGGGTCTGGGGGGTCAGGCTGATTTCAGGCACCAGTACCAGCACCTGTAGGCCCTTACTCAATTTTTCAGCAATCGCCTGTAAATAGACTTCCGTTTTCCCGCTACCGGTGACGCCCTCCAGTAAAAAACAGTGATAGCCTTTTTTTGCGGCACTAATCTGCTGTAATGCCGCTTGCTGTTCTGGATTTAATGAGAGCTTGCCGTTTTCGGCATGGGTTTCAGCTTCGATGACATTGTCGATGTCAGTTTCTGCAAGTTTTTTGCCTTTCCTGGCATGGGCAGGCAGGGCATGATAAAGAACTTGTCCGATAGGATAGTGATAATACGAGGCAGCCCAGGTACATAATGAAAGTATGCTGTCATCCAGCAGTGCTTCTTCATCGATTACCTCGAGAATGGTCTTCAAGGCGCCTTGTTCCAGTTCGCTCTTGTCTTCTTCTCCCAGTACCAGGCCAATGAGCTCACGTTTGCCAAAAGAGACTCTGACTCTCATTCCGGGGCGAATGTGTTGGCTACAGTCATCCGGCGCCAGGTAATCAAAGTGCTTTCGCAGCGGGGTGTTCACTGCCACTTTTAACACGCCTTGTGAAGCAGAAGCATGGAGAGCTTTGTTGGCTTGGTTTATACTCACCGGGTCTTGTCAGACTTTCTCAGTTACTACATTGGTTGGAAGATTATCATGCAAAAGATCCCTGTGCCTGAAGAATTATTGCGTTTGCGGGAGCAGATAGATGCCCTGGATGAAGAACTCCTCCAGGTTCTGGCCAAACGCTTTCAGGTAACGGCGCAGGTGGGCATGCTCAAGGCCATTAACGGTCTGGATTCGCTTGATGAAGAAAGGGAAGCGCGAAAATTAGAAACCCTGCAGGCTGCAGCACTTGAAAAGGAGCTCAACCCTGGATTCATCGGAGAGCTGTTTCAGATGATTTTTGCGGAAGTGGTGAATAATCACCAGAGTTACAAGCAGTAATATTATTACCGCCAGTTAAGCCTTGCTAATTCAGATGACTCTGCTAGAATTCGCGCTCTTTTTCGCTATTAGATGCTTATGGTGCCCGCCAAGCAGTTGAGGCCGGGTGGCGATAAGCAGTAGAGGTAAGCATGAAAGCTGATATTCATCCAAAATATGAAGAAACGACAGTCACCTGTGGTTGCGGCAATGTGATCAATACACGTTCAACCCTCAGTGGTGAGCTGCGTATCGATGTGTGCTCGCAATGTCACCCTTTTTACACCGGCAAGCAGAAGATTGTAGATACCGGTGGTCGAGTCGATCGTTACAAGAAACGTTTCAGCAACCGCAAGCTTTAATCACTTTTTACTGAAAAGTCGGACCGTATTCGGAGCCTAGAAAATTCGAGGCTCCGCATCTTCTCCTGTTGTGCCAAGTCCCTGATCCTGGGTGCCTATCTCAGGCGGTTGGTAAGCTTCCCGGAAAACCTCGAAGATTGCGCCTTCTTCATTGGGGAGGGCACGTTGTCCGGTTTGTGGGTTAATCCTGATGCTGACGATGCCATCGGGTTGAGCCATGGCGCTAATGGGCATATCTGCCAAGGCGTCTTCCATAAAATCAATCCAGATCGGAACTGCTACGGTAGCCGCCTGTTCATCCCGACCCAGTGTTTGCGGATTGTCAAAACCGACATAAACGCTAGTAACCATATCGCCGTTGAATCCGGAGAACCACAAATCGAAATTGTCATTGGTAGTTCCGGTTTTTCCGTGTAAATCAGGGCGACCTATTTCCCGGTTGATACGTCTGCCGCTGCCATCAGTGATGACGGATCGCAGCATGGTGTTCATGATGTAAGCGGCGCCCTCGTCAATGACTCTGGGAGCCGGATAAGTATTGCTGGGTTGCTCATCCAGCGGAACAAAATCCATTTCACAGGCCTTGCAGACCCTTGCCGGATTGGCCTGAAACACGGTGCCATCATTAAAGTTATCAATTCTTTCTATCAGGTAAGGTTCGACTTTGTAGCCGCCATTAGCAAAAACGGCATAACCTGTAACTACCTCCATGGGCGTCACAGCATGCGAACCGATAGCAACAGTCAGGTCATCACGCGGGAATTCATTTTCGTTAAAGCCAAAGCGAGCTACGTAAGGCAGTACCACATCCTCACCCAAGGCATCGTATAACCTAAGTGATACCAAGTTTTTCGAGTTAGTAAGTGCATACTTCAATGAAATTGGGCCCATGAAGTCGCCACCAAAATTTTCTGGCCGGTAATCACTGCGGTCCAGCGGTGCATCGTTGACAAGACTGGCGGCGGTATAGCCATTATCCAGTGCTGCTGCATAGAGAAAAGGTTTGAAGTTAGAGCCTGGTTGGCGGCGGGCCTGTGTTACCCGATTGAAATTACTCCGGTAGAAATCATAACCTCCGCTCAGAGCCAGGATAGCTCCCGATTTGGGATCCATTGAAACAATGCCACCATTGGCACCCGGCACCTGTCCCAACATCCAGCGTCCATCAGCACTCTGTGTTACCCGAATCAGGTCGCCAACCTCGACGACTTCTCTGGCGCTACGCGGGCTGGAAGTCCAGGTACTGTTATTGATAAAGCGTTTTGCCCAGCGAATGCCGTCCCACTCGACTGTCACGCTTTCGCCGCTTTTTAATAGAGCAGTAAAGGAGCGTTCAGAGAGTTCTGAAACAAAAGCAGGGAGCTGGTCACCAATATCAGGCGTCCTGCTAAGGATGGATAGCCACATTTCATTGCCGGAATCACCGTCAACCAGGTTCAGGTGGTTTTCTGGGCCGCGATACCCATGGCTGCGATCATAGCTCTCAAGCCCATCGGTCAAGGCTTGATTAGCGAAAGCCTGGGTTTCACTATTGACGGTTGTGAAGACCTCAAAACCGTCCATCAAGGCCAGTTCGCCATATCTTGCTTCCATTTCCAGTCGAACCATTTCAGCGATATAGGGTGCTTCAACTTCAATTTCGACGCCATAGCGCTGAGCGGTTAATGGTGCGTTGTTGGCTTCCTGGTACTGGCTTTGGCTGATCATGCCAAGCTCATTCATTCTCCGTAGAACGCGATTACGGTAAGTAAGTGCTCGCGTCTCAGATCTAAGCGGGTTGATGGTATTTGGCGCCGGCAGCAGAGCCACCAGCATGGCTATTTCGGACAAGCTCAGTTCTGAAGGCGCTTTGTTGTAAAACTGGCTGGACGCTGCCGATATGCCATAAGCAGAAATGCCGAAAAAGATTCGATTGAGGTAAAGCTCGAGTATTTCCTGCTTGTTCAGTTCCCTTTCTATTTTTAAAGCCAGCAGGATTTCCTTGAACTTTCTGGAATAGGGGCTCTCTCCCTCAAACGAAATATTCTTTGCCAGCTGCATCGTAAGTGTACTGCCTCCGCCACTGGGGTTTCCGCTCAGAATACCCAGTACCGAGCGGGCCAGGGCGCGTAGATCAACGCCACCGTGCTGGTAAAAACGTGAATCTTCACTGGCGATGAGTGCATCAATAAGTAAAGGCGGAATGTCCTCATATTTAATGGGATCACGACGGACTTCACCAAATTCGGCCATCAGCAGGCCATCAGAGGTATAGACCCGCAAGGGGTTTACCAGGCGTACATTGCGGTAATCCTCCGCAGGGGGCAGTTTGGGAGACAGGTAGAGATAGGCACTGGCTGTAACCATGACTATCCCGAGGCCGATAAACAGGCAAGCCCAAAATAAATTTTTCAAGCCTGAACGAATAATAGTCATCGTAATTTCAGTTTAATCGTAGTCCGCGAAGGCTCATATCCGTGATTTTCAATAGTAGCAGTAGCCCTGTATTTCTGGACAATGCAGCTAATTTTAAAGGATTTTCTCCTAATAAATGTGACGTCATGCCGGAATATTACCAATTAAATGACTAAAATGATGCAATCTTAGTGCTCTTGCATTGGCCGGCCCGAAACAAAGTCTACTGTGAAGCACTTAACAATTTAAAGTAATTTGTTGAAAATAGACATAATTGTTTGAAAATAATACTTAAATTAAGTAACGTGCTGATTCGGAGGGGTCCAGCTTCCCCTGCATGATGCTGTGTGAGACTTAAGGTATAGGTCAGAATGAGTAACTTTTTGTTTGGCAAGAAACTAAAAGGCTGCTATGCCCAGTGATTAACGGGAGTTAATTTTGTTAAGTATTTTGAACAGAAAAAATGCGGCCATGCTGGGCGTAGATATCAGTTCAAGCTCTATCAAGCTGTTAGAGTTGAGCAAGGCTGGTGCCAAATACAAAGTGGAAAATTATCTTCACCGCCCGCTGCCTGATAATGCAGTGGTTGAAAAAAATATTAATGAGCTTGAAGCAGTAAGCGACGTGATAATGAAGATGACGACGGTGCTGAAAACCAAAGTGAAGGATGCTGCTGTTGCAGTTCCGGGCTCGGCTGTCATTACCAAAACAATAGAAATGAATGCGGCCTTGTCAGATACCGAAATGGAAAACCAGATTGTGGTTGAAGCTGACCAGTATATTCCCTATCCACTCGATGAAGTGGCGATCGATTTTGAAAGACAGGGGCCCTCACCAAAAAATGAAGATATGGTCCAGGTATTGCTGGCGGCCTGTAAAAAGGAAAATGTAGATTTACGTGTTGCTGCTCTTGAGGCTGGGGGATTCACGCCGAGAGTTGTTGATATTGAAGCCTATGTCATGGAGCGTGCCTACAAATTATTGCAGGAGCAAATGGGCCTGCCTAAAGCAAAATTAACTGCCATCATTGATATCGGCGGCACCATGACAACGCTTTATATTTTAAACGATGGTGTTTCTATT
>CAZSHI010000025.1:0-34309 GCA_964606735.1 uncultured Enterobacteriaceae bacterium
ACGACCTTCGGGTTATGAGCCCGACGAGCTGCCAGACTGCTCCACCCCGCAACAAATCATCAAACTTCTTAAGCTGGTCGCAGCTTCACCTACGACCTTCGGCTTTTTGGGATAGCGAGCCCGACGAACTTTTGTCAGACTGCTCCACCCCGCAACAAAGCATCTCAATTCTTCTCCCCGCGGTCTTCTGAGCAACCCGGTCTCAGGGAGGGCAGTGATTATAAGAATCTGCCTGCCAAGGGTCAAGGACAGACTTTTTGCAAAATAACACTGCCTGCCATATTTCTCATGTATTTGGTGCCGAAGGCCGGACTTGAACCGGCACGACCGTAGGCCACTACCCCCTCAAGATAGCGTGTCTACCAATTCCACCACTTCGGCAAAAATCATTATTCCGGTGCTAGCGGAATATCATCCTCACTATCAACGAGCGGTACATCTTCATCCAGGCCAGATTGCACAGCTGCTTCAGTCGTGCTCAAACCTGATTCCAGCTGCTCGGCATTTTCAATCAGGGTGCCTCCCAGACGATCTGTGTCGGCTGCCTGCCTGGCGATAACAGCCAGGCTCAGACTGGTAATAAAAAATACCGTCGCGAAAATGGTTGTTGATTTGGTCAGCACATTGCCACTGCCAGAAGAACCGAACAGGGTTTGTGATGCACCACTGCCAAAGGAAGCCCCCATTTCGGCCCCTTTGCCACGCTGTAAAAGCACCAGTACAGTCAGTGCAATAGCTGCAATAACATGTACTACGATAATCAAGGATTCCATATTGTTTCCTGTTCTGTTTAATGCAGGCCTAGTCAAATGCCCTGCAAATAGTTATAAATTCTTCCGCGTTCAGCGAGGCGCCACCCACCAGGCCACCATCAATATCTTGTTGCCGGAACAGCTCTGCAGCATTGCTGCCTTTGACGCTGCCGCCATAAAGTATGCTCAGCTTGTCGGCTATATCGCCGTCCTGCTCGGCCAGGAAACTGCGAATCACCGCATGTACCTGCTGTGCCTGCTGGGGACTGGCTGTCAAGCCGGTCCCAATTGCCCAGACGGGTTCATAGGCTACAAGTGCATTTGCAAATGCAGCTATTCCCGCCTTGCTTAGTACAGCTTTTAGCTGAGCCAGAATAACACTGGTCGTTTCATCCCTTTCCCTTTGTGACTTCGTTTCACCCACACAAAGGATGGGGCTTAAGCCGGCCTCAATCGCTGCAACAAACTTCTCAGCGACAAAGTCATCTGACTCAGCGAAAAGCTCCCGTCGTTCTGAATGACCGACAATGACATGCGTACAGGAAAACTCTGTCAGCATGGCAAAGGAAACTTCCCCGGTAAATGCACCCGACTGCTTCGGGTAGGCATTCTGTGCTCCCAGAGCTATGTTGGTGCCAGCCAATTCTTTTTCAAGCTGCTCCAAGTAGATACTTGGCGGACAAATCAGGACTTCACAAGCAATTGAGGACAGATCCTGTTTCACAGCCTGCAGGAGCCGGCTGTTCTCCGACCTGCTCCCATGCATCTTCCAGTTCGCAGCTACCAGATTTTTGCGCATAAAACGTAGGCCCTGATACTCCGCCCGGGAGCGCTAAAAAGGCCGCCAATACTACTTAAGATGGGGTAAACATGCAACTGAACCGAGCGCCCAGGACAGCAGCAAGTACTTAGGAAGCAAGCTCCGTTGAGACGACTTCTGAGAGCTCTTTGGCCAATCTGGCGACCAGACCCTCATCCGATCCCTCAACCATGACACGTACCACCGGTTCAGTCCCGGAGGGACGTAAGAGGACGCGACCTTCTTTGCCAAGCGTGCTCTCTGCATCCTTCACAGCTGACTGGATGGTTTTATTATCGTTTAGTGCTTTGGGGTTTTTCAGCCTGACATTGATCATGCTTTGCGGGAATTTCTGCATGCCTTTTTTGATTTCATTGAGCGATTGGTCCATGACCCGCATGGCAGCCAGTACCTGCAGCGCCGCGATGATGCCATCACCGGTCGTCGTACTATCCAGACAAATCAGGTGGCCGGAAGATTCACCGCCCACAGCCCATTGCCGGGTACGCAATTCTTCCATCACATAACGGTCACCGACCAGCGTTCGGCGAAATGGAATGTCCAGATCATTGAGAGCCAGTTCGAGTCCAAGATTGCTCATGACCGTTCCGACAACACCCTGGTTTGCAGGGGCTTTCCCGAGTTTGTAGCGAGCAATAATATACAAAAGCTCATCACCATCCACGATTGCGCCGGTATGGTCAACCATCTGCACCCGGTCACCATCACCATCAAAAGCAATACCCAGGTCGGCACCCTGCTTGAGCACTTCATTAACCAGTTGCTGTGGCTTGGTTGACCCGCAATCGTGGTTAATATTGATACCATCCGGCGTATTGGCGATAGCAATGACCGTCGCGCCCAGCTCCTTGAACACATTCGGTGCAATCTGATAAGTGGCTCCATTGGCGCAATCCAGCACGATTTTAAGTCCATTCAATTTGATATTGTTATGAATGGTACCCTTACAAAATTCCACATACCTACCACTGGCATCATTAATACGCGATGCTTTGCCAATCCTGTCCGAGCTGACATCCAGTGACTCAGCAGCCAGCGCTTCTTCGATAGCATGCTCGACATCATCGCCCAGCTTGCTCCCCTGGGTTGAGAAAAACTTGATGCCGTTATCTTCATATTTGTTATGAGAAGCACTGATAACGATGCCTGCCTGTGCCTGAAAGGTCCTGGTCAGATAGGCCACGGCAGGGGTTGGCATGGGCCCCAGTAATTTTATATCTACCCCGGCCGATGTCAGACCCGCTTCCAGAGCAGATTCGAACATATAACCCGATACCCGAGTGTCCTTACCTATCAGGACAGAACTGCCCGGTTTGCTGGCGAAGACCTTCCCAGCAGCCCAACCAAGTTTCAAGAAGAAGTCAGGTGTGACCGGATATTCACCAACCTTGCCGCGAATACCATCTGTTCCAAAGTATTTCTTTGCTTTCACCACCGCGATTATCCCTGCTACTTAAATGGACTTAAGGCTTTGAGCCCTGAGAGCCTGGAAAAGTTTCATGGCATCATGCGTCTCAGCAACATCATGCGTCCTAATTATGCTGGCTCCTTGCATTAAAGCGAGCACGGCAGCAGCAATACCGGCTGCTTTACGGTCTTTTTCAGGCCTGCCAGTAACTGCCCCAAGCATGCGCTTTCTCGACATGCCTACCAGCAGGGGCAATTCTAGCTGCTTGAACTCGGAAAGTCTGTTAAGCAACTCAAGATTATGATTCAGGTCCTTGCCGAAACCAAAGCCGGGATCAATGATGATACGTTCCTCACTGATTCCAGCCTGCCGACAGGCATCGACCCTTGCTTCCAGAAAGCTGAGAACTTCCCCAAGCACATCTTCATAAACCGGCTGCTCTTGCATAGTGCCCGGTTCACCCTGCATATGCATCAGACATACCGGCACGGAACTTTGTGCCAGCACCCGCAAAGCATTGTCTTTTTGCAGTGCTCTGACATCATTAATCAGGCCTGCTCCGGCTTCAATGGCTGCCTGCATCAGCTCAGGAGAGCTCGTGTCGACGGAAATGCAGATATCCAGATTATTTCGTATTGCCTCAATCACAGGTAGCACTCTGTCGATTTCCTGCTGTAACGAGACTGTTTGTGCTCCCGGTCGGGTTGATTCCCCGCCCAGGTCCAGAAAACTGGCTCCATCCTTGCACATTTGTTCAGCGCGTCTAAGTGATTTATCGATATCTACCCTGCCGTTATCGCATAACAACTCTCCACCATCAGAGAAAGAATCAGGTGTAATATTTAAAATCCCCATGACATGAGGATAAGTTAGATCCAGATGTAAACCAGCGAAATTCACGACACGTTTTAGCTTTGCAAAAGAAAAAAGGAGCTTCGCTTGAGCTCCTTTTTAAGGGTTATAACTACAGGAAATGTCAGGCTTAATGCTCACCCGCTGGCCCACCGATAGGCTTGTCAGATGATTTTTTCTTGACCTTTTCCTCGCTTTCCTCTGCTTCAGTCACCGGAGTGCCCGACTGATAATCATCATCATTCCAGTCAGCGGGACTACGTGGCGTCTTACGCGCCATAATGTCATCAATCTGACCAGCGTCCAGCGTTTCATATTCCATCAGGGCGTCCTTCATTGCTTCCAGAATATCGCGGTTTTCTTCCAGAAGGGTTTTTGCCCGTTCATAACAATTATCAATAATTGAACGCACCTCTTCATCAATGGCCCGTGTGGTTTCAGGTGCCAGGACTTTACTGCTGTGTCCTGCTGAGCGACCGAGAAACACTTCTTCATGTTCATCATCATATTGTAATGGGCCAAGTTTTTCCGAAAGACCCCATTTTTTGACCATGTTCTGGGCCATCTGGGTAGCTCGTTGAATATCATTGGATGCACCGGTCGTTACACCATCCTTGCCCAGTGTCAATTCTTCGGCAATACGACCACCATAGAGGGAACATATCTGGGAAAGAATGCTTTGCTTGCTGTGAGAATAACGATCTTCTTCGGGCAGAAACATGGTGACACCCAGCGCACGTCCACGTGGAATAATACTGACCTTGTACACCGGATCATGTTCAGGCACGAGTCTGCCGATAATGGCATGACCGGCTTCATGGTAGGCCGTGTTAATTTTCTCCTTGTTCGACATCACCATGGATTTGCGCTCGGCGCCCATCATGATCTTGTCCTTGGCTTTTTCAAATTCTTCCATGGTGACTTTCTGTTTCTTGGCACGCGCTGCAAACAGGGCTGCCTCATTCACCAGGTTGGCCAGATCAGCCCCGGAGAATCCCGGGGTAGCACGCGCCAGAATGCCTGCATTGACTCCATCTGAAATTGGCACTTTACGCATATGTACTTTCAGAATCTGCTCGCGACCACGAATGTCAGGCAGACCAACAACCACCTGACGATCAAAACGTCCGGGGCGCAGGAGGGCCGGGTCAAGGACATCAGGGCGGTTGGTTGCAGCGATAACGATCACGCCATCATTGCCTTCAAAGCCATCCATCTCAACCAGCAACTGGTTCAGTGTCTGCTCTCTCTCATCATGCCCGCCGCCTAGGCCGGCACCACGATGACGTCCAACGGCATCAATCTCATCAATAAAGATAATGCAGGGGGACTGTTTTTTGGCCTGCTCGAACATGTCACGGACGCGGGAAGCACCTACGCCTACAAACATTTCCACAAAGTCAGAACCTGAAATGGAAAAGAACGGGACTTTGGCTTCACCGGCAATGGCCTTGGCCAGCAGTGTTTTACCGGTACCCGGCTGTCCTACCATCAGCACACCGCGTGGAATACGACCTCCCAGCCGCTGGAATTTATCCGGCTCCCTGAGGAAGTCCACCAATTCCTTGACATCTTCCTTGGCCTCGTCAACGCCAGCAACATCAGCAAAAGTGACCTTGACCTGGTCTTCACTGAGCATTTTGGCTTTGCTCTTGCCAAAGGCCATGGGCCCACCCTTGCCGCCAACTCCACCACCCTGCATCTGGCGCATGAAGAATATAAACACGGCAATAATAATCAGAATCGGGAAAGAAGCGACCAGCAACTGGGTCCAGATGCTCTGCTGTTCCGGCTCTGAAATGCGGACATCCACGTCATTGGCGAGTAGATCATCCAGCAGCTTGTCATCACCGAAATAAGGCAGCACCGTGGTAAAGCGGGTGCCATTGTTGCGCAAACCAACGATGTTGAGGTTACTGATATTCACCTCAGCAACCTGACCGGATTGCACTTCTTCAATGAAATCCGAATAAATCAGCTGCTCAGCGGATGTTGGCTGGCTGAAATTATTGAAAACGGTTAATAATACCGCCGCAATAATCATCCAAAGTAATAAATTTTTTGCCATATCATTCAAGGGCTTAAGCTCCCTTCCTTCTATTTATCCTGTTACGCAGAGAAATTCGTGTTGGATCAAAAGATGTCTGCCGCTAGTAACGATTCGCCTTCATTCTGTCATGAAACGCCCGTTTTTCCTACTTTTACTGGTCTGGGTGAGCTTGCCCAGCCTTCCATTCAGGCCTTGAAGCCCTGTGCCAGCAGATAGATTTCTTTCGATCGAGACCGCGATGCATCCGGCTTGCGACTTAGCACCCTGTGATAGTCGGCTCTGAGTTTTTTCAGTAAATCTTCAAATCCTTCGCCCTGAAAAACCTTCAGAAGCAAGCTGCCTCCGGGAGCCAGCTTGTGCTCGGCGAAATCAGTCGCCAGCTCAACCAGGTGCATAACCCGAGGCTGGTCAATTTCTGCCATTCCACTAATATTGGGGGCCATATCCGAAATAACAAGGTCAACTTGTCGCCCCTCAAGGCGCTCTATCAACTCCTCGAAACAGGACTGTTCCGTAAAATCTCCCTGCACAAATTGCACCCCATCTATCGGTTCCATGGGCAGGATATCGGTTGCCAGTACCAGACCTGCGGGCTTGACCAGCTCCACCGCCACCTGAGACCAACCACCCGGTGCTGCTCCCAGATCCACCACTGTCATACCAGGCCTGAACAGCCTGTCTTTTTTGTGCAACTCCAGCAGCTTGAATGCCGCCCTGGATCGATAGCCATCCTGTCGTGACTGACGCACATAAAGATCCCCCTCATGCTCTTTGAGCCAGGCTTTGGAACTTTTAGACCGGGATTTTTTCATAGGCTGGAAACTGGCTATTTCTGCAGCGGGGCAATATCCGCTAAAATGGCGATTTTCAGGATGTCTTCTCGATGCCCCTTAGCAATAAGCAGATTAAACAGTACCGCACTATTGGCCATCACCTTTCCCCTATTGTGACTATCGTCAGCGGTTTGAGTGACAACATCAACAGTGAAATCAACCGCGCACTCGATGACCATGAGCTAATCAAAGTGAAGGTTAACATCAATGACCGTGAAGCAAAAAAAGCACTGGTGCAGCAAATCTGTGAAGAGCATCAGGCTGAACTGGTTCAGCTGATCGGCCATGTTGCACTGATTTACCGCACGGCTGCCAACGCGAAACCCAAACTGTCCAATCTAGTGCGCTACCGGGATATCTGACCCTGCAGAGAGCTATAAATGCTCAACTTTTTCGATTTCGTATTCGATATCGCCGCCTGGGGCTTTGACAACTATCTCATCACCTTCCTCTTTTCCCATCATGGCGCGTGAGATCGGGGAAGAAACGGAAATCTTGTTGTGCTTCACATCAGCCTCATCTTCACCCACAATCTGATAGGTGACACTCTTTTCGGTCTCCAGGTTGTATAGAGTTACCGTGGTACCGAAAATAACCTTACCGCTATGCGGAATTTTCTTGATGTCGATAATTTCAGCATCAGCCAGCTTACCTTCAATTTCCTTGATGCGTCCTTCACAAAAACTCTGCTGTTCACGCGCAGCATGATATTCAGCATTTTCCTTGAGGTCACCATGTTCACGTGCTTCGGCAATTGCCTGAACGATTTTCGGTCGTCTCTGAGTTTTCAACTCGTGCAGTTCTGCTCTCAACGACTCAGCACCACCGAGTGTCATCGGTACTTTTCTCATATTATTTCCGGTAATTAAGACTAACGAACACTGCTTAACTTGGGGCAGTCAGGTCCTGCAGGCTGTTCACTGAAATTTCCCCACCAAAGACCAGAGCATCATAGGCTGCTCGTGCACTGGCTATTGTGGTCGTGCAGTAAACACCGTGTCGCAGGGCTGTACTTCGGATTGTTGCGGAATCGGCAATCGCCTGTCTACCTTCAGTGGTGTTTACGATAAGGTCTATTTCATCATTTTTCAACATGTCAACGATATGCGGTCGTCCTTCCATGACCTTGTTGACTGCTTTCACCGGCAGTCCTGCTTCAGCTATGACCTTGGCCGTTCCCTTGGTGGCCACCAGCTTAAAACCCAACTCATGGTACTGTCTCGCCAGTTCGGGCAAGGCCGCCTTGTCAGGCTCGCGCACACTGATAAATACCGTGCCGCCTGCTTCGATACCCTGCTCCCCCAGGCTCTGCGATTTGTAATAGGCTTCGGCAAAGGTTGCACCGGTTCCCATCACCTCACCGGTAGATTTCATCTCCGGCCCCAGAATCGGGTCGACCCCGGGGAATTTGTTAAATGGAAAAATAGCCTCTTTCACCGAATAAAAATTCGGTACGATTTCCTGAGTAAAGCCCAGGTCTTCCAGGCTTGCACCGGCCATACACTTGGCTGCTATTTTGGCCAGTGAAACACCGATGCATTTGGATACAAAAGGCACGGTACGGGAAGCGCGCGGATTCACCTCAATGATATAAATTTCACCGTCCTGGTAGGCCAGCTGGGCATTCATCAAACCAACCACACCCAGCTCAATTGCCATACTGATACATTGTTGACGAATCTGGTTTTGCACATCCATCGGCAAACTGTAGGGAGGTAACGAACAGGCGGAATCACCAGAGTGCACTCCGGCCTGCTCAATATGCTGCATGATGGAACCAACAACAACCTGCTTACCATCACTGACGACATCCACATCCATCTCAATCGCCGAATTGAGGAAGTAATCCAGCAACACCGGGCTTTCATTGCTGACCTGAACAGCATCCTTGATATAGCGTTTTAATTCAGCCTCGTTATAGACAATTTCCATGGCCCGGCCACCCAACACATAGGATGGTCTGACCACCAGAGGATAACCAATAAGCTGGGCCTGCTTTATCGCCTCTTCAAGGCTGCGCACTGTAGCATTTGGCGGCTGCTTGAGGTTCAGCTTCTGAATCATTTGCTGGAAACGCTCGCGGTCTTCGGCACGATCAATGGCATCTGCACTGGTACCAATGATGGGCACACCGAGTTTTTCCAGACTGGTCACCAGTTTTAGTGGCGTCTGACCACCGAACTGGACAATCACGCCCTTGGGTTTTTCGATATGCACGATCTCCAGCACATCTTCCAGCGTAATGGGCTCAAAATACAAACGGTCACTGATGTTGTAATCGGTGGAAACCGTCTCCGGATTACAGTTCACCATAATGGATTCATAACCCAACTCCCGCATGGCCAGCGCCGCATGCACGCAGCAGTAATCAAATTCGATTCCCTGGCCAATACGGTTGGGGCCACCTCCCAGCACAATGATTTTTTCACGCTCACTGACCTCGGCTTCACATTCCTCCTCATAGCAGGAATACATGTAAGCCGTGGTGGATCGGAATTCCGCTGCACAGGTGTCCACGCGTTTATAGACCGGCCGGATACCCAGCTCGTAACGGTAATCTCTGAGTTCCTGCTCCTTGATCCCCAGCACGCGGGCCAGCCGTGCATCTGAAAAGCCCTTGCGCTTGAGGCGGAACAGCCTGTTACGGTCAATATCCTGCAGAGACTGCCCGGCCAGCGCCTTCTCTTCCAGAATAATGTCTTCAATCTGCACCAGAAACCAGGGATCTATAAAGGTATGCTCGTAGAGTTCATCCACACTCATTCCCTGACGGAAAGCATCGGCGACATAGCGTATCCGGTCGCAGCCGGCATCCTTGATCTCACGCAATAATATTTTATCGGCGTCGGATGACTCGAGATCAAGCACCGGATCAAAACCATCAATACCAATCTCCAGCCCTCGCAAAGCCTTTTGCATGGATTCCTGAAAGGTCCTGCCAATGGCCATTACTTCCCCGACCGACTTCATCTGTGTGGTCAGGCGGTCAGGCGCCTGCGGGAACTTTTCGAAGGTGAACCGTGGAATCTTGGTCACCACATAATCAATACTTGGCTCGAAGGAAGCCGGTGTTACTCCGCCGGTAATTTCATTTCTCAGCTCATCCAGAGTGAACCCAACGGCCAGCTTGGCGGCGACCCGGGCTATTGGAAATCCGGTGGCCTTGGAAGCCAGCGCCGAAGAGCGTGAGACACGGGGATTCATCTCAATGACCACCAACCTGCCGCTTTTGGGGTCCACGGCAAACTGCACATTGGATCCCCCGGTTTCGACGCCGATTTCACGCAGTACCGCTATGGCTGCATTACGCAGAATCTGGTATTCCTTGTCTGTCAGTGTCTGCGCCGGGGCAACCGTGATCGAATCTCCGGTATGAATGCCCATCGGATCCAGGTTTTCAATACTGCACACAATGATGCAGTTATCGTTTTTATCGCGAACCACTTCGAGCTCGTATTCTTTCCAGCCAATCAGCGACTCATCGATCAGCAATTCATTGGTCGGACTCAGGTCAAGCCCACGTTTACAGATCTCTTCAAATTCTTCGATGTTGTAGGCGATGCCGCCACCACTGCCACCCATGGTGAATGAGGGACGGATAATACAGGGAAAGCCCAGTTCTTTTTGGGCCTGAAAGGCATCATCGATGTTACGGGCTATGGAATGTTTGGGGGTAGCCAGGCCGATTGCCTGCATGGCATCGTCAAACAGCTCACGATCCTCGGCCTTGTCGATCGCCTGTTTCTTGGCACCGATCAGTTCAACATTGTATTTCTTCAGCACGCCGTGCTTGTCGAGATCCAGGGCACAGTTAAGGCCGGTCTGCCCGCCCATGGTCGGCAGAATGGCATCCGGTCGTTCCTTGGCAATGATTTTTTCCAGCACCTTCCATTCCACCGGCTCGATATAGGTGGCATCTGCCATACCCGGGTCGGTCATGATGGTGGCCGGATTGGAGTTCACCAGAATGATGCGGTAGCCCTCTTCCCGCAATGCCTGACAGGCCTGGGCGCCGGAATAGTCAAATTCACAGGCCTGCCCAATGACGATGGGTCCGGCACCGATAATCAGTATGCTGTTGATGTCTGTACGTTTAGGCATGTTTCGCCTGACTCATGAGTTCAATGAAATGATCAAATACCGGGGCTATATCGTGTGGTCCCGGACTGGCTTCGGGATGCCCCTGAAAACCAAATGCCGGTTTGTCGGTGCGATGCACCCCCTGCAGCGAGCCGTCAAACAATGACTTGTGGGTCACTTTCAGGTTGGACGGCAGGGTTTCCTCGTTAACCGCAAAACCGTGATTCTGGCTGGTGATGAAGACCCTGCCCTGATCAAGATCCTGCACCGGATGGTTTGCTCCATGATGACCCAGCTTCATCTGCGCAGTTTCAGCACCACTGGCCAGCGCCAGCAGCTGATGGCCGAGACAGATACCGAAAACCGGAATCTCGGTTTGCAGGATCTCCTTGATGGCATTGATGGCATAATCACAGGGTTCGGGATCGCCCGGTCCGTTCGACAGGAAAACGCCATCCGGGTTCAGTGCCAACACCTCAGCGGCTGGCGTATTTGCCGGCACCACCGTTACCTTGCAGGCACGATCGCGCAGCATACGCAGAATATTCTTTTTCACCCCGAAATCATAAGCTACCACGTGGTAGTCCGGCGCTGGCAGGTCCACTTTATGCCCAAGCTCCAGTTCCCAGGTGCCTTCAGTCCACTCATAGGATGCCTTGCAGCTCACTTCTTTTGCCAGATCCATACCGACCAGGCCCGGGAACGCTTTGGCCTCCTGCAGGGCTTTGGCCTTGGCACTCTCGATATCGCTGTCGACTTCTGGACCTGCCAGCAGGCAGCCGTTGGTTGCACCATTGTCTCGCAACAAGCGGGTTAAACGCCGGGTATCGATTTCGGCAATGGCCACTACATTGCGTGCCTTCAAAAATTCACTCAGGGTCTGTTCATTACGGAAATTGCTGGCCAGCAAAGGCAGATTGCGAATAACCAGGCCGGCTGACCAAAGCTGCTCAGCTTCGTCATCTTCCGGTGTCGTCCCGGTATTGCCGATATGCGGGTAGGTCAGTGTAATAATCTGGCGGGCATAGGAAGGGTCAGTCAGGATTTCCTGATAGCCGGTCATGGCCGTATTAAAGACAACTTCGCCAACCGATAGGCCTTCTGCACCAATAGCTATCCCATGAAAAACTGAACCGTCTTCCAAGACAAGGATAGCGGAGTTGTAGCTGTTCGCTGACAAATTACTTGCCCTTATTCATATTGTGCTTATTGGACTTCCGGGAGAGCAGAGCCTTTTATGAATTCTGCAAATGCCTGGCATTTGCAGGCCTAAAAAAAAGCGGAAGGAGTGAAAACTCTTTCCGCTTTTTTAAAATTTGTACAATTCAGGACTGCTCATCTTGAGCGTGCATTCTATAAAATTTGGCAGACAAAAGTCCAGCCACAATCGCCAATCAGGACAATCTCACACCTTTCTTCGCCGAAGCGCTGGTCGTCACCCCCACGCCGGCCAGAATCAACGCCCCGCCTATCAGCATATTTCCTGTCAGCGACTCATCCAGAAACAGTATGCCCCAGAGTATGCCAAAAGCCGGAATCAGGTAAGTCACTGAAACTGTCTTGGCCACGCCGACCTGTTTCAGCAAGTGATAAAACATGATCAGGGCGATGGCTGTTGAAAACACTCCCAGTGCCAGCGCGCATAACCAGGAAAGCGCTGAAGGGGTGTGATCTGGCCAAAACCACAGGCCGAAAGGCAACATAAAAATGGCGGCATACATCTGGCTGCCGGCAGCAGCAGTGATCGAAGGAAATTTATGCAGATGCAGGGATGAGTAACAGCTGCCATAAGCATAGCCACTGGTCGCAAGTACGGCTGCCGTGATGGGCAGTAATATCTCGCCATAATCAGCACTACCAGGAGAGGCCAGTACAAACACACCGGCAAAGCCGAGCACCAGACCAATGATGCCAACCCAGGTCAGCGTTTGTTTTAACCAGAACCAGGCAATGATAGCGCTGAACATGGGGACCGTAGCATTGAGCAGCGAGGTATAACCTGCCGTCATGCTGAGCGAAACATAGCTCAACAGAGTGAAAGGTATTGCAGTAGTGAAAATGCCGACCCAGAAAAACTCTCGCCAGTGTCGTCTGACGATATGAAACTCGCCGCGTTTAAAAATCAGGGGCATCAAAAACAGTGAAGCAATCAGCACGCGCATGAAAATTAGTGCGAAGGGCCCAAAGTCGGGGCTGGCAATACGCAGGAAGAGAAAAGAGCCTCCCCAGATGGCTGCCAGTAGGCTGAGCTCTGCGAATTGTAATCTGCTGATGTGTCAGTCCCTTTGAAAACTAACCGCTAATTCTGCCCGCGTTGCAATTCAGCTGAAGAATTATCAGCCAGGTCCAGATTGATAGGCTGGATATCCTGCCAGACAATTTCCCGGTCGGCATCCAGGTTTCGAATAAAAAAGGCTCTCCCATCCAGTCGCCAGGTAATTTCAGACTGCATGGGAACGCCGTCAATCAATTCAAAACGCAGAGAAAAAAATCCATCCTCAACGTGTGATAAAAAGAAAGGAGAAAAAGGCTCGATGACCCTGACCTGCAGTTCCCTGATGTACTCAGCCTGGGTATCAATAATGAGTGTGCCTTCGATATTTTCAAATATTCTTTCCCGGTCTTCTTCCATGGCACGAAAACCCAGGTACAGGAGATGGCCCTCCTGACGAATTAAATGAACGCTGTTGCCTAGCAGCATATCAATGAAGCGCTGCTTTTCATCGCGCTCATCTCTGTCATCGCGCTCACTGGCTTCCCGGTTTTGCCTTTCTAGTCTTCTTTCCTCGCGACGTCGAAGTGATCGCTCCCGGTCTTCCCGGTGCTCTGCCAGTCTTTCCTCACTGGGCGGCATGCCATTAATCGCCAGCAGCTGTTCCCTTTGTAGAAAAGGCAGGCTGTTATCACGCCGGATAGTTTGGCTTTCCTGCGCCAGCCTGTCCTCAATGGTATAGGTGTAGGCCCAATTGCCGTTGTAGATATTTTCTATTCTGGCAACGTAATCAAGGATCAGAGCGTAATAGCGCTCTGACTCTGGTAGCGGCTGTGCCTGAACACCGGCCAGTCCCGCACAAAGAGCAACGAATACACTTAAGCGGAAAAGCATTTTCACCCCAGTTATTCCCCCTGGGCAACGGGACGCGAGGGATCGGTTATCCACTCACTCCAGGACCCTGCATAAAGCGCAGGTTCTTCAAATCCGGCAATACGCAGTGCCAGTATATTATGGGTTGCCGTCACCCCGGAACCACAATAACAAAGCAGTGGTTTGTCGGACTGCACCAGTGCAACAAACTTTTCCTGCAACTCAGCAGCCGTTTTGAAGCAGCCATTTTCACCCAGGTTGCCACTCATGGGTGAACACACGGCTCCTGGAATGTGTCCGGCTACCGGATCAATGGGTTCCTGTTCTCCCCTGAAGCGCATCAGTTCTCGGGCATCCACCAACTGATACTTGCTGGCATCAACATCTTGCACCGGCACCTCACGACACAAACTCTCACACGCTGCATAGTCGAAATTTGTGCTGGCCTGCGGCCTTTCCTCGCCACTGGCGGTTTGCCCCTGTATTGCCAGCCAGGCCTGCCAACCGCCATCAAGCACCCCGACCCGCTCATGGCCTATCCAGCGCAGCAACCACCACAGACGGGCAGCAAAGGCACCACCGGCATCATCATAGGCCACCACCAGCTTGTCCGGACTGACTCCCCAGCTTTGAACTTTAGCGATCCACGCCGTTCTGTCCGGTAAAGGATGCCTGCCGGTTTTTCCAGCAATATGCGGGCTGCTCAGATCTTTATTCAAATCAGCATAGACGGCGCCGACAATATGTTCCTGCAGGTAGGCAGCATGCCCTGCCTCGGGCTGCATTAGGTTAAAGCGACAGTCAAAAACCAGCACATCAGGATCTGGCATTACTTCCTGCAAACTGTTTACTGATATCAATTCATTCATTTGTGTTTGTCTCCGGATTTGTCGCCAGTTTATCCTCAGGATGCAGCAGGCGTGAAGTTATCGTCCCTGCAGTCATCGCGCCACTGACATTTAATGCCGTGCGAGCCATATCAATCAAAGGCTCTATTGAAATTAAAAGGGCCACCAGCAGCACTGGAAAGCCAAGTGCCGGCAGAACCATCAAGGCGGCAAAAGTCGCACCACCACCGACGCCCGCCACGCCGAGGGAACTGATCGTCACAATCGCCAGTAAGCTGGCAATAAAGCCCAGTGAAGCCGGATCTACACCCATGCCTGGCGCAATCATCACTGCCAGCATGGCCGGATAGATCCCGGCACAGCCATTTTGTCCAATGGTGGCACCGAAACTGGCCGAGAAATTTGCCACGGCGGGCGAATTTTTCAGGATTTTAATCTGGGTTTCCACATTCAGTGGAATGCTCGCTGCAGAGCTGCGTGAGCTGAAGGCAAACAGCAGCACCGGTAGCACTGCCTTGAAATAGCGCAAAGGATTTACCCTGACCAGACTCAACAAGATACCGTGAACAATAAACATCAAGGCGATGGCTATATAAGATGCAATGATGAATTTAAGCAGATCCAGCATATCCTGCACATCAGAGCTGGCAGACACATTCACCATCAGTGCCAGCACGCCATAGGGGGTAAAACCAATGACAAGACGGACCAGCTTTAATACCAGTCCCTGAGCAATTTCTATGAAATGCCGTAATGTTTCACCACTTTTTGCATCATCACGGCTCAGGTGCAGGGCGGCAATGCCCAGCAGTACGGCAAAAATAACCACCGCTATGATGGAAGTATCACGCAAGCCGGCCAGGTCGTAAAAAATATTTTGCGGTAAAAAAGACGCCAGCAAGTCTGCCAGCTTGAGTTCACTGAGTTCAGCTTGACGCTGAAGCAGAATTTCCTGCCGGGCCAGTTCTCGCGCCCCCTGGGTCAGACCCTCGGCACTCAAGCCAAACAGCAAACTGATGCCTATCCCGATCAGGGCTGCTATCAGGGTTGTCAGCAAGAGTATACCGATGACGGAAAAACTGATCTTGCCGAGCCCGGCCACGTCATTGAGCTTGATGACTGCCGCCAGAATGGAAACCAGGATCAGCGGCATGACAATCATTCTGAGCAAACTGACATAGGCGCTGCCGAGCAGATTGCTCCAGACCAGCGTGCCGTCAATGAGAGCAGGCTGATTCTGATACAGCACTTGAAACAGGGCACCCAGAACCACCCCACAAACCAAAGCCGTGAACACACGCTGACCCAGGCTGTAGTTGCGCTCCTGCAAACTGAACAGCAAAGAGACCAGACCTGCAAAAGCCAGCAAATTAATAACTATCATGACAAATCCCGCATGGCTGGATGTCGGCTAAGCAAAAGCAGAGCATCTTTAAGCAGTGTCTTACCCGGCTCCATACGCGGCCAGGTTGACAGCCCCGATGGGTGTGGTAAGGGAAGCAAATCAAATTCCTGCCCTGCCCGTTGGCAGCGAAAAGACCTGCCGACAACTTCAAGCAGCTTATCAAATTCAACAAACTGCTGAATAGCCAGTTTCCCCACGGCTATGACCAGTTGCGGCTTTAATATGCTGAAATCACCGTTTAACCAGTAACTGCAATTTTCAATTTCTTCGCGGTTTGGCACCCGATCTCCTCCCCTGGGATTTTTGCCGGGATAGCAACGGCACACGGCCGTCATATACACCGACTGTCGCACGCGGGCTTCATCCATCCCCGTATACTCTTCGAACCAGCTAAACAGGGTTTTGCCGGCGGTCCAGGCAAAAGGTCGCTGCAACTGAGGCTCTTTCACCCCGGGAGCCTGCCCTACCAGCATGACCCTGGAATTTACCGGACCGCAACTCACTACCGGCTTGTGCATGTCCGGACAACGCTCACATTGCAGTGAGGATTCTACATGTTTGATCAGTAATTGTGACATCTTGCTAAGAGCCTGAACCGGAGAATGTTCAGTCCACAGGTTTTGATAATCGCACAGGCTGCCTCAGCAGCTCAGAAAGGCCCAGGCAGACAAGCTTTTTAAGCTGTCATCTTAACACGTATCCCGCATGCTTCACTGTAGCACTGACATAACAAGAACCCTCAAAGGGTCAGAAGTATTTATTTTTGCCATCACAGATATTTCGGATGATTTGTATCAAGGAGCAATAAATAAATCTGATTATGCTAACAAGCATCAAGTATGAAAGGGGGAAGTAACGTGAAACGCAAGACTCTAGCAGGACTTATCTCAACACTCAGCCTCGGCATTGCCTGCTCATCCATTCAGGCTCATGAAGCGGGTGAATGGATTGTACGGGCTGGCATTGCAGGTGTTAACCCATCTGAAGACAGTGGTATTTTGCTGCCGACAGCAGTTTCACCCAACGGACAGGTCAGCATCGATGATGATGTTCAGCTTGGCCTGACCTTCACCTACATGCTAACGGATAACTGGGCGCTTGAATTGCTGGCCGCAACACCTTTTACCCATGAAGTGAGTTTTGCCGGCGACTTGAGCGGTCTCGGCTCGATAGCCACTGCCAAGCACCTACCACCCACGCTGAGTGCACAGTATTTCTTTGAAACGAACAGCAATATAAAACCTTATCTGGGTGTCGGTGTTAATTACCTGATGATGCTGGAAACCAAGGCTACCGCCAACGGCATGTCGGTACTGGATACCGTAGGCACCGGCGGCAATTACAGCATCGATGCAGATGATTCAGTCGGGCTGACGCTACAAGCTGGCATCGATATCGAACTGAATGACAGACTCATGCTCAATGCCGCCATCTGGAAAATGGACATTGGCACTACAATCACCGTGGCAGATACCCTGAACGTGGATCTGGAAATAGATCCCTGGGTTTACATGTTGGGTGTGGGTTACAAGTTCTAGTCAAACTGAGTGATTATCCGGGGCATGTCCTGCCAGGTATGCTCCGGATATTTGGCCAAAAAAATGAACAGTCTGTACGCTTACGATTTGCACAGCCTCTTCAATTTAGCTGCATGTTTCCTGCAATTTTTCTAGGCTTAATCCCGGCTATTGAATGCTGGAGCTGAATTTAATTTTCCAGTCTTGATTGGTTCCAGGGATGATTCATCCCTCTTGCTTCTGACACTCCTTAGGCATGAAGCAAGCTTGAGCAAAGCCCGTTAACTCCAATTAGCGGGCTTTTTTTAAGTCCCGCTATAAGCCCAGTACTTCCTGCATGCTGTAAACGCCTTTGTCCTTATCCTGCAGCCACATGGCTGCACGCAATGCACCATTGGCATAGGTCATGCGTGAACTGGACTTATGGGTGATCTCAATACGTTCGCCAGGGCTGGCGAACATGATGGTATGATCGCCGACGATATCACCGGCCCGGATGGTTTCAAAACCAATAGTTTTGTCTTCACGCTCTCCGATAATGCCTTCGCGACCGTACACAGCAACTTCTGCTAACTGTCTGCCCAGAACATGCGCTGCCACTTCCCCCATTTTCAATGCTGTACCGGAAGGGGCATCGACTTTATGCCGGTGGTGCGCTTCTATAATTTCGATATCACTCGATTCACCTAACACCCTGGTGGCCTGTTCAATCAGCTTAAACAAAACATTAACACCGACACTCATGTTCGGCGCAAATACGAGGGCAATTTCTTCACCGGCCGCATGAATGTGCTGTTTTTCGTCTTCGGTAAAGCCGGTTGTGCCGATCACCATCTGTTTACCGTATTTACAACACAGATCCAGATGCATCAGTGTGGCTTCAGTGCCGGTGAAATCAATAAGTAGATCAAAATCATCGATCACCTGCTCCAGATCATCGACTGTCACCACATGCAGGGGATCAACACCACCGATCAGGCCTACGTCTTTGCCCAGGTCCGGACTGTTCTCAATAACAGAAGCCGCTCCAATAGAGATTTCCGGTATTTCCTGTATAGCCTGAATCAGGGTTTTACCCATGCGCCCGTTGGCGCCGCCGATTGCTACATTCAGCATAATCCTTACCTGCTTTCCACGTTTGCTGATTATTCTATTACAAGTTTCTACTGGCTGTCGCTCAGGACAGTCTCAGTGTCAGGCTTTTATGGGCCTGCGGCCTGAGTGACTGTTTTATACTCACTGGCTTATACGCTCTGGCAGCTTTTGATTTTACTGATAAACTACAGGGGTTTTATCCTTACAAACTGTCAAGCATCAGGAGCAGGACAGAGCCACGATGACCTTACTGAAAAATCGCTTGATCCTTTCGACACGACTGAATGTCCGGACGAGCATTCGATCCTGTCTTGCCACTGTGCTGTTTTTAATTATTCAGCCGGTTCAGGCACAACCCCAGGTCATTAACCCCAATCCAGATGTAGGCAGCATGCCGGAAGCTGTTCAACTCGTGATTGATGGTCATGGCCTGCCGGGCTCAAGTTTCAGCATGCTGGTACAGGAAGTGGGCGCACCCAGCCCCCTGCTCGCGCGCAATACCGGCATAGCATTTAACCCGGCTTCTGCCATCAAGACCCTGACCACGCTGGCGGCGCTGGAAGAGCTCGGTCCGGCCTTTACCTGGCGTACCGAATTATATGCACTGGGCCCTGTCAGTGATGGTGTTCTGCAAGGTGACCTGCTCATGAAAGGAGGAGGAGATCCCTTTTTAGTGGAAGAGCAACTCAGAAACATGCTCAAGGCCTTGCAACGCACCGGCATTGAACATATCACGGGAAACCTGATACTTGATGGTAGCTACTTTGATCCGACCGTCGAGGATGCCCAAAGCATTGATAACCAGAATGGTCGTACCTACAACACAAATCCCAACGCCTTCATCTCAAATTTTCAGGCGGTGACTTTCTATTTCTATCCCCACCCCGATGGCAGAAATGTCGTGATTACTGCTGACCCGGAGCTGCCCAATCTCAGGGTCACCAATCGCCTACGCCAGGTTGATCGCCCCTGCAATGGTTTCCAGCGGGGTGTCAGTTTTAATATTAACCGGGAAGATATCTCCGAAATAATTTTTGAAGGCCAGTTTCCAACCCGCTGCAGCCAATACCAGATGACCCGCGAAGTGCTTGATCCGGCCACTTATACTTTCGGTCTGTTCATGCAGCTCTGGTCTGAGCTGGGCGGCCAGCTGGATGGCGATCTGATAATGCGAGCCGTGCCAGACGCTCTGGACCCCGTGCTCGTGTGGAACTCATTACCACTATCCGATGTCATCAAATCCATCAATAAATTCAGCAATAACCTGATGACCCGTCACTTGCTGCTGACCATTGGCGCGGAAACACTGGGACCGCCGGCAACCGTAGGAAAAGGCATTCAGGCGGTTAATTATTTTCTGGAAGACAGGGACTTCGACACGAGCCTGCTGAACCTGAGTAACGGTGCCGGGTTATCCCGGGATACACGAATTACTACCGAACTGCTGAATGCCATTCTGCGCGATGCCTGGACCAGCCCCTATATGCCGGAATATGTCGCATCTTTGCCGATTAACGGCATGGATGGCACGATGAGGGGGCGCCTGCGTGGTCGCGAGCTCTCCGGCCGCATGCACATCAAAACCGGTACACTGAATGAAGTCTCTGCCGTAGCCGGTTATGTTTATTCCCGCAGCAACAAGGTCTATGCCGTCACCGGGATCATCAACCATGAACTGGCTGACCGCGGTCCCGGTGTTGAATTGATGGATGCTCTCTTGAACTGGGTGTATCAGCAATAAGCTAAGCTGACAAAGTGCGTTTTGCTCTGCCGTTCTTTTTATCCTGCCATGCTCACCCCGCGCACTCTTCAGGGGATTTTTCCGGCGCTGTCGAGATGAAATCGAGTATGAAAATTTTGTTAAGTTTTTGAAGGAAACTCCAAAACACCGTAGCTTTAAAAATTCAGGTGGATCTAGCCGATTAGTAAGAAAAAACGCGATATTAGAATTAAAAGCCCAATTTTATGAAAGAGCTTACAACTACCTAAGTGACTGAATAAAATTTAGCTTTTAAGGCAGCATCAGTGCGTAAAACAGCTCAGGATTTAAGGGAATCGACGAAAGATTTGACCCCTTCGAACCATCCCGATTTTTTAGGTGACTGCCGATTCCCTTGCGACTTGTGAATCTCCTCAAACTCTTCGAGCAGTTCTTTCTGACGCTTGGTCAGGTGTATGGGGGTTTCGACGATGACGCGACACAGAAGATCTCCCTGGCTGCCGCCACGCACTGGCGTCACACCTTTGCCACGCAGGCGGAAGAGTTTGCCGGTCTGGGTCTCCGAGGGAATTTTCAGCTTGACCTTGCCTTCCAGGGTCGGCACCTCCAGTTCACCGCCGATGGCTGCATCGGTAAATGAAATGGGAATTTCGCAGTAAAGGTTACTGCCATCGCGTTCGAAAATCGGGTGCGGTTTTACCGCCATCTGTACATACAGGTCGCCGGGTGGACCACCGTGCATACCGGCTTCACCTTCTCCTGCTAAACGGATACGGTCACCATTGTCGACACCGGCCGGCACTTTAACCGAGAGTGTCTTGTTTTCCTGTACGGCACCGCGGCCATGACAGGTATCGCAGGGGTCTTTAATGGTTTTACCGGCACCCTGACAACGTGGACAGGTCTGCTGCACGGAAAAGGGGCCCTGGCGCATTCTGACCTGTCCCAGACCGCCACAGGCCGAACAATCTTCCGGTTCTGTGCCTGGTCTGGCACCACTTCCATCACAGGTTTTACAGCTGACTGAGGTCGGGATTCTTATTTTAACGGAAGTCCCCTTGACGGCATCTTCCAGGCTGACTTCCAGGGTGTAACTCAGATCGGCGCCGCGCTGCACATGGCTGCGACCTCCTCGACCACCACCTCCGAAAATATCACCGAAGATATCACCGAAAATATCACTGAAACCCTGTGCACCGGCACCGCCAAAGCCCTGCGGGTCAACACCATCATGACCGAACTGGTCATAGGCCGAACGCTTGTCTTCATCGGCCAGCACTTCATACGCTTCGTTGGCTTCCTTGAAACGCTTCTCTGCTTCCGCATCGTCGGGATTACGATCCGGATGGTTCTTCATCGCAATGCGCCGATAGGCCTTTTTGATATCCTGCGTCGTCGCAGAACGTTCGACGCCAAGAACTTCGTAATAATCTCTTTTACCCATAGTTTGCCTTAACAGAAAAAAACTAACGCAGGGCTATCCCCACGTTAGTTTCCCAGTACTCCTTTAACGGCAAAGACGAAAGCTTGAAAATTACTTCTCGTCTTCTTTGACTTCTTCAAATTCCGCATCGACGGCATCATCGGAAGCTTCATCAGCACTTGCTTCAGCTCCCGCATTACCGGCTTCGGCAGCCTGCTGTGCTTCAGCATACATACGTTGGGCCAGTCCACTGGAAGCGTCTGTCAGATCCTTGGTTTTGGCTTCAATCGCTTCCAGGTCATCGCCTTTGAGGACTTCTTCCAGGGCCGTAATTGCCGCTTCGATCTTCTCTTTTTCCTCAGCCTCAACTTTGTCTTCGGCTTCCGTGAGGGTCTTCTTGGTGGCATGCACCAAGCCGTCAGCGGTATTGCGTGCAGTAATCAGGGCCTCAAATTTCTTGTCTTCTTCGGCATGTGATTCCGCATCAGAAACCATTTTTTCAATTTCTTCATCGGACAGACCACTGGAAGCCTTGATCACAATGGACTGGGCTTTACCGGTAGCATTGTCTTTCGCCGAAACGTTCAGAATACCATCGGCATTCAGGTCGAAGCTGACTTCAATCTGTGGCATGCCACGTGGAGCCGGCGGCAGATCGCTCAGATCAAAGCGTCCCAGTGACTTGTTCTGCGAAGCCTGTTTACGCTCACCCTGCACCACATGAATGGTCACTGCAGTCTGGTTGTCCTCGGCTGTCGAGAATGTCTGTTTCTTGCTCACCGGAATGGTCGTGTTCTTTTCAATCAGCGGCGTAGCAACCCCACCGAGGGTTTCAATACCCAGGGTCAGAGGTGTCACATCCAGCAGAAGTACGTCTGTCACATCACCGGCCAGTACCGCTGCCTGAATGGAGGCACCCATGGCGACTGCTTCGTCCGGGTTAACATCACGACGGGCTTCTTTCTTGAAGAAGTCAGCCACTTTCTTCTGCACCAGCGGCATACGGGTCTGTCCACCAACCAGAATGACGTCATTGATCTCGGATATATCCAGTCCGGCATCCTTGAGCGCAGTTTTCAGTGGCTCAATGGTACGATCAACCAGTTCTTCAACCAGTGATTCCAGTTTGGATCGGGTCAGTTTTACCACCAGGTGTTTCGGGCCACTGGCATCTGCCGTGATATAGGGCAGGTTCACTTCAGTCTGCTGGGCGGATGAGAGCTCGATTTTGGCTTTTTCCGCCGCTTCTTTCAGGCGTTGCAGCGCCAGCGGATCATTATGCAGGTCCATGCCGCTGTCTTTCTTGAACTGATCAGCCAGATAATCAATCAGGCGCAGGTCAAAATCCTCACCCCCAAGGAACGTGTCACCGTTGGTGGACAGCACCTCAAAAGAGTGCTCACCGTCCGTTTCGGCTATCTCGATAATGGATATATCGAAAGTACCACCACCCAGGTCATAGACAGCAATCGTGGAATCACCACTCTTCTTGTCCATACCATAGGCCAGTGCAGCAGCCGTGGGTTCGTTGATAATACGCTTGACGTCCAGGCCGGCAATTTTGCCGGCATCTTTGGTAGCCTGGCGCTGGGAATCATTAAAATAGGCCGGCACGGTAATGACCGCTTCGGTGACCTTTTCGCCCAGGTAATCCTCGGCGGTTTTCTTCATTTTTTTCAGGACCTGTGCAGAGACCTGTGGTGGCGCCATTTTTTCACCACGCACCTGTACCCAGGCATCACCGTTGTCAGCTTCTACAATTTTATACGGCACCATCTTCACGTCTTTCTGGACGACCTGATCCTTGAACTGACGACCGATCAGACGCTTGATAGCAAAAAGGGTATTATCCGGGTTAGTGACCGCCTGACGTTTGGCTGGCTGGCCAACCAGGGTTTCACCATCCTCGGTATACGCAATAATTGAAGGTGTTGTGCGATCACCTTCAGCATTTTCAATTACCTTGGCCTTGCCCCCTTCCATCACGGCAACGCAGGAATTGGTGGTACCCAGGTCTATGCCAATAATTTTACCCATAATTCATCTCTCCACTTCGTTTACTCGGTGCGCTTGCAGTTATATCGGTAAGCGCACCTGTTCTGCCTCTATATATTGGCCCTGTGTCCGTTATTTCAAGGACCTGTAATCAATTAGCTACAATTTTTTTGCGTTTTATCAAAATCAGCTGCGTGATCGTCAAGCAAGTCTCAATAGGGCATCATTACGCTGTTTAGCCAGGTCATTTGGAACCCTGTTTTAATGCTGCACCAACGAGCTCAGTCATTTTGAAACCAGCACCATCGCGGGCCGGATAACCCGACCATGCAGGGTGTAACCTTTCTGTACCACCGTCATGACGGTATTGGGTTCGACATCCGGGTTTTCCACCATCGACATGGCTTCATGTACCTGCGGATCAAATGGTTCGCCCTCAGGGTTAATCTGCTCAATTTCAAATTTATTGAGGATGCTTAAAAACTCTTTCTGGGTGAGCTCTATGCCTTCACACAGAGCCTTAACCTTCTCATCTTCTGGATCAGCAACTGCCTGCAGCGCCCGTTCCATGTTATCCATGACACTTAAAAGCTCAACTGAGAATTTTTCCAGGGCAAATTTGTGCGCCCTTTCCACATCGGCTTCACAGCGGCGGCGCATGTTCTGCACTTCTGCCTGGGCCCGCAGAACCGAGTCTCTTTGCTCGGCCAGAGCGGCCTCGACTGCCTCATCAATGGCTGCCTGTAGCTCTGAATCAGTCTCCTGCTCCCGGGTGTCTTGCCCCTTCGCTTCGGCCCTGTCTTCTGTTTGCTCTTCGCCCTGTTCTTCCTGCCCGGCTTTTTTAGAGGCTTCCTCGTCAGTCATGCTTCCTCCGCATAAAAGGTTTCTGTTGAGCTCAATCGAATAGACGCTATATGGGGTCATGCGTCTGCCTTTCAAGCATGCTAAGCATAAAAATTAGGCATCGAAAGCAGCTCGGATTCTGTACTACAATTCAGGACTCAAGCTGAGACTAAAAGTTGTATGCTCAATCAACTGACCATCAAGCATTACGCCATCGTTGAACAGCTCGACCTCGAGCTGAAACCAGGCATGACAGTAATCACCGGAGAAACTGGCGCCGGCAAATCCATTATGCTGGACGCTCTGTCACTGACCCTGGGTGATCGCGCCGATAAAGACGTTATTCAACCTGGACAGGATCGGGCTGAGATCAGCGCCAGCTTCAGCATTGACGATAACCCCGAAGCCCGTGAATGGCTGCATACCCAGGAATATGCAGCCGATGACAACTGCATTCTGCGCCGTATCATCACGCTTGAAGGCCGCTCCAAAGCCTATATCAACGGCAATCCCGTCACCCTGCAAGAACTCAAGCAGTTGGGGGAAATGCTGGTCGATATTCATTCCCAGCATGAACATCAGTCCTTACTGAAAACCTCGACACACCAGCGCCTGTTGGACGATTTCTGCGATACCCGCGAACTGGCTGCCTCTGTCGCTGCCCGGGCGCAGGACTGGCTGAGCCTCAATTCGACGCTGCAGGCCATGCAAAATGAAGCCGAAGAGCACAATGCCCGCTTTGAACTGCAGCAGTATCAACTCAAGGAGCTTGATGAGTTGGCATTGGGAATGGAGGAATACCCTGAACTGGAAGCCGAACATCAGCAGCTGAGTCATGCCGAAACCATCGTCGCCACCCTGCAGGGAGCGCTGGATCTGTGCCGGGAAAACGATGAGCACAATATCCAGTCGGCTCTCGGGCAAGTTCTGGCAATGCTCGATGAGCTGCCCTACCGCAGTGCCGCGGTGGAAAGCGCCTGTGAAATGCTCAATACTGCCATGATTCAGCTGGAAGAAGCCGGCAGCGAACTCAAACGTGCAGCCGAAAGCCTGGACATCGATCCGGCACGACTGCAGGATGTCGATGAACGCCTGTCTGCGGTTCACCAGCTGGCTCGCAAGCACAGGGTCAAGCCTGATGAATTGGCAGCCTTCCATCAGAAGCTGAAGGAACAGCTCAGTGATGCCAGTTCTGCCGATGAGCAGCTGGCCAGACTGCAGGAGCAACTCAATACCATTAAAAAAGACTATCAGGCCCTGGCCGATGAGCTGAGTAAAAAGCGCAACAAAGGTGCGAAGGAACTCGCCGCTGCGGTTAACCAACAGCTGGCACGGCTGGATATGCAAAGCGCCAGTTTCAGCATTGCACTGCATCCGGCTGCCAGCGAAAAACCTGCCAGCAGAGGTAATGAAAGCATAGAGTTTCTGGTCAGCACCAATCCGGGACAGCCCCCCAAAGCCCTGATCAAGATTGCATCGGGCGGTGAGTTATCGCGCATTTCCCTGGCAATTCAGGTGGTCACCGCGCAAACCTCTGCAATTCCTTCACTGATCTTCGATGAAGTTGATGTTGGCATCGGTGGTCAGGTGGCACTGTCTGTGGGCGAGCTGCTGCGCCAGCTGGGAGAAAAAGGTCAGGTATTGTGTGTCACGCACCAGGCTCAGGTTGCCAGTCAGGGCAAGCAGCATCTTTATGTCAGTAAATCGGCCGGCAAATCCGCCATCAGCACCCGAGTGGAAGAACTCACTGGCGAAGCCAAGGTCACTGAAATCGCCCGCATGCTCGGCGGCAATGCCAACAACGAAAGCTCCATGGCTCATGCCCGCCAGATGATGGCATCCTAGCAACAGCGAGCCCAGTAAGCACGAGTGACCTTTCCAAAGGTTGTTTTGAGCTTAACGAAGGCAGCGGCTTAACATATTCCTAAGAGCGTCGTCAGTATTTCCAGCCTTGCGGAAATGAGGAAAATTACAATTGCCTCATGAGCACAATAGCAATTTATTGGCAGTCTTTGCAGAGGCCGTATATGTATAGTGAATGATCGCTAATTGTAAAACCCTTGGCCTTCGCCTGCTTCTTCTGCTGGGTTTCAATCACCTCATCGAAGAATTCTTCCACCTTGCCGCATTTGGTGCAGACAATATGGTCATGGTGATCCTCGGTCATCATTTCGAACACGGAATGACCACCTTCAAAATGGTGACGCATGACCAGGCCGGCTGTTTCGAACTGGGTGAGGACACGGTAAACCGTCGCCAGACCGATATCTTCATCGGAATCACGCAGGGCTTTATACACATCCTCGGCACTCATGTGGCGCCCCTCCGCTGCATCCAGGATTTGCATGATTTTCACCCTGGGCAAGGTGACTTTGAGTCCGGCGGCGCGGAGTTCCTGATTTTCTCCTGACATGAAACGGTTTCCTCTGTCCTGCGTTGCCAGATTTCATGTTGCTGGCTTGTTTTTTACGGATTTATCCCTATCTGTTACTGAAGAAGGGAAAGAGGTATTATGCCTTTCCACGAGACTAAGTAAAGGTAAACCACTTGAAAGCTGTTTTTACCATCCTCATGGTGTTCTGCCTGACGGCTTGCAGCAGTAGCCTGCGCTTTCCGGGTGTCTATCGCCTGGATATTCCGCAGGGCAACATCATTACACAGGAACAGGTAGACCAGCTACGGCCGGGCCTTACCAAGCGCCAGGTCAACTTCATCATGGGCACCCCGCTTATTCAGGATACCTTTGACCAGAACCGCTGGGACTATGTCTACAGCTTTCAGCCAGGGGGCGGTCAGCGGGTCCAGGAACGCATCACAATTTACTTTGATGCTGCTGGCCAGATGACGCACTTCGAGGGTGATTTCACCCAGACGCCTGAGAACGATCAGTTCGGTCGTACGGCTGCCAACTAGCTTTTTTTATTCTGCTGTTTGCGACTGGCCGCTTCACGTGCCAGCCGGGCTTTTTGCGCACGTTCGGCACGTGCCTGCTTGGGATCAATCAAGAGCGGTCGATACAGCTCCACGCGATCCCCATCCTGTAATTCATAGTGCTCTGGCAAGGGCAAATGCTTGCCGTCCAGTGGTCTGGAAAAAACCCCCATTCGAACAGTGGCCAGATCAATATCGGGGTACTCTGTTGAAAGGCCCGAGCTCATCACCACTGCCATTGCGTTGGTGCCCTGTTTCACCGTCAGCTGTCTTAAAAAATGTTTATCCGGCAAGGCATAGGCAACTTCCACCTCGATATTTGGGGTCTTGCCCATATCCGACAGCAGCTTTTCCGATGCCTTGTCCATGTCCTCAGCCATAAAGTTCATCGGCCCTTTTGCAAACGGCATTGACCAGACTGCGGCAGGAACTGTCAAAGAGTTTCCTCAAAACCACATCCAGCAGCCCCGATTCAAACTCAAACTGCATGAACAGTGAGGCCTTGCAGGCATCTTCTTTGAGGGGAGTGAAGTGCCAGCGGGCACTGAAACTTTTAAAGGGCCCTTCCACCAGTTCCATCTGCATGGACTCGGGTGCCTGCAGAGTGTTTCTGGTGGTGAAGGAATATTTAAGTCCGGCCTTGCCCAAATCCAGCCGGGCTGTCACCAGCGCATCTGTACGCTCCAGCACCTTGGCGCCCAGGCAGCCTTCCATAAACTGCGGGTAGGACTCAATATCATTGATCAGCTCAAACATGGCCTGGGCAGAATAAGGCAGCAGTGCACTTTGCTGAATCTCAGTCATCCCTTCCCCATTTTCTGTTAAGGCACTTGCCTGCCTGATCGCTGACATCATGCATGCCGGCAGTTTACCAGAATTGCCCGTCTGCCATAGCGTCCATTACTTTGTCGTTTATTCATTGTTACGGGTAAACTGTGCCTTTCAAAATAATGATTACACATGGTTACGCCATGCTTTTGTTCAGTGAGGCTTTCTATGCACCTTAAAACTGCATCCCTGTTACTGTTTGTCAGCCCCTTGCTTTATGCCCAGGATTTTTCTGAAGATGCCACATTTGGCGATACCGAACTGGTGAGCGGCTTTACGCCTGATCCTTTCAGCATTGAACTGGCTGCCGGTGGCGAGATTGACGCCAGCACACTGGATAGCAGCTGTAACGGTTTCATTGCCAATGCGCCCGATTTTGAGCTCACTTATGAGGGCGATCTCTTTCCGCTGATTATTTCCGTGGGTTCACAGAGCGATACCACGCTGGTGGTTAATCTGCCTGATGGTAGCTGGCTATGTGATGACGATAGCGGCCAGGGGCTCAATCCCATGCTGGAAATCAGCGAGGCAGTCAGCGGTGTTTACGATATCTGGGTGGGCTCCTATGAAGAAGAAGGTGGTTTCCCACCGGCCATACTGCATATCTCGGAACTGCGTGCTTCCTACAGCACCACCTTAGACGGCGAGGAAACCACCAATCTGGCCAATCTGCCCGGTGAGGTTTACCAAGGCGATCTCAGCGAGACCGATACTGTTGAAGACGACGGTGCCTATAGCGATACCTATAGCTTCTCGGGACTTAGCGGCAATATTGCAGTGATTGATCTGCGCAGTGCAGGTTTCGACTCCTATCTGCGCCTGCTCAGCCCCAGCGGTGAAGTGTTTAGCAACGATGATCATGACGGTGATACCCGCCGTTCCCTTATTTCCCAAGTACTTGATGAAAGCGGCACCCACACGGTTGTGGTCACCTCCTTTTTTGCCGAAGAAACCGGCGACTATGCCCTGGGGATTGAAGCGGGCCTGACGCCAATGCCGTTTGACATGGAACTTGAAGGCACTCTGGCTGACGGGGATGAGCTGACCGAAGACGGCTCCTTTTATGATTTCTACGAAATTACCGGCGTACCGGGTCGCAGCATCCTGATCGATCTGTATTCCGATGATTTCGACACCTACCTGGTACTGGAAACCCCCTCCGGCGAGCAGATTGAGAATGATGATGCCGACAGCACCAGTCACAGCCAGATTCGAACCGAACTGGATGAATATGGCATCTATTACGTGTACACAACATCCTATGCCGCCAGTGAGACCGGAGATTATCGCCTGACGCTTGCCGATGCGGAAACAACCCCGGCGCAGGGAGGTTCACGTGATACCCGCACGATCAGCCTGGATGAACAGGCGACCGGCAATCTGGCCCCAGGCGATGCCATTGGCGAGGAAAACGAATACATGGATTATTTTGCCTTCAGTGGCGAAGCCGGAGAAACTGTACGCTTTGAATTGCAGTCCGATGCGTTTGATACATTCCTGACCGTCATCGACCCCGACGGGCTGGAATATGACAATGATGATTTCAACGGCAGCACCAGCCAGTCCGTTGTTGAACTGACCCTGCCCCAGACCGGGCGTTATTCAGTCATCGTCTCATCCTACTGGGCCGAAGAAACCGGCGACTACAACCTGCTGGCCATGAACGGCACCGGTAGCTCGGTGATCTTTCCGGACACAGGCTCTCAAAGTGGTGGCCAGGTTTACGGCATCTTTGTCGGGATCAGTGACTACAGTGAATTGCGTCAGACGCGACCCGGCTGGGGTGACCTGCCCTTTACCTCTGAAGACGCCCTGGTGGCACGCGATACCCTGCTGGAAAATGCCGGCATGAGCCCGGACAACGCCATTACCCTGATTGACCGTGAGGCCACGGTGGAAAATGTCCGCGCAGCTTTCGCCAGCATGGCAGCCCAGATCGATGAAAATGATACCTTTGTGTTTTTCTATTCCGGCCATGGCGGACAGGAACAGCGCGCCGGCGGTTTTGTCGCCAGTGATGCCGATGGCTACGATGAGACCCTGGCCCTGTCCAATAACACCATCACCGATGATGAGATCAATGAACTGTTCAACATGATTGACGCCAGCGCCTCACTAATCATTCTGGATTCATGTTACAGCGGCGGTTTTGCCAAAGATGTGATTTCCCGACCGGGTCGCATGGGCCTGTTTTCCTCGGATGAAGACGTGCCCTCACTGGTTGCCAGCAAGTTCCTGGCCGGTGGTTATCTGTCATACTTCTTTTATGATGCCATCGATAATGGCAATGCCGATCTGAATGGTGACAATGCCATCAACGCCATGGAACTGAGCCAGTATATTCATGAGCGCTATAACGCCGAATCGCTGAGCAAGGGCCCTTCGGATTTCGATACCCCCGACTTCGGCTATCAGCACCTGGTAGCTGATCGCGGTGGCGTCGCTCACGACAAGATACTGTTCAACGTCCGTTAAATCCCCCTTCTTGCAGCAGGCTCTGTCAATGACAGAGCCTGCATTAATTTGCCCGCAAATTCTTTATAATGCGCGCCATGGCGAAAAAGCAGAAACATGACGACAGCACGATCGTCGTCAATAAAAAAGCCCGGCACGATTACCATCTCAATGACACCTTTGAGGCGGGGATAGCGCTCGCCGGCTGGGAAGTGAAAAGTCTGCGGCAAAAAAAAGTACAACTGGTCGACTCGCATGTCATCATCAAGGACGGCGAAGCCTGGCTGATCGGGGCACTGATCAATCCCCTGCCCACCACCAACTCACACACCATTGCCGACCCGACCCGCACGCGCAAATTACTACTCAACAGAAAAGAACTGGCACAGATTTTCTCCAGCGTTAATCAAAAAGGGCATACCTGTGTCTGTACCAAAATGTACTGGAAAGGTCACCTGGTAAAATGCCAGATTGCCCTGGCCAAGGGTAAACAGGAGTTCGACAAACGCGCCAGCGTGAAAGAACGCGAGTGGAATATCGACAAGCGGCGTGCCATGACTCACGCCAACCGGCGCTGATTTAATCCTTTCGGTATTCCAAAATGTCGCCGGGCTGACAATCCAGCGCCTCACAGATCGCTTCCAGTGTCGAGAAGCGAATTGCTTTAGCCTTGCCGTTTTTCAAGATGGAAATGTTGGCCATGGTGATGCCGACCTTTTCAGTCAGTTCCGTAACACTCATTTTGCGCTGCGCCAACATGACGTCGAGATTAATGATAATCATCTCAGCCTCGCTATACCGTCAGGTCATTTTCGGATTTAAAGTCCAGCGCACTTTGTAACATGCGCTCAAAGACCCCGGCTGCAGCGGCAACCACACTGGTGATGAAAATCAGGAATACACCCATCATCACGCCACCGGCAATATCATCCTTACCGTATTGTGTGATGATGATAATGGCTTCTGCTCCCAGCAAAAACACAATAAAGCTAAAGGCGCAAACTTTGATGGTACGCAGCGCGTTCACCCCTTGTGGTGAAAATACCGCATTGTTGCGAATATACGTGAGCAGCCTGAAGGCTTGCAGATAAGCCACAAACACCGCGATGAAAGCGACATAGATATAGGCCAGAAAAGGATCATTGAAATACACTTGGCTCAGCGTGGCATTGACATTGCGGCCTTCGTAGAGCGGAAAGCGGATAAGTATAAAGAGGGTCAACAACGCGATAAGCACAATGACACACTGAAGAAAAATCGTTGAAGCGCGTTTCATCACTGACTCCATACCATGTCCAGAGCCAGATAATATGAATAATTTTATTGTTTATCAATATATTTATATTGATAATAGGTAAATTTATAAGGCCAGTACGGCGTCTACCCAACACGTATCAGACAAGCTGGGCACTGAACTCAATCTGCCTGAACACGTTTTTCAGTCAAGAAATCCCGGCTTGGTCTCCTGCAGGATTGCCCGGATCGAGCTGCGATCAAGGTCTGACAGATGGGCATAAGCCTGCGTCTGGTCGGTGCCGGACAGAATCTTATCTGCACGTCTGCTGATGTAGGCAAGCACCTGTTCAGGCAGGGCATCGAAAGCTTCCGAATAAATCAGATAGCTAAGGGGATAGGTGAAAACCCGGGTTTGCAGGTCGAATTCCCGCAGCGAACGGCCATAGCCATCAAAGGGCCCAAGCGATTGAAAATATTCCGTAAAGCCGGAGACACCTTCAACCGTATCAGTCAAAGGCGCCTCCCCCGACATGAACAGAGCACGCAACAGCGGCTCGCTTTGTTCGGCCAGCTCTTCTGCTGTGAGCGTACCTTCACGCTCGGCAATCGTGCGAACCTGGTAGTTGACCCGGGCAATTTCATTTTGCACATCAACCTGATGCTGCATCACCAGCAAGGCCACAATATCACTGTAAGAACTGAGGTAAGGACTGGTGTCGAACAAATCCTCAAGACTTGCCCTGTTTCCATCGGCAATCCTGTCCAGGATATCGGTGCGTGGCGAGGGGAAAAACACATTGCCACGATGCAACTGATCACCATGCATGCCAGTGACGTACCAGCCACCCCAACGCTGTTCAAGTGGCATAGTGCTGTTGCTGGCAAATTCACTGTCTCTGGCAAAATAAACATTTCCTTCAGCATTCGTCAGCGCCGAGTGCATGGTAAAAATAGGCGAGCCGCCATTGGATAAATGATTATCCACATGGCAATTGAGACAACGACTGGTATGCCGGCGCAGTTCGATATCCGCATCAGGCTCCAGCGGTATTTCATAAAAGGTCGGCCCGATAACAGCATCCATGGAAGCAATTTCCAGCGAGGGTGTGCCGGCAACATAGGCAACATAGACCTCATCATTAAAGTAAATGGCTCGTGGTGTTTCCGGCGATATCAGGCAGCCTTTCAGCGCCGTTTGGGAAAATACCATCACCTGAGAACTCGGGCTGATGTGCAATGCCTCCAGCAGTTCATCCAGGTAACCTCGCTCACCCTGATAAGCAATACTGACATCCCCGGCATCAATGGCTTCAAACAGGCGCGTGAACGCATCATTGGCAGACTGGGCATAATCTATGACGGGTACCTGGCTGCGATATTCCAGTAAACGCTGGGCAGAGGCGCCGAAGGGTAAGAGTGATATCAGCAGAAAAGTCAGTGCCTGCACTGACCATTTATAAGAACTTCGACGTAATGATGTATTCATCAAATCACCTGTAACCATGATTGCTCTGTCTAATAAATGTGCTCCTTGCTTTCATTTTTAAACAGGGATCGTGGATCAATTTGACCTAGCGCAAACTAGCTAGGAAAACCAAAATTGCCGCACCTATGCATAGCTCTTGCCTGAGAAATTACCGGTTTACCTATTGGAATACAGGAATCATGCAGGTTTCTTGATATTCAGAGAAAAGACTATATATAGGGCTTATATGGTAGAATTACCATTCTGCACAAAGGGGGCGCTTTGGATTCGACGCCGGTTACAAAACCCAGGGTGCATGTCGAGAGGGTATAGACTCTCGCTAATCAATCTATGCAACTACTATAGTTGCCAACGACGAAAACTACGCTCTAGCTGCTTAATATAGCCGGCTAGCGATTGCCACAGGGATGCCTGTAAACCAGTGTTTAGCAATCGTCATATAGAACAGGATCGCACTGCTGAGTGTTCGGCTCCAGGGTGTTAAAGAATCTCCGGACTCGCTTCGAACGCCCTGCCCGTCGGGCCGTGAGAAGTTAACTCAATAGACGAGGCTAAGCATGTAGAGCTGTGGGCAGCGGACTGACGGACGGGGGTTCAACTCCCCCCGCCTCCACCAATGCAACTTCCAATGTATTGGCACCCGCTTCT
>CAZSHI010000026.1:0-32577 GCA_964606735.1 uncultured Enterobacteriaceae bacterium
CGGCATAGGTTAATAGCCTATCGAGAGTTCGAATCTCTCCTCCTCCGCCATTTTTCCGCTTACAATGCGTATTTACTGATTGCTGCTACTTTCGGCGAAAGTGAAGACGTTGCCTCGCTGCAACTCGATCAGGTCAACCAGCACGTTGCCACTTTCACGCAGGTAAGGATCCAGATCCTCTTGCTCATCTTCGGCAACATCCTCTATACCCGGGGTATTGATTGCGACATCTTCCTCATCATCGGCGGTGCCATTCATTTCCTCAATACTGGCATAAGGCTCTTCACCCTTGGCAATGCGTCGAGCATTCTCAATTCTAAGGCGCCAGGCATCATTTTCAGCACGCTCAGCCAGCAGAGTCTCACGGTTCAGGCTAACACTGTTATCAGCCCGGTTTTCCAGAGCACGCTGTATCTGGGCATTGATGAAATTAAAGTCAGGATCTGTCTGCATACGCTCTTCATGACGATTAACCAGTGTCGGCAGGAAAGGCTGCAAATCGCCGAAGGGGCGGTAGAAGCTAGTCGTCTCGATGGTGTCCCAGGGCAGGGCACTGGGCAGAGCTTCTTCACCGATCTCCTCGGAAACATCATAGATGTCCGGAAAATCAACATCAGGCAGAACACCTCGAAATTGTGTGCTTTCACCGGAAATTCGGTAGAACTTGGCGCGAGTGATTTTCAGTTGGCCTTCACCCAGGGGGATTAACTCCTGGACGGTACCTTTGCCAAAAGTCTGACTACCCAGCACAAGACCACGCTGATAATCCTGAATGGCACCGGCAAAAATCTCTGTTGCTGAAGCACTCAGCCGATTAACCAGAACAGCCAGTGGGCCATCATAGGCAAGACCAGGATCAGAATCGCCCTGTACGGTATTGCGCTGCTCGGCATCCATAACCTGTACGGTAGGACCTCGATCAATAAACAGACCCACCAGAGAATTGGCTTCAAGCAGGGAGCCGCCACCGTTGTTACGCAGGTCCATAACAACCGCATCAACGTCCTGTGCCTTTAATTCTTCCAGCAGCCTACGAACATCACGGGTAGTACTACGATAATTCGGATCTCGATTCTGCAGGGCAGTGAAATCGATATAGAAGGTAGGCAACTCAATCACACCAATGCTAAAGGTTTCTCCATCACGCTCAATTTCAATGATGTCACTTTGCGCCGACTGATTTTCCAGCTGCACCGTATCACGAGTGATGCTGACAATTTTCTGTTCAAAATCACTATCTGAATTACTGGGAATCACATTCAGCCTCACCACGGATCCTTTCTCACCGCGAATCAGCTGCACCACATCGTCAACACGCCAGCCGATGACATCAACAAACTCACCATCACCTTGGGCAACGGCTGAAATACGGTCATTCGGTTGCAGTTCACCGGAGAGATCCGCCGGTCCGCCGGTGACGATCTCCACCACCTTGGTGTACTCATCTTCAGTGGTCAGTACTGCACCGATGCCCTGCAACTGCAGGCTCATGTTCATATTGAAATTTTCAGCAGCCTGCGGCAGGTAATACTGTGTATGCGGATCAATCGCCATGGTGAGTGTATCCATGTAAAGCTGGAATACTTCACGCTGGTCATTTTTCAGCAGCTGGCTGAGCTGAGAGCGGTAGCGCTCACTCAAATCTTCCAGCACTTCAGCCTCACTGGTATCTTCATCTGCCAGGAGAGCACTCAAGACATTGCTCTTGACCCGTTTGCGCCATAGGTCCTCAAGCTCTTCATGGTTGGCCGGCCAGGGCTCTTCAGAGCGGTCGATTACCATGCTTTCGTCAATCGTGAAATCAAAAGGCATGTCATCTTCCTCAATGCGCTTGAGCGAATACACCATGCGTTCGATCACCCGTTGCTGATAACGGTTATACATGACAAAGCCAGCTTCGACATCACCGGCACGTAACATGTCATCCAGCTCAAAACGGTATTGTTCAAATTCATCGATATCCGCCTGGGTGAAATAGATGCGTGAGCCGTCCAGATTTTCCAGATAACGATCCAGCAGCAGGCTGGAAAAATCATCATCCACACGCACCTCAGAATAGTGATTTCTAATCAGTTGGCTCAGAATGGAGCGCGTGATAGGAGTATATTCATCGACCGGCGTGATCTCCTGGTAAATGGTATCAACATCCAGCGGAATATTCTGAGCTAGGTATTGCGGCGCCTGCTGGGCAGAAAGAGGCAGGGATGCCAGAGCCGCAATCAGCAGGCCCAGCACGGTGCCAGTAAAAAGAATCTTTGGTAAAGAAATCACAGTCTTCATTGTCATCTTGCTTCCTGGATAACGCGGTTTTCTTGCAAATTGAAAACTAACTTAACTTATTTATGGGGAATTTTCATCGTTTTTCTAGGGCAAACCTTGTAAGGATTGTGAACTTAATCGGGTTTTATTCTTTTTTTGCGCGCCGAGGCATGGCGGGCGCTCAGCTCGACATCTATATAGCGATCAGTAATCGCACTACTGCCATGTCCAGCATCATCACGCACGTGTTCACGGGGACGGTGTTTGACATCTTCTGAAATGCCGGTATGCCGCAGCCAGTGGACCGTCGCAGCAGATAGCTGCGTTGCCTCTTCACTGAAGCCATCCTTGAGCATCTTGCTTTGTGCCCGGTCAAAACAGTTTTGCACAATGCCGCGTATTTGCCGGGTGCTGGTAATGCCACCCTGGCCACGGGTTTTATGAACCAGCGGCGTAGCTTCACCTGGTGCTGGCAGGGGGCTTAGATTGCGCGACTCACGATAGCGCTTCAAAGCAAGCATCATGGCATCACTGACAGATATCTGACGTTCCTTGTTACCTTTGCCAACAGTGCGAAACCACCAGCTGCCTTCAAGATCACGCTCAAAGTCACCCATAGTGGGCTGCCAGCGCTCAGTTTCCACCAGCTCAGATACCCTCAGGTACATGGCAAACAGGGCCTGCATAATGAATAGGGTACGCTCATGCTGCTCTGGCTCAGCATTGGCCAGGCTTTCTGCTGCCTCCAGCACATAGGACCACTGCAACTCTGATAAGCGACGAATCGGTTTCTGATGCTGGGTTTTACGCAGAAACTTGCTCTTTTGGCGAATCTGGGCTACCGGATTCATCTCAACATACTCTTCCTGGATCAGATAGTTATAGAAACTGCTCAAGACCGCGAAGATGGATTGCGTGGCACTTTGTGAAAGGGAGTAGGGCTGCCCAGGTTTGTGCAATACATAAGGCCGCCATTGCGGGTTCACCTGTCGCTCCCCCTGTTTATCCAGAAAACGGGCGACATTGCGGTCGCCAATCCAGGCTTTGGGTGGCTTATGCGCGAATTCCACATAGGATTCAATATCCTCACGGCGGACATCGCGCAGTGATTTAGCGGCTATCAGCCAGCTCCAGTGGAGGAAATGCTCAATTTCACGGCGATATGTGGAAAAAGTGTCTGGAGAGCCACGATAGGAATAGAGAAACTCACTGGCATGCTGGTAATCCTCGATGGCATGCGCGGGTTCATTTTGCAGCAGGTGTTTTACTGATCGGACCGGATGCCGGTAGGGATTGTGCATCTCATTGAGGGTGTCGAAAAAGGGCAGAGGGCTTTTGCTAGTTGACATTAACTATTAATTTTAACTTATTGATATTTAATAATATTTAGAAATATACCTTGAAGTTTTCTAGTCAGCCTACCATTGTACTATTTCCGGTAATAATGTCGCATATTTTTCACCCAGTCTCATCCAGAATTAACCTCATTGCATAAAATTTCAGCTGCCATGATAGCTGGTACAGGCTCCCATAGTTACTCAAATGAACATGCACAAACTTCATCTTACAGTCAGTCTGCTGCTAGCGCTGTGCTGCTGGCGAGTACCTGCTGCAGCTAGATGATTTTTCGAACGCTTTAGTGAGCCACCTGTCAACAATATCAACGTATCCAGTCCGATTTTCAGCCAACAATCGGCATAGGGCTGTAGCACCGTTCTGACACGATTGTGCAAAATCATAGGAAAGTCTGTGAAAGATAGGGCCCCTTGCTTGTATCCACACTGTATAAAAGATAAAAAGTTCATACTGTTTACGCACTTGGACACTTCCCTCATTGGACGCATTGATTAAAACCAAAGAGCTCATTCGCGAAATTGCTGATGCGGATCAGGAGACACTTCACCGGCTAATTATTCAATTTGAAGACCAGGTTCTTCTGCACAAGCTCATGCTTGAACTCGCCAAGGCCAAACAGGAAAACAGCAAGGAATACTTCGATTACCTTGTTGACCACTACTTTAAAAGAAAATTTCCCCAAAAGCTCTCTGTAAAGGATATTGATTTCATTAATAACCAAGAAGACCTTCCTACCAAGCTAGTCGAAAATGCCTGATCCAGGCAATTTTTCCAGTTCCCACGCCTGTTTATTTTCCAAGCTCCAATTCACCTGATCAAACAACTGCCAATATAGTTAAATAGATTCATTTTTTTTATTTTTCAGTTTACAAAAATAACCGAGGGCGTAAGCACAGCAAAGCTTGGCGGTTTTACGTATATTCCACTATTTCCGGTAATAAAGATTACCGGAAATAGTGTGTTGACTATAATATGCCCTTTTGAATCAATAAGTTATTAAAGAAAATTACTATTTAGTGCTGGATAGTTAAATCTCGACCCCTATCTTACCGAAATGACTGCCTGATTCTTCATAACGGAAAGCATCAGCCAGATCCGCCAACGTAAAGCTCCTGTCGATTACCGGTTTAACACCTGTGGCGTTAATTCCCCTGACCATGTCCTGCTGCTGACGGCGGCTACCGACAATCATGCCTTGCAACTTCATTTGCTTGCGCATGAAGGTCGCTGTAGGAATATCTCCAGTTATGCCTGTCAGCACGCCCATTAGGTGGATATGGCCCCCAATGCGGCCAGCTGTTATGGATTGTGGCAAGGTTGCCGGGCCGCCAACTTCGATAATGTGATCAACCCCCAGGCCGTCAGTCCAGTCCAGCACAGTTTGCCCCCATTCGGTATTTTGCCGATAATTGAGCGTCTGCTCTGCTCCAAGCTTTTGTAATCGTTGAATTTTTTCATCTGAAGAGGAGGTGGCGAACACCCGTGCTCCCATGGCTCTGGCAAAGAGCAGGGAGAATATGGAAACACCGCCGGTACCCAGAATTAACACGGTATCACCGGCCTTGAGCTTGCCATGGACGACAAGAGAGCGCCAGGCCGTCAGGCCTGCAGTGGTCAGAGAGGCCGCTTCTACTGAGGTATAGCCTTCTGGCGCCAAAGTAAACCAGCTTGCTGGTTTAGTCACCATTTCACAGGCATAACCATCGATACCATCTCCCGGGGTTCTGGCAAAATCGGCTACGGTAGGCGGCCCATCCTGCCAATCAGGAAAAAAACACGACACGACATGATCGCCTACCTTGAATTCGGTAACGCCCTCTCCCACGGCAGTTATCACGCCAGCACCATCCGATAGAGGAATTCGCCCATCTGCAGGCTTCATGATTCCTTTAACCACGCTGTAATCGTGGTAATTGAGCGAGCTGCCCTGGATTCTTACCTGGATTTCGCCCGCTTTGGGTTCTGGCGCTTCATCAAGGTCTGTATAGTACAGGTTTTCCAATCCAGCGGGCTGTTTTATCTTAATACCTTTCATTAATTATCCTTTGTAACATATTGTTTATAAATTATTTATCTTTTTTCTCTCATGGTGACAAATTCTTCAGCAGCGGTCGGATGTATACCAATGGTCTGATCCAGTTGAGCCTTGGTAAGTCCGCATTTCATGGCGGCAGCAAAGCCCTGTATGATTTCTCCAGCCTCACTACCCATCATGTGCATGCCCAGCACGCGGTCTGAACCCTTTTCAACAATGATTTTCATGTAAGTCCGCTCATGGCGGCCACTCAAGGTGTGCTTCAGGTGCCTGAAATCACTTTCATAGACATCATATTCAAAGCCGGAATCGATCGCGGCATCCTCACTTAAACCCACCGTCGCCAGATTCGGGTGACTGAATACGGCTGTGGCAATATTGCTGTAGTCCATTTCACTGTCGGCCTCCAAAAACAGTCGTTTGGCTAGCACCATACCCTCTGCTAGCGCCACGGGTGTCAGGGCCAAACGCCCTACCACATCCCCCAGAGCATAAATTGAGGGTTCACCTGTCTGAAAATGCTCATCCACCTCAACATTTCCTTTCTTATCAAGCTGGACCCGGGTATTTCCCAGACCCAGGCCTTCTGTGCGGGCTTTACGTCCCGTCGCATAAAGCACACAGTCGTATGATTCTTTAGCACCATCACGGTAGCTGACTACTCGCTTACCCTGCGAGTCCTGCTGAATGGAAACAATGTCAGCATTCAAGCGCAGGGAGACATGTTTGGCCAGTTCATCAGTGAATTTCTGCCGTAAATCACGGTCAAAATTTCCCAGCGGCAAGCTGCCCCGGTAAGACAAGGTGGTTTGTGAACCCAGGCCGGCAAAAATACCAGCAAATTCAACAGCAATATAGCCGCCTCCGACAATCAGAATGGATCCCGGCATTTCATCAAGATCGAAAATCTCGTTGGATGTCAGTACCAGATCACGCCCTGGAATATCTGGCACAAAGGGCCATCCACCAGTTGCCAGTAGTATACGCTCAGCCAGATAAGCCTTTCCATCCACCACTACTGTATTGGCGTCCTGCAGACTGGCATGGCCGGACAGTATCTCTACCCCTGCCGAACTCAGAATATTATTGTAGATGTCGTTTAGTCGACTTATTTCAATCTGCTTGTTATCTCGCAGTATTGACCAGTCAAAACTCGGGCTCAGTCCACTCCAGCCATAGGCTTTGCTGTCTTCGAAATCATAATGAAAATGGCTGGCAAAGCTGTAAAGCTTCTTGGGGATACAGCCGACATTGACACAGGTTCCGCCCAGGTATTTATCCTCGACTATAGCTACTTTCGCGCCGTAAGAAGCCGCCATTCGGGCCGTTCGAACGCCGCCTGAACCGGCACCGATCACAAACAGGTCAAATTTCTGCATTGGAATTCCAGTTAACTGATGGGAGAATACTTAAAATCTGACTAATTTTACAAAAAACATACCTACTTTTGTTGCAAAACGTTATTATTAGTCGGGATTATTAAGTGATAGCTCAATAATTTGAATGAATTCAGGAGAGACTTCGTGAGCGACTCTACTAAAAGCGGCCTTGCTCTGGTTGAGAAATTCGTCATCCGTTTACCCAAAGGCTTGCGTGAACAGATCAAGACTTTATCTGAAAACAACCGCCGGTCCATGAATTCTGAAATCATCATGGTTTTGGAAAAGCATATCAAGCAGAGCCTGCCACTGGAGGATATGCAAGAGTTTTCAGGCAATAACTTTATCAGGGAAACCCAGAATCTGCAGAGCGCCGACTCTCAGCAGAATAGGGATATGCAGGCAAGTAGCGATGTACTGCAGAAACGTCTGGATGCCTTGCCCCCTGAGAAGAAAGAAGCCTTGCTGGAACTGCTGGGTTAACCCCCATCCTGCAAACCAAACAAGCTAGGGCCTGAATCTACCCTGCATTTAGCAGCTATTGCATTACCTAGGCAGTGAACCTTGTGAAAAAACTCGCTCTGTTTCTCATACTCATCCTCTCGACCAGTCAGGTATTGGCCGAGTTTCAGCGTGCCAGCAATGGCATGGTCAGCTCCCGCTCAGATATCGCATCTGAAGTTGGCAAGGACATAATGGCGCAGGGTGGCAATGCCATTGATGCTGCAGTCGCCGTTGGTTTCGCGCTGGCTGTCACCTACCCTTCAGCAGGCAACATCGCTGGTGGTGGCTTCATGGTGATGCGCACAGCAGATGGCGAGGTTTTCACGCTGGATTTTCGTGAAAAAGCTCCTGCGGCAGCCCATCGCGATATGTTTCTGAATGAAAACGGCGAAGTAGACAGGCGGCTTTCTTTGAACAGCCTGCAGGCTAGCGGAGTCCCCGGCTCTGTAGCAGGTCTGCTGGAAGCGCTCGATCGCTTCGGCAGCCTGCCCCGTGAAACGGTGCTGGCTCCAGCCATTGCATTGGCTGAAGATGGCTTTATTCTCAATGAAGACCTGGCTTCACAGTTTGAAAATAACCTGCCGCGCTTCGCTCCCTACCCCTCTTCCCTGCAGATTTTCAGCAAAGATGGGCAGGCATATCAGGCTGGAGAACGCTGGATACAAGCTGAACTGGCAGCATCACTGAAACGTATTGCCGAGCAGGGGCGTGATGGTTTTTATAGCGGAGAAACAGCTGATTTGCTGGTTGCCAGCATGCAGCAAAACAACGGGTTGATTACCCATGAAGACCTGCTTGCTTACGAACCTGTCTGGCGCGAACCAGTAAACGGAACTTACCGCGGCTATGAGATATGGTCCATGCCCACCCCATCCTCTGGCGGTATCCTGATCATAGAAATGCTCAACATGCTCGAAGCATATGATCTCGGTGAACTTGGCTGGGGCAGCACAGAAACCCTGCATCTTATGATTGAAGCCCAGCGTCGTGCCTATGCTGATCGTGCGCAGCACCTTGGAGACCCTGATTTTTATGAAGTACCCAGCGAGACACTCTTATCCAAGACCTATGCCCGTGAACGCTTTGCCGATTTCGATGCCAACCATGCCAGCGAAAGCGAGGCAGTGGATGCCAATCGCTGGCCTGCTGAAAGCCTTGAGACGACACATTATTCTGTGGTTGATAGCGAAGGAAATGCTGTCTCCATAACCACTACCCTCAACTCCTCTTACGGCAACAAGTTTGTGGTGCCGGGTACCGGATTTTTACTGAATAACGAAATGGATGATTTCTCCAGTAGCCCTAATGTCGCCAACAATTTTGGCCTGATCGGCCGTGTTGCCAATGAGATTCAGCCAGGCAAGCGCATGTTAAGTTCCATGTCGCCCACAATAGTGGAGAAAGATGGTGAGTTATTTTTGATTACCGGTTCACCAGGCGGATCAACCATTATCAATACCGTGTTACAGGTAATTTTGAACACCATCGATCATGGCATGGACATTGAAGCAGCTGTCAGCAGCCCACGTATTCATCATCAATGGTTCCCCAATATCGTTCGCTTTGAAGATGGCGCGATTTCACCGGCTGTTCTTTCTGCATTGCGCAGCATGGGCCATCAGGGTGTAACGCCCTCTCCTTTCAGAATTGGCGATGCCAATTCAATTATGGTGCTGGATAACAACTATGAAGGTATATCTGACCCGCGTAATGAAGGCGGCGTTGCTGGCTTCTAGAGCGTGTGGCTGGACTTTCCACTTTTCATCATCCCGGCCAGCAGTTCTTCAATTTTAAGTTTGGCTTCACTGTTATTTTCAGTAAATTGCACACCGACCCCGGGAACCTTGGCTCCCTGTGCGTTCAGGGGCGTCAGCCAGGCGATCTTTCCGTTAACCGGTATCTTGTTGCTCTCATCTTGCAAACTCAATAAGAGAAAAACCTCGTCACACATCTGGTAGCGTCTGTCAGTAGGAATAAAAATTCCGCCATTCTCCAGAAAGGGCATATAGGACGCATAAAGCACCGAAATGTCCCGGACACTGACCGACAGGATGTCGCAGCTGTCTGTCTGACTGGAAATCGAATTCATCCGCTTACGACCTCCCTGTTGTTTTGACGGGAAAGCTGCTCAAGCCAATGCAGGCAAAGCGACTCCAGCAATAAGAGACGATTGGGGTTCGACCGGCTGCGCAGTTTAGCCCGCAGATCGAGCAGTGAAAGGTAAAATTCATGCAAATGGAACAAGCGCTGCGTACCTGCTGAATGAATCAGGGATTTCAGAGTTTCCGGCAAGGGCTGACCATTCCAGTCTGTGCTTTGCGCCTGTAAAACCCGGGTCATTGTGTCTACTGTCGTGAGCAGACATTCGAGCAGATTTTCGTTGTCAATTTCAATCCAACTCGCAGCAACTTCACTGACCGACATGTCTTCTTGCAATAAGTCTAGCAGGGATTGCTGTATTTCACCGAACTCCTGCAAGCGCCCCTCTTCCACCAGTTGGCGTGCTTTGAGGGGGGCGCCACGACTTAGCAACAAGGCTTGTTCTGCCTGCTCGGCTGGCAGACTTTGTCGCAGGTAAGCCAGCGAGTCATCCTGCTTTGGCTGCGAAAATTTGATAGCCTGGCAGCGACTACGAATTGTGGGCAGCAATGTGCCTGGCTGGTGGCATATCAGGAAAATCAGTGTACCTTTAGCTGGCTCTTCAAGGTTTTTCAGCAAGGCATTAGCAGCATTGATATTCAGGTGCTCTGCTGGCTCGATTAACAGTATTTTGTGCTTGCCAAACATGGGGGTATTGCCGATGAATGACTGGCTGTCACGAATCTGTTCAATCTTGATCTGAGTAGCACCTTCCTCACGTGTCAGGTGGAGAAAATCCGGATGAGTGCCTGCCTGAAACAATCGACAGCCCTGACAACTACCACAAGCTTTCTCAGAACTCCCATCCTGGCAAAACAGCAGCTCGGCAAAATCCATGAGCGCACTGTATTTGCCCAGCCCAAGCGCTCCCTGAAAGAGGTAGGCATGCCCCAGCTTTTCCTCAGCAAGTAAGGTTGAAAGTTGCTGTATCAAAGGCTGGTTCCAGGGCAGGTATGCGTTTTTCCTCATAGCTGCAGACCCAGCTTACTGTTGACGGCCAGCCGAATGGCTGTCGCGACATTCTCTATGCTGTCATCCGTGTTAATAACGACATGTGTGTCCGGTGATGCCTCAGCCAGCTGCAGAAAACCCTGACGCACTTTCTGCTGATAGACCAGGCCTTTTTGTTCAAAACGATCCTCGGCACCGCCTCGCAATGCCGCCCTGCGCAGAGAAATTTCAGGATCAAGGTCTAAAATCAGGGTCAAGGCCGGCGTGAAACTGCCAACAACAATTTGGTGAATCTGTTCAACCACCTCAATCCCCACGCCTCCGGCAATTCCCTGAAAAGCTCGTGAAGAATCGGCAAACCGGTCGGAAATAACCCAACTGCCTTTGGCCAGCATGGGCAAAATGGTTTCCTGAAGGTGTGAACGACGCCCAGCATAGATAAGCAAAAGTTCACTGATATCATCCCAGCGGTCCACCTCACCTTCCACGATCAATTGCCGAATTAATTCGGCAGAAGGAGAGCCGCCAGGCTCACGCGTCAGGCAGACCGGGTAGCCGGCTTTACGCATGGCAGCTTCCAGCGCTCTGCTCTGCACACCTTTTCCGGCTCCATCAACACCTTCTATTACAATCAATCCTGCTTCGCTCATCATTCCTCAATGCCCAGTTGATAACGGGCAACTGCTGCATTGTGTTCTTCCAGTGTCGTGGAAAAATAATGACTGCCATCACCCTTGGCAACAAAATACAGATAACCCGTCATATCGGGATTCAATACCGCTGCAATAGCCTCACGGCCTGGCAAGGCTATTGGCGTCGGCGGTAAACCGTCAATACGATAAGTATTATAAGGCGTCACCTCCTGTAAATGTGCCCGCGTCAAATCTCCGGTAAAACGATCTCCCAGGCCGTAAATGACAGTCGGGTCTGTCTGTAATCTCATATTGTTGTGTAATCTGTTCACAAACACGCCGGCGATGAGCGGCCGCTCGTCGGCACGTCCGGTTTCCTTTTCTACAATAGACGCCAGAATTAATGCGTCATAAGCGGTTTCAAAAGGCAAGCCGACGGCCCGGTTTTGCCACTCTTCGTCGAGCACAGACTGCATCAGGACTGCACCGCGTTCGAGTAGCTCCCTGTCGCTGATGCCATTGCTGAAGTTATAGGTGTCGGGAAAAAACAAACCCTCCGGATAAAAGCCTGTCCCAAAAACTGACTGCAGCTGTTCAACATTTTGTAAATCAATGGTTGACTCAATATTCGGATGCCCCTGCAATTGCCGGAGAGCCTGCGCCAGTGTCCAGCCTTCCGGAATGCTGACCTGGCGGTAAAAAATATCACCGCTGACCATTTTCTCCAGCAGATCCAGAGCATTCATGTCAGTATCAAGCACATACTCTCCTGCCTGAACCTGCTGAGCCTTACCACTGAGTCGTGCAAACAAGCGAAAATCAAAACTGCTGTCGATAATGCCTGCCGCTTCCAATCGCTCACTCAAGCGAGTAAAAGACTGCCCACTGTCGACGCTAAATAAAAATGGGCTCTCTGCCGCTGCAGGTATTTGCAAAGTAGCGACCAGATGCTGATAGAAAAATGCTGCTCGCACTATCACACAGGCAAGAATGATGTATGCCCAAAATAACAGCCGCTTTTGCCAACGTGTTTGTTTAAGTAACTGCATCATTCATCACTTGGGCATCAGATAAAACATTGCTTATTGTTACTGGATCAGCAAATCCTTATGGCCGGCTCAAAAAAACAGCTTGCACAGCGAACTGCAGAGGCACTATTACACAGGAATGCTTCATTTGTCTGCAAGCAAGCCAGCATTTTGGAGCTTCAGACATGAGCGCTTCAAGCAGATCCATATTGTGATTACGCTTGCGCTCATTCAGACCATGCTTTCCGCAGCAAAGCTCAAACAACGTGCTTGTCTGGCCAATCAGAATCAAGTCGAAGCGAGAATTATATCCGCGAAAAAATCAGGGTGCCGTTTGTACCGCCAAAGCCAAAAGAATTACTCATGACGGCATTCGTTTTGATATCTTTGGCGGCATGTGGAACATAATCCAGGTCGCAACCTTCGCCTGGATTATCAAGATTAATGGTAGGCGGCGCCACCTGATCACGCAGGCTTAAGACACTGAATACCGCCTCAACAGCACCCGCCGCACCCAGCAAGTGCCCAATCATCGACTTGGTCGAGCTGACCGACAGGCTTTTAGCTGCCGCACCAAACACCTTGTGAATGGCCTGGGTTTCTGCCAGGTCTCCTGCCGGGGTTGATGTGCCATGGGCATTGATATATCCAAGTTCATCGGCATTCAGACGGGCATCCTTGAGTGCATTTTGCATACAGCTTGCTGCACCGGCTCCATCTTCACTGGGGGAGGTGATGTGAAAGGCATCTCCGCCCAGGCCGAAGCCACTTAATTCTGCATAAATATTGGCGCCACGCTTTTTGGCCGCCTCATATTCTTCCAGCACAATGACCCCGCTACCATCGCCGAGGGCAAAACCATCACGATCTCTGTCCCAGGGGCGGCTAGCCTGCTCGGGTGCATCATTGCGGGTGGAAAGCGCCCGGGCGGCACCAAAACCGCCGATTCCTACCGGCGAAGATGCCATCTCAGCTCCCCCGCAAAGCATGGCATCGGCATCACCATAGGCAATCAGACGTGCAGCCATACCAATACTGTGTGTACCCGTACTACAGGCTGTCGATATCGCCAGATTTGGCCCCTGGAAATTGTATTTTATGGAGAGGTTGCCAGAGATCATGTTGATGATTGATCCGGGCACGAAAAAAGGTGAAATCTTGCGTGGCCCCGAACTGTCGATGGTCTGCACCACTGCCTCAATATTGGTGATACCGCCGATACCCGACCCGACAAAGACGCCTATGCGAGTTGGGTCATAGGTAGCCTGATCCAGGCCTGCATCCTGAACTGCCTGGATACCGGCAGCCATACCATACTGCAGGAAAACATCCATACGGCGGGCTTCTTTGAGTGGCATGTACTGCGTCACATCAAAGCCCTTCACACAACCGGCGAAATGCGTGGTATAGGCACTGACATCGAAATGTTCGATATTGGCAATACCGCTTTTCCCGGCCAGAAGACTTGACCAGGTTTCCTCAACGTTATTGCCGACTGAAGTCAGCAGCCCCAGACCGGTTACGACAACTCTTCTTCGACCCAAAACATCGCCTCTTTTAAAGGACCCCTAAAATAAAAAAGCTACTCCTGGAAAACCAAGGGTAGCCTTTTATAGAATGAAATCTTCGCTTAAAGGTTGGCGTTGATGTAATCAATAGCCAGTTGAACCGTAGTAATTTTCTCAGCTTCCTCATCGGGAATTTCTGTTTCAAACTCTTCTTCCAAGGCCATGACCAATTCCACAGTATCAAGAGAGTCTGCACCCAAATCTTCAACAAAAGAGGCTTCACTTTTAACTTCTTCCTCTTTTACCCCGAGTTGCTCAGAAACTATTTTTTTTACACGCTCTTCAACACTACTCATATTTACTATGCTCCTGGTGTTTCTTCTAACTAATGAGAATAAATTAAATCGTTATTTTTCTTTTCTGATAATGACTGTTTTTCGAGCAGCTTATCAGTGCCTTGAATTTCAGGCCGCCAGTTTACCTTTTTTTCACGGGATTGTAATCTCAAACTCGCATTTTCCCGTTCAGCCCATGTACATCCCGCCATTGATATGTAAAGTCTCGCCAGTGATATAGGCAGCACCATCAGAAGCCAGAAAGGCCACAGCGGCTGCAATTTCTTCCGGCTGCCCGTAACGTCCCAGTGGGATCTTGCCAAGCAGGAGCTGGCTGTGCTCCTCACTGATTTCCTTGGTCATGTCAGTATCAATAAACCCCGGCGCAACACAGTTGACGGTAATGCCCCGAGATCCCAATTCTATAGCCAGTGCCCGTGAAAAACCCTCGATCCCCGCCTTGGATGCAGCATAGTTGGCCTGCCCCAGATTACCGCTGGAACCGACAACGGAACTGATGCTGATAATGCGCCCCCAACGGGCCTTGGTCATGCCGCGGACCAGCGCTTTTGAAACGCGAAATATGGCACTGAGATTGGTATCAATAACTTCCTGCCATTCCTCGTCTTTCATACGCATCAGAATATTGTCGCGGGTGACGCCGGCATTGTTTACCAGGATCTGAGGAGCCTCGAAGTCTTCTTGAATTTGCTGACAAAACTGTTTGATGGATTCATCATCTGTCACATTCAGGCAATAGCCCTTGCCACCGATACCTGCCTCAGCCAGGTAGGCAGAGATTTTTTCGGCGCCGACTTGTGTGGTTGCCGTACCCAATACGGTACAGCCATTTTGCTTGCCCAACTGCAAGGCGATGGCCTTGCCAATACCACGGCTTGCTCCTGTCACTACTGCTGTTTTATCGCTCATAAAATGCTTCCTCCTCAGGCAGCCGTTACTGCTGCCAGCGCAGCTTCCAGTGCAGCCTGGTTTTCACTGGCTTGTGCATCCATATCCGGGTTGATTCGCTTGTTCAAGCCACAGAGCACCTTACTCGGACCACATTCTATGACGGTCTTTATCCCCTGCTCTGAAAAATACCGAATGGTTTCCACCCAGGGCACCGGGCTGTAAATCTGTTTGACCAGCTTGTCGCGGATTGCAGCGGTGTCTTCAGTACTCAGGGATAACTGATAGTTTTGCAGGACCGGAACAGTAGGAACAGATATCTCGACACTGGCCAGTTCCTCGGCAAAACGCTCTGCCGCTGGCAGCATCAATGATGAATGGAAAGGCGCGCTAACCGGCAACGGCAAGGCGCGTTTCGCACCGCTAGCCTTACAGGCCTCAATGGCTCGCTCAACGGCAGCTTTGTGTCCAGCAATCACGACCTGTCCAGGCGAATTGAAATTCACTGCATCCACCGTTTCTGATTCTGCCGCCTGGGCACAGGCAGCTTGCACCTCGGCATCTTCCAGTCCAACAATCGCTGCCATGGCTCCTAGGCCTACTGGAACTGCAGATTGCATGAATTCCCCGCGCTTACGCACCAGTGCTACGGCATCGGTGAATTGCAAGGCACCACTGCAGACCAGTGCTGAATATTCACCCAGACTATGACCCGCCATGATGGCTGGCATGGCGCCACCCAAGTCCTGCCACAAGCGCCAGAGCGCAACGGAGGCCGTCAAAATCGCGGGTTGAGTGATATGAGTCAAACTGAGCTGTTTGTCAGGATCCTCCTGGCACAAGGCCCAGAGGTCATAGCCCAGCACATCGGATGCCTGTCTGAAGGTCTGCCCGATCACAGCATGTTGTTCCGCCAGTTCGGCCAGCATGCCTTCTTTTTGAGATCCCTGCCCTGGAAAAATAAAACCTAAATCTTGCTGCATTCAAGCTACCCTTGTTAGCGTCTCATGATGGTAAGTTTTATTGGAAATGCCTAAAAAGCAAAAAGCAGCTCTTCAAGCTGCTTTTTTACGAGTCAGGATTAAACCCTGAGCTTAGTCGTCCTTGCCGCGGACAATCTGTCGTCCCTTATAAAAGCCATCCTGGCTCATATGGTGACGACGATGACGCTCGCCTGTTTCGGCGTCAGTCGAAATTGTCGCTTTTGACAAAGAGTCATGTGCCCGACGCATGTTGCGCTTGGAACGGGTCACTCTGTTTTGTTGAACTGCCATGCCAATTACCTCTCAAAAAAACTGGTCAGAATCCGAGTCTGCCCGAAAAATCGCGTGATTCTACAGGATTATAACGCAAGTATCGACAAGAAATTTTTAATTATTTACTTAATTCAGGGTCCGGATTATCCGGGTCATCCAGTGCCTTGAACTTGTGTTTTTGAGCCTGCAGCTGTTTTTTCAGGCCGGCAAGTTCGGCAAAGGGCTTTTTCATGTCATCCCGGGCATGCCGGATTTCCGCTTCCCTGAAATCGCTCAGCGTCTGATTGCAGTCCGCATCCTCATGGTAGATCACAATTGGCAGACTGAGCATCACTTCATCTTCAATCAGTGTAAGCAAATCCAGCCTGCCCTGCTCACTCACAACAAGCTCCAGTTCATCGGCATCCAGTTCACGATCCCCTGCTTCTTGCAAACTTTCCACAACCTGGATATGCAGTTCACTGTTTATCGGAAAAGCCACACTTTGCAGGCAGCGCTGACAGGTCAGGGAGAGCTGGGACTGTATATTGCCTGAAACAAAACAGTCACCCTGGGCATCTTTTCTGAATTGCAGATCAACCCGTATTTCTGCGTGTTTATTATCATCCTGTGCCAGTAACCCTGTTAGGCGCGGGAAAAGTGACAGCTTAAAACTGGCCTGATAATCAGCTTGCTGGGCGAAAAATTTGCGGACGTCTATTTGGTGTTGAGTGGCTGCTGGCGACATAGGCGCGCATGATAGGCACTGTCATACTGCCTGTCAAAAGATTCCCTTACCGGCCTTGTGCTGCAAGTGCCTGTATGGCGGCAGAAAAAGAAGCATCATAAGGGGCTCTCATCTGCATGGCTTGAGCATTGCGCGGATGTCTGAAGCACAAGGCTGCTGCATGCAGACATAATCGTTTGATTCCTAACACCTTGAGAGACTTCATCTGCTCCCTTGAGCTGTACTTTTCGTCACCACACAAGGGGAAACCGGCAAAACCGGCATGCACCCTGATCTGGTGGGTTCGTCCTGTCTGTGGCTGTGCCAGTACAAGTGAATGTGAATGATAATGCTCCAGCACACTAAAGCGGGTAAGGGCCTGCTTGCCATCCTGACTGATAAAGACTTTACGTTGACCGTGTTTTTCGGCACTGCGCTGCAAACCCGCACTGACAAGATGCAGCGGCTCCGGCCACAAGCCATGTATCAGGGCATGATAATCCTTTTCTGTGGCTCGCTCGCGAAAATCATCCTGTAGGAACTTCAACGCTCTGGCATTCCTGGCCAGCAGAAGACATCCCGAGGTGCCTTTATCCAGACGATGCACCAGTTCAAGATACTGTCCCGCGTAAAGGCTTCGCAAAGCATCGATGACACTGATGCTGACCCCACTACCACGGTGCACTGCCAGTCCAGAGGGCTTGTTGATCACAAGAATGTCCTCATCCTCGAACAAGACCGCCTTCTGTAGCACTGCCAGCAGGCTCTCTCCGGGTTCAAGTGGTTTTTCCTGGCTCAGTCGCAATGGTGGCACCCGAATCGAATCAGCCACTTTAAGTTTGTAGTCTGGCTTTATCCGTTTACCATTAACTCGTACTTCACCTTTACGGATAATGCGATAAATAAGGCTTTTGGGAACACCCTTGAGGCGCGATTTTAAAAAATTATCAATTCTCTGCCCCTGCCCGTTATCATCCACCTCAAGTTGCTGGACCTTGGTTGGACTCATTCCACTATATGCTAGCGTTTTATTGGGTCTGGCAGGTTTTTCGCTCATGTGAGGTATTTTTCAGGCTAACATATTTGTTAAAGCGTATCCTACGGCCTTTTTAGAGACCGGCCAACATTCAGTGGCTCCTTAGTAAAACCCCTTAAATGATTGAACTGGCAGGATATTACTGTTATATTTCGATCCGTCGGACTGGCAGTCTTTAGCCAGGGCCCTCAGGGATGAAAACGCAAGTATAACTGCATCCCCCGCCAGGCAGAAAAGTAGATTTAGTTAAACATCGAAGCTGCCTCAAATACGACACAAAATTTTAACGACTTGAAAACATGTAATTAGACCCAGCTAATGGGATCACAAGGAAAGAGACACGAATTTCGCCATGACCAGCTATCAAACTGGCCGGGCAATTGAACAAAGAGCCTGCTCAGGCAGGAAAATTAACCCGGGCTTACGGGTAACAGAATAACGTAATTTAGATGTGAATTCGGGTTCCTGAGGGAACCAAAACAAGTTTAAACACCAGCCCTTTTACCTCATTTTCAAGGCTGTTCAGGGTTGGCAAGAAGCAATACAGCGTGTTTGCCTGGTATTTCCGGCATCGTGCAAAGCCCTCTGCCAAGCTGCAGAAGATCTTCTCATAAACTTGTTTTAAATATAATAAAAACAAATAGTTATTATATTTATCTCATCTGATTTATAGATGCTTTCCGGCCACCCGGCCAGATCATTCCGTTACCCGACCCACTGATTGAAGTAACGGAACATTATGAAACGAATGCTTATAAACGCAACCCAGAAAGAGGAGTTGCGCGTAGCACTGGTCGACGGCCAGCGCCTCTATGATCTGGATATCGAAAACCGCACCCGCATCCAGAAAAAAGCCAACATCTATAAAGGCAAGATCACCCGCATTGAACCGAGCCTGGAAGCCGCCTTTGTCAATTTCGGTGCTGACCGGCATGGCTTCCTGCCCCTGAAGGAAATTTCCAAAGAATATTTCTCCAAACAACCTTCTGAAATCAATGGGCGCATTAACATCAAGGATGTCGTCAAGGAAGGTATTGATGTCATTATTCAGGTTGATAAGGAAGAACGCGGCAATAAAGGGGCTGCCCTGACAACCATGGTTAGTTTGGCCGGCCGTTATCTGGTCCTGATGCCAAACAACCCACGTGCAGGCGGTATTTCACGCCGCATCGAGGGAGATGAGCGAACCGAATTACGTGAAGCGCTCAGCGGCCTTAAAATTCCTGATGGCATGGGTATTATCGTGCGTACTGCTGGTGTCGGCAGAGCCTCGGAAGAGCTGCAATGGGACCTCGATTATCTTCTGAAACTCTGGGATTCCATCAAGACAGCCAGCGAGGAACAACAAGCCCCCCTGCTGATTTATCAGGAAAGTAATGTCATTATCCGTGCCATTCGTGACTACCTGAGACAGGATATCGGCGAGGTCATTCTGGATACAAAGGCCAGCTATGATGAAGCCAAAAGCTTTGTACAGCAGGTGATGCCCCAGTTTGAGGAGCGCATTAAACTGCATGAAAGCTCGGTACCCCTGTTCACCCATTTCCAGATTGAAAGTCAGATCGAAAGTGCCTTCCAACGCGAAGTAAAACTACCTTCCGGTGGTTCCATTGTCATTGATCCGACCGAAGCACTGGTATCCATTGATATTAACTCTTCGCGCGCAACCCGCGGTTCGGATATTGAAGAAACCGCACTGATGACCAACCTGGAAGCAGCCGATGAGATTGCTCGGCAGCTGCGCTTACGTGACATGGGCGGACTGGTGGTCATCGACTTCATCGATATGCTTTCACAGAAAAATCAGCGAGAAGTTGAAAACCGCATGCGCGCCGCCCTGGAAATGGACCGCGCCCGTGTACAGGTCGGCCGGATTTCACGCTTCGGTCTACTGGAGATGTCTCGGCAGCGCCTGAGGCCCTCATTGGGTGAAACCAGCGCCATTGTCTGTCCGCGCTGTGATGGACAGGGCAGCATCCGTGATATTGAGTCTCTCTCCCTGTCGATCATGCGTATCCTGCAGGAAGAGGCCAACAAGCAGAACTCCAGTGAAGTTCGGGCCATTGTGCCGGTCAGTGTCGCTTCCTACCTGCTCAATGAAAAACGCGACGTTATTTCAGGCATCGAAAGCGGCACCAATACCAAAGTGGTCATCGTTCCCAGCCCGATGCTTGAAACGCCACACTATGAAATTTCCGGCGTTAATGATGAAGAGATCACCCGCAGTTACCAGATTGAAACCGAGCAACAGCCGGAAGTCGATGAATTCCTGCCGCGTCAGCCGCTAGAAAGTGTGGCCGCCGCCGTCCAGGCACCCCATATGCAGGCTAGCCCCTATGCGCCACAACCAGAACCGAGCAAGAGCTTTGGCTCAGCCATCTCAGCCGCACTGAAAAGCCTGTTTAGCAGCACCGAACCAGCTACCGGCAACACCGAGCCCAAAACAACTACTACAACCGAGATAAAAGCCAGTCCCCAGACTGAAAAAAGGCAGGCGAACAGACCGAAAAAAGCTAAATCCGGCCAGCAAAGCAGAAAGCGCCCATCTGAGGATGGACCTGGCAAAGAAGCCAAGCCCAGAGATACAACAGCGCCCCCCCAGAAAAAGAAAGCAAAGCGCAGAGGACCACAAAACAAGGACAGCAAAGACGATACAGATAGACAGGATAAGCCGGCAAATGCAGGTTCCAGAAGGCGTCCATCCAACAAGCCCAAGCCCCAGTTGCAGGAACGCCAGCGGAGTGAAGCTACTGCTGCCGAAGACGCGCAGCCCAAAGCAGCTGAAAAACCCGCCGATAAGCCATTACAAAATGCTCCTGTGGAACAGCAAGCCGCTGTAGAGACTCAAAAAGCAGAGCCAGCCAAAGCCGACACCCCTAAAAAAGTAGAAGCCCCCAAAGCTCAAGCCCCAGCTGCCTTGGCCGCAGCCACACCTGAAGCCGAAAATCAGACTGCTGAAGAGGCAATACAAAGACAGGACAAAGAGCCAGCCAAAACCGAATCGGCTGAAGCTGTCAGTAAGGTGGCAACCGTGACGCCAGCAGCAAGTGAACCATCAAGTCCGGCAGCAGCGCAGCAGGAACCCAGGCGGGCACCCAATGACCCTCGCAACAGGATGCGTCAAGCCGCTGAAAAGCAGACTCCCCCTCCTGTTGCAGATGATGCTCCCTCTGTGGAAAACTCGCAAACGCAGGAAAATTAATCGCCTCGGGCGGGACCCAAAAGTGCGTAATATGTAATACACTTTGTGTCCATGCCCGAGCAAACCATCGATTCCGCAGACCTCTTCGAACTGCTTAAAAACGGCTGCGTCATTCTCACGCCCAACCACCGTACTGCCGTACAGGCACATGAAGCGTATGGCCAGGTACTCAGGGCCGAACAGAAACAACAGCTTGCTCCCAGCCCGGCCATTTATCCTATCGATATCTGGCTCAGGCAACGCTTTCAGGATCTGATTGAACAGGACTCTGCCTGTGAGCCCCTGACAATACTCGAAAGCCATCAGGAATTGAGTCTTTGGAAAAAACTGATTCGTGACAGCGCTGTTAAAAACCCACTGCTGAATCTTCAAAATGCTGCTGCCCAGGTTCTGGAGGCTTATCGTCTGAGCCTACAGTGGCAAATCCCTCTGGATGAATTCAAACCCTTTCAAAGCAGGCGCCAGGATCAGGTAGATGACTGTACTGCCTTTCTGGAATGGGTGCATTTATATCGACAACGCTGCAAACAAAATGGGTTGAGCAGCTTTGCTGAACTGTTACAGCGGCTGCTCGGCAAATTAACAAAAATATCAGCCGGTCTTCCCGACAGAATTATCGCGCTTGGCTTTGCAGAGCCACCACCACTGTATCAGACCTTATTCAGACAATTACAGTCACAATGCCAGCTTGAATTCAAACACTGGCAGCAACACAAGCCAGAGTTACAGAAATATTCCTGTGCCAGTACAGCCGAAGAAATTCGGGCCAGTGCGCAGTGGAGCCGGCAAATTCTGTCCGAAAATCCACAAGCCAGAATCGGCATTATCTGTAATGAGTTACAAGAACAACTGCCCGCTCTGAAACGCCTGTTCAGGGATGCCTATGGAAGCACGTCAGCATTCAGGCAAGCCTGTTTCATTCAAAGCGATCTCAGTGTCTGCCAGGATATTCCAGCTCTCAAACAACTACCGCATTTGCTGAAATTCAATCTGCGCGAATTGTCAGCTTTGGATGTCTGCTACCTGCTACGTTCAGGGCTATTACTGGCAGCAGAAGCAGAATCCGCGAAGCGGGCAGCCATGGAGTTGCATATACGCGACAGAGCTGAGTCTCTTGTGCGCAGTGCTGACCTGCGCTATTCCCTCGGACAGAAAGACAAGCCCTGGTACAGCCCCTTATTACACCAGGCCTTGCAGGACTGCGAAGACTTTAATCGGCAGCAGCAAAAGTATCAAAAGCTCACTGACTGGGTCGAACTGTTTGACCGCCAGCTCGAAAAGCTGGTGTGGCCAGCAGACGAAACCGATCAGTACACAGCGCTCTTGCGCAGCTACTGCAGCGAAGCGTTCAGGCAGCTCAAACAGCTGGATTTCATTATTGGCACAGTATCCATCAATGAAGCTCTGAGTCAGTTTGAACAGGCGCTACTGAATCTGAGCAACCGGGAACATCGCCAGGAAGCACCCGTGCAGATCCTGCATGCCCAGGATGCAGAAGGATTGCAGTTCACGCATCTCTGGTTCATGGGTCTTTCAGATACACAGTGGCCAGTCAGGCAACATGCCAACCCCTTTATCCCCTTCCCCTTGCAACGAAAATACAAGCTTCCCAACAGTAGCGCGCAGCTCAGTTACCAGAATGCCTTGGGCAATTTGCAGAACATCCGTAACAATACCGGCAAAGAGCTGATCTTCAGTTTTCCGCGCGGCAGTGAATTTGGTGAGCAGACTGCCAGTAACCTGCTTTACGAGCTCGGCTCCGATATCGAGATATCAGACCTTGAAAGCAAGGACTTTGCTGTGCTGCTACATAAAGACAGTATTCACATCTATCGGCAGGCACAAAAAAAGCCTGAACTGGAAAGCCTTACTGAACTGACTGCGTTGACTTTACAGCCTGAGGAAACACTGGGTGGTGGCGTAGCCCTAATTCAGGATCAGGCCGAATGTCCATTCCGTGCTTTTGCATTACACCGTCTTGATGCGAAAGAATTGCCAGCTATCACTTACGGTATTCCGGCCAAGGACATCGGCAGCATGCTACACCGGGTGCTTGAAAAACTCTGGCAGCAGATACTGAATTCAAACAACCTGCAAAACCTAAAGACGGATCAGCAGAAAAGCATAATCAACGAAGCCATTTCTACCGGGCTGTCTTATCTCAAGAGGAAACATCCACAGCTGATGCGTCCCCGTTATGTCGAACTGGAAAAACAGCGCCTGTACAAGTTAATCACGCGTTGGCTGGATATTGAAAAGCAACGCGCCCCTTTCACAGTCATCGCTCATGAAACAGTAGTTAACTGGCACCATGCAGGACTCTCTTTAAGATTTCGCATCGATCGTATTGATCAAAGTGACGCTGGGCATGTCCTGATTGATTACAAAAGTGGCAGGAATAACGCTACCAGTTGGAATGACCAACGACCTTCTGCACCACAGCTCCTGCTGTATAACGAGGCACTTGCTCAACAGGGACAATATCAACCGGTAAACGCCCTGCTCTATGCCCAAGTCAATATCGACAGCCTGCAGTATCGTGGCATCAGCGCCAATGAGAACACTTACCCAAAAACTTCGCTAAGGGACCAGAAAAAACTACCATCCGATATCAGTTGGCAACAACTGCAACTGATCTGGCAGCAAAGTCTACAGGCCATGGCGGATGAATTTCTGGCCGGATACTGCGCCGTTCAACCCAAGAGTTCCACTTCCTGTCAGTACTGTCACCTGGATGCCTTTTGCCGCATCCAGGAAAAACTGGAGGATGCGGCAGAACAATCTGAGGTGAACTATGACTGATCCAAAGATTGTCGACGCGAAAGAAAGAGAACAGGCCCTGGATGTCAGTCGTTCTTTTTGTGTTCAGGCGCCTGCAGGTTCCGGTAAAACCGAATTACTGACACAGCGCCTGCTCAAGCTTCTGTTAATCTGTGATGAACCGGAAGAGATTCTGGCTTTCACCTTTACCCGTAAAGCCGCCTTTGAAATGCGTCAGCGCTTGTTAAAAAGTTTGAGACAGACGGATACAGATACCTTGACGCCCTTGACCAGCGAACTGGCTCAACAAGTCCTGAAGCGCGATCAGGAAAAGCAGTGGCAGCTACAGGCAAATCCGCAGCGCCTGCAAATCAGCACCATCGATGCCTTCAATGCCTCTTTGTGTGCGCAGCTGCCTGTGGTTAGTGGGCTTGGTGGCCGAGTTGAAGTCATTGAACCGGCTAAGCTGCTGTATCACGATGCCGTCACTGAGCTTTTCACCAGACTGGAAAGCGATGAGGTCATCGCGCAAGAACTCGCGCACTTTCTGCAACATCTGGATAACAATCTGGGACGCGCGCAGGAGTTGCTGAGTGCTTTGCTTGGTAAGCGTGAGCAATGGCTGCCACATATGATGGGTATGTCTCGGCGCGGCGACCTGCGGGAAGAACTGAGCGAGAATTTGCAGGAAGTCATACTTGAAGTCATTAATGCCTGCGCTGAACAACTTGCCCCCTTCACAAATACTCTACTTCCTCTGGTCAAATTCGCAGCGCTTAATCTTTCGCAGGCTGGTGATGATTCGCTGAGTAAATTTAACTGGGGAACTGACTTGCCAGCCACCGATCTTTCTGCGCAGCAATGCTGGGTCGCCCTGGCTGATTTCCTGCTGACCAGGAACGGTGAGCTGCGCAAGCCTGCCGGAATCAGTATTAAAAACGGCTTTCCTGCCAAAGGCGATGGCAAAGATCTTGCTGAAAAACAGTTATTTGAACAGCGTAAAACAGAATTCAAATCTTTACTGAATACGCTGGCGCAGGAGCACGTTCTACCCAGCACGCTTCAGTCTTTACAGATTCTGCCTGCCAGCACTTACGGCGCCCAGGAATGGGATTTTCTGGAAACCTTGAGTAACGTACTGATTCATCTGGTCTCTGAACTTAATATCAGGCTGCAACAGGAAAACAAAGCCGATTACATTCATATTAGCAGCAGTGCGCTTGATGCCCTGGGCGATGAAGATGCCGTCAGCGATCTTGCCCTGCGACTGGATCTCAGAATCAAACATCTGCTGGTTGATGAGTTTCAGGACACTTCGCATCAACAGATCGAGTTGCTGAAAAAACTTACCCAGGGCTGGCAGCCAATCGATGGACGTACTCTGTTTATCGTCGGTGACGGTATGCAGTCCTGCTACGGTTTCCGCAATGCCGATGTCGGTCTGTTTCTGAAAGCACGCGACCAGGGCATTGGTTCCATCATGCTCGACAGCCTGCAACTAAAGATGAATTTCCGCTCGCATCAACATCTTGTTGCTCATGTGAACCGCCTCTTTAGTTCGGCCTTCCCCGCTCAGGACAATATCTCGCGCGGCGCAGTCACTTACAGTGCCAGTCAAGCGACACGAGAAGAAATCTATGAAGGCCTGCACAGCACCTTACTGGTTCACCCGTCTGGCGAAAAAATCTCCAGTGATATTGCTAGCAGACAGGAAGCCCGGTGCCTGGTGCAGCAGATTCAGCAACTGCTAACGAATAAAGACAAGTCGATTGCCATACTGGTACGTTCACGTTCGCACCTGCGCGAAATTATTCCTGCTCTGAGGGAAGCCGACATCGCCTGGAATGCCGCCGGTATAGATAGCTTGAGCACTTTTGCTGTCATCAAGGATTTAATCAGCCTGTTGCAGAGCCTTCTGAACCAGGCCGATATTACAGCCCTGTTTGCTTTGCTACGCTGTCCCTTTATTGGCCTTAGCCTGCAGGAGATACATATTCTGAAACGCTTTGCCGAGGCACAGTCGTTTAGCCTGTGGCAGGCGCTTGAAAATTTTTCAGTCTGCACCGAGCTCTCTGAACTTACTCTCAAACGCCTGCAAAGAGTCATGCCCGTTCTGCTGAAAGCACAGCAAACACGTGGCTGGCTACCCATTCGCGATTGGCTGGAAAGCTGCTGGACACAACTTGGCGGCCCAGCCTGTCTCACGTTTGATTTTGAACTGTCCTATGTCGATCGTTTTCTGGACTTGCTCGAAAATGAAGCCCAGGGACCTGACCTGCTCGACATACATCATTTTCGTCAGCGCTGTCAGGAAACTTATCTGGGAGCTTCACTGGATACACGGCCCCCCTTACAAATCATGACCATTCACAATGCCAAGGGACTGGAATTTGATTATGTCCTGTTGCCTGGCCTTGACCGCACGCCTCCACCGGGTAAAAAAGCACTTTTCCTGTGGCAGGAACAAAGTTCGGCACAACGTGATTCCCTGCTCTTGCTCGCCCCGCTTAATGCCAAAGGCGAAGACGATAATCCCAGTTACCGTTATCTGGCCAATGAAGCCGACATTCGCCGCAAGCTGGAAAATACTCGCTTATTGTATATTGCCGTCACCCGCGCAAGGGAACAGGCTTTCCTCTATGCTCAGGTACAGCTTGATGACAAAGACAATTACAAAGCACCGGCCAGTTCTTCCCTCCTCAGCTGTCTCTGGCCCCAGCTTTGTGAACGCAAAGACCTCCTAAGCATTAAAAACCTGGACGACGAGAGCCAACACAAAATTTCTGGGCTATCAACACAAAAAACCCTGCAACGCCTACCAGCAAACTGGCAAGGCATAACACAAGAAGCGGCAAGCATTGGATCTCTGGATAAACCTGAATTCGATAGCCACCTGAACCTGCTGGAAAAACGTATCGGCGACATTATCCATCGCTGTTTGCAGTTAAAAGTGAGCAAAGGTATTGATGTTCTGGACGAATCCCACGAAGAAAAATTCAAGGCCCTGTGGTGCAAGCAGCTGCAAAGCGTCTGTCCTGATAAGAGCACACTGGAACAGGCACTGAAAATAATTGTACGGAACCTGCAGGCCTGCACACAGCATGAAAAAGCTGCCTGGCTATTTAACCCGGAGCATGAGGCCAGCGCCAGCGAACTGTCTCTGAGTGATTACAGCCGCGACTACCGCAAGGAATTCATAATCGACAGGACCTTTATCGACGATGGAGTACGCTGGATAATCGATTACAAATCCTCCCGGCACAAACCCGACCAAGCCCTGGAAGAATTTCTGCAGGCACAGGAAATCAAATATAGACCACAGTTAAAACGCTACGCAGAACTGTTTCATGGCATGGAAGCAACAGACATTAAATGCGCCCTGTTTTTCACAGCCATCCCTTACTGGCATGAAATCAGTTAAGCCTGGTGACAGAGGCGATAACTTATGTTGAAACTACTGGGCATTATCATCGTGGCAGTGGGCTTTGCACTGCGCCTGAACACTTTGTTATCCGTATTAGCGGCCGGTCTCGTCACCGGACTGATTGCCGGGTTTAGCCTCAATGACATCATGGCCATGCTCGGCAGCTTCTTCATTGATAACCGATTCATGACCCTACCTGTCATTCTCATGATGCCGGTAGTGGGGGTGCTGGAAAAATACGGCCTGCAGGAGCGCGCCGCCATGGTGATCCGCCAGGCTGGAGCCGCCAGTGCCGGTCGTGTCTGTCTGCTCTACCAGACGATCCGTGAAGGCACCAGCATGCTGGGGATGCAGATTGGTAATCATGCCTCCATGGTCAGACCACTCATTGCTCCAATGGCCGAAGGCGCAGCCAGCGTGCGTGAAGGAAAGCTGAACAAAGCACAGACCATGGCAGTGCGAGCGCATGCGGCTGCCACTGAAAACATCGGCAACTTTTTTGCAGACGATATTCTGGTGGCTGTTGGGCCAGTCTTATTGATGAAAGGGTTTTTTGATACCACAGGGGTGCAGGTGGAAATCCTGCACCTGGCCTGGTGGGGCCTGCCGACAGCATTGTGGGTACTACTGATAGGCTGGTGGCGCAGTCACCTCTTAGACAGGCGCCTGCCGCACATAAAAGCCAAAGAGCACAACCATGCTCCTTAAGCTGGAATACTTTTTCATTCTGGCAGGACTGTACCTGGCCTTTACCGCCTATCAGGTGGCACGCAACAACAGTCATTCACACCGCTGGGGATCCTCCATCTTCTGGGGGCTCTTGTCCTTATTGTTTATTGCCGGACCCTTAATTCCACCTGTTGTGACAGGCTACCTGGTCACACTGATGGTGCTCCTGACGGCCTTCAAGCTGGTCAATGCCCCTGAAGCCAAAGCATCTGACGAGCAAGCCCGGCAGGCATCGGCCATTGCTCTGGGCAATAAGCTGCTTGTACCGGCCATTACCATTCCCCTGATTGTGATTGTCGGCTCTTATCTTTTCCGGCTGTTCAGCGTTGGTGAGCTACGCCTTACCCTGCCGGAACAGGCGACGCAGATCGCACTGGGTCTGGCAACTTTGGTGGGCCTGTTTATGGCGCTAAAGATCTGCAAGGCGCCCATTAGAGAACCCATAAAAGAAGGTAGCAGGCTACTGGAAATCCTTGGCTGGACACTTTTGCTGCCGCAAATGCTGGCCGCCCTAGGAGGCATCTTTGGTCAGGCCGGAATTGGTGATGTTATCGCTGAACTGGTGGCAAGCTGGCTACCTGTAGCCTTGCCTCTGGTGGCAGTCATTGCCTACTGCGGTGCCATGGCCCTGTTCACCATGATCATGGGTAATGCCTTCGCGGCCTTCCCTGTGGTGACGCTGGGCATTGGCTTGCCCTTTATCGTCGAAGCCCATGGCGGCAATCCGGCCATCATGGGTGCACTGGGCATGTTGTCCGGCTATTGTGGTACGCTGCTAACGCCCATGGCAGCCAACTTCAATCTGGTGCCAGTATTGCTGCTGGAAATCCCCGACAAGAATGCGGTGATCAAGGCACAGGCACCCATGGCACTGGCAATCTGGCTGTTCAATGTCGCCGTCATGTATTTTTGTGTGTACCGATTCTGATGACTGAGCAAAGCAACAAGGTGATTTTACTGACGGGCTTCGAGCCTTTTGCCGGGCACGCCGTCAATCCCTCCGAACAAATTGTGCAGGCGCTGGATGGCGAACTGATGGGCGACTATCAAATCAGGGGCCTCGTGCTACCGGTGGTGTTTGGCGAAGCCGGCGACCTCCTGATCCAGACCATTGAAGCCGTGAATCCCTCTTTTGTGATTTCTTTGGGTCTGGCGGCAGACAGAAAAGGCATCAGTGTGGAGCGACTTGCCGTGAATCTGGATGATGCCACCATACCAGACAACAAGGGCAGGCAACCAATGGATCAGAAAATTACCGCCAGCGGCGAGACAGTCTACTGGTCGACCCTGCCGGTGAAAGCGTTAGTCAGTGCTTTAAACCAGCAGGGCCTGACTGCTTCACTGTCGATGAGCGCAGGAACCTATGTCTGTAACCATGTCTTTTATCGCTTGATGGAATGTCTCAATGACAAACCTGAGGTTAAAGGTGGCTTCGTGCATTTGCCGGAAGCATCGGATAATACTTTTGAACTGGCTGATGGGATTCGCCTGATGCTGGAAAGCCTGATCAAGCAGGCATGAGCGAAAATACCTGGCGGCAGCTTAAGCATGCCAAGCCCCTGCATATCCGTACAGGCATGCGATAAAGTGGACTTGCTGACTAATTGTTCATATTCTCCTGATCTTATGTTCAGACCAATAAAAACATCTCCCAACCATAGCCAGGCATAGAAAGGATTCCAATGAAAGCAATCACGCTATTTCTCACCAGCCTCCTGCTTACTTTCAGCATGACGGCTGATACCCGGGCCGCTGAAAGTATCCTGTTTATCGGCAACAGCTTCACCTACGGCTACGGCTCGGCAGTCCGCTATTACCGCTCGGATACCGTCATTGACCTCAACAATGAAAATATCGGCGGCGTCCCTGCGCTGTTTAAATCCTTCACCGATCAGGCTGGTCTCAACTATGAGGTCTATCTGGAAACCCGCGGTGGCAGCGGTCTGGATTTCCATCTGGAACAGAAGCTTGGCGTGATTGGTCGTCGTCCCTGGGACAATGTCAGCATGCATGGCTACAGCACGCTGGATCGAGTGAATCCCGCCGATCCGGCAACGCTGATCTCAACGGCCACTGGCATGACAGAATTTCTGAAAGGACTGAATCCGGACGTCAACGTGTATCTGACGGCTACCTGGTCGCGTGCTGATCAGACCTATGTACCTGAACGGCCCTGGTATGGACAAAGCATAGATCAGATGGCTATCGATGTGCGCGCCGGCTATGACAGAGCCCTGACTGCTGCCAGCGCCACCTCGGTCCATCCCGTCGGTGAAGCCTGGAACCGGGCCATGGCATCCGGTCTGGCAGACCCCAACCCTTACGATGGCATCGATGCCAATAAGATTGATCTATGGACCTTCGATCATTATCACGCCAGCAGCTACGGTTACTATCTGGAAGCTCTGGTCATCTTTGGCAATATCACCGGACGTGATCCACGCTCTCTTGGTGAGAACGAATGTTCCGGCTATGAACTGGGAATATCAACGACACAGGTTAAAGCCCTGCAGCAGATCGCCTTTGAACAATTGGCCAGCGAGAACCGTGTTAGTGCAGCACCATTGATACTGCCAAGACCTGTTGCGCCTGAGCATTGCCAGTAAGATCTGATATCTATCCAAAGCAGAAATAGGGATATTAGTCAAACAACTTTTCTCCAGCATACTAAACGGCAAAATCTCATGGAGAAGTAATGCATGCACTACATGGCTCTTGATAAAAGTAAGCAAGCGGAAATAGAAAATTTGTTTAGCTCAGTATTTACCGTATCCGAAGGAGAGCAGGAAGGCAGGTCAATTGGACGTCTCGCCTCAGCACTATCAAAGAACATTGATGGTCAAGAAATAATTTGTTTCGGCGCTTATGATGGAGAATCACTTATAGGTGCGATTTTTTTTACTCTCCTCGAATATAATATACCTGCTCAGATTTTCCTTCTTTCTCCTGTTGCAGTAAGCACTTCTTATCAAGGGAAAGGAGTTGGCCAGGAGTTAATAAATTTCGGGCTTAGGGAGCTTAAAAATAGGAATGTAGATGTTGTGCTTACCTATGGTGATCCTGCCTTTTACACAAAAGTAGGGTTTCAAAACCTATCAGAAGGTGTACTTCAGGCACCTTTTAAACTCTCAATGCCTTGGGGTTGGCTCGGGCAGTCAATAAGAATAGATAACATTCCAATTTCCAGTACATGCCCTACATGTGTAGAGGAGTTTAATAACCCTGCATTATGGTGAATTAATTTCCACGTATTGCTGAATGCAGCAATCAACGGAAAGGCTTTTTTAACGCGTTGAACTTCTGCCTTTGCCTGGAGGACCTCGTCTGCCTTCACGAATGTTGCGATAGTCAACAACTTCCTCAAATCTGGAGAATTGGGAAATCTCATCTGGGGAAACCCGTTCCAGCCTAATCGAAGAATTGATGTTTTTAGCGGGGGCTCCGAACCTGGAAGCTGGCTCACTTGCCACCAGAACCTGGTCAAGCATCACTGCATACCTTGCATACATTTCTGCATTGTCTGGACTGATAAATTGTCTTTTGTAGGGAGGTTTGCCCTTGAATTCAATCAGCATTAAACGGCCGTCATCGGTTTCTCTCACAACTGTCTGTGCTTGAGCTTGAAAGGGTATAAAAAGCAATGTCGAAATAATAAAAACCAGGAACGATCTAATGTTAATACACAGCACCTCAAAATTGTGTTCATTTTTGGTGCATCTTGCCCCATAACAGTGCATGCCTTCAATATTGTTAGTTATAGGTTTTACCTATCATCTTGGTTTTTATGTCAATTTTGAGATTGGCATCGATATTGCTCCTCCAGTATTAGGCAAACAAATGGAGCGCACAGTGCACCCTTCAAGATTAAAACCAATGCTTTTGGCATTTGTACTGTTCCTTGTTGGTACATCAATGGGACCGGCATTAGCCTCTGAAGTAAACGCTATCCCAATACTTCCAACTGAAAACGGCGGTTTGTATATTCCAGCCATGATTGATTCTCGAATTGAGTCTGAACTATTAATTGATACAGGATCTAGTTATGTCGTGCTGACTGCGACTACATTTGAGAGAGTTTCTGAGCAGACAAAATCAAATTTCAGCCGTTTTATCTATGGGGCGATGGCTAATGGAAAAGTAGAAAGAGTTTCACTTTTTTGGCTGGGGACTTTGCAATTATCGGAAAACTGTATCTTAAGGAATATTGAAGTCGCCATATTGCCCAATGCAGACAAGGATATACTTGGGTTAAATGCGCTAACTTTGCTAGCACCATTTAGCATAAGCCTGAGTCCCGCCGTATTAAGCTCACAGAGCTGCTCAACTTAAACGCCGAACCTGAAAACTTACTTTAGCAGCAGTGTCACATAATAAACCGTGCTGAAGGATATCCTTAGCCTATTTATATCATGTTCACAAATTTCCGCTT
>CAZSHI010000027.1:0-31907 GCA_964606735.1 uncultured Enterobacteriaceae bacterium
ACCGTGCTGAAGGATATCCTTAGCCTATTTATATCATGTTCACAAATTTCCGCTTCAGGGCGAAAGCAAACATTTTCAATTATTTATTTAACTTTAATTTTTTGAAATAAGCGCTGGATTTAATTCAGTCAAGCCATCCAGTGTCGTCGTCGGGAAAGCAATATCCGCATCATGCTCATGGATAATATCGATAATTTTCAGCAGGACATCCTGTTTCACCTTGTGGTACTCGGTCCAGTCTGTGGTCTTGGTGAAGGTGTAAACAAAGAAATCCAGCGATGAAGCGCCCATCTTGTTAAAGTTGACGATCAGGGTCTTATCAGTATCAATGTCATCATGACTTTGCAGCATCATTTTCACTGCCTCGATGATCTCCCCCACTTTGGCTGCATCCTTGTAACGCAGGCCGATGGTTTCATAGATACGGCGGTTGAGCATGCGTGAAGGGTTTTCCACTGAGATTTTGGTGAAAACGGAATTGGGAATATACAGCGGGCGTTTATCGAAGGTGCGGATAACGGTGACGCGCCACCCGATGTCTTCCACCGTGCCTTCGATTTCGCGATCCGGCGAACGTACCCAATCGCCAACCTTGAAAGGGCGGTCGAGGTAAATAATCACGCCACCGAAAAAGTTGGCCAGTAAATCCTGCGCGGCAAAACCAATGGCAATGCCGCCTACGCCACCAAAGGCCAGGGCACCGGCAATACTGATGCCGAGGGTTTGCAGAATCACCAGACCGGCGGTAATCATCACAGTTAAACGCAGCAAACGCGCAATCACACGAATGGTAATCTCATCCGTATCGATCTCACCGTCTTTGGATTGTTCGAGGAAGTTTCCTTCGAGCTTTTTCACCAACTGATTAAAGAACATCATCAGCAGGACGATCAGTGCTATGCGGCGGGCTAATCCGGTGTATTCAAATAATTCGTTTTCGGCGATGGGCTGAATAATTTCGGCAGCGATACTCAGCCCGATGACCCAGACCAGCCAGGCCAGTGGTCGTCGCGCGGCTTGCAGGACGGCATCGTCCCAGAGGTTTTCGGTTTTTTCCAGCTTGCGGCGCACCCGTTCCAGCACCAGCTTCATGATGAAGTTGATGAGCACGGTGGCCAGCACCACCAGGAAAACTTGGGCAATCCAGGTATTTGCTTCCATGTCCAACCAGTTCAGAAAGGCCTGCATCATGTGATCTGGGCACTCCTCTGGGACTGTTTAGGCAGTTTCAGCGAGCTCACCCTCTTCCTGCCACTTGCCCTTGCGGTAAAAGGCTTTCCACTTGGTCGGTTTACCATCTTTCTCGCTGAGAATATATTGCTCTTTGGTCTTACGGCTGAAGCGTACCACGGTTTTATTGCCATCCGGATCTGTTGTGGGCGCTTCCATCAGGTAGGCATACTTGGGATCAATTTGATCCTTGAAAGGCAACAACTCTTCCACCAGTGGGGCTCTGGTTTCGCGGTTTTTCGGAAATTTGCTGGCCGCCAGAAAAATACCGGCAGCGCCATCACGCAGCACATAATAATCATCGACTTTTTCACAGGCCAGATTGGGCATGTGTACCGGATCCATTTTAGGAGGTGCGGCTTCGCCGTTACGCAGCAACTTGCGGGTATTTTTGCACTCTGGATTGGTACAACCGAAATACTTGCCGAATCGACCGTTTTTCAGCTGCATTTCCGCGCCGCACTTATCACATTCTAGCACCGGACCATCGTAGCCTTTGAGCTTGAACTTACCGCTTTCGACTTCATAACCCGGACATTCGGGATTATTACCACAGACATGCAGCTTGCGTTCCTCGTCAATCAGGTAGGAGTCCATGGCAATACCACAGAGTTTGCAGCGATGTTTGCTCATCAAGAGGCGGGATTCAGCTTCATCATCAGCATCAACAGAAATCGCTTCATCCCCCGGTATCAGGTTAATGGTCTGCTTGCAGCGCTCTCTAGGCGGCAGACTATAACCTGAGCAACCAAGAAAAACGCCGGTACTCGCGGTTCTAATCTGCATGTGGCGGCCACATTGCGGACAGGGAATATCGGTATCGGTTGGTCTGTTCTGACGCATACCGTCATGATCTGATCTGGCTTTGTCCAACTGTTCGCTAAAGCTGGCATAAAACTCATTAAGCAGAGAAATCCAGTCTTTTTCGCCATTGGCAACGTCATCCAGGCGGTCTTCCATCTGCGCGGTAAAGCCGTAATCCAGCAGTTCTGAAAAATTTTCTTCCAGTCGCTCGGTCACTATATCGCCCATTTTCTGCGCGTAAAAACGCCGGTTCTCCAGCTTTACGTAACCCCTGTCCTGAATAGTGGAAATAATCGAGGCATAGGTAGAAGGTCTGCCGATTTCACGCTTTTCCAGTTCCTTGACCAGGCTGGCTTCCGTAAAACGTGGTGGGGGCTTGGTAAAATGCTGCTTTGGATGCAGTGCCTTGAGCTGCAGTTCTTCACCCACCTGGATATCCGGCAGCTCGATATCGCCGTCTTTACCACCTGCCGGAGGCAAAACCCTGGTATAGCCGTCAAATTCCAGAATACGGCCCTTGATACGCAGGTCGTAATCGCCCGCTTTCACATCAATCGTGCTGCTTTTATATCGAGCCGGGGTCATCTGACAAGCAACAAACTGTTGCCAGATCAGGTTGTAGAGGCGCTGGGCATCCCGGTCCAGATTCTCCAGCAAGGATGAATTCTGCGTGACTGTCACTGATGAAGGGCGAATCGCTTCATGCGCTTCCTGAGCGCCGGCCTTGCTACTGTATGTATTGGCCTGCTCAGGCAGGTAATTTTCACCGAACTTATCTTTGATGTAGTCACGACACATGCTCACCGCATCAGCGCTCAGGTGCGTGGAATCGGTTCGCATATAGGTGATATGGCCAGCTTCATAAAGTCGCTGGGCCATCATCATGGTCTTTTTCACACTGAAACCCAGGCGACCTGAAGCGGCCTGTTGCAGTGTCGAAGTAATAAAAGGTGCCTTGGGCTTGGAAGAAGTCGGTTTATCTTCACGTTTGGCCACCGGAAAGCTTTGTGCTTCCAACGCCTGAAGCGCCTGCTGGGTATCGCCCTCATTGCCGGGCCTGAATTCTTTTCCCTGGTATTTGATGACCTGGAAATTAAGTAACTCATCACTGGCGCTGGACTGGAAAAGGTCAGCATACAGCTCCCAGTATTCTTCCGGTATAAAAGCCTTTATTTCCTTCTCGCGCTCAACAATCAGTCGCACGGCAACCGATTGCACACGCCCGGCAGACAGTCCACGCGCGATTTTCTCCCATAATAGGGGCGAGAGCATGAAGCCAACAATTCTGTCCAGAAAACGTCTGGCCTGCTGGGCTTCCACCCGCTTCATGTCGAGCTCTCCGGGTTCAGAAAAAGCCGCATCAATGGCTTTTTTGGTGATTTCATTGAACACCACCCGTTTGTAGCGCTCAGGATCGCCTCCAATGGCTTGCTGCAGGTGCCAAGCGATAGCCTCTCCTTCACGGTCAAGGTCAGTGGCCAGATAGATCTTGTCGACCCCCTTGGCCATCTTTCTTAATTCTTTCACCACGGATTCCTTGCCTGGCAGGATCTGGTAATTGGCCTGCCAGCCTTTTTCCGGGTTGACGCCCATACGGGCCACCAACTGCTCTTTGGCTTTGCGCGCTTTGTGAATGACTTTTTGTTCCGGATTAAGCTTGCGAGTTTCCGCGGCTGCTTTGGCTCTGGCCTTGGCATCGACAGGTCTGGCGGAGCCACTGGTCGGCAAATCACGGATATGACCGACACTGGACTTAACGATAAAGTCTTTTCCCAGATACTTATTAATCGTTTTTGCTTTTGCCGGTGACTCGACAATGACCAGAGATTTATCCATGTAGCTCGCTTTAAGACTGCAATAAATTCAAAAGTGACGCCTTACAGGGGCGACATAAATAAAGGTTCAGCATCCGACCTGTCAAGTTTTATTGACAGAAAGGCTCGATTAATTTTTTAAAATCGGTTTCAAATCACGCAAAACAGGCGGCAGCATTGCTAGATAAAATGCAGCTAAACATCCCTTTCGCTATATCTTTATCTGCAAAAAAAGGCGGGCATTAAAGCACTGCCATCCTGAAAAGGAAAGCAGCCTGAGGCTTGAATAGGAAAACAACAGCAAAGTTTAGAGCGGAACGTCCAGGGTCCACTTGTAATTATCTTCACGTTCGCCCTTTTGTAGCTGGCAGAGCAGGTCATATAGTTTTTGCATGACCGGACCAACGCTTTCACCCTTATCATAAAAACTGTGCCAGTGCTCATCAAACCAGATTTTGCCAACCGGAGATAATACGGCAGCTGTACCGCAGGCAGCGACTTCCTCAAAGCTGTCTATTTCTGCACGTAAATCAATGGCTCTTTCTTCAGTCAGCATCCCCATTTCCTGCTCTGCGATACTCATGATAGAGCGTCGTGTCACGCTCGGCAGAATGGCTGCTGACTTGGGGGTGATCAGTTTGTTGCCCGCCTGTGAAATAATGATATTGGCGGAACCTGCCTCTTCTAGATAACGGTGCTCGGCAGCATCAAGGTAAAGGGCTTCATTGGCACCCAGTTCCTTGGCCTTGCGGGTTGCATAGAGACCACCCGGATAATTGGCGCCAGCTTTGATATCGCCGGTTCCGTGCGGTGCAGCACGATCAAAATCGGAAACAGCCAGACTGATCAAAGACAGTCCGCCACTTTTATAATAAGGACCAACCGGCGAAACCATGACCCTGAACTCATACTGCCTGGCTGGTTTGAGCCCCATGTTTTCACCAACTCCTATCAATAACGGACGGATATAAAGAGAAGCACCACTGCCGTAAGGAGGAATCCAGGCCTGGTTGGCTCTAACAGCCTCCATGACTCCACGCAGAAACAATGCTTCGGGTACTGCCGGCATGGACAGGCGCTCTGCAGTATTTTGCATGCGCTGTGCATTCAGTTCAGGCCGAAATAAAAGCACCCTGCCATCTTGGGCTGTTTGAGCCTTGAGGCCTTCGAAACATTGCTGGGCATAATGCAATGCTGGGGCTCCCTCATGAATCTGGATAAATTCAGAGTCGATCAATTCCCCGTCGGACCACTCCCCGTTTTCCCAGGTCGCAGAAAAACGAAAATCGGTTTTGGTATATTCAAAACCCAGATTTTTCCAATCAAGTTCTTTTTTGGCGGAAGCGAGCAAAACACAACCCCTTTGTCTTAAAAATGCGGCATTATAGCGGGCCGAGGCAAATTCACACAGTTTTTTTATAGAAACGGCAGCCACCAAGCTTTTCGCCTGCCCTGAAACTGGTAGAATTTCAAAACGCCTGAAAGGGACGAATTGCAGCAGAGAACACGTCGATGTCTTCAGCCCCCGCAACAGAAGTTTTCCCCCTGATTGATATCGGGGCCAATCTCAGTCATGAAAGCTTTCATGATGATCTGGATGAGGTGCTGGCTCGAGCCCAGCAAGTAGGACTGGAGAAACTGGTCGTTACGGGAACCAACCTGGAAAGTTCACGGCAGGCCATAGACCTGTGTCGCCAATATCCGCACTTACTGGTCAGCACTGTTGGATTGCATCCGCATGAGGCCAGCCATTTCAGTACTGATATGGAACAAGAGTTTCGTCAATTGGCACTAAACGACTGTGTTAAATCACTGGGAGAAACCGGTCTGGATTTCAATCGTAACTATTCACCGCATGCCGACCAAGAAAAAGCCTTTGAAGCCCAACTGGCCATGGCTGTCGAACTGCAATTACCGCTGTTTTTGCATCAGCGTGATGCTCACGACCGTTTTTTACCCATACTCAAAGAGTATCGCGACAAGCTCAGCCAGGTGGTCGTTCACTGTTTCACCGGCAAGCAGGAGGAGCTGTATGACTATAACGACCTGGACCTGTACATCGGCATAACTGGCTGGGTCTGTGATGAACGTCGCGGTTATGAACTGCACCCCCTGTTAAAAGATATTCCGCACAAACGCCTGCTGCTGGAAACCGATGCTCCTTATCTCTTGCCGCGCAATATCCAGCCCAAACCACGATCCCGGCGCAATGAGCCCGCCAATCTGGTGTATGTGCTGAAGATGCTGGCAGAATGTATGGCTTGCGACCCGCTGGAACTGGCAGAAGTGACCAGCAGCAACGCCAGGGATTTTTTTGCGCTATGAACTTTGCTATATTTTGCCGCTTATGAAGAAAAGGCGTTTTTTACAAGCTCTCATTGCCGGTGGTGCCGTCTCTCTGGTATCAAACCGCTCCTTGCAACCACGCCTTGGCAGTAATCGGATCAGCACCTTGCAGGACCCTGATTCCTCCATTGTGCCCCTCGTTGAAGCCGCTCCGCTGGAAAGCCCATCCGGTCTTATCATCGACCAGACTCCACCGGAGCCTGAACTGATTGTACTGGAACAAACCGTTCTGGAAGACGGCTTCAAACATGCCGAACGTGATCTGGACCTGAATGATCTGGCCGATGAAGAAGTGGATGACTATTTACATAAAATCCGCAATTTCGATGCCGATTTTTTTACCGATATCTTCCTGCCGGATTCCAAGCGCTTCCTGCTGGCTTCCACCGTGGCACGCCTGGAACGGGTACAGGACTATGTCGGACATGGCAATTTCAATTTGCTTGGCTTTGACGAAATGCTCTTCTTTGCCCGGAATTACCCGGAAATTGGCGCCTTTGAAAAGGCCGAGCTGGACTTTCTGGAAGAAATATTTTTTACCGATGCCAATGACTATGGCTTTTTTGGGGAAAAGGTTACCCCGGAGCTGACAACCCATATCCCACTCAGGGATGTCATAAAAATTACCGGCAGCGGCCATTACCTGCTCAAAGGAGCATCACTGAACCTGTACCAGCAGATCCGACATGATGTAGGGCCTCAGCTCCTGCTGACATCCGGCATCCGCAATGTCGTCAAGCAGATGCATTTGTTCCTTGCCAAAACCCAGCAGTCAAACCTGAACCTGTCGAAAGCCTCTCGCTCTCTTACACCGCCCGGTCATTCCTTTCACTGTATTGGGGATTTTGATGTCGGCAAGATTGGCCTGGGTGAACTGAACTTCACCGAGGATTTTTCACACACTGAGGAATTCCAGCGCATGGTCAATCTCGGCTACATCGATATCCGCTATACCGATACCAATGAATTCGGGGTGCGTTACGAACCCTGGCACATCAAAATAGCCTGAAGCTCACCCCGAACCATTCAGAAAAAGCTGCAGATCTTCTTCGGAAAAAGGCCAGCCAAGCTCCGCGCCGGAATCGGTAAATTTCAAGACAGGAATCCGCTCGCCATATTCCCTTATCAGCAGATCACTTTCACTGATGTCAACAAGCTCAATCTCCATCGCTTCGCTGGGTATCTGCTGTCTGAGCATCGCTTCGGCAAGCTCACATAAATGGCAGGCAGTGGTCGAATAGAATTCCAGTTTACGCATGAGGGAGAGTTATGCCACTTCAGCCGCCAGCTGCACATCCTTGATCAATCGGGGGCCCTGGTAAATGAAGCCGGTATAAACCTGCACCAGGGAAGCGCCTGCAGCAAATTTTTCGCGGGCGCTACTTTGTGAGTCAACGCCTCCGACGCCAATAATAGGTACGGCCCCCTGCAGGTATTTCTGCAAGACACGCACCACGGACGTTGCTCTTTCCCGCAAGGGTGCTCCGCTCAGGCCGCCGCTTTCCTGAGCCCATTTACGATTGCGCAACATTTGCCTGTCTATCGTGGTATTGGTTGCAATAATGCCTTCAAATTTATGGTACAAGACAGCCAGCGCTATGTCCTTGCACTCTTTTTCATTTATGTCTGGCGCAATTTTTAATAAAAGTGGTACATGACGCTGATACCTTTCAGACAAAAGCGACTGTTCAGCCTTCATACTTGCCAGTAAGCTGTCCAGTTCTTCACCAAACTGTAGCTTGCGCAGACCCGGGGTGTTGGGGGATGACAGATTCACCACCACATAGTCTGCATAGGGGTAGACTTCACGCAGACAGTAAAGATAGTCATCCCGCGCATTTTCGACCGGGGTACTGAGATTCTTGCCAATATTGACACCCACAATGCCCTTGTAGCGCCTTTTCTTGAGCTGTTTTACCAGGTGGGCCACGCCCTTGTTATTGAAACCCATACGATTGATGATGCCCTGCTCTTCCTGCAAACGGAAAAGCCGGGGTTTTGGATTGCCGGGCTGGGGCTTGGGAGTGACCGTTCCCACTTCGATGAAACCAAAACCCAGGGCCCCCAGGGCATCAATATAATCGGCATTCTTGTCCAGGCCGGCAGCCAGACCAACCGGGTTGGTAAAATGCAGTCCAAAGAACTCACGGGCAGGGGATGTTTCCCTGCTGGCCAGCAGGGACGCCAGACCCAGCCGATGCAGAAGCTTCAAACCCTTGAGCGCCAGGCTGTGAGAAAACTCTGCTGGGAACAGGAAAAGCAGACGGCGAAATAGTGTGTACAAATTGGGGCAACTCCACATTTGCGTCACAATATAGTGTTTGAATGCCCGATGCTCAAGCAAGATTTGCAATAACGCCGCATCAATATAGAATCGGGTCTTTTTGTATTAATTAAAGTATCATACGCGCTCTATTTTTGTAGAGTCTGCAACAAAACCAATAATAGTTTACCAAGCAAGAGATCGTATTATGCCCCAAAGAGAAATGATTGGAGCCCTGAAAGACTGGCTCTCCCATCAAATTATTGGCCAGGAGCGATTACTCGACCGCCTGTTGATTGCCCTGCTGGCCGATGGACATTTGCTAGTTGAAGGCGCTCCTGGTCTTGCAAAAACCAAAGCCATCAAGACCCTCGCCGAAGGAATCGAAGGCGATTATCACCGTATCCAGTTCACTCCTGACCTGCTACCCAGCGATATTACCGGTACCGAAATTTTCCGTCCCGAAGATGGCAGTTTCACCTTCCAGCAAGGCCCCATTTTCCATAACCTGGTTCTCGCCGATGAGATCAACCGGGCACCGGCAAAAGTACAGTCCGCCCTGCTAGAGGCCATGGCAGAGCATCAGGTCAGTGTCGGCCGACAGACTTTCCATTTGCCGGAACTGTTTCTGGTCATGGCTACCCAGAACCCAATTGAGCAGGAAGGCACATATCCCCTGCCGGAAGCCCAGTTGGACCGCTTTCTGATGCACGTTACCGTGGACTACCCGGACACCGAATCGGAACGCAAGATTCTGCATCTGGTACGCAATGAAGCCAAGCACCAGGCCCCGGAACCACCCGCTGTAGTTGCACAGAGCAAACTGTTTGAAGCACGTCAGGAAGTACTGAATCTTCACATGGCTGAAGCCGTTGAGGAATATATCCTGCAACTGGTCATGGCAACACGTAACCCTGAACCCTATTCCGAAGAACTGGCCAAATGGATTGATTTTGGCGCCAGCCCACGTGGCACTATATCCCTGGATATCTGTTCACGGGCCCATGCCTGGTTGAAAAACAAGGATTTTGTCAGCCCAGAAGATGTTCATGAGATCTTCCATGATGTACTTCGCCATCGCGTTCTCCTGAGCTTTGAAGCTGAAGCGGCTGGTGTTGATGCAGACCGGGTGCTGGATGAAATACTGACACTCGTACCTTCTGCCTGAGCTATGTCCAGAAAGCGCCAGTTTAACATCGAGCAGGAGAAGTTCCGCTGTCGAGGTGCCAGCATCAACCTGCAGCAGCTACTCGACCAGCGTCACGTGGCCAAGGCACTGGAGCTCGATTACCAGTCGCGCTCCCGTCTGGGCATGTCCGGTTCGCATATTTCCAAAACCAAGGGCCGTGGTGTTGATTTCGAGGAACACAGAGGCTATCAGGCAGGTGACGATATCCGCAGTATAGACTGGCGTGTCACTGCTCGAACAGGCCGGCCTTTTACCAAAATCTTCCGCGAAGAGCGTGAAAGACCCGTTATCCTAGGTGTGGACCAAAGCCACCACATGTATTTTGGCTCCCAGGTCTCCTTTAAGTCCGTGGTTGCCGCTGAAACAGCTGCCATTTTATGCTGGATTACCGTCGATAACGGTGATCGTGTCGGCGGTGTTGTCTATTCCGACAGCCGTAATGAAATGATCAAACCGCGCCGTGGCAAGCGTTCAGCACTGCGTTTTCTGAGTGTGCTGGCCGACTACAACCAGCAATTGCTCATGCAGCACATACCACCGGCCCAGCAAGCGGAAAACAGCCTGAAAGAGGCCCTGAAAAATATTTACCGGATAGCACGTCCAGGATCGACCATTTACCTGATTTCGGACTTCAGCGACCTGGACAACTCCTGTTTGCAATATATCCAGCAGCTGAGCCTGCATAATGACCTTATCTGCTTCCATATTTATGACCGCCTGGAAGCCGAACTCCCCAGACCCGGGGTATACAGCATTACCAACGGCACAGAACTGGACACCATTGATACCTATGCGCCTCAGGTCCGAAAAAAATATCACGACGGCTTCACCAATAAGCTGCATGAACTGCATGCCGAACTGAATGCCCTGAAAGTACCTCTGGTAAGTCTGCGCACTGACCAGGTGGTCCTGGAACAACTGGAAACATGGAATCAGAAGACCCATTAAGCCAACTGGCCGATATTCACCTGCCTGATCCGGTCGGTTTCTGGCCACTGGCACCTGGGTGGTGGGTACTGATTGCCCTCTTTGTCCTTTTCATCATATGGATGCTGGTACTGACCTTTCGCAAGTTTCTCTGGAAAAAACGTTTGGAGGCCGCACAGAATGAGTTGGACAAAGCCATTGTGGCCTACCGCGAGAAATGTGCTCATGAAAATGCCGATGAGAACCAGGCTGGCCTGGACTACCTGTATGAAGTCAATAAAGTTCTCAACCGCGTAGCCCTATACACCGATACCTCCCAGAAACGCGATATAGCCAGGCTCAGCGGCTCTGCCTGGCTCACTTATCTGGACCAGTCTTACGGTGGTAATGACTTCAGCCAAGGTCCTGGCAAGGTTTTAGCCGAAGGTCAGTACCGACCAGTTTTTGCCGGCGAAATTGAAGCCCTTTATACTCTGTCTAAACAGTGGATTCTGAGCCGCTATAAAAGTGACAATGCGAGCAGAAAAAAAGCCAACCGTAATAAACAGGCAAAGAGCGATGCCAGCAGGGTGAGTGCATGATTGAGTTTCAGTGGCCCTGGGTCTTTATCCTGATCCCGCTGCCTTATCTCATCAATCGACTGATGCCGCGTGCAGAAATCGTGGAAACGCCCCTGTTTGTGCCATTTTACAGTTCCCTGCGAAGAGCAGATGTCAAAAGTATCCGGCTTAGCAGCCGCAGCATGATTCTGGCCTTGCTGGCCATTTTGTGCTGGTTGCTACTGGTGCTTGCCGCCAGCAGACCACAATGGGTTGGCGAGCCTGTCCAGTTACCCACAACCGGCCGTGATCTGATGCTGGCCGTTGATATTTCAGGCAGCATGGAAGCCCAGGATATTCAACTGGAAGGTCGCAATGCAACGCGACTAGAAGTGGTCAAGTCCGTGGTCGGCGATTTTGTGGAACGCCGCAGTGGTGACCGTTTAGGCTTGATTCTCTTCGCTGCACGCGCCTACACACAGGCTCCTCTGACCTTTGACCGCCCGACCGTTGGGATTCTGCTGGAAGAAGCGCAAATCGGTATTATTGAGGAAAATGCCACAGCCATAGGCGATGCCATTGGGCTGGGGGTTCGCCATCTGCGGGAACGACCCGAAGCCAGCCGCATTCTCATTCTGCTCACCGACGGCGTCAACAATTCAGGACAGGTTTCACCCTTGCAAGCAGGTGAACTGGCTGCCCGTGAAGGCATCCGGATTTACACCATCGGTATCGGCGCTGACAGCAACCCGCGCAATTCCATATTCAGCACCCGGGCCGTCAGCCCTTCAGCTGATCTGGATGAAGAAACCCTGACGGAGATCGCAGTCAATACAGGTGGCCGCTATTTCCGTGCCCGTGATCTGAGCGAACTGGAAGAAATTTATGCTGTCTTGGATGAACTCGAACCGGTTGAGCAGGAAGATGAAACCTTCCGGCCTACCATTGCCCTGTTTTACTGGCCGCTTGGTACCGCCCTCCTCCTGAGCTTCCTGATCGCACTGTCCAGGCTTCCCCTGTTGAGTTTATGGAAAAATCGGGATGATGCCCCCATATCTCTGGCAGAGGGTAATTGAACATGAATACGCTCAGCCTGTTTATTGACAATTTCCACTTCCTGCGCCCCCTGTTCCTGCTGGGACTGGTGCCTGCGTTGTTATTGATTGCCACACTGGGCTTCCTGCACAGCAACAACTCAAGCTGGCAACGTGCCATCGACAAGAGCCTGCTGCCCTTCCTCTTGGAAAAGAACACACGTTCACGCCAGTTTCTGCCACTTTATGGCTTGTTAAGCATCTGGGTTCTGTCCACCATTGCCCTGGCAGGGCCTACCTGGCAACAGATCCCCTCCCCGGTACAAGAGCGTGAAGATGCCCTGGTCATCGTACAGGACCTCTCACTGTCCATGTATTCCACCGATCTCAATCCCAGCCGTCTGGTCCGCGCCCAGCGCAAGTTGATCGACCTGCTCAACAGCCGTGATGAAGAAGGCCAGACAGCACTGGTTGTTTATGCCGGATCCGCTCACACCGTAACGCCCCTGACTGATGACACGGCTACCATCTCGAACATGATCCCGGCGCTGGATCCAAACATCATGCCGGTCCTGGGCAGCAAACCCGAAGCCGGCATCAGCCAGGCCATCACGCTGCTGGAAAACGCCCAGATCAATGAGGCCAGCATCATGCTGATCAGCGATGGCATCAACCGGGCAGATATCACTGCCATCAGTGAGCTGATTAACAACACACAGCATCAGCTACTGATACTTGGCATAGGCACCGAGGAAGGCGCACCCATACCCACGGCAGAAGGTTTTCTGCGCGATCAGAATGACTCCATCGTCATCCCTCAGTTAAACCGGGCCTTATTGCAAGAGCTGGCCAATGATGTTGGAGGGCGCTATACCGATGCCGTTCTGACCGATCAGGACATCGACTTTTTACTGGATCAGGGCTTTTTTGAAGATAATCAGAATTTGCGCGACGTTGAACAGGAGTTCGACACCTGGCTGGAAGCCGGCCCCTGGTTACTCCTGCTGGTGCTGCCCCTGGCCGCCTTTGCCTTCCGTAGAGGCTGGCTTTTGAGTCTTTGCTTGCTGATTCTGGTCAATCCTCAACAGGAAGTTTACGCCCTGAGCTGGCAGGACCTGTGGTCCAATAAAAACCAGCAAGGCATTGCGGCCTTTGACAGCCAGGAATTCAATTCAGCTGCCGAGCTATTTGAAAACCAAGACTGGCGAGCTGCTTCCTATTACCGTAATGGCAATTATGAAGAAGCGCTGAACCAGCTCAACCAGCTGGAAGGCCTCGACGCCGAATACAATAAGGCTAATACTCTGGCACGCCTGCAACGTTTTGAGGAAGCCATCGCTGCCTATGATCGTATCTTGGACCAGCAACCGGATCACACTGACGCCCAGTTCAACCGTGAACTTGTGCAAAATCTACTCGAACAGCGTGAGCAGGAACAAGAGGAACAGGATCAGGAACAGCAAGAAAACGAACAGGGCCAGGACCAGGAACAAAACGAACAAGATCAGCAAGGCCAGTCTGAACAGCAAAGTCAGGAACAGACAGCTCAGGAAAATCAGCAAGAACAGCAGGAAGAATCCGATCAGGCTCCGCAAGAGCAGCAGCAATCCGAAGTGACGGATTCTGACGCCGGACAGGAAGAGGAAGACCTGGAAGAAACCTTGCAACCTGAACAGACACTGGCAGATCAGGGTGAAAGTGAAGAAGAACAGGCCATGCAGCAATGGCTGGGTCGCATTGAAGATGATCCCGGTGAGTTATTGCGCAACAAGTTCCGTTATCAGACACAGCAACTGCTTTATGAGCAATTGCAGAATCCTCGAATTTTTGAAGCACAGAACAGCAATCAGATATGGTAAAACGCTTTTTAACAACCTTGTTCATCCTGCTGACAGCGGCAAGCGTTTATGCCCAGCAGCCGCCCCTGAGTGCCTTTGTCGACCGGACTGAATTAGCCCAGAATGATGTCTTTACTCTGACAGTACGGGTTAATGCCGACTTCAGCTCCAGCCCACCAAACATGGATGCCCTGACACAGGATTTTGAGCAACTTGGCAGCTCCATCAGCTCTTCGTTTACCATCATCAATAATGTCTCTGAACGCTGGAGCGAATACCGAATTACACTGCGGCCACGCTCTAACGGCACACTGAGCATCCCCGCTTTTGAAATTGATGGCGAGTCAACCCAGCCAATCACCATAACCGTAAGTGACACTCCGCAAGTCACGTCCCAGACCGAGGATTTTTTCCTGACCAGTTCCGTCAACAAGGATGAAATCTATGTGCAGGAAGAGCTGATCTATACAGTTCGTATCTATTTTGCCACGCCTTTTGACCAAGGCGCGCAACTGAGCGCACCACAAGCCGACAACGCTGTAATACAGCAGCTCGGCACTAATGAAACCAGCTACCAGGAAGTCATTAACGGACTACGTTATAACGTTATCGAGCGCAAATATGTCATGTTCCCTCAAAGCAGCGGTAGCCTGACTATTGACCCCATCGCCTTCAACGCCACAGTTGGACGTCGGCGAACCGGCAGTATATTTTCAACCCAGACTACCGGTGGCCGCCCTATTAATCTGGTCAGCGAAGGGCATGAAATCACCGTGAAAAGTAAGCCTGAAAGTTACCCGGCAGATGCTACCTGGCTACCCAGCAGCAACCTGAGCCTTCAGGAAAGCTGGAGCCGGCAGTTACTGGGCATAGAAGTGGGTGAAGCGGTCACCCGTAACCTGACCCTGCGTGCAGATGGTATCAGCAGCTCACTTTTGCCGGATCTGGAATATCCGGAATCAGCAAATCTGAAATACTACCCTGATCAAGCCAATCGGGAAGATCTGGCCACTCAAAATGGAGTGACTGGTGTGCGCAGTCAGGGCACAGCCATTGTCGCTTCACGAGCCGGCGACTTCACCTTGCCAGCTATCGAAGTGCCCTGGTGGAACACCGAAACTGACACACTGGAATTTGCCCGACTGCCAGCCTATGAACTGAATGTCATCAACAGCAGTGGCCAGCCTGAACAACAAAGTGGAACCCAACTTGATAGCAGCCCGCCTGTCGTCAATACTGGCGTCAGTGTCGGCAGTTCGGCTTCTGGCGGAAGCTCCTATATTTGGTATTACGCAACAGCAATTTTTGCCCTGGCCTGGCTGTTCAGTTCAGGGATGTGGTACCGCACACGACTGGTGCTGAAACATTACAGTGCCAATGTGGCTGCCAGCTTTAATTCAGGAACAGCTGTAACAGCAAAACCACCAGTAAAACAGCCTGAGAAAAAGACCGGCAACCTGGACGGCGCCCTGCGCGTAGTTCTCTTTGCCTGTGAAGAAAACAGCTTAAGTAAAATCAGGCAGGCCTTGTTGAACTGGGGACAGGTGTATTTCAATAACCCCCGCATACTCTCGCTTGAACAGCTCAGGAAGCACCTGGATGATGAGCCCCTTAAGGAGCAGTTGCTTGAACTGGAAAATGCCATGTATGGCAGCAAGGCACAAAGTGAAAAGTTTGAAGCTGCTGCCCTGGCAACACGAATCAAATCCCTGAAAAAACCACGCCCGCATAATGATCATAAAAAAGCGGCAAGAGAATTTTCCCTGCCGCCTCTTTACAAGAATTAGAAAATAATCGGCCTGTATCAAGCTGATTTCAGAAAAGGTCCTTTTGTTTTTGCATTAATGGCAATTCGTCTGGGCTTCATTGCTTCCGGAATCTCACGCACCAGATCAACATGCAAGAGCCCGTTTTGCAGTGTCGCAGAAACAACCTGAACGTGATCTTCCAGTCTGAACTGCCGTTTAAAATCTCGCTCTGCGATCCCCCGGTGCAGATAGTTACGCTCCTCATCCTTTTGAGTCTTACTGGCTGAAATTGTCAGGGTATTTTGTTCGCTTTCCACACTGATTTCATCTTCCTCGAAGCCGGCAACCGCCATGCTGATACGATATTTATCAGGCTCCAGCAACTCAATGTTGTAGGGTGGATAGGCAGATTGAGAACGATCAGCAGAGCTGACGCTATCCAGCAATGAAGCCAGGTGGTCGAAACCTATGGCCGATCGGTACAGGGGAGAAAAGTCTAAATTAGTCATTCCTTATATCCTCATAAAGCAATATAAAAATAAATGGAAACTGTTCCGCAGAACCAGTTATGTCATGTGAAGCCAATGGCCTTCACACTTAAGAAATGGGTTTGCCGATAGCTTTTTTCAAGCCCTGGTGAAAATGGGACTTAGCCGAAAAGCAGCTGGGGCAGCATGCGCCCAGGTAAAAAAGCGATAGCAGCGGCAAGCAAAATGCCACCAAGATACAGTCCGATCATACTGCCCCGATGCGATTTGATATCACCACGACGGGCTGCCATAAAGGACATGGGTATCGTCACCAGTACGACAAGACTGAACAGATGTAAAAAACCGAAATGATTAAAAATGCGCGGCCCGATATAAGCTGGCATAAACAGCGTGATGACGCCCGTCAGCAACATCAGGCACATATAAATCTTGCCCAACAGTTTGTGTAAAGGAGTACCTTTTCTGTTCAAGAGCAGAAAAGTACCCAGAAAAAATGCCGGGAGAATGATGGACAAATGCAGCCAGGCAAAATTTTCGTAACTCATTTGGCTTGCTCGGCTGAAACGGCTATGTACTCAAAACGGGGAAGCACTTTGCCATCCACATTTACGTATTCCCTAAACATGGCAAGCGGCCTTACCCAGAAGACTGCATCGCCGTAATGCGGCACATACAACACCATGGTTTCCAAGGTTTCGGAATGCCTGGCAAAACCAATGACACTGTAATGCTTACCCTTGTAATGCCGATAAACCCCCAGCGGTATATAATTATCCATTGCCTTCCAGCCCCTGAACCTGTCATAAAATAGCCATTGGGGCTTCATAAAAAATTAATAAATCTTTAATCAGCTTTTAATGGCCACTGCTTAATATGCCTGCAATTTATATGAGCTTGCTGTATTGAGCTCAATTAAATCAAGCAGGCTAACATGATGCTGAAATATATTCAGGCCTTTGATTTAAGAACATTCCATTCTGTATTCTATTACAGCAAGCAAACTTCCCTCCCAATAAACCTGACACGCCATGCTAAGCTCATTTCTAAAATGGCGGATGGCTGGCTGTATTTATCGCTTATCCCCCTGACCTTAATTTTCAGGCAGGATCAAATTGTAAATTACTTATACCTGGCTGTCCTGGGATTCTCAATTGAACGTGGTTTTTATTTTACTCTGAAAAACACCATCAAACGACCAAGACCTTATCGGAGTATTAAAGGGTTAAAGTCAATCATCCTGGCTTCTGATGAATTCAGCCTGCCATCCGGTCATACTTCGGCAGCTTTTTTCTTCAGTACATTTTTGTGCATGGGATTCAGCCCATTGTTTCTCCCTCTTTACCTCTGGGCTACTGCCGTCGGATTATCCAGGGTTGTTCTGGGCGTGCATTACCTGACTGATATCATCATCGGAGCCATTTTGGGCTCGGCAATTGCTTTTCTAATTTTGTAAATTTCACAATTCAGGAACTTGGTATGAAAATACTTTACGGTGTCCAGGGTACTGGAAACGGCCATATCAGTCGTGCAAGCGCCATGTTTGAAGCCTTCAAGAGCTATCCCGATCTTGAGGTGGAATGGCTACTCAGTGGTCGCGATCAAGACCTCGGCTGTGGTGCTATTGAAGAGTTTAAATGGCGACGTGGTCTAACCTTTATTACCAGCGCCGGAAAAATTAACGCCTGGCAGACCCTGAGGCATAACAAATTAAAGACATTTTTCACCGATGTAAAAGAGCTGGATCTCAGCTCCTATGACCTGGTCATTTCAGATTATGAGCCGGTAATCTCGCACGCAGCCCGTCGGCGCAAGATCCCCTTAACCGGTATTGGTCACCAGTATGCCTTTAGCTTTGATATTCCCAAGTCTGGTGCCAATCCCGCTGTCAATTTCATCATGAAAGCCTATGCCCCTGTAACCCAGCCAGTAGGCCTGCACTGGCATCATTTTAACTATCCTATTCTTCCTCCCATACTCGATATTGACTTGCCAGCAGAAATGCCAGTAGCACTTACCAACAAGGTTATTGTCTACCTACCCTTCGAAAGCATACAAAGTATTTTTGACATCATCAGGGACATGAGCACATATGAGTTTTACATTTATCACCCACAATTCATTGAAGATAGGGATGAACGGCATATTCATTGCCGCAAAATATCACGCCTGGGTTTCAAAAAAGATTTACTCGATGCCCAGCATGTCATTACCAACAGCGGTTTTGAGTTAATCAGCGAGTGTCTGCAAATTGGTAAACACATTCTGACCAAGCCTCTGCACGGGCAGATGGAACAGCTCTCGAATGCAAAAGCCCTGCAAGAATTGGGCTATGCTGAAGTGATCAAAATATTGAAGCAGCCACTTATTGGCGACTGGCTGGAAAAGGACAAATCATTGGCTCAGGTTGATTACCCGGATGTAGCTTCACGTCTGGCTGCATGGATTGCCAATGGGCGCAGGGAAAGCACAGAGGAACTAGCATAGGAGCTGTGGCAGAACAACTAGTACAGAAACATGTGAAACTGCCTGATTTTATTTTTCAGCTCTTTCATACTGTCCCCGTCGGCATCCCCTGTCGACTGGCGATAAACCAGGTCTATGTATTTTTCTGTGATCTCCTGCATTTGTGAGGCCCAGTTAGGTTTTAACTGGCTCAGGCGCTCATAGTAGTGCAATGGCGTTTCCCCTTTTTGCCGCGCCAGACCCTGCCTTGACAGACCCTCACAGTAACCCAGGTAAAGGTCAGTAGCTGGATGCCTGCTCTCTTTGCTGGGTTTACGCAATACCAGAAAAACCATCACCGCCATGGAAGCAAACAGGAATGCCAGCGAAGAGAAAATAATTTTACCGCGCGTCACCTCATTAAATATGCTTCCAAAAAACGCCAGCTGCATGGCTCCATCATAATTCAGGACGAAGCGATTCCAGGTGTAATCAAGCATTTCCAAACGGTAGCGCAAATCATTTAAAAACAGGCTGTTCCTGAATCTGAGCAGTGATAGACCGGCATCCTGCAGAAAGACCTCATCTTCCTGAAAGGCAAATTGGCTACCCCGTTCAATACGGTTGGGAGCCACCGCCGCAGTCGGATCCACCCGAAACCAGCCTTGATTCGGCAACCAGACCTCAACCCAGGCATGCGCGTCATACTGTCGCACTACCAAGGTATCATCATAGGGGTTATATTCACCTCCCTGGTAGCCTGTGACTACCCTGGAGGGGATGCCAGCAGCCCGCATCAAAAATGCATAAGAACTGGCGTAATGTTCACAGAAGCCCTCGCGCGTGGAAAACAGGAATTCATCAACCGGGTTGTTACCCAGCAAGGGCGGGCTCAGACTATAGAAAAACTCTTGCTCGGTAAAATAATTCAGCACTGCGCGAATATATGCCTCATCGGAACCCACTGCCTCACGCAATTCAAGCGCAAACCCTCGACTTTGCAGATTGCTATTATCCGGCAGGCGTAACCAGCGCCGCATTGTACGCGGCCCCAGATTCACATCAACGCGATGGTCCATGTATGAACGCATATCATAACTAAAGCGCTGGGAGATGTTACGGATGCTGTCTACCTGGAAGTCACGCCGCATGATCATACGATTATCGACAACCTGGGGAATCTTCAGAGTATAGAGCCAATTTTCATCGGTTGGTTCCATGATGACATTGTAATCAAGAATTTCACCACGGTACTCAATCTCCTCAAACCAGTCCCTGACATCCTGTGGGTTTGCCCCGAGAAACTGTGGCTGAAAATTAAAATTCTGCTCCCATTCCCTGCCGTCAAAATCATCCATGGTGATGGCTCGCCAGTACAATTGTGAACTGGGCGGCCTGGCATCGACAAACTTGACCCGGAAGGCCAACTCATCCGAAGCGATCAAATTACCGATATCTCCCGGTGACATACTGTCGCTCAAACCAGTTCGGGCCGAAGCACTTTGCAGGGGGACTGACCACAGCGGCGATATACGGGGGAACAGCAGAAACAACGCCAGCATCAAGGGAATACTTTGCAGCAGTATCATCGCGGAAAGCCGAAAAGTCCGTACCGGGTTCTGAAATTCCTGGGTCTGGTAAAGGGACATCAGTGCGCTGCTGATTAGCATAACGCAGAACATCATGTAGCAGGCTATGAGGATGTTCTGCGACCAGATAAACTCGGCAATCACCAGGAAATAACTCAGATAGACCACCAACAAAACATCGCGTTTGCGGTGCATTTCCAGCAGCTTGAGCGTTACGGCAACAATCAGAATGGCCACCGTTGACTCCGTTGCAAAAATGTCGCGGCCAAACTGGGCTAGCATGGTTAGCAGAACCAATAATACCAGGCTCGTTTTGATGATGGTGCCCGGGTAGGACAAACGCCCCTGATAAATCAGAACCCGGCCGAGGATGCAAAGCACACAGATCACAATCAGCCAAGGAGGCATACGCGCAACATGTGGCAGAATAACAGCCGTCAGTGATACCAGAATCCAGGCCAGCGAAGTCCTTGGCACCTGATAGGCATTCTCGATACGTTTTGACCTGCTTTTTCTGAATATATGTAACATTATCGATAAAGTGCCAGCGCCCTGAGTACTAAGCGGTAGTGTTCAGAGCCTTTGTTTGGTTCGATCAGCTTGCCCGGTATGTCCAGACCATAATCCACACCGGCAGCATCCAGCTTCAGTACACAATAACAAAGTCTAGACAGGCGGTCTTCTTCATTCAAATCCGGAAAAAGCCGCCAGCGCAACCAGATTTTATCATCGACATTACTGGAATACTGCTTGGTATACATCCCCTGTCCACGCGCAAAGTTTTTCCAGGCGACATGCTTGAGCGGATCGCCGACCTGGTATTCCCGCAGATTGTAAAAATCATCATTACCACGGGTCACATTGATTTTTCCGGCGTCCTCATCACTTGAATTCAGTAAATCAAGATCACAGGGAATTGGTTTGGGATAGACCAGGCACTGAATATCCAGGTCAATCAACGACCAGGCGCGACAAATACCAAACGGAAAAAACGTTTCTATGCGCAACCTGCCTGGATCAAGATAACCTCGCTTCAGGGTAGGTACAAACAGATTGACCCGTTGCTCCTTATCCTCGATCAGGTTTGCCACCAGTTTCCTTGATTGCGGAAAACTCAGTTCGATGGCCTCGTAAATTCGCTTGCCATAACGGTTAAGAATAATCGTGATTTCGGCATTCTCGCCAGCAAAGATCATGCTGTCACTGACAGCTGACAGATGCAGCCCCGACAAATTCCGATAAGTATAAAAAATGGTCAGGATAAACATACCCAGCAGCAGAAAAACCAGACCGAAAGCCAGACTGATTTCATAATTGATGGCCCCGATAAACATCAACACCAGCACACAAAAGAAAGCCAGGCCCTGCCTGTTGGGAATGATGAAAATATTGTTTAAATCCAGTTCGACATGTGGCGAAGGCGGGATTCTTTTTGTCACCCAGCGCACAAAATTACGTCGCCACAAAATATACGGATTGAGTGTTCTACTTTCTGGACTCGACTGTGCCTGACTTATGTTTTCCATGAAAACCACAAGCTTCCGGAAACAAACAGATTTTCACACGGCTGACTGTCCGGACTGTCAGTCAGCAACGATATCAACTTCAGCCATTAAGCGTTGCGAATACTCTTCGGCATGCCTGCCCGAACTGTCGCTGACCGCCCGTAAACGGTGATCTGTAACAGCCGGCAACACCATCTGCACATCTTCCGGTAATACATGCTTGCGCTCGTTCATCAGCGCCCAGGTTTTGGCACTGCGAATCAGGGCAATGGCCCCGCGTGGCGACAAGCCAAAGGTGAATTTGTCATCCTGGCGAGTATAAGCCACCAGACGCTGTAGATAATCAAGCAAGCTATCAGTAGCCTGCACCTCATTGATGCTGTTATGCAGAGTTTTGATATCACTGGCATCGAGGCATTGTTTTAAATCATCAATGCCGGCACGCTCTTCACTGTTAATCAACAGTTCACGCTCGGCGACAGGGTCCGGATAGCCAATTTTCAGACGCATCAGGAAACGGTCAAGCTGCGATTCTGGCAAGGGGTAAGTGCCCGCAAAACTGGTTGGGTTTTGTGTCGCGATCACAAAAAACGGGGCCGGTAGTTTTCGAGTTTCACCGTCGACCGAAACCTGTTTTTCTTCCATCGCTTCAAGCAAGGCGCTTTGGGTTTTCGGTGTTGTCCGGTTGATTTCATCGGCAAGAATCAGGTTGCTAAAAACCGGGCCGGGATGAAAGGAAAACTTGGCCTGATTCTGATCGTAGATTGTTACCCCGAGAATATCCGCTGGCAGCAGGTCACTGGTAAACTGTATACGACTGTATTCCAGACCAAGCACCTTAGCCAGCGCCTGAGAGAGCGTTGTTTTGCCCATGCCCGGCTTGTCTTCCATTAACAGGTGCCCTCCGGCGAACAGACAGCACAGCGAAAGCCTGATCTGTTTTTCCTTACCGAATACCACCTTGCCAATTTCTGCTACGGCTGTCTCAATTTTGTCATGCATCTTGTTATAGTTATCCCGATTTACAGCTATTCGTTATTGTGCAAGCCCAATATTTCTTCATTTTCACGCTGTGGGCTGTAAAGATTTTTTTCCTTCAGACGGTTTTGCTTGGCGCGATCATTACGAATAGCTTCAAGCTCAGCCAAATAGGCTTCGGTCACATCGCTGGTAATGTACTCACCATTGAAGACGGAACATTCAAAATCCATCGGCAAAATACTACCCTCGGCACAGGACGCAATCAGGTCTTCCAGGTCCTGGAAGACCAGCCAGTCTGCTCCAATAAGCTCCTGTATCTGCTTGACCGTTTTGTCATGCGCAATCAATTCACTAACCGCCGGCATATCAATACCATACACGTTGGGATAACGAACCGGCGGCGCCGCTGAACAGAAATAGACCTTGCGGGCACCAGCATCCCTTGCCATTTCGATGATCTGGCTGCAGGTGGTACCTCGCACGATGGAATCATCAACCAGCAGCACATTTTTATCCTGAAACTCCAGCGGAATAGCGTTGAGCTTTTGTTTGACAGATTTTTTGCGCTGACTCTGGCCGGGCATAATAAAAGTACGACCGATATAGCGGTTTTTGACAAAGCCTTCGCGGTATTTGACCCCTAGTGCATTAGCCAGCTCCACTGCCGAAGTACGACTGGTATCAGGAATTGGTATAACCACATCTATATCGTGATCCGGACGTTCACGCTTGATCTTTTCAGCTAGCTTTTCCCCCATGCGCAAACGGGACTTGTAAACTGATATGCCATCCATCAGGGAATCTGGCCTGGCAAAATAAACATGCTCAAATATACAGGGTGTCAGGCTGACATTATCTGCGCAGATTTTACTTTCCATATTGCCGTCCTGATCGATGTAAACGGCCTCACCTGGAGCAACATCCCTGACCAGTTTGAAACCCTGAGAATCCAGTGCCACACTCTCTGAAGCCAGCATGTATTCCATCCCCTTACGGGTCTTTTTCTCACCAAATACCAGCGGGCGAATCCCATGCTTGTCACGGAATCCAACAATGCCGTATCCAACCAGCATTGCCACCGCCGCATAGGCTCCCCGACAGCGCTTATGCACGCCTTCAATGGCCTTGAAAACATCTTCGGCACCGGGCCTGAACTTGTTAAGTTGCTGCAATTCATGGGCAAACACATTCAAGAGAACTTCCGAATCAGAATCGGTGTTCAGGTGTCGTAAATCATCCCGGAAAATGTCCTCACTGAGTTCTCTGGCATTGGTTAAATTACCGTTGTGGGCAAGACTGATACCGTAAGGAGAATTGACGTACAGCGGTTGTGCCTGGGCTGGGCCGGAACTGCCGGCTGTGGGGTAACGGACATGGCCAATTCCCATGTTCCCGGTCAGGTTTTTCATGTGGCTGGTACGGAAAACATCCCTCACCAGGCCATTATCCTTGCGCAGATTCAGCTTGCCATGGTCGCTGGTCACAATGCCTGCAGCATCCTGACCGCGATGCTGCAAGACGGTCAGGCTGTCATACAGCGTCAGATTAACATTGGACCGGCCAACGACACCGACTATTCCACACATGCTTTATACCCCTTCTGCATTTTTCCTGAATGAATCACGCTAGTGCCTCAGCGCTCGCTTCCTGTGCCTGGTAATCCAGTAACGACTCAAGATAATCCACCACCAGCATCAGGCGAGACGCCAGTACTGAATCCTGAAACCAGCTTTCACTGAACTGAAACGGCCTGGTTAAAAACAATACCAGTAATACAATAATCAAACCACGAAACAGTCCAAAAACTGATCCAAGAGCCCGGTCAACACTGCGCAAACCTATTTTCGCAGTCAAACTAGACATGATATTGCCGAGCAAGGCACCGGTAAACATCACCAGAACAAAAAGCAGCACCGATGCCAGCAGGCGCCTTGCCGTCGCATTAGCTAGCACCCCTGTCATTAAATCTGCCAGTGGAGCACTGAAAAAACCGGCGACCAGTACAGCGGCAACCCAGGAAGCCAGGGAAAAGGCTTCTTTCACGAATCCTCGCCAGAACCCAAGTAGCAAAGAGATAAAAATAACAAGCAGAATAACAATATCGGCTATCGTCACATATCTTCCTGAGTGTTATTGGTTTGTGTCAATCCCAAAATCGACAATGATGCCTTCGAGTTCGAAATTCTCCGCCAGCTCACTGCGCAGGGCATCGGCTTCAGATCGGGTCACGACCGGCCCGACGAATACTGCACTCAATACTCCCTGCTCACGTGTGACCTGCTCACTGTAGGCCCGATATTCCTGACTCAAGAGCCGATTCACCAGATTCTGAGCATTTTCTGCATCGGCAAACAAACCCAGACGGACACTCCAGGCCTGCGGCAAACCACTTGCATCGAGTACCGGCAGCGCAGGTGTTGCATCTACCACAGGAGCACGCTGCTGCTCAGTGCCACTCTCTTCAGGCTCGGCAGTACCGGCAAGATTGTCTGATCCATCCCTATCGGGGAGCGTATCGCTGATAATGGCAGGGCGCAGGGGTTCAATTTCCATAGGCTCAGGAAATGGCGGTGCTTCAGGAATCGCGGTATTCATCTCAGGTGGAGAGACGCCTTCACCGTCCAGCATGATCGGCAAAAATATAATGGCCAGACAACCCATTACAATTGCACCAACCAGTCTTTGTTTCATTGCCTCATTCAAAGTGACTCCAGCACCGCTGCTACCGTATAAAATGACCCGGTGACCAGGAGAATTTCACCAGCCTGCATGGAAGATTCTGCAGCCAGAAAAGCCTCCTCGACAGACTCGTAAGCATTAACCCGACTCTGCCCCATTGCTTGCAGGGCATTATATAGTATTTTTGCCTGAGAACCTCGACTGTTTGACAGGCCTGCCACATACCAAGCATCAACATTTGGCGCGAGGATTTCAATAGCCTGCTGATGATCTTTATCCTGCAGCATCGCCAGCACAAGCCGTACTTTGCGGGACGGAAAATGCCTGTGCAAATTTTCCACGCATAATTGCATCGCATGCGGATTATGCGCCACATCGAGTATCAGAGTGTGGGCTTCACGCTCAATAATCTGAAATCGTCCGGGAATAAATACTCCACGCCAGCTATCCACTATCGCCTGTGCATTCAGGCTAAGTTTGAGTTGGAAAAAAGCCTGCAGGGCCAGCGCTGCATTGGCTGGAAACAGTTCAGGCAGAGAATAGGGATCACACTCAAGTGCCAGCCTGAGACTTGCACCTGCTGCATCGTATCCCTGCCAGTGAAAGACCCCTGCCCTTAGCTCAGCCTGGAAATCACGCGCATACTGGTAGAATGGCGCTTCAAGTTTTTGGGCCTGCTGCCTGATCGAAAGTGGCATATCCACTTCACCGTAAAGCAGTGTTTTGCCCTGGCGCATAATGCCTGCCTTTTCCAGGCCGATTTGTTCTCGGCTATCACCCAGCCATTCGGTATGATCCAGGGCAATATTAGTAATCAGGGCAAGATCGGCATCCAGTAAATTGACCGCGTCCAGACGACCACCCAGCCCCACCTCCAGCACCAGGTAATCCAGTTTCTGTTCAGCAAAGATTAACATGGCAGCCAGCGTACCAAATTCAAAATAAGTCAGACTGATATCAGCTCGCACCTCCTCGATGCGTGTAAAGGCTGCGCAGATTGACTCGTCAGTGGCCATCTTGCCATTTATGAGAATACGCTCGTTGTAGGACTGCAGATGTGGGGAGCGATAAAGCCCGACAGTGTGGCCAGACTTACGCAACAGGGCTTCCAGAAAGGCAGCCGTTGAGCCTTTGCCGTTGGTGCCGGCGATGGTGATTTTACAAGCATCTGCTAAATCCAGCTGTAGCTTATCAGCCACGCTACGGATCCTATCCAAGCCCATGTCAATGACAAAAGGATGCAAAGTCTCCAGGTATTGCAACCAGGCTGCTAATTTCATACTGATGATGCTGGGCTGCTGATCAGTCTCAGGCCGTGTCGGTACGGAATCGGTACATGAGCTTGCCGATCAGACCGCTGATACGCTTGCGTAACTCTTTGCGATGAATGATTGAATCAATCGCACCATGCGCCAGAAGAAATTCGGAGCGCTGAAAGCCTTCCGGCAAGTTTTCACGAACGGTCTGACGGATTACATCCTGGCCGGCGAAACCGATCAGGGCATTGGGTTCTGCAATATTAATATCACCCAGCATGGCGAGGCTGGCTGAAACGCCACCGTATACCGGATCTACCAGAACTGAAATGTACAAGAGCCCTTGCTGCTTCATACGCTCGAGCGCCGCAGACGTTTTTGGCATCTGCATCAATGAAATCAAGGCTTCCTGCATGCGCGCACCGCCACTGGTGGCAAAACAGATCAGCGGCAGTTTTTCCTGCAAGCAGGTGTTGACCGCAAGCACGAATTTCTCGCCTACCACAGCTCCCATGGAGCCGCCGATGAAACCAAACTCGAAAGCAACAGCGACCACATCCTGGCCTTTTAATTTTCCCTTCATCACCACCAGAGCATCATTTTCCCCGGTGGATTTTTTGGCTGCCTGCAAGCGGTCCTTGTAGCGTTTCAGATCCTTGAATTTCAGAATATCATTGGGCTCAATATCAGCCCCCAGTTCCTGGCGCTCGTCCTTGTCGAGAAAAATATCCAGCCGACGCCTGGCACTGATACGTAAATGATGGTCACACTTCGGACAGACATCCATGTTTTCTTCCAGATTGGAACTGTAGAGCACCGCATCGCAACGGGGGCAGCGTTTCCACAAGCCCTCAGGAATGGAACTTTTCTTGGCAACGGCACTGGTTTTAACCTTGGAAGGCAGGATTCTTTCAATCCAACTACTCATAACGACCCGCTTTATTTAACGTAAGTTGTCCAGAGATGAACGCATCTGGGCGATCAGGCTGATATGCTGCTGCAGATCTTCCTCAGAATAAGTGCGTTCACCGTCCAATTCTGCAATAAGATTCACTAAAGCGCTACCAACAACGATGCCATCGGCTATTTCAGCCATTGCAGCAGCTGTTTGGGGATCCTTGATACCAAAACCAATACCGATGGGTAAATTGCAGTACTGCCTTAACTCGCCAACTTTGGCGGAAACTGAATGAATATCAAGGTGGGATGCTCCGGTAACGCCTTTAAGAGATACATAATAAACATAGCCACTGCTTAGTTCACAGATCTTTCTGGCACGAGCCTCACTGGTTCCCGGGGCCACCAGGAAGACACAGTCCAGCCCTGCTTGCCTGGATGCTTCCAGCAATTCATGCGCTTCTTCCGGCGGCATATCCACAATCAGAATCGCATCTACCCCGGCACTTCGTGCTGCTTCAGCAAAAGTCTGATAACCCATACACTCGATTGGGTTCAGGTAGCCCATCAGAACCACCGGGGTGTCCAGGTCTCGTTCCCGAAAGCGGCTTACCAGGCTCAAGACGCCCTTGAGGGTGGTTTTTTTGCGCAGAGCCCTTTCCACAGCTCGCTGGATCACCGGACCATCCGAGGCTGGGTCAGTAAACGGGAAACCCAGTTCAATGATGTCGGCGCCAGATTGCACCAGCGCATGCATGAGCCCCAGGCTGGTGTCCAGGCTGGGATCTCCAGCTGTCAGGTAAGGAATCAAGGCTTTACGTCCCTGCTCGCTAAGCTGTGAAAAACGATTCTTGAGTCGACTCATGAAAGCTGTTCCTTTTAAACAACAATGCCGTCAATCTGGGCGACAGTATGCATGTCTTTGTCACCACGACCAGACAGGTTAATCAACATAATATGATCGTGGGGCAAATCGGGAGCTGTTTTCATGGCATAAGCCACGGCATGGCTGGATTCAAGCGCTGGAATAATACCTTCCTTGCGCGTCAGAAAGCGAAAGGCTTCCAGCGTTTCATCATCAGTCACCGAGGTGTACTCCACCCGATTGATATCCTTCAACCAGGCATGCTCGGGGCCTACCCCCGGATAATCAAGCCCTGCTGATACAGAGTGCGTATCCAGAATCTGTCCGTTCTCATCATTCATCAAATACGTACGGTTGCCATGCAAAACACCGGGCTTGCCAGTACAAAGAGGCGCTGCATGCTTGCCAGTCTCGATACCCAGGCCACCTGCTTCGACACCGATCATTTTCACTTCACTGTCATCCAGAAAGGGGTAGAAAAGCCCGATGGCATTCGAACCGCCACCGACACAGGCGACCAGTGAGTCCGGCAAGCGTCCACACTGTTCCAGACTCTGCTGTTTAGCTTCACGCCCGATGACGCTCTGGAAATCCCTGACGAGCATAGGATAAGGATGTGGCCCGGCAACCGTACCGATAATATAGTAGGTGGTATCCACATTGGTTGCCCAGTCGCGTAGAGCCTCGTTCATGGCATCCTTAAGCGTTTTGGAACCGGAGTCCACCTCCACAACCTTGGCACCCAGCAACTTCATACGGTACACATTGGCAGCCTGGCGCTTGGTATCTTCAGAACCCATGAAGACATGGCATTCCAGCCCCAGTCTGGCTGCAACGGTCGCTGTTGCTACCCCGTGCTGGCCGGCACCGGTTTCGGCAATAATGCGGGTTTTACCCATGGCTTTGGCCAGCAGAGCCTGCCCGATGGTATTGTTAACCTTATGGGCACCCGTGTGATTCAGATCCTCACGTTTCAGATAAATCTGAGCACCACCCAAAGCCTTGCTCATATTGGCCGCATGATAAAGGGGTGAAGGACGGCCCACATAATTTTTCAGATCGTCATGAAATTCATCCCAGAAAGCCTGATCATGTTTCAGCCTCGAGTAAACTTCAATCAGCTCCTCCAGAGCCGGCATCAAGGTTTCGCCGACAAAAATACCTCCATACTGTCCAAAATGACCATGCTCATCAGGCCCACTGTATAGCTGCTTTACATCTACTTCAGACACTGTTTACCTCGTTTATAAACTCACCAATTTTACTTGCCGACTTGAGCCCCGGACTTTCTTCGACACCGGAACTGACATCTACGGCATAGGGTCTTACCTGTGTAATAGCTTCCCTGACATTGCTAGCATCCAGACCACCGGCCAGAATAAGTGGCGGAAGACCCGAAGGCAGAACCTGCAAAGCGCTCCAGTCAAAGCGTTCTCCAGTGCCACCTGCCTGTTGTGGATGCCAGGTATCCAGCAACAAGGCTGCAGCTGTTTTATACGGGCTGACTGCCGCTATCAGATCCATATCCGCTTTTACCCTTATGGCTTTCAGATAGGGGCGTTCAAAGGCTTCGCAGTACTCGGCAGGCTCATTGCCATGAAACTGTAAATAATCCAGCTTGAAACGGGCGCAGACATGCTCAACTTCTGCAGCCGGCGCATCAACAAACAGACCAACTTTGCTGACAAAAGCCGGAACGCTGCCCTGTATTCCCAGAGCCTGCTCCAAACTTAAATAACGGGGACTGCGCGGGTAAAATACAAACCCCAGCGCATCGGCACCACACTCAACAGCAGCCCCTGCATCTTTCGCGCGGGTAATCCCGCAGATTTTTACTCGAGTACGTTGCATTTTCACGGCCACAGGCCCAAAAAAATAAGCGGCCTATTCTAGCAAATACTCGGCCTGAGCGCCTTTAATAAATGGTATAAGCCAGGGGCTTTTTGGCAATGCATATTGCTCGGGATAGTCCACTTCAAACAGATACAAACCATCAGCAGACGCTGTGATCCCCGCAGCCTTCCGATCCTTTTGCTCAAGTACCTGCCTGAGCCAGGCCACATCCCGCAGACCTTCTCCAACCTCGAACAATGAGCCGACGATATTCCTGACCATATGCAACAAAAAGGCATTGGCCTTGATATCAACCCAGATAAAATCATCCTCACGCGCTACCCGGACATGATTGACATAACGCATCGGCGTGGATGACTGACAAGCTGCACCGCGAAAACTGCTGAAATCCAGCTCTCCGAGCAAACATTGTGCGGCTTCCTGCATGACTTGTGCATCCAGTGCCTTGTAGTGCCAGTGAACCTGCCCCTGCAGGAGAGCCGAGCGAACTGGATGATTGTAAATCAGGTAAATATAGCGTCGGCTTAGCGCTGAAAATCTTGCATGGAAATCATCAGGTACTGCTTTGGCCCAGCGGACACTGATCTGTGCAGGCAACAGGGCATTACAACCCCTGACCCAGGCCTTTGAGGGTCTGACATTGTCAGTATCAAAATGGACGATCTGCCCACTGGCATGCACTCCCTTATCAGTGCGCCCGGCACAGTGCAAACGGACTTCCTGATCGGCGACTTGAGATACGGCACTTTCGAGAGTTTCCTGGACGGTTGCTATCGCATCTGAGCGCTGTGCCTGCCAACCGTTAAACTCAGTGCCTTGGTATTCAATGCAGAGGGCAATTCTGCCTGCGCCTGAATTCATGCTTTGTGCCTGAACTAGGAATCACCCCATTCATCGAGCAGTTTTTTCGCCTCGGCGATCTGCTCTTCATTACCCTCTGCAATGACTTCATTGAGAATTTCACGCGCCCCATCCAGGTCTTCCATGGCCTGATAGGCGACAGCCAGGTCCAGCTTGGTGTCAACTTCATCCTGATCAGTGATCATCTCCAGTTCTTCTTCATCGCTGTCATCTTCCATCACTGAGCCATCAACACCGAGATTGCCCAGTGACGACCGTGATTCTGACTGCGGCGGACTCACATCCAGTTCAGCGTCTGAATCCTCGTCATCACTGCCATCAAACTCAAAACTGATTTCTTCTATGTCTTCAGCTTCTTCAGCTTCGTCTCCAGAGTCTTCAGCAGATTGAGCATCATTTCCAGCATCCTGTTCGGAGGGCTCATCCATGCTGAAACTGCCAAAATCAAAGGTTTCTACCTCGTCCTCATCAGTCTCTGCAAGAGCCTCGACTTCCTCGTCGCTGCCTGTCTGTTCATTCACTGAAAATTCAAAGCTTTCCACTTCATTGTGTTCTTCAGTGTCTGCTTCAGCTTCACTGTCCTGAATGTTGATACTGTCGTCCAGCTTGAATTCAAACGCGTTCGACTCATCAGCCTCCTGCTCTTCTTCGTCTGATTCATCATCAGTTGTAACGATCTCCAGTTCATCACTTTCCACATGGCCTGGTTGCGTTACATCTACAGACTGCTCATCAGAAGAGGCATCTTCATCATC
>CAZSHI010000028.1:0-18706 GCA_964606735.1 uncultured Enterobacteriaceae bacterium
GGGACAGCGTCATGATCAATGACCTGAAATATTACGAAGGCAGCGTACAGAAAATCGACCGCATCCCGGCCACACTGAAAACACTGTATGCCACTGCCTTTGAGATCAATCCACGCTGGCTGGTGGATGCTGCCAGTCGCCGCCAGAAATGGATCGATCAGGCACAGTCATTGAATCTTTACATTGCCGAAGCCAATGGCAAGAAACTCGATGTGACCTATCGCATGGCCTGGTTCCGTGGTCTGAAAACCACCTATTACCTGCGTGCCATGGCAGCAACCAGCACCGAAAAGTCCACTGTGAACAGTGGCCAGCTGAATGCGGTTTCCTCCGGCTCGGATCCCGAGGCGGTTTCGGCGGCCGAAGTGCCAAAAGCCTGTTCATTGGACGATCCTGATTGTGAGGCCTGCCAGTAAGTTAGCGGGAAACCAAGAGAAACAGAAGCAAGAGAACGAATAAATTAGAGGTAAAAAACGATGTTATCCTGGGATGAATTTAATCTGGAAGAAACAGCAAGTGCCAGACCTGCTACAAAGGCTGAGCCAACCAGCATGCTCAGTGAAGAGGCTGAAAAAATTGCCGATTCACTGGATACGGCTGAATCCGATTATGATGATGTTCAGTTGGATGTGGCTGACCTTGCCGATCAAGCTGCAGACGCCACCGGTGAAGAGGCTGTGCCAACTGCAGCGCAGCTGAACGCCATTAACAAGGCGAAACAGGCCATTGAAAATCTCGACTCCACCCTGGGCGAAGAAGAACTGGCGGGCGCTGCCGAACGTGTTACGGTCGATGACAAGGCCATGATCAACTGCCGTGCCGACCTCAATCAGCTGGTTCCCTTCAAATACGATTGGGCCTGGCAAAAATACCTGGACGGCTGTGCCAATCACTGGATGCCTCAGGAAATCAACATGAGCAGCGATGTTGCCTTGTGGAAACGTGAGGACGGGCTGACTGCCGATGAGCGCATCATCGTCAAGCGCAGCCTGGGCTTCTTCTCTACGGCTGATTCCCTGGTTGCCAACAATCTGGTACTGGCTATTTACCGCCTGATCACCAACCCGGAATGTCGACAGTACATCCTGCGTCAGGCTTTTGAGGAAGCCATTCACACTCACGCTTACCAGTATTGCATTGAATCGCTGGGCATGGACGAAGGCGAAATTTTCAACATGTACCACGAGATCCCTTCCGTAGCGAAGAAAGCCTCCTGGGGCCTGAAATATACCAAGGAAATTTCCGATCCAACTTTTAAAACCGGCACCCGGGAAGCCGATCAGAAACTGCTGAAGAACCTCATTGCCTTTTATTGCTGCCTTGAAGGAATCTTCTTTTATTGCGGCTTTACCCAGATTCTTTCCATGGGACGTCGCAACAAGATGAGCGGCACCTCAGAGCAGTTCCAGTACATTCTGCGCGATGAGTCCATGCATCTTAATTTCGGTATCGACATGATCAACCAGATCAAACTGGAAAATCCTCATTTATGGGATGATGAGATGAAGTCGCAGGCCACCCAGATGATTCTGGAAGCCACCCAGTTGGAAATTGAATATGCGCGCGATACCATGCCACGCGGCGTGCTCGGCATGAATGCAGCAATGATGGAAGACTATCTCAAATTTATTGCCAATCGCCGTCTCAATCAGCTGGGTCTGAAGGAACAGTTTGCCGGCGCACAGAATCCATTCCCCTGGATGTCTGAGATTATGGATTTGCGCAAGGAGAAAAACTTTTTCGAGACTCGTGTGTTGGAATACCAGACTGGTGGCGCGCTCACATGGGATTAATGATTTATGGGAACTGCAGTGCCTGGTTCCTTGATAATCAGAATGTCGGAAAAATAGCAGTAATTAAAGACTTGACCTGAATCTGGAGGTGGCTATGAGTGACAAAAATGATGTTGAAGAAAATGCCGAACAGACGCTGATCACGCTGGAGCAGCTGAGCCAGACGCTGGAAGTGATGTCCCACGTGGTTGAACGCCTGAAACAGCATATGACACGCCAGATGTCACTAAATGCTGAACTGTTTCAGGATGAAGAAAAACTGCGCAAGGCCGAGGCTGAAGAACGCGCAGAAGCCAGTAGAAAACTTCAACAGAAAAGTTTTGTGGTTGAAATTAGCCAGCAGGAGCTGGAAGAAGGCTCAGACGGCAAGACCGTACACTGAGTACTTGTATCCGCCGTATGCTCTGTCGTATGGTAGTCGGCAGATTCAGCAACAGAGAACGACGGATGTGACATGCCTATTCTAAAAAATATCGGAATTCTTTCCTTACTGTTTTTGTCGCCCTTTTGGGCCTCTGCCGCTTATCCACAAAGCGAAACGGCAAATGACGATAGCAACGCACTACGGGAAAACCCCAACAATCCTCTGGTGGAAATTCAGACCAGCATGGGCAATATCATTTTGGAGCTGTTTCCCGAAGAAGCCCCCCAAACCGTGGCCAATTTCATTGAGCTGGCTGAGGGACGCAAGCCGTTTGTTGACCCTGATAGTGGAGAAATGGTCACCCGCCCCTACTACGATGGCCAAATCTTTCACCGGGTCATCGATGATTTCATGATTCAGGGAGGCAGCCCGACCGGTCTGGGAAATGGCAGCCCGGGCTACAGTTTTGCTGATGAGATCAACGCCCGCAGTCTGGGGCTGGACAGAATGAATGCCTTTGATGAAGAAGGCGTGCCACACCCATTTTTGAGGATCGGCTCACAGCAGCAATTTCAGAGCCTCATCCTGCAACCCCTGCTGAGTGCCATGGGCATCAACTCGCAGGAGGAACTGGAAGCCAATCTGACGGAAGTGGAATCCCGCATCAACAGCATGAGTGTCAAGGATGTCTATGAAAATCAAGGCTACGTTTATGATGAAAGGCTGATTTCCAGAATGCCTGTGCGCGGCGTAATTGCCATGGCCAATGCCGGGCCCAACAGTAATGGTTCACAGTTCTTCATCAATCTGGTTGATACTGACTGGCTGGCCGGAAAACACACCGTGTTTGGCCGCGTACGACAGGGAATGGAGGTGGTTGATGCCATTGGTGCCAGAGAAACGGACGCCATGGACAGACCACTGGAAGCTGTACGAATCATTCAAGTGCGTGAAATTCAATAGCTTCCTTAAGCTACCAGCTGGTCTCAATAATCATATCCTCAAAATCAATTCAATGAGTAAGGAATCGAGCGTGAAAAGTAGCAATGTAGTCTGGCATGAAAGCCGGGTTTCACACGCCTTACGGCACAAAATTTTCGCCCAGCGCGGCGCCACACTCTGGTTTACCGGACTCAGCGGATCCGGGAAAAGCACCCTGGCCTTTACCCTTGAACACCGGTTGGTGAACGCACGTTATAAAGCCTATGTGCTTGACGGTGACAATATCCGCCACGGCCTGAACAACAATCTGGGCTTTTCTGATGATGACCGCGAAGAAAATATTCGCCGTGTCGGCGAAGTTTCCAAGCTCTTTGCCGATGCCGGCCTGCTTGCCCTGTCCAGTTTTATCTCACCCTTCCAGAAAGATAGGCAACTGGTAAGGAAAATCCACGAGGATGCCGGCCTTCCCTTTATCGAAGTTTACGTCGATACCCCGCTGGCAGTCTGTGAAGAACGCGATCCCAAACAGCTCTACGCAAAAGCACGCCGTGGCGAAATTCCCAACTTCACCGGCATCAGCTCTCCCTACGAAATTCCAGAAAATGCTGAAATTGTCATTCCAGTCAGCAACAGCCCGGAGCAAAGTGCTGAGTTGATTCTTGCCTATCTGAAACAGCAGGGCTTGATCAGGGACTGAATGTCTCACGCCGGTACGCTGGCAGTGAACCCAGAATCGCTGCACCGTAAGAACGGGTGAGCAGTCTTTCGTCCAGAATGGTGATTGTTCCCCGGTCTGCTTCATTCCTGAGCAGACGTCCACTGGCCTGCACCAGCTTCATTGCGGCATCGGGAATCGCCAGTTCCTGAAAGGGATTCAGCCCCTGAGCCTTTACCCACTCCCCTAGCGTCAGATCAACCGGGTTATCAGGAACCGCAAAGGGCAGTTTAGCAATCACCACATGGGTACAGTAGGCACCCGGCAGATCAACCCCCTCACTCAGGCTGGCAAGACCAAAGATGATACTGCGCTCCCCGGCATCTATCTGCTCCCTGTGCCTGTTTAACAGGGCCTGTTTGGAATAATCGTCCTGGCAGATAACGATCTGTCTGAATGATTCATCCAGCTGATACAGCACATCCTGCATCTGTCGTCTGGAGCTGAACACCACCAGGGCTCCCTGCTCCTCCGCCAGTATTTCCGGCAGGTAACGGATGATCGCACTGGTATGGGCATCACTGTCCCCGGCATCAAAACCACGTTCGGGCAAACGCAAAAGTCCAGCCTCACTGAAATTAAAGGGGCTGCCGATTCGGCAAAGGCTGCTATTCTCATGCAGACCACTGCGCATGATAAGAAAATCAAAACTATCAAGGGCGCTGAGAGTGGCTGAAGTCAATACTGCCGCAAGGCATTCATTCCAGAGTTTTTCCGAGAGGTTTTCCGCCGCCAGAATGGGACTGCAGGAAAGCGTGAGCTCCAGTTCATCCTGTATTTGTTCAAAAGTCAACCAGCGTGCATGAGGGTAGCTTTGCGGATCATCTTCAATGGAAAACCCCAGACACAGATTTAAACCGGCTTCACAACGAGCCTGCATCAAGCCGAGTGCGGCATACCAGGACTCCGCCTGCTGGGCTTCAGCCTCGCCCTGCTCTTCCATATCATGTCTGAGTTTACTCAACAGTTTGTCCAGTACCTGTGAGAGCTGGGAAAAACTCAGATACAAAATACCACTGACTTCACGTAATTCCGGCGTCAGCCGGCCATAAGGGAAGGTATATTGGCGTTGCTGACCATTTGAGGGCTTGGCTGCACTTTCCAGCTGTTCAAAAATAAGCAGGCTTTCCTGCACTTTTTGCCGCAGCTCTAGCACAGCTGCATCGGCTTTTTCCAGCAAATCCTGATAGGCTTTATCTGCCTGATTCTGCAGTCGTACCAGCAGGCGCCTGGCCTGATCAAGCCAGCGCAGACTTTGTCGCAGGGACAGCCTGTGTGAGAAATGCGAGACTCCTTTCAGTGGCAGATGATGCGCCTCATCGAAGATATAGATAGTGTCCGCAGGGTGTGGCAGGATGGCGCCGCCCCCGAGATTCAAATCCGCCAGAACCAGGTCCTGATTGGCCACGATGCATTCACTTTGCTGTATTTTTTGCCTGGCCTTGAAAAAAATACAGTCCTTGAATTGCGAACAGCGGCTACCTGAGCACTGTCCGGGTTCCACAGAAACTGCACGCCATTGATTGTTATCCAACTGCTCGGGCCAGTCATCACGCTCACCCTGCCAGCGACGCTCTGCCAGTGAATCCTGCATGCGCTGATAGAGCGCTTTATCGAGGCTCTGATCACTGTCAATCTCGACTCCAAACAATTCCTGCATTGCCGCTTCACTGGCATTTTCCTTCAGCAGGTTATCAAGACGTGATAAACACACGTAACGCCCCCTGCCCTTGGCCAGGGCGGTACTGAAAGACAGCTCGGTATTCGCCTGCAACTCTGGAATATCCTTGAACAGCAGCTGCTCCTGCAATGCCACGGTTGCCGTTGCAATGACCAGCTGCTTGCCCAGTGCCCTGGCTATTGGCAGGGCCGCAATAAGATAGGCGATGGTTTTGCCGGTACCGGTACCGGCTTCAATTACACAAAGTGGTGGCTGGCTTAGCCTCTCGCCGGCATCCTCTGCCAGCTGAATCTGCGCCAGTGATTTCGCTATTTCAGCAATCATCAGCTTCTGCCCGTAACGTGCCTGCAAACCCCTGTTTTGCAGATACTGGGTATAGTAGAACTGAATCTCTTCCTTAAGCTGATCGGGGAGCATTACTGGGAAGGTGCAAGTGCTTCAATTGCTTTTGGCAATAACAGGATTGGCATACATAGCCAGTATATAAGGTTTCAGGTGACTTGCATGCGATGCCAGTCTGGCCTGAAATGCGGACTTTTGTCTGCTTAGCTCAGCCTCGCTCAAACTGAAAATAGCACCCAGATCATAGTGCTTTTCCAACTCTGGTTTTAAGCTTAAATAGGCGAAATAATTACTCGGGTGCAGCCGATAATTCTTGATCACCTGCAAATCAATCTGAGCTGCCACTTCTTCTTCTGTAACTTCTTTATCCAGACGAAGCGGTTGACCAAAGGCAACGTGTATATCTCCCTTGTTACCTACCATGCCTGCCAGGATGCTCTGAATATCCGAGTTTTCATTTTTTTCAAATTTGCCGCGGGTATCAATGGCATACAGTTCTTCGGCCTTGTATTCATCACAGGGGTCCAGGCCATAGGATATGGCAACTGGCACTATGTTAAGTTTATTGATCGTTTCAGCCAGACTGAGCTTGCTACCCTTGTCCCGTTCGGCCAGGTGTAACATTTTGATAATGGCAGATTCTGTTCGGTCTATACCATTTTTGGCACGACCTTCACGCTGTGCAATCCAGACGTTCTCGCCACTTCCAATGCAATGGTGGATATAAGCCGACAACTGCTTGCTGGCTTTGAGTTTCTCTCTACCCTGTACGCCTCGCTTGACCAGAAAGCTTTTATTGAGTCGCATCAGATCCGATAAAAAAGGTCGTTTCAACAGATTGTCACCAATGGCAATCTGCAAGGTGGAAAAGCCATGATGATAGAGCATGTAATTAACCAGGGCCGGGTCCATCGTGATATCGCGATGATTACTGATAAACAGATAATACTGGGCGGTATCCAGCTTATCCAGGCCATCCTGCGTCAAACTGCTGGTCGTGTTTTCAATCAGCTTATCCAGATACTTTTCAATAATGATCTGCACGTCATGAATGCTTTGGACATGTGCCGTTTCACGTTTGAGATATTGCTGAACGATTTTCCCTACCATCAGGGGGAACCAGGTGTGCCAGCGCGGATAACGAAACCTGGCTATGGCAGCGCTGAATTCAGGGTCCTGCAATAATGAATCAACTACGGGCCGTACCTCATGATCAAGGTAGGGTCTGATATCTTCAAAATCTTGCATCAACGATCTATTCCTGTCGGAAATTCAGGCGCATTTTAAAGCACCCGAGTGAATAAGGGAAAACACCTACTTATGAGCACCTGCAGACGGATTCTGGCTTAGGTAAAAAACTGCTGTCGAACTTCCACGAAAAGTAAAAAACTGAATAACAACAGACACACCGTCAACAAGGTCTTGGTTAACCAGCTGTTGGCATAAGCTCCCAGCCACTTTTTAGAGCTATTCATTACCAGCAAGAGTGCAGCCACCAGTGGCATAAAAAATGCGCCGAGGACAGCATAAAAAATAACAATCCAGACCGGCCTGCCCCAGGTCAAGAGCAGCATGGGGAAAAAACACAGGTAAATCAGATATCCCCGGTAAGCTGGCGATTTGCTGATACTTTCCGGCGTTTCCAGCAAGTTTTTCTGATCTTTCAGGTGATAGTAAAAATTGGCGAACATAAAGGGTACACCATGCCAGACACCTATCAGTGAACTGATTGCTGCTCCCCAGAAACCAAAAAGGAATATCCACTTGCCGGTCTCGCCAAGCACCGGCACCAGCTGGTCAGCAATGGCCAGGGCAATTCCGCTGCCAGTGACATCCTCGACATCAACGCCGGCTGCAACCAGCATGATAGCCAGACCAAAAATCCCGGTCAGAACATAAGCCGCACCAAGATCGACACGCATTGCACCCATCTTATCCGGTGTCTTCCAGCCAGCTTCCTTCATCCAGTACGAATAACTCAAAATGGTGGCACTGCCACCAACACCGCCAATCACACCAAACACAAAAACCATGCTGCCATCAGGCAGGCTTGGCGAAAAAATACCACGCATGACTTCAGAGGCCGGCGGCATGACCATGAAGGCACAAAACAGGATGCAGACAAACATCAGCCCGATAAATATCTTCATCAGGTTTTCCAGAAAGAAGTAACCACCGTTCCAAACTAGAATGAAGGCAATCAGGCCCTGAATGGCACTCCACTGGGCAACTGACAAGACCGGAAAAAAGGCATACGCGACCAGACCTGATGTCGTCATCATGGCGGCTGCCACCATGAAGGTCCATATCAGCAGATATAGACCGAAATAGATTGGCACAATCTTGGGCATGTCATCTATCCAGCCTTCCAGCAGAGTTCTACCGGTGATCAGTTGCCAGCGCCCGATGCCCTCGGTCAGACAAAACTTCAGCACACTGCCAATAATCACTGCCCACAGCAGGCTGGCACCATAATTGGCCCCTGCCGCTGAAGCGGCGACAATATCACCACCTCCCAGGCCTGTCGCAGCAACGACCATGCCCGGGCCCACCATGTGATATATCTCCTTGAGTTTCATCGTGCCTCAATTCCCAAATCACTGCATAAGCGCGCAATGTACTGTGTTAACTCTTCCAGTACTAGTTTTTGCGCCTGGCTGGCGCTTTTAATTTTTTCATCAATTCTGGCACTTACCGCCTGAAGACTTCTATCAGCGTTTGCAGGACTGAGCAGTTTTTGCCGGCAATAGATCTGCCAGCGACTTCGTTCTACTGAACTCAGACTGTCCGGAAAATTTCTGCAACGGTAACGGAAGAGTAATTCCGGCAGTCGTGCATCATGCCATTCGCCTTGATAGGCAGCCAGCTCTTCGGCATTCAGCTGACGCAGGTGTGACATGGCTTGCCGGTCATGCTGATCGAAGAAACCGCCGCTGTACAGCATCAGGTCCGGGTCACTTTCCTCAGGATACTCCCTGCTAAAGACCTCGCTCAATTTCTCCTGTAGACCGGTTGTTGACAGCAGAATCTGTCGATGCGCCTCACACTGCGCCAGATCAATCTCATAGCGCTGCATGATCTCTTGTGTGAGTACGCTCAAGGGAGCCAGTGCCGGGCAACGGTTACTGTGTAAGGTCTTCAGCGCGATACGCTGACTTCCCTCAGGAAGTTCTGCACTTGGCGTAAACAACCTGTGCTGTATCGCCTCCGCGCTTTCATCAATCCATTCCCGGGGATCCTGGCTCAGATCGTAAACAATAAAGCCATTTGGGTTGCCCGGATCCAGCATCAAAGGGACTACCGGGGCCATGCAGGCACGACTGGCAGGATAACGTGAAGATATATGCAGCAGAGGCTCAGCCTGCTTCAAGTCGAGCATTGCCAGAACAGCATGTTTATCTCGCAAGCGGTAGTAAAAATCATAGAGCTTTGCCTGTTTCTCGCGTACCAGCCTGGCCAGGGCAATGGTCGCATACACATCTGACAGGGCGTCATGAGCCGCTTCATGACTGATCCCATTGGCATCAGTCAGGGCTTCCAGCCTGAAACTTGTTGCCCCGTCCTCCCTGAGTGGCCATTTAATGCCCTCCGGGCGCAAGGCATGGCACATTCTCAATAAATCAATTATGTCCCACCTGGAATTTCCGTTTTTCCATTCACGCTCATAAGGATCATAAAAATTGCGATAAAAGAGCCGACGCGTTACCTCATCATCGAAACGCAGATTATTGTAACCGGCTACACAGGTACCTGGTTCAGAGAATTCTGCCTGAATTCTTGCAGCAAATTCTGCTTCCCTGAGTCCCTTTTGTTCGGCCAGCTGTGGGCTAATACCAGTAATCAGGCAGGCTTCAGGCTCAGGCAGAGTATCCAGGCTTGGTTGGCAATAGAGCAGCAGCGGCTCATCAATGATATTTAACTGCTCATCGGTGCGGATTCCGGCAAATTGACAGGCTCGGTCTTGTTGAGGGTCACTGCCAAATGTTTCCAGGTCGTACCAGTAAATAGTTTTTTCAGTTTGCAAAGTAAATCCCAGATAAGCCGGATATCACGTCTGTGACCCGGCTAACATTCCCCCCATCCTGAAGCTCCCATTATATGGTGTTAGCCGGATCGAGTACATTAGACTTTTGATTACACTATGATATCAATTTGCCCTACTCTACAATGACTTAGCCTGATATAAGGATAAAGTATGGCCAGACGTTCTGATCATAATCACTAAGAGCTCAAGGAACTGGCAATTAACAAGGCCCTGAAGCTGATAGCCGAACACGGTGAAGACGGTTTTAAAGCCAGAACCATTGCCAAGGAAATGGGATATACCGTAGGGACCCTGTATTACCTGTTTGGTGACCTCGGCCAATTCCGATTCCATGTCTGCGGCAGAATTCTTGATATGCACCTTGAGGAAATCAAACAAGGTCTTGCCCGTCGCAAAAATAAACTGGATTACCACATCATCAAGTACATAAAGCTTGCACAGGAGCGCCCCAACTTATCAGAATTCATGTATACAGAGAAAGTTGGAACACTCAAGCAAAAGCCCAAGTGGTATATGGATAAATACCAGGCGCACTTTTCACTGTTTATAGAAACCTTCAATGAACTCATCGACGATAAGAAACTCGCCCTAAAGGCTGGCAACACAATCTGGGCGACCATTCAGGGAATGTGCATGTTACTACTGACAAACAAACTCCCCATGCTGGGTGTGAATAGCCCGGAAAGCATGATCCGTCACCTGGTAAAAAACTATCTGGATGGCCTGAAAGACTAGCTTGACCAGTCACAAGCGGCCTGACAATCAGATTCAGCCCACTGGTATACAATTTCCTTTAGCCCCGCTTAGTAGTACTATTTGCGTTCAGTACATGACTGACGGAATGATTTCTCTGCATGAATTTTTTGGGTTCGCATATCCTCTCTATCGACCAGTTTGATACCAAAGACGTAGAACAACTCTTTACTATTGCCGATCAGATGGAACCCTATGCCCATCGTGAACTGAAAACACGAGTACTTGAAGGAGCAATTCTCGGCGCATTATTTTTTGAACCAAGCACCCGAACCCGCATCAGTTTTGGCTGCGCCTTCAACCTTTTGGGGGGGCAGGTCCGTGAAACCAGCTCCATCAAGTCAAGTGCACTTGCCAAAGGTGAATCGCTCTATGACACGGCCCGTGTCATCAGCGGATATAGCGATATTATTGCCATGCGCCATCCAATGAACGGTTCGGTCGAGGAATTTTCCAGAGCCAGCCGGGTCCCGGTCATCAATGCCGGCGACGGATCAGCTGAACACCCATCACAGGCACTACTGGATTTATACACCATCAAGAAAGAACTCAAGATCAAGAACGACTTCGATGGGCTCAATATTGCCATGGTTGGAGACCTCAGATATGGCCGTACAGTTCACTCACTGTGTAAATTATTGAAACTCTTCAAGAATATTTCCTTTACCCTGATTTCTCCGCTTGAATTGAAAATGCCAGAGGAAATTGTAGAAGAATTGCGCGAGGCGGGTCATCAGGTTACGGAAACCGAAGACATGGAAACCGGCTTGCATGACAAGCATACGGTATACCTGACACGCATACAGGAAGAACGCTTCAGTTCGCAGGAAGAAGCCAATATCTATCGCGGCAGATTCAGGTTAAACCAATCTATTTATACTGCACACTGTCAGCCGAATACTGTCATTATGCATCCCCTACCCAGGGATTCCCGTGCAGAAGCTAATGAACTGGATAACGATTTAAATCAGCACCCAAGTCTGGCAATATTTCGACAAACGGATAACGGTGTGCTCATTCGCATGGCCTTGTTTGCCCTGATGCTGGGCGTTGAAAATGACATTCACAAAACCAGCAGTAAGGTAAACTGGTACACTGACAGACGATTCTAAAGCAGGAGTTCCTCATGGAGTTAAAAGATCTTCTCAAAGTCATGGTCGATAAGGACGGCTCAGACCTGTTTCTGTCAACCGGTGCTCCACCCAGCATGAAAGCTCATGGCCGACTCATCGCCATGACTGACAAAGTACTGCCGCCCGGATATACCCGTAAAATTGCCAACCAGATCATGAATGAGGACCAGCGCACTGAATTTGAAGAAAAACTGGAAATGAATCTGGCGCTGATGGAAGAAGGTATCGGCCGCTTCCGTGTCAACATCTTCGTCCAGCGCAATGAAGTCGGCCTGGTATGCCGAAGTATCGCCACTGACCTGCCAGACTATCGTAATCTGGGGCTACCTGAAATCCTGCCTAAACTGATGATGAACAAGAATGGTCTCATTCTGTTTGTAGGCGGCACCGGCTCCGGTAAATCCACCTCTCTGGCCTCCCTGATTGACTACCGAAACCAGAACTCGGAGGGTCATATCATTACCATTGAAGATCCGGTCGAATTTATTCATCCACACAAGAAGTCTATCGTCAACCAGCGGGAAGTCGGTGTCGACACCCTGTCTTATGAGGAAGCCTTGAAAAATACCCTACGCCAGGCCCCGGATGTCATCCTCATCGGTGAGATCCGTACCATGGAGACCATGGAACATGCCCTGGCTTTCGCAGAAACCGGTCACCTGTGCTTGTCCACCCTGCACGCCAACAACGCCAACCAGGCACTGGACCGCATCATCAACTTCTTCCCGGAAGAACGCCACAAGCAGCTGTACCTGGATCTATCACTCAACCTGCGTGGTTTTGTCTCACAGCGTCTGGTGAAAACTCTTGACGGCAAACGCGCAGCAGCCATTGAAATTCTGCTGGGCACTCCCCGTGTCGCTGACCTGATCAAGAACGGTAAAGTCGAGGAGATAAAGGAAGTCATGGAAAAATCTGAAAACATCGGGATGAAGACCTTTGACTCGGCCCTTTTCGATCTCTATCGCTCCGGAAAAATCTCCCTGGAAGAAGCGCTCAAAAACGCTGACTCCGAAAACAACCTGCGCCTTAAAATCTCACTGGCGGAGAGTGGACGTAGCGATGGGGTTACCGATGATGAGGCTTCCGGTGGCCTGTCGCTGGCACCCAAACCTGAAGAATGATCAGCAAGCCTTGCCGGCAAACAGGAGCATCAATATGTCTTCTAGGCCAATTAAGCATGGGATAAGAGCATTCGGCTTTTGTCTTTTGCTGCTGCTAAACCTCCTGCCACAGTTCAGTACAGCACAGCAGGATCATCGCCTGAATAAAATCATTGAAGCGCTGGAAACTGGTAATCCAGCGATGGCTGACAGCGAGTGGCAATTGATTGATATGGAACATGCTGCCTATTCTGCTGATCGCCTCGGCAGCATACTCGATGAACTGGCAAGAGATTCAGATGATCGCTACAGTCTGACCCCTCTGGTTCGTATTCCGCATAATGGTGATGAAGATTTTGCCTGGGCGGTCAAACAGGTGCTTGATCAGGGCATCTTCGGCATCCTTTTGCCGCATGTCGAATCCCGCGAAGATGCAGAGCGCTTTGTACAGGCAATGCGTTATCCGCCACCCAGAGATTCAGCCCAGCCAGAGCCCCGTGGTATCCGCGGCTGGGGACCCGGCTTGGCCATGCGTCGCTGGGGTATTGAAGACAGCAGGGAATATTACCGCCGCGCCGATGTCTGGCCCCTCAATCCGGCGGGCGAGTTATTTGCAGTGGCCATGGTGGAGTCCGCCAGAGGCGTCGAAAATATACAAGAGATTCTGCGCTCTCCGGTCAGTGCGGTTTTTGTCGTACCCGGTGACCTGGCCATTGATCTTGGGCTGGGACCAAATCCACCTGAAGGCTATCACCCCGAGGTACTGGAAGCTTACGCAGCCGTGCTAGCAGCGTGCTCACAACAGCAAAGGGTCATTTGCGGTCTGGCTGATTCAGTAACACGTCTGCAGCAGCGTCTGGACGAAGGCTGGCGCTTTATTGATACCCTCTGAACACAGATTTCTGCCCTAGTGTTCACGGGTGGCGTGGAACTGAATATCCGGCCAGCGTTCCTCAGTCAGATTCAGATTAACCCGCGTTGGAGCCAGATAGCTCAGATGACCGCCACCGTCCAGCGCAATATTTTCCGGTGCCTTGCGTTTGAGTTCCTCCAGCTTGGCCGGATTGTCACTGCTTAACCAGCGTGCCGTGACGATATTGACCGGTTCATAGACACAATCCACCTTGTATTCATCTTTCAGGCGATAGGCCACAACATCGAACTGCAGCACCCCGACCGCACCGACTATCAGCTCATTGTTGGCCAGTGGCATGAATACCTGGGTTGAGCCTTCCTCAGATAGCTGTTTCAAGCCTTTTTGCAATTGCTTCAGCTTGAGCGGATCTTTCAATCGAATACGCTTATAGAGCTCAGGAGCAAAATGGGGAATACCGGTAAACTGCAGTGACTCGCCCAGGCTGAAGGTATCGCCGATCTGGATGGTACCGTGATTATGCAAGCCGAGAATATCGCCTGAAACGGCATACTCAGCCTGTTCCCGTTCACCGGCTATAAATGTCACTGCGTCACTGACACGTACTTCCTTGCCCAAGCGGACATGCTGCATTTTCATGCCTTTCTCATATGTCCCGGAGCAGACCCGGAGAAAGGCTATACGGTCGCGGTGTTTCGGATCCATATTGGCCTGGATTTTAAACACAAAGCCACTGAAACTTTCCTCGTAGGGGTCCACAAGCCGGCTTTGTGTTTCTCGTGGCAAGGGAGCCGGAGCCCATTCAACAAAATCATCCAGCAGCGCTTCGACCCCGAAATTGGTGAGTGCCGAACCGAAAAAAACCGGTGTTTGTGTGCCCGCCAGACAGGCCGCATGATCGAACACATGACTGGCGCCCTTGACCAGTTCAATTTCGTCACGGAAGTCCGCGGCATAGATCCCCAGATAAGCCTCCGCTTCAGCACTATCCAGACCCTGAATTTTTTTTACCTCATGCACTGCACTTTCCTGTCCATGGGCGAAGCAGTGGATGGTATCCGTGTAGAGGTTATAAATGCCTTTGAAAGCCTTGCCCATGCCCAATGGCCAGTAAATCGGCGCACACTCTATCTTGAGAACATCTTCGACCTCATCCAGCAATTCAATCGGATCCTTGATATCCCTGTCCATCTTGTTAATGAAGGTAAAAATTGGCGTAGCCCGCAAGCGGCATACATCCATGAGTTTAATGGTACGTTCTTCAACCCCCTTGGCGCCGTCTATGACCATCAGCACCGAATCCACGGCGGTCAAGGTGCGGTAGGTATCTTCGGAAAAATCTTCATGGCCGGGAGTATCAAGCAGATTCACCACCCGCCCATGGTAGGGAAACTGCATGACAGAAGAGGTCACTGAAATTCCACGCTCTTTTTCCATGCTCATCCAATCCGAAGTGGCGTGGCGGTCTGACTTTCTGCCTTTCACCGTGCCTGCCTTCTGGATTACTTTCCCGTACAGCAATAATTTTTCAGTAATAGTGGTCTTACCGGCATCCGGGTGAGAAATAATTGCAAAGGTGCGCCGTTTGGCGACTTCGGCCTTGAAGTTTGCCATAGATAATGCCGGAAATTGTGCTAGGGAAAGATGGACATCGCTGCGGGCTTGCTAATGCAATACGTCATGCCCGCCAGGGCTAGCACTGGAGTACATGGGATGCAGCACCTGATGGCGTTTGACCATCAGAACATCGTGCGGACATATCTCAATAAACTCGCCATCCACTCGGATAGCAAATTCATCCAGCATGACGCAAACCACGTCATCATCCTGTGTATCAACGATAATGCCACGTTTAAAACCGTTTAAGGTATGCAAACTAACTTCACTGCCAAGGTCGAGGTTGGTATATACCTGCTCGGTTCCGCTGCTTTGTGCCAGTATTTGCTCACCGGATTGCACCAGTCCAAAACCTGCAGCAGCTACTATCTGGACTATTTCAATGGTTTGCGGGTCACTCAAATCGACCCTGACTGACTGTCCGCCAGGTACGTGCAAATCACCATGCTGATTGGAAATCAGTTTCAGAAACAGACTGATATCCTCCTCGTTCCATTCCAGCACTTCTTCTTGCTCTGGCTGCATGGCTTCGCTGGCTAAACTGAGCACGTCAGTTTCTATGATATGTTCCAGGCGCCTGTCACCCTGATTGAAGGGTACCACCATGGTGACCATGCAAAGCCCATCACCGCTTTCGTCACTTAAACGCCACAGGAAAGGAATGTTTTGATTCAACTCTACCATTGAATATGAGAGGCACAGAACTCAATAAGTATTACCTGCCTTCAAGTATAGCACTGGAAAATTGGCAAGCTCCACGCCTATTGTAGATAAATAGACTCGTAAAACAGCTTTGCGGCAAAATTTTTCTGTCTTAATCTAGGCTTTATAAATTTTCTCCACAAATTCTGTGGATAAGTTTGTGCATAAACCCTCTTGAACGGCTCTTAGTCGGGTAAAACCCTCAGGCGAGCTTAATATGGTTAAAAATTAACCAATTATTTTTCCTTATTTTTCAATATGTTATTTTTAAAAAACTCTTGAATGCTCTAATATGCCGTTATTTACAGTCTTTCAGGAGGGGCGCTACGATTTGTGCATAAATTAGCGCACTATCTGTAGTATTAATATTAGTTAAAGCGTAAAAGACTATTATTTAAAGGGTATTTCTGGGCGAGCTGCGCCAGCTATTCAGCAACAATTCTCAGCAGCTGCTCATAATCGGTCAGGCCCAAGAAGATTTTCTCAATACCATCCTGCTTGAGCGTTCGCATACCATCCTTGAGAGCCTGCGCCTTCATATCTTCCAGACTGGCTTTTCTGTAGATCATGGTCTGAAGCTCATGCGTGCCCACCAGTAACTCATGCACACCGGTACGACCACGGTATCCGGTACCACCACATTTATCACAGCCAACGGCCCTTTTGAGTTCAACTTCTTCGGTGTTGATGCCCAGGTCGGCAAATTGTTCCCGACCATACTGGTCGATCAGATGATTCAATTCCTTTTCATCAGGCTTGTAGGATTCTTTACAATCACCACAGAGAGTTCGCATCAGTCGCTGGGCTAGAACCCCGAGCAGGGCATCAGAAAAGTTAACCGGGTCGAGTCCCAGATCCAGCAGACGGGTGATGGTTTCTGGCGCGGAATTGGTATGCAGGGTGGATAAGACAAGGTGACCCGTGAGGGATGCCTCAATACCGATATGGGCAGTTTCATGGTCACGCATCTCACCAATAAGAATCACATCAGGGTCAGCACGCAGGAAGGCACGCATGGCTGCAGCGAAGGTAAAACCGATCTTTGGCTGCATCTGTACCTGCTGTAAACCAGGCTGGGTTATCTCTACCGGGTCCTCTGCAGTCCATATCTTGGTTTCCGGTTGGTTGATATAACCCAGCACGGCGTGCAGTGTTGTGGTTTTACCGGAACCAGTCGGACCAACAACCAGTAGCAAACCGTGGGGATGCTTGGACAGCTCGATGACATGCTCATAATTGCGTTTGCTGAGATTCAGTTTTTCCAGTGGCAAGGCGCTTCCTGCTGCAAGTATACGCAATACCGCACTTTCGCCATTTACGGTGGGAACGGTGGCAACACGTAGTTCCAACGTGCGCCCCCTGATTTTAAGCTTGCACTTACCATCCTGAGGCAGACGTCGCTCAGAAATATCCAGGCGAGATATAACCTTGATACGGGCTAGCAGTGCGCCAGCATGCTCGGCAGGTACCTTGAGCAGTTCCCGGCAAATCCCGTCAACCCTCACCCGAACGATACAGGGTGTCTTGTCCTTGCCAGGCTCAATATGAATATCCGAACCACCAAGCTTATCACTCTCAATGATGATACGGTTGACCAGCTGGATAATACCGGAGGTTTCCGCGGCACTTTCCGCATCGCCGTCATCAGCTTCCTCTTCAATTTCAATACCGCCCTCACCTTCGAGGTTCTTGAAGACATCATCAAAGCCTTCCTCATCATCTTCCTCAACCTTGCCACCGAGGTATTGCAGAATATGCTCAGGCAGACCAACCCGGAAGATATAGTTGCGGGCATTCAAAATGCCCTGAATTTCCATGATTTTCTGGTAATCGCTGGGGTTACTTAACAGGATCACTACTTCCTCTTTACTGCCTGACACCGGCAACCAGAGGTTATTGCGTAAATAGGAGGTGCCGATATTTTCCATAAGATCGGTAGGCAGGGTCAGTTCCGCGTCGAACTTCATATAGGGCACGCGATAGTACAATTCGAGCGATTTGCCGATTTCATCAGCTCCAATCTTGTAATCTTCCATCAACATTTTAGTGACGGTGCCGCCGTACAGAGAAACGCCCTTCTCTATGTCATCCAGATCCTTGCTGCTGATTTTGCCCTGCTGCACCAGATAGTCGTATGGGCCCTGCGTGCTCTGGAATTCCGAGCGGAACTGTTTTGCCAGCAGATTGGCGAACATGCTTGCATGCTTTAAATCTTCCTTGGTAAAGACATCGTCTTCCTTGAGCTTGATGAGCTGAATGACACCCAGAAGAATGTCATCCTTGATGGGGACCACCAGCATGGATTTGAAAAACAGGCCCTGCGACTCGCTGAAGCGCTTGTCCCATTGCAGACGCGGATGAATATCTTCCAGTGCTTGGGCATCATACACATCCTTGACCAGGATCGGCCGCTGACTCAGCGCAACATAACCGGCCAGTGAAGTCGGACTGAAGGGCACCCGGATTTCGATATCCTCGCCCTGGTCGGAACCAATGCCTCCCTTGAAACTGGCAACGATCTCCTTGCCATTATCAACACTCTGGTAAATGGTAAACAGTTTGGCTTTGAACAGATCGAGGATGGTCCCTTCAATCTGCTTCATGGACTTCTTGAGGTTCTTGGAAAACTTCAGGCTTTTATG
>CAZSHI010000028.1:18806-31540 GCA_964606735.1 uncultured Enterobacteriaceae bacterium
TTCAGGCTTTTATGAATGGTGGCAAGATTTCTAACGAAATCATCCTCAGCACCAGACTTCGGTTTCTGAGTGGAATCCGCTTCATTTTGCTTGTCCGCAGCTACATTACTTTCCATTTTGTTTCAAAAGTTTACGCTGTTTTATTACGGTTTATGTTAACATTTTGCCACTATTGTAAGCATAAGTATGCCCCTACGCCATGCTTTTAAGAAATCAACAAGGCCTGCTCACAAGAGCTTTAAAAATACTTTGGCGTTTTTGCATTCTCCTTTGCTGGGATGCAACAGCTACGCTTGCCTCTGAGTACCCGGTGTTAAGTGCTAATGACAAGGCCTGGATAGGCCAGCAGATTTTCAACAACGAATGTGCTGCAAAATTTGTGTGTTTAAGTAGCTGGAACGCCAGCGAAGCATTTCCCTCGATGGGTATCGGACATTTTATCTGGTATAGCGAAGGGCAAGAAGAAATTTTTGAAGAAAGTTTTCCAGAACTGCTACATTATTTAGTCTCTCAGGACATTGAAGTTCCCGCCTGGATTACTGATACAAATTTCAAAGCCCCCTGGCAAAACCGGGATGAGTTTCTGAGCGAAGTAGAGGGACCACGTTTACAAGCATTGCGTGAACTACTCGCCAGCACCATGGCGGAACAGACAGAATTTATCATCCTGCGTTTCGAAACTGCATTAGATAAGATACTTGCCGCCTCCTCACCGCAGGAGCAAGTGGAAATTGAAGAAAAGTTTTTCGCTATTGCAAACGCACATGCACCATTTGGACTGTATGCCTTGATTGATTACGTGAATTTCAAGGGCGAAGGCATCTCCGATGATGAACGATATGCAGGCCAGGGCTGGGGACTGTTGCAGGTTTTGCAGCAGATGCCGGCTGATAATTCGACACTGACCGCTTTTGTCGATGCTGCCAGGCACACCTTGCAGCAACGGGTTGCCAATGCCCCAGCTCAACGCAATGAAACACAGTGGCTGGCAGGCTGGATGAAACGCCTCGACACCTATTTGCCCCCTCTTTCTGGCCAGGAGCGCTAGATGGCTTACGAACGAAACAATATTCAGGAATTGTCCGCCTATATCCCGGGAGAGCAGCCCGAGAATGGCAAGGTGATCAAACTGAATACCAATGAAAATCCTTTCCCGCCAGGACCAGCAGTGGAAAAAGTACTGGGCAGTTTGCAGGCAAGCGCATTAAGACGTTATCCACCACCGACCGCAAAAGGGCTGCGCGAGAGTATTGCACACTTGCATGGTGTCGCTGATGAACAGGTCATCGTCACCAATGGCGGTGATGAGCTATTACGCCTGGCAATTACATGCTTTGTGGAAATCGATGAGGCAATTGCCGTAGTCGAACCCACCTACACACTCTATGAAACTCTGGCAAAGACGCATGGTTGCGGCTTTATCCAGTTTCACCTTGAAGAAGACTGGTCACTGCCACAGAAGCTGGCCGAGAATCTAAATAGCAGTGGGGCGAAACTGTGCCTCATCCCGAATCCGCATGCCCCTTCTGGTACACTGACCGACGCTGCCAGTTTGAGTGCGCTGGCACAAGAGTTTGAAGGCATCCTGCTGATTGATGAGGCCTATGTCGATTTTGTTGATCCACAACTCAAACACGACTGCATTGCATTGCTCTCGCATTGTGACAGAGTGCTGCTCCTGCGAACATTCAGCAAGGGGTATTCCCTGGCTGGCCTGCGCATTGCCTATGGACTGGGTTCCAGAGCACTGATTGATCCGCTCTATAAAACCAAGGACTCATACAACACGGATTACATCGCCCAAAAACTTGCCCAGGCTGCCCTAGAAGATCAGGACTATGCGAGAGGTTCCTGGTCTTTTGTCATTGAACAGCGCCGACTCTTGCAGAAAAGCCTTGAAGCAATGGGTTTTTCCTGTGTTGACAGTCAAAGCAATTTTCTTCTGGTCAGCATGCCATCCCAGCTCAATGCACAAAAGCTTTATCTGGATCTCAAAGCAAAGGATATTCTGGTACGTTATTTTGCACAGCCCAGATTGGATAACAAATTACGAATTTCTGTCGGCACGGCCGACGAAAACAAAAAACTCATCGATACTATCAGGCAGCTGCTTGATCAATAAGTAATCTTGACTAAAAAGAAACGCAAACTTAGCAAGAAAAACCGCAATACGATATCCGGCCTGCTGGTCGGAGTAGCATCGCTTTATGCCGTCAGTACCTATATGGAAGTCCCGCAGCAGGAATTAAACCGCTTCCTGCTGTCGACCATCCTGTTCTTTGTTTTCATTCTGGTTCTGGCAGGACTAGCAATCACTATCCTGAAATTATTGGGCAGAGCCAGAGAGCGTATTGAAGATAGCATCCAAGAGCACGATAGCCAGACTACAGAAGATCAGGAAAAAGATCGGCAATAAAGCAGCGCATCTTCACGCCCGTTGCTGGCTGGATAATAGGCCTTGCGTACAGCAAGTTTGTTAAAGCCCTGCTTTTCATAAAGCCTAATGGCTGCTGCATTGGAAGCCCTGACCTCCAACAGCATCTGCTGGCTGTTTCTGGATTGCACCAACAGCATTAGCTGCTGCAGGAATGACGTGCCCAGCCCCTCACCCTGCCGCTTTTTCAGCACAGAAATATTCAGCAAGTGGGATTCATCCAGTACGAAATGCACGACTGCATAGGCGAGAATAAGACCGCTGTGTCTGTCACACAACACAAAAGACTCATCCATTGACGAATTCAGTGAATCAATAATGTTGCCAGGCTTCCAAGGAAACTCACTAGCATTGCTCACCAGCCTTATGACCTCAGCGAGATCATCCTCGTGCATTTCACGCAGATCACATTCATCCATGCCGGCTAGAACTGACCAGCACGTGTCCGTAATGTGGCCCAGGTTTCACGCTTGAGTTCATGCATTTTGAGCATTTCATCCAGGCTACGACAGACCAGAAACTCACCATCAATCTGCTGCCTGAAGTCTTCTAGCAAATCGGCGATATTACTCCCCAGCAAGAGCAGATGGGAAAAACTGGCATCCTCGTGCAGCTGTGAAAGGTAGGTATTCAGGGCAGCCCGGGCTGCGGCCTCACTCTTGTCCAGAAAGGTCGCTTCACTGAAGGGCCAGCGAAATGCCTTGGTAGTGAAATCCAGCACATCAGGTTGCAATTTCAGGGCCCGGCACAGATTGCTGAACAGGCGCTTCTGGGCGCTGTTAAGCGTGCCTGTATCCTGCACATAGGGCAGCGAAACCAGAACCAGTAATTCATCGCTGGCCCGTATGAAGGAAAGCTGAAATCTGATTTCTGATGCAAATTGGGCGCTGGCTTCTGGAGACTCTCGCTCTAGGCTGGCAGGCTTGCTGGCTTTTTCAGCACTTTGCACACTCAACCTGGCAGCAGCTAATGCCGAAGTTGACGCAATACTCTCGCCTTCAGCAGGCTTGGGCTGGTCCGCTGGTTCAGTCTGTGTTTCTTCCTGCAACTTAACTAACACGGATGCAGCAGCTCCCTGCAGTTGCTGGAGGGGGAAATAGGATTGGATTCCCATGCGCTGCAGATATGCTTGTCTTAAAATTTCATTCATTGCGCTTAACTGTTAGCCGAAGTGATATCGCGGCAGTGGACTTGTCTTGAAGAAGTACCCAGCGTCATAATGCCTCAAGCTCATAATCAGAACAAGCCGAAGACCCATGAACCGGAAAATCATTCACTGCGATTGCGATTGTTTTTTTGCCGCTATCGAAATCCGTGATGATCCATCCCTGCAGGGACTGCCAGTAGCCGTCGGCGGAGACCCCGGCAAACGCGGTGTCATAGCGACCTGCAACTATGAAGCCAGAAAATTTGGTATCCATTCAGCCATGGCTTCAGCGACGGCCAAACGCATGTGCCCCGACCTGATCATCATTCCACCCAGCAAGGACAAATACAGCACAGCCTCCAAACAAATTCATGCCATCTTCAGGGACTACACCGGGCTGATAGAACCCCTTTCACTCGATGAAGCCTTTCTGGATGTCAGTCAGAGTGACAAATGCCAGGGTAGCGCCACCCTGATGGCCCGCGAAATCCGCCAGCGGGTCAAGGATGAACTCCACATTACCCTGTCTGCGGGTATTGCACCCAACAAGTTCCTGGCCAAAATTGCCAGTGACTGGAATAAGCCTGATGGGCAGTTTGTCGTAAGGCCAGATCAGGTGGAAGACTTTGTTGCCGGTTTGCCGGTTCGTAAAATTTTCGGGGTTGGTAAAGTTACGGCAGAAAAAATGCAACGCATTGGCATCAATACCTGCAGGGATCTGCAGGCCCTCTCCAAAAGTGAACTAAGTCAGGAGTTCGGCAGTTTTGGTGAACGCCTTTATCAGCTCTCACGCGGCCTGGATGATCGTCCTGTGGTAAGCAGCCACCCGCGTAAATCGATCAGTGTTGAACACACCTATGACCAGGACCTGCCCAGCGTCGAGCATTGTCTGGCTGAACTCCCCGATTTGCACGACAAACTGCTCAAACGTATGCATGCTAGCAGGCAGGACATCAATATCGCCAAACTCTTTGTTAAACTTAAATTCAATGATTTTATTTCTACCACAGTAGAACAATCGGCGCAGGAACTGGATATGCATCTTTTCCAACAACTCTGCCAGACAGGCTACAGCCGTGGCGACAAACCAGTGCGCCTGTTGGGACTCGGTATCCGTTTGCGTGAAGCACTGGACTATTACCAGTTATCCCTTGATATCGACCAATACAGAACTGCCCGCTAAAATGTCGCGCTATCGCCCCCCCGCTGCCGCTGTCTCCAATTACATAACACCCGAGGGCGAACAGGCCCTGAGTGAGGAACTTGAATACCTCTGGCGTACTGAACGCCCACAGGTCACGCAACAGGTCTCCGATGCTGCAGCTCTCGGCGATCGTTCCGAGAATGCCGAATATATTTACGGAAAGAAGCGCCTGAGGGAAATTGATCGGCGGGTTCGTTTCCTTCGCAAACGACTGGAGGTGCTCAAGGTGGTGGACCAGTTACCAAACAATCAGGACAAAATTTACTTTGGCGCCTGGGTGGAACTGATGGATGAAGATGAAAAGTGCCTGAAACTGCGGCTGGTCGGTCCGGATGAAATCAATCCGAAGCTGAATTACATCAGTATTGACTCACCCCTGGGTAAAGTACTGCTCGGCAAGCAACTGGACGATGAATTCAATTTCATCAGCCCGTCCGGAAAGAAACGCTACTGCATAGAAAAAATTGACTACAAGCAACCCTGACAAAGACATCCTGCATGTCTCCCTTATCGGTTACAAGAAGGTACTCGGCACCAGTATTACCATTCCCATGGAAATGCTGAATGCCGCTGACCTGATTGCGCGTATTCACCATCCGAAGACCCCTAAACTTGAATTGCAGGTGGCCAATCTAGATCGGGGAGATATACAGCTCAATGCTGGATTGCAGATACGCTGCAAACAGAGCTATAGCAAGCTCCATCACACCGATCTGCTGATTTTACCGGCCATGTGGGGAAATCCCTTGGGAGTGGTAAAAAAATATCCCGAATTTCTCAGCTGGTTGCGACAGACTGCCAGCCAGGATTGCATCATCTGTGCGGTGGGTACCGGCTCCTATTTTCTTGCGGAAGCCGGACTGTTAAATGGTCTGGTAGCAACCACACACTGGTATTACTTCGACCAGTTCGAAAAAAAATACCCCCGTGTGCAACTTAAACGCGAACGCTTCATCACCAAGTCAGGGAATATTTACTGTACTGGCAGCGTAAACTCTGTGCGCGATGTCATGCTGCATATCATCCAGCAGCATTATGACGAAAAGATCGCCAATCTGGTCTCCAGCCATTTCACCCATGAGCTTAAACTGTCCTATACCACCACCTTCCTTAATACCCCTGGCCACAATTTTCACGATGATGAACTCATCATCAGCCTGCAGGAACACATGCACCGTGATTTCAATACGAACCTGGACATGAAAAAACTTGGCGACAGCTTTGACCTTAGCCAGCGCAGCCTCAATCGCCGCTTTAAAAAGGCAACGGGGCTGAGTCCAGTGCAATACCTGCAGCAGATCAGACTGGATAAAGCCAAGGAACTACTAAAAACCACTAACCTCAACATCGCCGAAGTTGCAGACCAGGTGGGCTATTCTGACAACGCCTATTTTTCAGCCCTGTTCAAACGGCAGATTTCCCTCTCACCCGGCGAATATCGTCGCCTGGTGAGAAAGAAAATCTTCAAGTTGGATATTTAGGGCTCTTCGGCTACCTGCAGGGTATCAACAGGTTTCGGTGCAGTTCGATCCTGGTGGCGACGTTTCTCATAGATACTTTTTATCTGTCGCTCTAGCGCATTAAAGGCATCCCGAATAGCAACATAGATGTCTTCGTGGGAATGATTGTCATGCTGGTCATGATTCACCAGAATGTCGTGATTGGGAATAACGGCTTCGACGCCTACGTGAAAAACCTTGCCTTTGTGATGATGATTATGAGGGGATTCAAGCGTGACTCTTAAACTCTGTATTTCGTCACTGTAGCGTTCTAACTTATCCAATCTTTTCTGTACTGCATCTGCTACTGCCTGGGAATGATCTATTCCGCGAAAAACTACTTGAGTATCACTTACCATAAAAAAACTCCTCATTGGTATCGATAAGTAAAAAAGAAATTTAGATTTTTGCTTTGAAGTGACCTTCCTTTTTCCTAAGAGGGGTATGTAAAGATACTACTCTTTTGCCTAAGGCTGTCAAAGAAATTCGGCAGATTTTTGATGCAAAATAAACTGACGCCAACAACTTGCTGAAAACTAACAATTATTTTTGCCGATAACACCAGTGCCAGGGTTCATACAAAAAGCCCTGTGGATTATTACGTGGGAAAGACAGGTGAAAATCAAACGCGGCTGCATGCTGCTGTAGCCAGGCAAAGGCTGTCGTCTGCTCAAAGCTTTCCTCCAGACACTCGGCGCCAGGACAGCTCAGATCCAGGGCGCAGCCGCTGTGATGCTCACTGAAGCCGGGCGCTGCATTCACCTTGAGAATCGCATTGATATCCTGCCCGGTGGCCAGTTTCTTTTTGAACAGATTCTCCTGATAGTTCACGCTGCGGTAGGCTGACACCAGCTGCAAAACTATCTGAGCCTGCTGTGCTGCAGCACACATGGCCTGCCAGCTTTGCCAGGCCTGCTGATGCATGGACTGCTCACGGTCAAAGATATCCCTGCCTGCCGCAACCAGCTGATCACATTCCGGCTGCAGGCTTAAACCACGAGTACGGGCATAGTCAGCAGGAATTCCCAGGTCTGCATGAAGAGCAGCAATGCGTTGTTGGTAGGACGACTGCAAGCGCCTGATTACCTGTCATCAGTAAATGTGAAGTTTGCAGTGTAGCAAATTCCATTTGTGGAAATCCCCTAAAAACCGCGTCTTCCGATATGTCTAATTTGTTATATTATATGTCTATTTTACAATGTTTATTTCAGGCCAAACACCGTATAGTTATGCGCAAGTTTTTGTTTTTTTAAGGGTTTTCAAGGTGTCTCATTTACCCCTTATTGTCGGTTTTGGCGGCATCAACGCCGCGGGCAGGTCTGCCTGCCACTATGCCTATCGGCGCCTGGTCATTGACCGCCTCGGGGAGGCTGAAGCCGATCAAACCCTGCTCAACCTGGCCATCCTCATGGGTCTGTTGAAACAGCAGGACGGACGCTGGCTAACCCGTACCGGGGAATTAACCGATCTGAATGAATTCCTGACCTTTCACCGGGAACTGATTCTCAACAGTACACTGATCCGCAAGCTGGAGAGCAATCTCTTTGATAATACCGCTCTGTACCAGCATACCCAGAGTTCGCTGCAGGCAGCAGAGGGAGAAAGCTTGCGCTTCACGATTGCCAACCGACGGCTCCCCTCCCGCATTCCATCCAACTGGCAGGTGCAGGCAATAGACACTCGCCATAGCCTGGTTGAAGTCAGTGGCAGTTTGGATGCCATGCTGCCTGATCTTTATCAGGGCGCCGTCAACTGTGCCGGGCAATTGCCCAGTGGTTTCGATCCTGGCGAACTGTACCAGTCACGCAATCACCCTCGCAGCTTGCAGATGACCATTTTCGGCATTTCCGATGCCCTGCTCTCAATGGGAGTTGACTGGGAGCTGATTAAACAACGGGTACCGGCTGATCAAATTGCCGTCTATGCCGGTTCCGGCATGAGCCAGCTGGACTACAACGGCAACGGCGGCATGCTGCAGTCACGCCTGCTGGGCAAACGGGTTACCTCCAAACAGCTACCGCTGGGGCTACCGGAAATGGCTGCGGATTTTATCAATGCCTATGTGCTTGGCAGCACGGGAAAAACCGGCTGCAACCTGGGAGCCTGTGCTTCCTTTCATTACAGTCTGTGTCAGGCTGTACAGGATATACGCAGTGGAACACATCGAGTGGTGGTTGTTGGCAACAGCGAAGCCCCGCTGGTGCCTGAAGTGTTTGAAGGCTACAGTGCCATGGGAGCCCTGGCGGATGATGAAAAACTCCGACAACTGGACGGGCTCAAAGAACCCAATCACCGGCGTGCCTGTCGTCCCTTTGCTGAGAATGTCGGCTTTACCCTCGCCGAGTCTGCCCAGTTCGTCATCCTGTGCGATGACGAACTGGCCATGCAACTGGGAACCAATATTTACGGCTCGGTCAATGATGTCTTTGTCCACGCTGACGGGCACAAAAAATCCATCGCCAGTCCCGGCGTTGGCAATTACCTGAGTGTCGCCAAGGCCATGGCTGCCACCCGCGCCGTGATCGGTGCAAAAGCCCTGCAACGAAATACCTATGTGCAGGCTCACGGTACCGGCACGCCCCAGAACCGGGTTACTGAATCCGCCATTTTCGATCAACTGGCGGCTCACTTTGGTATTGAAAAGTGGCCGGTCGCTGCCATGAAATCCTATATCGGACATTCCATTGCCTGTGCCGGTGCTGATCAGCTGAACCTGAGCCTGGGCGTCTGGCAACACGGCATCATTCCCGGTATTTTAACCAGTGAAGCCATCGCCGATGACGTGCATCAGAAGCATCTGGATTTTCTGTTGACGCATCGGGAAGTCGACCCTGAAGCCATCGATGCCGTCATCATCAATGCCAAGGGCTTTGGTGGCAACAATGCCACGGCATCTGTCTTCTCTCCCAGCCAGACCCTGAAGATGCTGCAGCACAAGTATGGCAAGGATGCCATGACAGCCTATGCCGGCAAGCATGAACAGGTGGCCGAGGCCACCCGACACTATGAAGAAAGCAGCAACCGGGAACTCATGTCACCCATCTATAAATTTGACCATGCCGTGAAGAGCGGTGCTGACCTGAGTTTTAACGAAAAGCATATCTCCATCAGCGGTGACAAGCTGCCGATCAATCTCGATATGCCGAACCCTTATGCGGACATGTGCAAATAAGCCAGAGACAGACCTAAAGGAAAAACTATGTTTACTAAATCTATCGACACCTCCTCTCCCATTCATGACTTGATAGCCGGACGCTGGAGCGGCGTTGCCTTCGATGCACAGCGCCCTGTCAGTGATGAGGACTTGCATTCTGTGCTGGAAGCTGCACGTTGGGCGCCCTCATGTTTTGGCGATCAGCCCTGGCGTTATGTCGTTTGTAAAAAGGACTCGCATCCTGAGGGCTGGCAAACGATTTTTGACAGCCTGATTGATAAAAACCAGGCCTGGTGCCAGCATGTTCCCGTGCTGATACTGGCCTGTCATGACACCCAGTTTTCACACAATGACAATCCCAATCGCCACGGTGCCTACGATACCGGCGCAGCTTCCGTATCGATGTGTTTACAGGCAGCAGCGCTGGGCTTGATGAGCCATCAGATGGGGGGCTTTGCGGCGGAAAAACTGCAGCAGTCCTTTGCCATCCCCGAACGCTTCAGTCCCATTGCCGTGATTGCCCTGGGTTACCAGGTGGCAGAAACTGATATTCCGGATGCTTTCAGGGAAAGGGAAATGGCGCCCAGAAAACGCAACGAACTGAGCCGCAACTTTTTCCTCGGCGCCTGGCAGGAATAGACAAAGCTGTCAGACAACTTTTACTGGCTGGGCATCCTGAATTTTGGCCTTCCATTCGGCCGGGCCCGTCTCGTGTACGGAAACCCCCTTGCTATCCACGGCCACCGTTACTGGCATGTCTTCCACTTCAAACTCATGAATTGCTTCCATGCCCAGGTCTTCAAAGGCAACCACGCGGGACTTGCGTATTGCCTTGGAGACCAGATAAGCAGCGCCACCGACAGCCATCAGGTAGACTGACTTGTGTTTGCGGATGGCCTCAATGGCTAGCGGCCCACGTTCAGCCTTGCCGATCATGCCCATCAGTCCTGAATGCGCCAGCATCTGCTCGGTAAACTTGTCCATGCGGGTCGCCGTGGTCGGACCTGCCGGGCCCACCACTTCATCACGTACCGGATCGACCGGCCCCACGTAATAGATAAATTTGTCTTTCAGGTCCACGCCATTGGGCAGCGCTTCACCTTTTTCGTACAGCTCCACCATGCGTTTATGGGCAGCATCCCTGCCTGTCAGGATTGTGCCACTGAGCAGCAGCGTATCGCCGGGCTTCCAGGAAGCAATATCTTCACGGGTCACTTTCGCCAGATCCACCCGGCGTGAGGAAGCCGAAGCCGTCCAGGTCACATCCGGCCAGTCCTCCAGTTTGGGGGGCACCAGTTCAGCCGGACCGGAACCATCCAGGGTGAAATGCACATGCCGGGTCGCCGCGCAGTTTGGAATCATCGCCACTGGCTTGCCAGCCGCATGGGTTGGAAATTCCTTGATTTTGACATCCACCACCGTGGTCAGACCACCAATCCCCTGGGCCCCGATTCCGAGCTGATTGACTTTCTCCATCAGCTCAAGACGCAGCTCTTCCGCTGTCGTCTGTGGACCGCGCTGGCGCAGCTCATCAATATCCACCGGGTCCATCAGGGCTTCCTTGGCCATTAACACGGCTTTTTCAGCAGAGCCGCCAATGCCGATACCCAGCATGCCAGGGGGACACCAGCCGCCACCCATGGTGGGAACCGTTTTCAGCACCCAGTCAACGATGCTGTCACTGGGATTGAGCATGACCAGTTTCGACTTGTTCTCGGATCCGCCGCCCTTGGCTGCCAGCTTGAATTCAACCTTATCGCCGGGGACAATCTTGTAGTAAATATTGGCAGGCGTATTGTCTTTGGTATTTTTCCTTGCACCGGCAGGATCACTGACAATCGACGCACGCAGGACATTGTCAGGATGGGTGTAAGCCTCTCGTACGCCTTCATTGATCATCTCTTCCAGGCCCATGTCGGCATCCCACTGCACATTCATGCCGACTTCCACGAATATCACCACGACGCCGGTATCCTGACAAAGCGGGCGCTTACCTTCCGCACACATGCGTGAGTTGGTCAGAATCTGGGCCATGGCATCCTTGGCTGCGGGTGACTCTTCGCGCTCATAGGCCCGATACACTGCCTGGATGTAATCCAGCGGATGATAATAGGAGATGTATTGCAAGGCATCAGCGACGCTTTGAATGACGTCTTGTTGTCGAATCACAGTCATGAACTTTTTACCGTCTGAAAAATATACAAGCTTTCAATTCTAGCATGGAACCGTATAATTTCCGGCCAGCCGTTACCTGCCTTAAAGCGCAAAAAAAGCCCTGAGGAATCAGGGCTTTTTTAAACTGCTATAAAGCCGCTCTTAGTCGGCAGCGAAACAGTAAAACAGTCCATCACCACCGGTGCTGATCAGCGCCTGCTGGCCGCAACCACGTGAATCATGGGCCGAGTTCCAGTTGGCAGCATCATGATGACCCAGTCTGGCTTTGGCGCCACCCTGGTCACTGCTGCTGGTCCAGTTATTACAGGTCATGTCAGCACCTGCCGGATAGGCAGTACCATCAGGCTGGGACCCCGTAAGGATGTCATGCCGGTTGGGCGCGAAGCCACCACCGGGAATGATATTGCCGTTTTCATCCAGTGCTGTCAGTAAAGCTATTCGCTGATTCATGCTGTGCAGATCATCAACATTCTGGGCAATACGGTTACCTCTGGCGCCAAACCAGGGGCCTTCACCGATACGGTCACGCGCGTTGACGGCATTCGGTCCCTGGGTGCTGAGATAGGCACGCCAGGTATGATCGCCGGCACCGGCTGCTTCGGCTCGTGCCTGACAGATGGCATCAGCCCCGGCGAGTCCACCCAGGTTGCCACCATTGCCTGAACCGGTGCTGGTGATAAAGAATGTCATTGGTCCTGTCGGTGGCTGTGCTTGCGACATGCCAGCGCTCAGAAGGCCGGCCAGTGTCAGGCCAAAAAAGCTTAAGGTTTTGCGGGTTAACATATCCCTGATCTCCTGTTAATTATTGTTAAGTTGTTTTTTACAGTATCAAACACCGATCACTATATTGTAAGTCGCCGCCAAATTCATGTGTTTCCGGAAGGTTTCACGCTGATTGCCAGTCTGCCTGACAGCTGCATGGGAGACCTAATCCCAGTACCGGGGGCTGGACGTAAGGGTTTCAGTAACTGGCTGAAAACGGGTAGTATTCCTGCCAGGTAGCACCGATAGTTCATCATTTTCGCCATACTGCTAAGGGAATGTCCTGTGCTTGACAAGCTAGCCATGAAAGGGCTGCATCCAGAGCTGACGCATAACGTCGCCCGCAACAACAATATTGC
>CAZSHI010000029.1:0-30489 GCA_964606735.1 uncultured Enterobacteriaceae bacterium
CCGATAATGTTTAGCTCTATCATGGGTTTCCCATTTTCTGTCCCGCTTAATTAATTGAGCTGAGCATCACTTGAAACGCATTGAAAAATCCACGGCATGGCAATGCTTGGTCAGCGAACCGACCGATATGTAATCCACTCCGGTTTCGGCAACAGGCACGATATTGCTTTCATCATAACCGCCAGAAGCTTCGAGCAAAACCCTGCCCTTATTCAGGCTGACGGCATCTTGCAGCTTTTGCAGGCTGAAATTGTCCAGCATCACTGTATTGGCTCCGGCTATGATGGCCAGTTCAAGTTCATCGAGTGATTCCACCTCGATTTCTACCGGTTTGGCGGGGTCAAATTGGCGGGCGCTGGCAATGGCTTCGGCAATGCCGCCACAGGCAGCGATATGATTCTCTTTCAGCAGAAATGCATCATACAGACCGAGGCGGTGGTTGTAGCAGCGTCCCTGCAGGACGGCATATTTCTGGGCACGGCGCAGGCCGGGCAGGGTTTTGCGGGTATCCAGAATTTTTACCGCCGTATGCTCGACCAGCTCGGCATAGGCTCTGGCACTGGTGGCGGTGCCAGACAGCACCTGTAAAAAATTCAGGGCAGTACGTTCTGCGCTGAGGATATGCTTGGCCGGTCCATAGGCTGTAAAAATCAGATCGCCAGACTGGCATTTACTACCCTCGCTGACAGCCCATTCCACTTCGATTCTACTACTGACCTGGTGGAAAACTTCGTCCACCCAGGGGCGTCCGCAAATCACTGCAGCATCCCGGCAGATGACCTCAGCCTGTGCGGATTCATTTTCCGGTAGCAGGGCAACGCTGATATCGCCACTGCCAATATCTTCTGCCAGGGCGCTTTTTACATTGAGTTCGAGGTCTTCGAGAAATAGGGTCTCAGTCATAACAGGCTCGCTCACAAAGGACGACTTATTATAGCCAGTACGCCCTTAACTTGATATTGCACAAGCAGCGGGCTTTGGCTTGCTTTGTGGTATAACTGGCGCATGAAAATCACCGAGCATCAGCTTCAGTCAGCGCAACAGCTGCCATCACCGAATTGCAGTGAACGACCCGTCGATGAGATCAGTCTGCTGGTTATACACAATATCTCGCTGCCACCGGGGGAATTTGGCGGCCCCTACATAAGTGAGTTGTTTTGCAATCAGCTGGATTGTTCGCAGCATGAGTACTTTGCCGGTCTCAAAGAGCTCAAGGTTTCTTCTCACCTGCTGATCAGACGAGATGGAGCACTGGTGCAGTATGTCCCCTTCAATATGATGGCCTGGCATGCCGGTATTTCATCCTTTGAAGGCCGTGAAGCCTGTAATGAATTTTCAATTGGTATAGAGCTTGAGGGCAGTGATTATGAAAAATTCACTGATGAGCAATATGACCGTCTGATAGCGGTGAGCAGACTCTTGTTAAAAAGCTACCCGGAACTTAACCCGCAGCGAATAGTTGGCCATTCCGATATTGCGCCTGAACGAAAGACCGACCCGGGCCCCTTTTTTGACTGGGCGCGTTATCTATCGGCTTTACAGGCTTGATTATTGTCACTACATCATCCAAGCTGCTGAAAAATAAGCGAAATATTTAAAGGCCGTCGTGATTAAGGGCAATATTGTAGTAAAACTACAAAAATATCCAGGCCCGGCTGGAAAAAAGCAGTTACGTCTGATAGGATTGCGCGCAATTGTAGCTATACTACAGAGCTGAAAGCCCGATCAGGACAGACTTTAGAGAACTATTATGTCAGTAAGTGATAAAGACATCGACAAACAGGAAACCCGGGAATGGGTCGATTCCATTGCATCCGTCATCAAACATCAGGGCCTGGAGCGGGCGCAATTCCTGCTCAAATGCCTGATCAGCAAAGCCACCGAATCGGGTGACCCCCTCCCTCCTGATACTTTAATCACTCCCTATCGCAACACCATCCCGGTTTCTGCCGAAGACAAAATGCCTGGCGACATGTTTATGGAGCGCAGTATCCGCGGCATTGTCCGTTGGAATGCGCTGGCCATGGTGCAACGTGCCAATAATCTGGGGTTGGATCTGGGTGGTCATATTTCTTCATTTGCCTCCAGTGCCACCCTTTATGATGTGGGCTTCAACTATTTCTTCCGCGGCGAAACCGAGAACCGCCTAGCCGACCTGATTTTTTTTCAGGGCCATTCTTCTCCCGGTGTTTATTCACGCTCTTTTCTGGAAGGGCGGCTGAGCGAAGAACAGCTGGACAATTTCCGTCAGGAAGTTGATGGCAAGGGCCTGTCCTCGTATCCGCATCCCTATCTGATGCCGGATTACTGGCAGTTTCCCACAGTTTCCATGGGGCTTGGTCCGATACAGGCAATCTACCAGGCCCACGTGATGAAGTATCTGGATAATCGCGATCAGGTCAAAAGGGGTGATCGGCAAATCTGGGCATTCCTGGGTGATGGTGAGTGTGATGAACCGGAAAGCCTGGGAGCCATTTCCCTGGCAGGACGTGAACAGCTGGGCAACCTGAATTTCGTGATTAACTGTAATCTGCAGCGTCTGGATGGCCCGGTAAGGGGTAATGGAAAAATCATTCAGGAACTGGAAGGAATTTTCCGGGGTGCCGGCTGGAATGTGATCAAGGTTGTCTGGGGGAGGCACTGGGATCCGCTACTGGCCAAAGATACTGATGGTCTGCTGCAGGCCCGTATGGACGAGGTCGTCGATGGGGAATACCAGACATATGTCAGTCGCGGTGGGGCTTATACCCGTGAGCATTTCTTCGGCAAGAGTCCGGAACTGCTGAAAATGGTTGAGCACCTGTCGGATGATGACATCATGAAGCTGAATCGAGGCGGGCATGATCCCTTTAAGGTCTATGCAGCCTACAAGCAGGCGGTTGAAACCACGGATCGCCCGACAGTCATTCTGGCGAAAACCGTCAAAGGCTATGCATTCCCCTCCGTTGAAGGACAGAATCCCGCGCACAATACCAAAAAACTCAACGAAGACAGTCTAAAACTGTTTCGTGACCGCTTCGGTATTCCGATCCCAGATGAAAAACTCAAGGATGTACCGTATTACCGGCCGGCAGAAGACAGCCCGGAAATGCAGTACATGCGAAAAAGCCGTGAGGCGCTGGGTGGCGTGGTGCCTCAGCGTCGTGCACACAGCAGCAAACTGGAAACCCCGGAACTCAGTGAATTTGCCAGTATTACAACTGGTACCGGAGATCGTGAAATATCAACCACCATGGCCTTCGTACGCCTGATATCCGCATTGCTGAAAGATAAAAAGGTGGGCAGGAATATTGTTCCCATCGTGCCAGATGAAGCACGAACCTTCGGTATGGAAGGCCTGTTTCGTCAGGTCGGTATCTATGCAGCCAAGGGGCAGCTCTATGACCCGGCAGATTCCGGGCAGGTGATGTACTACCGTGAAGATATTCAGGGCCAGATTCTGGAAGAGGGTATCAACGAGGCCGGTGCGGTTTCATCCTGGCTGGCCGCAGCAACCTCCTACAGCGTCAATAATTACCCGCTGATTCCTTTTTATATTTATTATTCCATGTTCGGCTTCCAGCGGATCGGGGATCTGTGCTGGGCAGCCGGTGACTTGCAGGCGCGAGGTTTCCTGATCGGAGGTACGGCCGGCAGAACCACTCTCAACGGAGAAGGTCTGCAGCACCAGGATGGGCACAGCCATATCCTGGCCAACACTATTCCCAATTGTGTGTCCTATGATCCGACCTACGCCTATGAACTGGCGGTGATCATCCAGCATGGCATGAAGCGCATGTATCAGGATGATGAAAGCGTGTTTTATTACATCACCACGATGAATGAAAACTATATCCAGCCGGATATGCCCAAAGGCTGTGAAGAAGGCATTATCCGAGGTATGTATCTGCTGGAGGACGGTGAGTCCAAAGCTTATAAGGTGACGACCAAGGATAAACTGCGGGTTCGCTTGATGGGTAGCGGTACGATTTTACGCGAAGTGCGGGAAGCGGCTGAAATTCTGCGCAAGGACTACAAAGTGTCAGTGGATGTCTGGAGTACGACTAGCATGAATGAGCTGGCGCGAGACGGGCAGGCTGTTGAGCGCTGGAACATGATGCATCCGGAAGATGAGCAGAAGCTTTCCTATGTGGCACAGTGTCTGGGTGACAGCAAGGATCCGGTCATCGTCTCCACAGATTATATGAAACTTTATGGCGAGCAGATCAGGTCATTTGTACCGGCACCCTACAAGGTTCTGGGAACCGACGGATTTGGTCGTAGTGACGGACGCCAGAAGCTGCGACACTTCTTTGAAGTGGATCGTTACTATATTGTATTGGCAGCTCTTACGGAGCTGGCAAAAACCGGCAGCATAGAAAGGTCTGTAGTCAGCAAGGCCATGAAAAAAATGAAGCTGGACCCGGAAAAAGTCAATCCGCTTAAGGCGTAGCTAACTAGTTAGGAGCAAATGGCAGTGGCCCTGGAAAAACTAACAATTCCTGATTTGGGTGATTCGCAAGATGTTGAAGTCATCGAGGTGCTGGTATCGGCAGGTGATGAGGTTCAGGAAAATGATTCCCTGCTGACGCTGGAAACCGACAAGGCAGCCATGGAAATTCCGGCCAGCAGTGCCGGCATCGTCAAGGAAGTGCTGGTAAAAGTCGGTGATACCGTCAATCAGGGTGATGAATTCATCGTGTTGGAAGCTGGTAGCAGCGACGCAGTTGCGGAAAGCCAGGATGACAGTCCAGTGGAAGCGGAAGTCCAGGAACAGGAGTCTGTATCCGAAGCAGCAGTTGTGGCCGCAGAAACTGCAGATGAACAGCCAGTGCCTGCCACAGCAGAAATTGTGGAAATACAGGTGCCTGATCTTGGCACCGATGATGCTGTAGAAATTATTGATATTCTGGTAGCAGCCGGCGATGAGGTGAACGCGGATGATGGTCTGCTGACACTGGAAACCGACAAGGCTGCCATGGATGTACCTGCACCTTTTGCCGGCAAGATTACAGAACTCAAAGTCAAGGTCGGCGACAAGGTCAATACCGGTTCAGTCATCATGCTGGCTGAAACAATGGCCGCCAGCGCGTCAGCCAAAACACAGGAAAAAACAGAGCCTTCTACGCCGGTTGCAAGTCCAGCGCCTGCCCAAAAACCGGCAGCAAGCTCAAGTGCGTCAACGACGCCGGTTATCACGCCGGCATCCCAGGCTGACGTCTATGCCGGCCCGGCAGTCAGAAAACTGGCCCGGGAACTGGGTGTGGACCTGGCTCAGGTCACAGGCACTGGTACCAAAAACCGTATTGTCAAAGAAGATGTTCACGCCTTTGTGAAAAACGTCATGCAAAATGGCGGCGCTACGGCAAGTGGCGGTGCCTTTGCCTTGCCAGTGATGAAAGATATCGATTTCTCCCAGTTCGGTGATATTGAAGAAGTCGAGATGAGCAAGTTGCATCAGGTGACTGCGCGTAACATGGCACAGAACTGGTTAACTGTTCCGCATGTCACACAGTTTGAAGAAGCGGATGTGACTGAACTCGAAGATTTCCGGGTAGGGCAACAGGCACAGGCCGAGAAGAGGGGACTCAAACTGTCACCACTGCCATTTATCGTCAAGGCTTGTGCGCTTGCGATGGCTGAATTTCCACAATTCAATGTATCCATGCATTCTTCCGGCACAAAACTGATTCAGAAAAAATATATCCATATCGGGGTTGCGGTGGCAACACCAGAGGGTCTGATGGTGCCGGTGGTCCGCGATGCCGACAAAAAGTCGGTCTGGGAAATTGCCGAGGAAATCCTGCAGCTCAGTGAGCTGGCCAAAGCGCGCAAGCTCACCAAGGAGCATATGTCTGGCGGCTGTTTTACCGTATCCAGTCTGGGCAATCTTGGTGGTGTCGGATTCACGCCTATTGTCAATTCCCCGGAAGTAGCCATTCTCGGCGTCTCCAAGACCACGGTGAAACCTCAGTGGATTGATGGCGAATTCAAACCACGAAAGATGCTGCCGTTCTCGCTGTCCTACGATCACCGTGCGGTCAATGGTGTCGATGGAGGCATGTTCTGCCAGTATTTGAATGGGCTGCTGAGCGATATCCGTCGTATGGTTCTATAGCTATTGCGCTTGCGATTTAATCGTTAAAGGGCGGACTGTTTGAGGCCGCAGTGACGAGATCCGCAGCGCCGGATATTGGTTAAGCGAAGATTGAAGGCTAACGAGTAATTTCCAAAGAAATAAAACAAGACAGGAACCAACTATGCCATCGTTTGACGTAGTCTCTGAAGTGGATATGCATGAACTCACCAATGCGGTTGATCAGGCCCAGCGTGAAATTAGCAATCGCTTCGATTTCAAGGGGGTGGATGCTTCCTTTGAGTTGACGGACAGCGAGATTATTATTACCGCCGAGGTGGATTTTCAGACACAGCAGATGCTCGACATTTTGCGTAATAAGCTGGCGAGTCGTCAGATTGATCAGAAATGTCTCAAGCTCGGCAATGTAGAAATCTCCGGCCAGCGGGCCATACTCAAAGCACAGATACAGCAGGGGATTGAGTCAGAGACGGCGCGCAGGATTGTTAAAAAAGTCAAAGACCTGAAAATGAAGGTTCAGATTGCCATACAGGGTGACAAGCTGCGTGTCACCGGCAAGAAGCGTGATGATCTGCAAGAGGTCATCGGTGTGCTTAAGGAAGACAACTGGGGACTGCCCTTGCAGTTCAATAATTTCAGGGACTGAGCATATCCCAGTCCAGAGTTTGCAGATGGCAAACATACAAATCGAAAGCGTTCTGCATGACACTGAGTTGCGGCTGGAGAAGGATGGCATGCGGCGTTATACGCAGCAGCACGCCTGGGTTTTCTGCAGTTTCCCGTCAGGGAAATCGCTAGCTATTACTAAGGAATTAGACACGCCATGAACGAGGATAGGGCGGAATGTGCTCAGCTGGAAAAGTATTTGCAGGCCCTGGGTGCTCGGCTTGACCAGTTTCTTGAATTTACCCATCCCGATGCTATGGCTGATCCGGAAGTCTGGCAGGCCGCCTTGGATAAGACCCTGCCGGCGGAGGGTGTCGGTGCACAAGCTGTGCTGGATGAACTGCAACGCTGGGTCATTCCCAATGGTTCCAGTATCCCCAAGCCCGGTTCAACGTCCTACATTACGACCGGGGCAGTCACGGTCGCCGCGCTGGCAAATATTGCCGGCAACATTGCCTCGCCCCAACGAGCCACATTGACGGCATTTCATTACCTGGAAGAACTCTCGCTGGACTGGTTGGCAAGGATGTTTGAATTGCCTCTTAGCATGAAAGGTGTCTACAGCAGCGGCGGTTCGGTGGCCAATCTGATTGCACTGGGTGCTGCCCGCCAGTATGCCTTTGAGAAGCTCGGACTGGATGTATCAGAACAAGGTGTAGATCGGCCCGTTCGTCTGTATGTCTCAACAGCAGCACACCGGACCTTGCACCGGTCTGCGGCTGTGCTGGGAATTGGGCGAGAGGCGGTATTCAGTATTGCCTGTGATGCACAGGACAGGCTGCTGCCCGAGCGCCTGCAGGATCAGATAAACAGGGACATGCAAGAGGGCTTTGTGCCACTTGCCATCGTGGCCAATGCCGGCACAACCAGTACCGGCTCGATTGATGCCCTGCAGGCTATTGGGGAGATCGCTCACCAGCACGGGATCTGGTACCACATTGACGGCGCCTATGGCTTGCCTGGCATACTGGATCCGCAGGTAAAAGCACTATACCAGGGGCTGGAACTGGCTGACTCAGTAATTGTGGATCCGCATAAATGGCTGGGAGCCCCCGTCGGTATCGGCGCTACCTTTGTCCGAGACCGCAATATTCTGTTTCGAGCCTTTAACCAGGGTGAATCGGATTACCTTGAAGGTAGTCTGAGCGATGAGGCTGCACAACATTCGATGGACAGTCTCGGGATTCCGTTTTTTGATTTCGGGGTGGAACTGTCGGCACCCGCCCGAGGAGTCGTGGTGTGGGCCCTGCTACGCGAGATCGGCCTTGAGGGCATGCGTGAGAGAATCTGCCGACACAATGCCATGGCGCGCTGGCTGGCTGATAAAGTCAGGGAGCATCAGGCGCTGGAACTCCTGCAGGAACCGACATTATCTATCTGCTGTTTCCGCTATGTGCCACAAACCCTGAAAGGCCAGCGGGAAGCACTGAACCAGTTTAACCGCCGTCTGCACCGGCAACTGGTTCACAACAATATCAATATTCCCAGTACTGCCATGGTGGGGCAGAACTTTGCCATCCGCCCCTGTTTTATCGGTGCCCGCACAGGCTGGAAAGAAGCCGAGGGGCTGCTACAGGAAGTGCTGGAGCAGGGTGAGCAACTGGAAAAAGCCGGCCAGTCAGACTAGCTGATTTATGCCAAACTGGCCTTTATCTTTGTAAATTTGTCCCCATTACTGATAAATAATCCTTTGCGGAAACACACGTGCGCTTCTTTTTTCTGATTTTCATCATTGTCCCTCTGGTCGAAATGCTGCTGCTGTTTGAAGTGGCCGAGCGCATCGGTGCTTGGTCGACGCTTGGCTTGGTGGTGTTGACGGCGGTTATCGGCATCCAGATTCTCAAACAGCAGGGGCTGGCAACGCTGACACGTGCCAACCAGCGAATTGGCAGTGGAGAACTGCCAGCGCAGGAAATGCTGGAAGGATTGTTTCTGGCAGTGGGTGGCGCTTTTCTGCTTACGCCTGGTTTTATCACCGACACCCTGGGATTTTTGTTTCTGATCGGCCCCACGCGCCGGTTTCTGGTGCAGTGGCTGATTCGATCCGGCAAGCTGGCTGTGTGGCAGACAGGTTCCCAACAGGGTTTTTACTATACGAATCATTCGCAGCGTTCTGGCTCACATCCTGACAGCGGCAATATTTATGAAGCGGATTATGATGATGAATCTGAGGAAGATGATCAGCGGCGATTACACTGAGAAAAAATATAAAAAAAAATCACTTTTTGCCATTGAAATTACTGCAAGCAACCCCATCTAGAGGTTTCAAATCAAGCTTAAAAAGCTTGCTTATTCTGTAAGTTGCTGATTTGTAAGGATTTGAGGCCAATTGACAAGAAAAATCAAGGGCCATTTACGAACTATTAACACCAGTTAGTTTTGGAGAGAACAAACTATGAAAATCCGTCCTTTACAAGACCGAGTCGTGGTAAGACGACAGGAAGAAGAAGAGACCAGCGCCGGTGGAATCGTGCTGCCTGGTTCTGCCAAAGAAAAACCTTCACAGGGGGAAGTTGTTGCCGTTGGCCCCGGTCGCTTGCTGGATAACGGAGAAGTTCGTCCACTGGACCTGAAAGTGGGTGACAAGGTTATTTTCGGCAAATATGCCAGCAATACCGTAAAAATTGGCGATGAAGAACTGCTTATCCTCAATGAAAGTGAAATCTATGGTGTTGTTGAAAAATAAACCTGAGAGTTCTCAATAACCATTCAAAAACAGATTGAATCAACAGATTAAATAGGAATAAGACAATGGCTAAAGAAGTGTTATTTGGAGATAAAGCCCGCCAACGCATGTTAAAGGGCGTCAACCTGCTGGCAGATGCTGTTAAAGTGACTCTCGGTCCCAAGGGACGTAACGTGGTGCTGGATAAATCTTTCGGTGCCCCGACGGTAACCAAAGACGGTGTGTCTGTTGCCAAGGAAATTGATTTAAAAGACAAGTTTGAAAACATGGGCGCACAGATGGTGAAAGAAGTTGCTTCTCAAACTTCAGACATCGCTGGTGACGGCACCACCACAGCAACCGTGCTGGCTCAGTCCATCCTTAATGAAGGTCTTAAAGCCGTTGCAGCCGGTATGAATCCGATGGATCTGAAACGCGGTATCGACAAAGGCGTTGCTGCTGTTGTTGAAGAACTGGGTGGCATGTCCACACCCTGTACCGAGACCACTGCCATTGCACAGGTTGGTAGTATTTCTGCTAACTCCGACACGACTGTGGGTGACATCATTGCCGAAGCCATGGAAAAAGTGGGTAAGGAAGGCGTGATTACGGTTGAGGACGGTTCCGGCCTGGAAAATGAGCTGGATGTGGTTGAGGGTATGCAGTTTGACCGTGGTTATCTCTCTCCTTACTTCATCAACAACCAGGACAACATGACGGTTGATCTGGAAGATCCGCTGATTCTGCTGGTTGAAAAGAAAGTTTCCAACATTCGTGAATTGCTGCCGATTCTTGAAGGCGTTGCCAAATCCGGTCGTCCGCTGCTGATTATTGCGGAAGACGTGGAAGGTGAAGCCCTCGCAACACTGGTGGTCAACAATATGCGCGGCATCGTCAAAGTGGCTGCTGTGAAAGCACCTGGTTTCGGTGACCGTCGTAAAGCCATGCTGGCTGATATCGGCATACTCACCGGTGGTACGGTGATCGCTGAGGAAGTCGGCCTGAATCTCGAAGGAGCCACGGTTGAAGACCTGGGTTCTGCCAAACGAGTGCAGATTTCCAAAGATAACACCACGATCATTGATGGGGCCGGTAATGCTGATAACATCAAGTCGCGTGTTGCCCAGATCCGAGCCCAGATCGAAGAAACTTCTTCTGACTATGATCGTGAAAAACTGCAGGAACGCGTGGCCAAGCTGGCTGGCGGTGTTGCCGTGATCAAGGTTGGTGCCGGTACTGAGATTGAAATGAAAGAGAAGAAAGCCCGCGTTGAAGATGCGCTGCATGCAACCCGCGCTGCCGTTGAAGAAGGCGTGGTGCCTGGTGGTGGTGTCGCACTGGTAAGGGCTCTGCAGAAAGTTGAAGGCCTCAAAGGTGACAACGAAGACCAGAACGTTGGTCTGAACATTCTGCAACGTGCTCTGGCTGCTCCCTTGCGTCAGATTGCTGACAATGCTGGTGATGACGGTTCAGTTGTGCTGGATAAGGTCCGCGCTGCCAAAGGTAACAACGGCTATAACGCTGCTACCGGTGAATATGGCGATATGCTGAAAATGGGTATTCTGGACCCAACCAAGGTAACCCGTTCAGCCCTGCAGGCTGCCGGTTCGGTGGCTGGTCTGATGATCACTACTGAAGCCATGATCTCTGAACTTCCGGAAGAGAAACCGGCTGCACCGATGCCTGATATGGGTGGTATGGGTGGTATGGGCGGCATGATGTAAGCTGCCCCCGCTAAGAAACTAAAAGCCCCGCAATAGCGGGGCTTTTTGTTTTTAGCTTGGGAGCTGTTGTGCTTGCGTATTCTTCGTTGCGGACTTATTTCAGTTCAGTCATTTACGGTTAATATAAACGCCTGTTCTAAAATAAGCCCACACCTCGACCAAGCTGCGCTCGTGACGCTCCCTGAGTTTTCTGGGGCTCACTGTGATTAGTTCATTGACCTGGAAAAATTACAGATCATTGTCCCAGTTCTGCCAGCCAGGGCTCGAGGTTTTCCCAGTCGACATTAACCCGGTGCCCTTCACCCTGCATCAGCAGGGCATTGAGGCTGACACCGTTGCGGTTCATGGCATTCACCTGAGGGTCAAAGCGGTTTGCCCAACCCAGTTGATCCTCGCTGCCAATACGCAGGTAAACGGGAAAATTTCTGAGATTGCGTAAGGTGGAGTCAACCGCCAGCCCCGGCACGGCGACCACACCGAGGTATTCCTCTGGGTGCAGCGATGCAATTTCAAGGGATGAGGAGCCACCATTGGAAATGCCGGCAAGAAGAACCCGGCCATTTTGTACTTCCTCTCTTGCCTTGATGATGCCGATCAACTGTCGCACCTTTTCAGCGTTCTCATCCCAGAACGACTGTCCGTTTGGGGAAATGGGTGTGACTACTGCCCAGCCATGACTGACGAATTGCGCGCCCAGAGAATTAAAGGTGCGTTCAGCGATTTGACCATTGCCCGGTCCCCCGCCCATAACAATTGCCAGTGGTAGAGGGTCCTGTCCGGGTTCAGGTAGCGCCAGGTAGGCCTGAATAGCTGAACCATCAGGCAAGTTGAAACTCGTTTGCGCGAAAACTGACAGAGGGAAAAGCAGGGCTAACAACAGGAGCAGCTTTTTCATGGGATATCTCCTTGATGGATTCACGGGAAGTATAAAAGCCCAGGCGGTAACAGGCTAGTTTCGTATGTCGAAATAAAATTTAAGTGCAATGTCTAGCAGTTTATTGAGAGCCGGATTCTGGTGCTTTGGACAATACCAGCTCCTTGCTTCCAAACTTAAGCTGCATCTGTTTGTCACCGCTAAAATAGGGTTTCCACCACTTGATCAAAAGCGGAACTGAGATATTCAGGAAAAAGGCCGTGGCCATGAGTGTGTAGAAGGCATCGGTCGTGATGACATCGTTCTGGACATAACCAATGTCCATTACCACGAAAGCCAGCTCAGCCCGGCCCAGCATGCCAAAACCAATCATGATGCTTTCATACCATGCAAACTTTCCGGTAAAGCGGGCAGACAATGCAGCCGACAAAATCTGGGCCAGCAGGAGACCCAGGGTCAGGGTGATGACGTTTGGAATGACACTGTAAAGAATATCCATATCGAAAGTCAGCTTGGTGCCCAGTTCCACAAAAAACACCGGTCCTATCCAGGAAAAAGCCACGTTATCAACAATACGCTTGGTTTCATGGTAACCCTCGTCACCCGAAAAAGGGTGAAACTGAAAATATTCCTGCTTGATGATCAGGCCGGCCATATAGGCTCCCACCGCCGGATGGAAGCCAAACTGATAGGCCAGCAGACTAATCAGCAGCGCTGTCAGCAGGACGGCAAGCGTCGAGTGTTCGCCGTTGCCGAGGCTGATGAAACTGCGGATACCGAAACTTTTAAGGAAGGGGTAAAGCTTGAAAAGCCCCAGATTGCTGCTGTGGGGAAAGAGTATCAGCTCCAGCAGGCTGATGATCATGAAGAAAAAGACGGCCTTCATCATGATGCTACTGACCCCGATCAGGCTGAACTCGGCATCACCGGTTGAAATGGGTATGAGGATGGCCAGCGCTGCCAGGGAGGCAACATCGTCGAGGATGGCCGAAGTCATAATACCGGTAGCCGCCCCGGAATTCTGCAGGCCTTCACTTTTCAGCGATACCATGGTGAGAGAAACCGCCGTGGCTGTCATGGCCAGTCCGCAAATGGTGGCCAGCCTCGCATCCCTCCAGAAGAACATGATGATGAAATAGCTGATTGCGAAAGGAGCCAGTGCGCCAAAGAAGGCGATACCCCAGCTACGCTTGATACCCTTGATGAATTTGGAGGAGTCTTCTTCGAAACCCAGTGCAAACATGATCAGGATAATTCCGATCTCGGCAAAGCCACGAATAAATTCGGTGCTTTCCTCGGGCAGGATGTGCAGGTTTACCATCAGGGAACCGAAGGCAAGAAAAAACAGCACCGGTGTCAGCTTGGTCGGACCAGCCAGAAAGTAGGAAATAAAAACGCCGGCCCAGATGATGGCCAGGTAATACATATCCAGCATAGCGACACCCTGTACGCGTTTACCCAGTCAGGAGCTTCGCCGATTAAGCTAATGCTGTCTATGGCTTAAATCAACTCACTTGCAGATAAGCGTAGTGCCCAAAAAATGCTTGGACTAGAGATCAAATCTTATTTTGGGGGGAAGAATAAAAAACTGCAGCAAAGGGCCCGCTTGTTGGCCGTTTGCTGCAGTCTTGATAAGAAGCTTGAAGATTTAGGGCTTACAGCACTTACTTGGAAGAGCTGTCTTCAATGTCCTCAGCCAGTTCGATAAACAGTTCGGCATAGTCCGCTGTGTCGAGCTGGGCCATGGCAAAGTGACCACCACCGCGGAGGCCACGGTCAGGCATGTACACGCCAGTCGCATCAACACCGGCCTGGCGCCAGGCAGCCACCTGACAGTCAACCGCTTGAGAGGATCCGCCGCCCAGACCCCGTTCGGATACTACCAGTGTCAGGGGGAAGTCCTGAAAATTCACCAGCTGGCTGGGATTGTTGCCCTGCATAGGACAGCCGTTTTGCATCACAGGACTGAAGTTTGCCGGTAATGCCGGTGAGGTTTCCCAGTTTGCCATCGCAGGGGGTGTACTCTGTCCCCCAGGACCACCCTGGGTGGAAACAGGATTGCCTCCGGCAGCCTCAAAGGCAATGATGCCGACGATATTTTCATGGTTGAGGTCAGGCACCATAAAGGTACTGCCGCCTCCGGCGGAGTGTGCGATCAGGATCGCAGGGCCGATTTCATCCAGCAGGGCAGAAATCGCTTCTGCAGCGATTTCGTTACCACAATAGGGTGCTGTTGCCGAACTGGCTGCCCAGCCGACGACGGCATCATTGGTCGGTGTGGGATCGCCACCCGGCCAGACATCGGTATCAGAGGTCGACAGGAATGAAATAATACCGGTATTGGCAAATCCGCCGACTGACATGACGTCAGCCGCACAGCTCGGGTTGCTTTGTGAGCGGCCATGACCCGGGCGGTCAATGACATAGACGTCCCAGCCATCGGCAACGAAATAGTCCGTCCAGCCATCGCGGCCATCCGGGGTTTCCATCCAGTCAGTACCCTGACCGCCGCCACCGTGAATGAAAACGACAGGATATTCATGATTCCGGTCTTCAGGCAGCAGATACTGAACAAACATCGGGTTGAGCACATTCAGGGTGCCGTTTTCCTGGGGATCTGTCGTGTAGGCAATGAATTTGGAACCAAAGTCGCGCAGTTCCAGTGGGCCAGCTTCACCACCGCCGAAGGCGACATGGCTGAATAATGAAGCGCCCAGTGTGAGGGCGAGCATGGATTTGTTAATGGTTTTTTTCATGGTCATTCTTCCACGTAAGTTAGTCAGGAGTTAGTTAAGAAATCGTTGGGCCTGTGCTGCATAATGCCCTGTAAACAGCGGTTTATTTAAGCCGATGCGTCGATTTCATGCAAGCTGGGGATGAACCGGGTCGCAAAATGGCTTGTCGGGCATTGCCTTGAGTAAGCTGGCTTTGTATCTTGCCGGCAAGACAGTGCAGCAGAGCAACCGATGACAATGAAGATAGCCTACAAGAAAAACCTTCTGCTTCTGGCTATATTGCTGCTATTTTCCTGCGCCCCAGAAGAACCAGTAGAAGTTTCCAGCCTGCTTCTGCAGGAAAACCGTTATTACCTAGAAGACAGTGATGAACCCTTCAGCGGCATGGCAGTATCCTGGTATGAGAATGGCCAGCGGGCTTCAGAGCTGAGTTTTCTTCAGGGTATGTTTGCCGGGCAGCAACACTACTGGTATGACAATGGCGACAGGAAACTGGCCATTCACATCAATGACAGTTTGCCGGATGGTGTTTTTTATTATCAGGAAGACGATTACGTGTTTGATGCGCTGTATGAAAATGGCGTGCTGCTTAGCAGGGAAATTCGCTATCAGCTTGATTTGAGCACTATTCGGCAGACTTATGCAGACAAAACCCTGTCTACTCTTGAATTGAACGCAGACAACGAAATTATGGCTGCTTCTGAGCAGGCTTATGAAGAGTCAGCTCTGGCATCGGCCAGTATTTTAAACGGCATGCTGGTGATTAGTTTTACCGAGGAGGGCACGTTAATTGGTCGCCTGTTTTTTCAGGATGGCGAGGTCATCTTTCAGGAAAACTACGTTGATGGAGAATTAAGTATTCTGCTTTACCATGAGCGTTCAGAAGGCAATACCATCTTTCACTGCTATTATGATGGAGGCAGTCTGCAGGCTGTCAGTGATGATATCTGCACCCGTCTACCAGCCAGAAATTAAGCATAATTTTCAATAAACTTTTGCACGAAAAGTTTCTTGCTCAGGGACAGGGCATCAATATCAAGCCTGACACCCGGATAGGGTTTGACGGCAATGCTGTTATGAATCAACAGGGCAGCTGTCAGAATCAAAAAAACGGATGCTGTTCCGCGTTGGAAAGGCATGAGCTGATGACCAAACCAGACAAGCTCGGCGATGCAATGGAGTTTTTCTTGACCAGGTACTGCCGGGTTGATGCAGTCTAGAAAAATAAGATCCAACCTGTCTTTAATAAAAGCTTTAAAAAAGTCCGGTTGCGGGTGATCTGAAATTAAAAAATAAGGTTTCAGATTATCGGTAAAATAATAGCTGGTAAAAACCTGCTCGCTGTCATTCGGCCCTGTATCGATAAAGGCAAAATTGACAAAGGTAGCAACCTCATAAAATGTTTCTGGCGTGACTTTGAAGCCTTCATTCTGTTTTAAAAAATCGATAATCAGTTTTGATTCAAGTGTGCTGGGCTTACGAACACGTATTCCTCTATTATCCAGCGAACGGCTGGTTTCAAGGTTGCTTTTTATATCGTCAAAGAATGAGCTGCTTTTACTGTAAAAGTCATGAAAGGTTTTAACGTCGAACGATGAGTTTGTGTCGAGTTGACGGTTTTTCTTGATGGCATTTTTTAAACTTAAAAAGTTTGAACCTGTTTCATTATTTCGCCATGCACCGAACAAATTATTATTTTTTACCTGGTGATTTTGTATTTCTGATAAATCAAACCTTAATTTACCAATCAGTGTCAGCACATCATAAATACTGAGTTGCGTCAGGTTTGCCTGGAAGTGCTCCAGCGTTATATTGGTGGCAAAAGTGGCAAAATTCAGCCAGATGTTCTGATCAAAATCCTCAAACTGGCTGGCCGGGGCAGAGAAGAAGCCGCTTGTTAGCAGTTCTTTGTTTTTTTCACTGAGATTGCGCGTTCTTTTGTTCATTCTGAATTGCTTACATGCTAGTGTTTATTCAAAGGCAGGCTCAGACTTTGGAATCAGACCATGCTGGCTTCTGACCAGATTCATTGCCAGTTATGAAACCGTTCCATTTTCCAAAAAACTCACCCGATTATTCCGTATTCGATGATGAATAGGGCTTAATCCGGCTTTGCAGCTACTCTCAAGGAAATAAGCGGCTATGTCTTTGGCCTGTCTGCCACTTGCCAGCACCGGCCTGCCCGGTGCCTCAACATGCACTGGAATCATGCCCGCAGAAAGGGAGCCGTCGGCATGCCAGTGCAGGGTGCCCAGCATGGCATTCACCGCCTGTGGGTGGAAGGGCGCCAGTTCATAGGCCGGGTCCGGTTCGAAGCCGAATAATTCCTTTCGGCGTTTTACCCAGGCAGCCCGTTCCGGATGATCCTGGGCAGGAGACAGGGCGCGCGTCACCACACAGCCATTACCGAGTCCGTGAAATACCGGCTTGCCTTTATAAAATTCAAAGCCCTGCACGATATGTGCGTGGTGGGACAGTATCGCATCGGCACCGACATCAATGGCGGCATGAGCCAGGTCCTGTTCATAGGGGGCGAGAGTCGCCGGGCAATGCGTGATGCCCTTGTGCAAGGCCACCAGTACCAGGTCAACCTGAGCTTTCAGGGTGCCGATATCTTCCTGAAGTACTAGCATTGTTTCATCACACAGTGATAAGGCGGATTTCTTTGGGTTTACGGGCCCGCCATCTTCAGCAATCAGTTTGAGATAGGCACAGCCCGCTCTATCGTCGGTGGCCCAGGCGATTTCAGGACCGACACAGTTATAACTGAGTAAGCCGATTTTTTTATCCGCATAAGAGAGAAAGGCTGGCAGGCGGGCTTCTGCCAGGTTGGCGCCGGCTCCGCAAGCAGCAATACCCAATTCATCCAGCAAAGCACGGGTTTCGGCAATACCGGCTGCACCACAATCAGCGATATGGTTGCCAGCCAGTGTGACAGCGGAAAAACCGGCATTGCTGATTGCCCTGAGGTTTTCCGGTGGCGCTCCCGGCGCCGGTACATCGCCCTTGAGTTCCTCCCTGCTGTGCGTATGGGGCACCTCAAGGTGACCGATGGCAAGGTCTGCTGCCTGAATGGCTGGCGCGATACCAGACAGCCAGTAATCGGCTTCTTCCACATCCAGAATTAGGTCACCGCTAAGGACAATGTTGATACTGCTGTCAGTTATGCTCATGGTGGGTATGCAGTAGGCAAATGCAGAACAGGACAAAAGAACGCAGTATAGAGCCCGTCAGCGACTCAAACCAAATTTTACCGGCTTAGTGAATAGCCAATGGGAAGCGCTGAAGAAGGTGGGCTCAGCCAGTGCAGCGTCGGACGTATGGAGAATGGATATTAATTTTCACATCCAGCTGTCTGATTTTCTGGTGCTTTTGTCTTTTTATTTTCATGGCCAAACACTTATAATGCCCTTCATGAGCACTGAAAACAGCGATTTTGACGATATTTCAATTGTCCCTGAGCGGGATGAACTGGTTTCGCATCGCAAGCAAAAGCGCGGTAATTCCCTGTCTGCACCTGATGATACACCTCGCCCCAGAGGGCCAGGCCGCCTCAGTGGCGCCAGCAAGTTTGCTTTTACGGTGCTCTTTCTGGGTTTGTTTGCCAGTGCCGGTGGTGCCTGGTATTTCCACGATCAGGGCCTGCAGACGGTCGATGCACTGGATCGCGCCAACTCTCGTTTGCTGCAACTGGAAAATCGCCTGAATCTGGTGGATGAGGCTGCCGAGCAGTCCTCCATGGGCCTGCTGGAGCGGGTGGATTTCAATTTTTCAGAAATTGACAAGTTGTGGGCGGCACGAAATGTGCTGCGCAATGATGTTGGCACCATTAACGCGACTCTCGGTAATCAGGCAGAAAGTCTTACTGAAATTGAAACGGCCGTTGCAGCCCAGGCCAGCATGAACAATCAGCAGGCTGCTGCACTGGACCAGAATGCGCAACTGGTTGAGACCATCCAGAATCGCGTCAATCAGCTCAATACCAGTGTCAGTGGCCTGAACAACCTGAATATTGCCCAACAGCTGAGCAGCATTACCCGTGATCTGGATACGCTGAAGTCCTCCATGGCGCTGGAAGATTCCGGCCTGGCTGACCGTGTCAACATCAACGAGCAGGATATTGAATCGATTAACCTTTATCGTCTCAGCCTGAATCAGACCATCAATGCCATCCAGCAGAGTCTCAATGAACTGGAAGAGCGCGTAGCCGGCATGACAACGTCTTCTGCTGCCTTTTAGGCAGTACGCAATGAGCAAACCTTTCTCGCAGGCTTGCGAAAATAACAAGCAACCGATACTGGATATCATTTCCCGCTATTTTCACCCCGGAGATGAAGTGCTGGAAATTGGCAGTGGTACCGGTCAACACACGCTGTATTTCTGTGAAAAAATGCCCTGGCTGTGCTGGATTCCCAGTGAAATTCCCGAAAATCTGGCAAGCATTCAGGCCGGTCTGGAAGGGCAGGCGCCGCCCAATCTGGAAGCCATCAAGACCATCGATGTCCGCGATGAACCCTGGCCGGTGCCTCACATCAATGGGGTGTTCAGTGCCAACTGCCTGCACATCATGTCGGCCGAGTTCGTGCCGGACTTTTTTCGCGGTGCCGGCGCTGTCATCAGGCCGGGCGGGCATCTCTGTGTCTATGGGCCCTTCAAATATCAAGGGGAATTTACCAGCGACAGTAATAAGCGTTTTGATCAGTGGCTCAAAGAGCGCGACGCGGTCAGCGGCATCCGAGACTTTGAATGGGTCGATGAACTGGCAGGCAAGCAGGGCTTCAGCCTGCTGGCTGACCATGCCATGCCGGCCAATAATCAACTGCTGGTCTGGCAACGCAATCCGCGCTGATTGACATCGTGAGCAGGCTCCTCTAGCTTTGCCTGCATGATTAAAAGAAGACTTGGCAATTCAGATATAAACGTTTCGGCTTTTTCCCTCGGTTCCTGGAACACCTTCGAGTTTATGCCGGAGGACGAAGGCCTTAAAGTCATGAAAGCAGCGGTCGATCAGGGAATCACCTTCCTGGATGATGCCCGTTATGACGATGTCACCGGTGAGGCGCCCTTACAGACTGGTTATTCTGAAGTGGTGTTTGGCAATCTTTTGCGTAAAGGCGGCTTCAAGCGTGACGATCTGTTTATCTCCAACCGGCTCTGGTTTGAATTTTATCCCGGCCAGAGCGTGGAAGAAGAGGTGGATGCGTCACTTCAGCGCATCGGCATCGATCATTTTGACCTGGTCTTCTGTTTTGATATTCCCAAGGACTTAAGTGCCGAAGCACTAGTGGATGAACTGGCGGCCCTGTGCCAGACTGGCAAAGTCAAATACTGGGCGCCGGGAAACTGGTCCGGTGAATTTCTGGCCGAGTGTTGTGCCGTGGCAAAACGTAAAAACCTGCCGCTGCCTCCGGCAGCCATGGTGCCTTACAGTGTATGCATGAAATCCCTGGTGGAACCGCTGGCTATTAAAACGCTCTACGAGGAGTACGATATCGGGCTGGTAGCCTCATTCTCACTTTTCGGCGGCATACTCAGTGGCAAATACAATGACCCGGAAGCTGCCAGCCGGCGTTTTAACGCGGATCAGTTACAGTCGCTGCGGGAACAGGGCACCTTTGAGGCGGTGGATAAGCTGAGCAGCATGGCCAAAGAGCTGTCCTGCACACCGGCACAACTGTCTTATGCTTTTGCCCTGGCCAATCCGCTGGTCAGTTCCGTGCTCTTTGGCGCCACCAGAACACAGCAGATCGAGGATAATGTCAAAGCCCTTGAGATAGTGGAAAAACTGGACAGGGAATCACTGAACCAGCTCAGAGGTCTTTTCCCTGAAGACGTTCGTCTGGGCCATTGAGGCATTTTCGAGTATTCTAGGCGCCCAACAATAATACTGATAAGAAAGACCTGTTTCGTATGCTGAAAATAACCTTGCGTAAGTGCCAACTTGCGAGCTGCCTATTTGTTCTTTTATTTCCCTTTACCGTGTCTGCACAGGAAGCCAATACCGGCTTCGAGCGTAAGTCACTCAATATCACCCGCACAAATCAGCCCCCTGTAATTGACGGCGTGCTTGACGATCCAGTCTGGCAGACACTGACCGGCATTAGCGATTTTCATCAGGTAAACCCGGTTGACCAGGCCGAGCCGACCCAGGAGAGCATTTTCTACATTACCTATGATGATAACTATTTCTACATGGGTGCACGGCTGTATGACACCAACCCGGATGAAATCACGGCCCGTGTGATGATTCAGGAGCAGTCACTGCGTTTTGATGACAACGTTCATCTGATTCTGGGAACCTTCAATAACGGCCTGACCGGCTTTCGTTTTATCACCAACCCCAATGCCATTCGTGACGACGGCGTTTTTGAAAGTCCGACCTCCTACAACATTGACTGGTCGGGTATCTGGCTGGTGCAGTCACAGATAGATGATGAGGGCTGGACCACGGAAATGGCGATTCCCTTTACTACCCTTAACTTTGACCCCGAGGCCGATACCTGGGGAATCAATTTTGAACGCGAGATTGCCCGTAACAATGAACGCATTGCCTGGTCTTCATTCAACCGGGCCATTGATCCCTCCACCAGCGGTCAGGTGGTAGGCCTGCAGGGTCTGGAACAGGGTCTGGGTCTGGATATTGTGCCGGCGTTTATTGCCAGGCGTTCAGAAAATCATGTCACCGGAGCCACGGCGACCGATGTTGAACCTACTCTGGATGTGTTCTACAAGTTTACGCCCAACCTGACTGGGGTATTGACCCTGAACACGGACTTTTCTGCTACCGAGGTGGATGATCGCCAGGTCAACCTGACTCGTTTCAGTCTGTTCTTTCCGGAAAAGCGTGATTTCTTCTTGCAGGATTCGGAAATCTTTTCCTTTGGCTCGGGCGGCAACAACGGCATTCCTTTCTATTCACGCCGCATTGGTCTGGATTCGTCCAGTGGACAGCCGGTAGACATCGAAGTAGGCGGCAAGCTGGCAGGGCGTGTCGGTGATACCAGCCTCGGTGCCCTGATGGTGCAGCAGGAGGATCGCATCGGCGTCACTGATGACCCACTGTTTGTCGGTCGTGTCATCCAGAATGTGCTGACCGAATCGCGCGTGGGTGCCATTCTTACCCAGGGGAACCCGAATGGGCTGGAAGATAACAGCGTGGTCGGTGTGGATTTCAACTATCGCAATACCCGCTTCGCTGATAATTACACACTTCGCAGTGACTGGTGGTATCAGCAAAGTGATACCGATGGGCTGAATGGCGATGATAAGGCCTACTATGCCTCGGTCAATCTTGGCACGGAAAACGATGGCTTCAGTGGTTATGCCAATTACCGCTATCTGGGCGCCGAGTACAATCCGGCGCTGGGTTTTGCCAATCGTCGCGGTGTGGATGTCAGCAATATAGGGGGCACCTTTCGCCATTACACCCCCAATCATCCCTGGTTCTGGTATTACTATGCCTCGCTGGATTATTCACGAACCGATCGCCTTGATAACGGTCAGTTACAAAGTGAGCGACTTTATTCCCGCCTGGCAAGCCTCAATAGCCGGGATGGGGACCGGGCCTATTTTGATGTTCAGCGTGAGAAGGAAGGGCTGGTCAGGGATTTCACCATTAGTCCGGGTGTCGTGATCCCTGCCGGGGAATATTCCTTTGACAGCATCGGCTTCGGCTTACAGACCACCAACCTGCGCGCCTGGTCTCCGGACATCGGTTTCACCATCGGTGATTTCTATACCGGTGAACAGCGTGAGGTCAACCTGGGCGTGGACTGGCAACCGGGTCCCCGTTTCTCCGGCAAATTTTCCTATCTCTATACCGATATTGATCTGCCGCAGGGTGCTTTTATCAGTCGACTGGTGCGCATGAATTCAACCTTCTCTTTCAATGCCCGGTGGTCCTGGATTAACCTGCTGCAGTATGACAACGTTTCCGATTCTGTTGGCCTCAACAGCCGCCTGCGCTGGGACCCGCGTGCGGGAGAGGATTTCTTCCTGGTGGTCAATTACAACTTTGATGCCGATGGCGTGTTTAACGGGCTCAATACCCGGCAGTCGGAGATCGTGCTGAAATACACGCGCAATTTCAGGTTCTAAGCTTAAATACTCCAGTTGAACTTGATTTATTGAGCCGGCAGGTGCAGATTCAAAGCAACGCCTTTTCTTCCCGACAAAGAAAACAGGAAGCTCTACCATGTTGAAGCTCAGGCTGTCGTTTTTATTACTGCTACTGTCTTCCCTGACACTTGCCCAGGACCCCATCATCCAGCCAGAGGGACTGGTAGAGCTCGGTGAGCATACCTGGGTCATTCCTGATAATGAGCTTGGGAGCGTTCCCAATGTCGATATTGTGATTTCTCATAATGCCACGCTGGTGATTGATCCGGGTCTGTGTCGTGAAAACGGGGAGATTGTGCTGCAGGAAGCACGTAAGCTGAGCGATACCTCGCAGTGTTATATCGTTAGCCCCCATTATCATCCCGAACACACGATTGGCTATCTGGCTTTTCCTGAATCCGCGGTCTATATCAATTCGATGACACAGGGAAACGAATTTGTCCGCGCTTGGTTTTCCATTGATGATCGAGCTTTGGCAAGCTGCCAAGACTTAATACCGGCTTGATGTTGTCGCATTCATGGATACAAAGGCATCGCAGGGCTCCAAAACAGTGATCCGTAAATTCACTTTTGCTGTTTTTTCGGCATTTCTTGTCTGCTCATGCAGAAGCTTTTCCCCTGACTATAATCTGAGTGCTGGGGATAGCCCGTGCAGTATTGCAGCAAACAGCTGTACCTTCGTACTGCTTGATGAAAATTCAGCTCGTTACCATATCGTTAACCGGGAACGTGCCAATAAGCGCTATACGCCAGCGTCCACCTTTAAAATCGCCAATTCGTTAATCGCGCTGGAAACAGGAACCCTGTCGGGTTCTGATGTGAGCCTGCGGGTTGATCTGAGTACTTACCCGCAAGAGGACTGGTGGCAGCCGCAGTGGGCAACTGAAACCTATGATCTGCGGGGAGCCTTTCAGAATTCCGTCTATCCTATTTATCGCAGTATCGCTACTGACATTGGTCCGGCGAACATGCAGTCCTACCTGAACCGCTTTGAATACGGTAACCAGGATATCTCCTCAGGACTGGACAGCTTCTGGGTGGCCGGTAGCCTGGAGATATCAGCCATGGAGCAAATTCATTTTCTGCAGAAGCTTTATCATAATGAATTTGCCTTGCGCCAGAGTACACTCGATGAACTGAAGACAATCATGCTTGTCGAGGATGAGGTCACTTATAAACTATTTGCCAAATCCGGTGCAGCATTGCTGGGTGGTGGAAATGTTGTTTTCTGGTATGTCGGCTTTGTTGAGGATGAGGCGGGAGTGCATTATTTCGCTTTCAATATGCACCGGGAACCATCCCCGGAAAATGCCCAACTCAGGATTGATTTGAGTCGCGAATATCTACGGAACTATGGTGTGATATAAGCCAAGTGATAAGGTCAGGCGCTTAATGGCATGCTTAAAAACTGGCAGGAGCAATCACTTGACCGCTTACCGGTATCAGGTGATTTCAGGCAGCGTGGAGAAAGCATGAATTGACTGGAGGTTTTTCCCGATGCTGCCTTTGTCTTTGGGGTGAGCACGCTACTATTCATGCAGGGAAAAACCTTGGAACAGCAGGTTTTAAGAAACTGCGTTCTGCCTCATTTTTTATTTTTTTAGTTACAATCAAGCCAAATCAATAAGCTACAGGGACGTTTCATGAGCACCCCCATCGTAATACTTCACGGCTGGAGCGACGACAAAGCGTCGTTTCGTAATCTGGCGCAGAAACTCAAACAGAAACTCGAACGTCCGGTCACCGATTTGTGGCTGGGGGATTACGTCAGTCTGGATGATGATGTCAAAGTCGATGACATTATCGATGCCATGCAACGCGCCTGGCTGGATGCCGGGCTGGCTGAAGCGGATGTGGTGATTCATTCTACCGGAGGACTGGTGATCCGCCACTGGATGCACAAATACTACGTGGCAAAAGAAAACAAGCCACCGGTTCGTAATCTGGTGATGCTGGCTCCGGCTAATTTCGGTTCACCACTGGCTCATACCGGACGTACGATACTGGGACGCGTTTTCAAGGGTGACAGAAAAGGCGGAAAACCCTTTCAGACGGGCACCCATGTACTGAAGTCACTGGAAATGGCCAGTCCCTACACCTGGCAACTGGCAGAAAAAGACCGTTTTGCTCCCAATGCCTTCAGCAGATTTGGCGTGCGTTGTACGGTGATTGTCGGTAATGCAGGTTATGAAGGTTTACGGTCACTGGCCAACAAGGATGGTTCTGACGGGACGGTATATGTGGCAACAGCCAATCTGAACTGCGCGCGTTTACCGATCCGGGTCAAGCGTGGGTCCGGCCAATTTGAGGTCGGCAGTGTCGAAGAGGCCAAAGGTGAAACGGCCTTTTTGTTGCTGGACGGTTTTAATCACGCATCAGTTACGGGCAACAAATCCTGCCCAGCGGCCCTGCTCAATCCGATAGCAAAAGGACTCCAGGTCAGCCGGGCTGCATTCCCGCAGTGGAAGCGCGATTGTGCAACAGCCACTGCACGGGTGACGAAAAGATATGCCAAAAAACAGCAACGCGAACGGCACGCCTTTCAGAACCTGGTCGTGCATGTGGTGGATGACCAGGGGCATGAAGTCAGTGATTATGTGATTGAGTTTTATGGCAACTTCAATGAAGAGAATGACAAGCTGGCATCGGTGTTCAATCAGGACGTGGTCAGGGTGGTGCATGCTTACAGGGATAATGCTGCTTTCCGAAGCTTCATGATAGATATCACGACACTGTTCACTTATATTGATGACAAACGGGAAACCCTGCGGATTTCATTGAGTGCTCTGCCGGATGTAAACGAGGAGCGTACGCTGGCAGGCTATCGTACCTTTGAAGATGAAGACATAGATGCACTGGAAATTCCCTACAGCGAGCTGAGAAAATATTTCAGCGAACACCGGACCCTCTTTGTGGAAATCACGCTACCGCGCTACCAGAAAGCGGACGTGTTTACGCTGGAAAATCTGAATTAGAAACTTCTGGGCAGGGATACATCCGTGACAATCACAAAGTCTCCCTGATTGCGCATGTTTTCCTCGTCAAAGTCCGGGAAGCTGTCACTGTCCATAATCGTGACAAGCAGCGTACTGGTGCCGGGCAGATAGTCTTGCAGATGTTCCGGAATGCCAAGCCCACCGGCACTGTGAAAGCTGCCATTGATATGTATGATGGCACCTTGCTCACTTGAGCGTAAATAAGCCGCAATGGACCAGGCCATAGCGGCATCCCACAAGCCCTGGGCCTGCAGGCTGCGCTCCAGTCGCAAGAGTTGCTCACTTCGCTCCTGTTCGCTCGCTTCGCTGGATTCTTCCGAGCCACTGTGTTCTTCCTGGCTTGCCATAAGCGGCATCTGCATCAGCGCCATGAATTTTTCCCGGTATGCCTGGCTGGCATCGGCATAGGGCAGGGGGGGCAGAAATGCCAGCGCCTCTTCGGACAGATTCATCAGCGCCTCGATACCTTCGCGTCCCACCAGATTCACGTAACGGCGTGGGGCATTGGCGGCAATGACGACACCCTGCTGTTCACGGGCAAATTCGATCAGGTTTTTGTAATCAGGGTCATAATTCGACCAGGCACGGCCACTCTCTTGTAAATGGTTGTCACTGATCAGGCTGCTCAGGTACTCATCCAGTATAAGCTGTACATCGCGCTCAAACATTTCCAGAGACAGGGCCAGTTCGGGTCGCCATAAGGCCCTGTAGATTTCAGCTTCCAAATAGTGAGCGACCGGATCATTGTGTGACTCGCCGATAAAGAGCACCTGCCTGTCTGCAGCCGCTTCGAGTAAGCTATCCAGTGTGCTGGCTGTGCCATCACCGCGATAGACTCGATAATGATCCGTGCTGATTTCCGGCTGTGATGCGGGGCCAGTGACGACGCAGCCACTCAAGATCAGTGATACCAGCATAATGAAAAGAGAAGGTCGCATAAATCGACGAGTCCTGTGAATCAAAAATTCAAGTAAGCTTATTGGAAAAATGGTCATTTGAAAAATCAGGCAAGCATTGGCAATAATATTGCCAATACAGAGGTGTGATAATTGTTATTAACTCATTGAATTCCTGAATTAAATATATTTATTCAGGCGACATTGCTACAGTAGTCTGAATTCATCACGATGTGGCTGTGAAACTGAATTTTTATGCTACTTGATTTGATATCGACAAAGGCAACTCTGTTTGCGGCGCATGTGTCGGCCAGCTTTTGCAGCATTACCTATTAGCATTGGGATTGATGGACAATAAGCCTTTTGATTGGAAAGATCAAAAAGCTGTCTGGGAATGGATGATAATCAGATTTAATTAGCATTGAACTATGAACGCTGACACTTCACATTCAGAACCATTATGGTGCCTGGATAATGATAAGAAAAGACAAACTGAATTGTGGAAGTATGCTGAATCCACCTCCTCCCTTCATCATGCTCTGCCAGATGATTATGCTGCCCTGCATCGTTGGTCCCTAGAACATCCCGCTGAGTTTTATTCATCACTCTGGGATTTTCTCGAAATAGTCGGCGATAAGGGCAATGAAGTTTTTAAGGCAAATAAGGATATTAACAAGGTTAAATTTTTTCAGGGAGCCCAGTTAAATTATGCAGAAAATCTTCTGCAGGATGCAGATGATAAACTGGCCATCATAGCTCACCGCGATGATGGTTCCCGTCGCACCTTAACGCGTAAAGAATTATATGATCAGGTATCCCGAATGGTTCAGGCATTACGGGATGCAGGCCTTGTTGAGGGAGATCGTGTTGCGGCGCTTGTGACAAATGATATCGAAGCCATTATTGCTTATCTGGCTACGGCTGCAATTGGCGCCATCTGGTCATCGTGTTCACCAGATTTCGGTCCAGGCGCAGCCAGTGACCGTTTATGTCAGGTATCTCCTCAAATTTTGCTAGCGGTTTCCAGTTATACCTATGCCGGCAAGACCTTTGATACCAGGCCAACTATCAGGGCTATTGCCAGAGGCTGCAAGCTAAACAAGATCATTCTGCTCGGAGAAGACCAAAGTGCTGAGTTAAACGATCTGCCTGTCATTTCATATACTGAGTGGCTGGCTCCCTATCAGCCTGAAAACATTGCGTTCAAACGTCTGCCTTATGATGCCCCTCTGGCCATTCTGTTTTCTTCAGGCACAACCGGTCAACCTAAATGCATCATTCATTCTGCCATGGGTTTGTTGCTGCAGCATAAAAAGGAATTAAAGTTGCATTGTGACTTTAAACATAATGAACGCTTTTTTTATTTTACTACCTGTGGCTGGATGATGTGGAACTGGCAAGTGTCGGGTTTAGCACTTGGGGCGACACTGCTTACCTATGATGGCAATCCTTTTCACCCGGAGCCTGAACGACTAATCGATTTAATTGATAAGGAAGACATCAGTGTATTTGGTACTTCCGCCAAGTACATTGATGCCTGCCAGAATCTTGGTCTAACACCCAAGAAAAGCCATAAGCTGGACAGCCTTAAGTTAATTTTATCTACCGGATCACCCTTAATTCCCAGCAGTTTTGATTATATCTATCAGATGTGGAAAGCGGATGTTCATCTGGCATCCATTTCCGGAGGCACAGATATATGTGCCTGTTTTCTGGGTGCTAATCCATTGCTACCCGTTCAGCGCGGCGAATTACAGTGCCGCATGCTGGGGATGGATGTCGATGTACTTGATACCCAGGGCAAGCCTCTTGCTGGAGCGCCCGGCGAACTGGTATGTCGCAACGCTCACCTCTCCATGCCGCTGGGTTTTTGGGGTGATGAGGATGCTTCCCGCTATCATCAGTCTTATTTTTCCCGCTTTCCCGGTCTGTGGGCACATGGCGACTATGTGGAAGTGCGTAGTTCCGGTGCTTATATCATTCATGGCCGCTCCGATACCACGCTAAACCCTGGCGGTGTCCGTATCGGTACGGCAGAAATTTATCGCCAGGTGGAAAGCATCCCTGACCTTGAGGAAAGCATTGCCGTTGGCCAGGACTGGCAGGGTGACCAGCGTGTTATTCTTTTTGTTAAATTACGCAAAGGCGTAGTGCTGGATGATGCCCTTGTCACAAGGATCAAGAAGCAGATTCGGTCCGGGGCGACACCCAGACACGTTCCTGCAAAAATAGTCCAAATTGCTGCCATTCCCAGAACACGCTCCGGCAAGATATCCGAAGTGGCGGTCAGAGACACCATTCATGGCAGGACAATCGATAATATAGGGGCGCTGGAAAATCCCGAGTGTCTGGACTTGTACAAAAATTTAGACGTCTTAAATCAATAAACAAGCATGGTTGCAGACAATGGTAGCAATAGTTTCAGCGCTTAGAACTCCGATTGGGAAATTTGGCGGCACACTGTGCGATATCCCGGTATCCGAGCTTGGCAGCACGGTCATCAGGGGCCTGTTTGAGCGTTCTGGCTGCCCCATGGGTGAAGTGGATGAAGTCATCATGGGAAATGTGCTGCAGGCAGGAAGCGGACAGGGGCCTGCCAGACAGGCGGCTATCAATGCAGGACTATCCGAGTCTGTGCCTGCCATGAGTATCAATAATATTTGCGGCTCTGGTTTGAAAGCCGTCAACCTGGCGCTTGCCTTGATTCAAAGTGGACAGGCAGATGTCGTGGTGGCCGGTGGTATGGAAAATATGAGTGCTGCTCCCTATTTGTTGCCGCAAGCCCGCTGGGGGCAACGTATCGGTAATGGTGAATTAGTAGACAGCATGCTCAATGATGCATTAACAGATGCATTCGATGGCTGTCACATGGGAATTACTGCTGAGCGGGTAGCCAGGCAGTTTAATATCAGCCGGGAAGCGCAGGACGAATTTGCCGTCCTCAGTCAGCAAAGAGCGCAAAAGGCTCAAGAGGCGCAACGCTTTTCAGATGAAATCGTTCCTGTCTTCATTCCCCAGAAAAATGGCGCAGTACTTGAATTTTGCATTGATGAATATCCGCGCAAGGATGTCAGTCTGGAAAGTATTGCGTCATTGCGGCCGGCTTTTGATAAAGCCGGTACCGTAACGGCGGCTAATGCCTCGGGCATCAATGATGGTGCCGCTGCGGTATTACTGGTATCAGACCGGAAACTTAAAGAACTGGGGCTGGTACCGATGGCAACTATCATTGCCACGGCATCTACGGGTGTTGACCCTAAAATGATGGGCATTGGCCCAATTAGCGCTATCCGGAAATGTTTGGCACAGGGAGAGCTGGCTCTTGAAGACCTTGACCTGATTGAATTGAACGAAGCTTTTGCGGCACAGTCGCTTGCTGTTTGCCAGGCATTGAAACTGAACCGGGAAAGGGTCAATGTGAACGGTGGAGCCATTGCACTCGGTCATCCAGTTGGTGCCAGTGGTGCAAGAATTCTGGTGACATTGATTCATGAGATGCAAAAACGAAAAAACACCTATGGCCTTGCTTCGCTGTGTGTGGGCGGAGGGATGGGTGTTGCTACATTGATCAAGCGGTACGTCGCTTAATGGAAATAAAGCAATCCTTCGGCGAACCCATGAGGGGTTAAGGAATGTTGCAGATGATTGAAATGGTGCGGACGGAGAGTAAAATTTCCTTCTCCGGGCACCAAAGTCTTCATAACCCGCCTATTTATCAGCTTTACAGACCTTGAGTTCA
>CAZSHI010000030.1:0-28568 GCA_964606735.1 uncultured Enterobacteriaceae bacterium
ATGATATTAACACCGTGTTGACCCAGCGCTGGACCAACAGGCGGACTTGGATTGGCTTTACCGGCACCAACCTGCAGCTTGATATAAGCCAGTACTTTCTTAGCCATAGCTATCTCCTTTGGGTACAAACGCTTCTCAAAGAGAAACTCCCCTGGCGCTGCCCCTAATAAGAGAACAGCGACTTTTTAATTAAGAAACTTTTTCAGGAAAAAAGTTTCCACCAAATTTCCTTATAACCCGGATTCTCCGGATTATATTCAAGCCTTACAGCTTTAACCTTTCTCGACCTGCGAGAATTCCAGCTCCACCGGTGTAGAACGGCCGAAAATCAATACGGCCACTCTTACGCGGCTTTTTTCGTAATTCACTTCTTCTACAGTACCGGTGAAATCATTGAAAGGTCCGTCTGTAACGCGAACCATTTCCCCGGGCTCGTAAACCGTCTTATGTGTCGGCTTATCAACTGACTCTTCAAGACGATTCATTATTTCATTCACTTCACGCTGGGTAATTGGCGCCGGCTTATCAGCTTTGCCGCCGATAAAGCCCATAACCCGCGGTGTATCCTTGACAAGGTGCCAGGTATCATCATTAAGCACCATGTTAATCAGGACATAACCCGGGAAAAATTTACGCTCACTTTTTCGCTTCTGGCCACTGCGCATTTCCAGCACTTCTTCGGTCGGCACCAGAACATCACCAAAATACTCAGACACGCCTGACAAGGCTATCCTTTCCTCCAGCGCTTGCTTTACCTTACGCTCGTAACCGGAGTAAGCATGTACGACATACCAGCGTTTTTCATTTTCCGATGACATACTTATTCTTCCAAACCCTATCCAATAATCAGCGAAATTATCCAGCTCAGTAATGAATCCACTCCCCACAGAATCAGGGCCACGATCATTACTACTACAACCACGATCAACGTGGTTTGTGTGGTCTCCGTTCGCGTTGGCCACACAACTTTCCTGATTTCAGTTCTGGCTTCCAGGCAAAGTGTTACAAATGCCTTGCCTTTAACTGTCTGGGCTGCAATCCAGCAGGCTGCTGCTGCCAGCACTGCAAGGCCCAAAGTCCGGTAAAGTATGGACTGTGTTGCAAAATAGCTATTGCCATATACGCCCGCTATGATGAGCAGCAGTACGACAATCCAAAGCACCATATCCTTACCGCTCTGGCTACCAGAGTTTTTCAATTTAGCTGCTTTTCCAACCTTGTCATTCATCTCGCTGACTTACTTATATATGGCAGGCCAGGAGGGAATCGAACCCCCAACCTGCGGTTTTGGAGACCGCCGCTCTGCCAATTGAGCTACTGGCCTAAAAAATCGAATCTACCCGTTTCACTTTATTTCATAAGACGACTAAGCCGAGACGGCTGCATGCAGCTGTCTCGGCTTATGTCACGAACTTGCTTAACTGTTATTCGATGATTTTGGCGACAACACCAGCACCTACGGTACGTCCGCCTTCACGGATCGCAAAACGCAGGCCTTCATCCATCGCGATAGGTGCAATAAGTTCGACTTTCATCTGAACATTGTCACCCGGCATAACCATCTCAACATCAGCAGGCAGCTCACAAGCACCAGTTACGTCAGTAGTACGGAAGTAGAACTGCGGACGATAGCCTTTGAAGAATGGAGTATGACGACCACCTTCATCCTTGCTCAGGATATAAACCTCTGCCTCAAACTTGGTGTGAGGAGTAATGGTTCCTGGTGCAGCCAGTACCTGTCCACGCTCAACTTCTTCACGCTTGGTACCACGCAGCAGAACACCAACGTTCTCACCGGCACGACCTTCGTCAAGCAGTTTGCGGAACATTTCAACACCGGTACAGGTTGTAGTCTGGGTATCTTTGATACCAACAATCTGCATCTCTTCACCCACTTTGATAACACCACGTTCAACACGACCGGTTACCACAGTACCACGACCCGAGATCGAGAACACGTCCTCAATCGGCATCAGGAATGGCTTGTCAATATCACGCTCTGGCTCAGGGATATAAGAATCCAGTGTTTCAACCAGTTTCTGTACGGCAGGAGCACCGATATCTGAAGTATCACCTTCCAGGGCTTTAAGTGCAGAACCGACAATAATCGGCGTGTCATCACCCGGAAATTCATACTGATCCAGCAGCTCACGAATTTCCATTTCAACCAGTTCAAGCAACTCTTCATCGTCAACCATATCGGCTTTGTTCATGAAGACCACAATATAGGGTACACCTACCTGACGGGATAGCAGGATGTGCTCACGAGTCTGCGGCATGGGGCCGTCAGCAGCACTTACTACCAGGATAGCGCCGTCCATCTGGGCCGCACCAGTGATCATGTTTTTCACATAGTCGGCGTGACCGGGGCAGTCCACGTGAGCATAGTGACGGCTTGCTGAGTCATATTCCACATGTGAAGTTGCGATCGTAATACCGCGCTCTTTTTCTTCCGGGGCATTATCAATACCATCAAAGGCAACGGCTGAGCCACCCCAGGTTTCTGCACACACTTTTGTCAGTGCAGCTGTCAATGTTGTTTTACCATGGTCAACGTGACCAATCGTACCCACATTCACATGGGGTTTGTTTCTTTCAAACTTTTCCTTACTCATCGAAATGCCTCCGACTTAAACGCTTAAAGACTTATTTAATCAATCGTTTTTTTGTTAATGACATGTGCCATTCCATGCAAAGAGATGGTGCTCACACCCAGAGTCGAACTGGGGACCTCATCATTACCAATGATGCGCTCTACCACCTGAGCTATGCGAGCTTTTCACTATCGACTCACATCATCTTGTACTGCATCAATCCTACACTCGACTCTGGAGCGGGTAGCGGGAATCGAACCCGCATGATCAGCTTGGAAGGCTGGAGTTCTACCATTGAACTATACCCGCGCTTATCGCAGTCTCCCGCAAATCAACTTTCGCTTCGCCTTGTTCCAAGGCTCATTAACAAAAAACAGAGGACCAGAAACTAATACACTAGATATTACATCCCTGGACCACTGTTTTCTGTTTTGCGCCAGCGCCCTAAGCTATCATGCCCTCCAGAAACCCTGATCTGACTGGTGGAGGGGGGTGGATTTGAACCACCGAAGCTTACGCGTCAGATTTACAGTCTGATCCCTTTGACCACTCGGGAACCCCTCCACAAAGAAATTCAGACGAGTTTTTCTGGCTCTCTTTTGCACAGAGGCGGCATTCTATGGGAATTAGCCCTCAGGTGCAACGATTTCACAGAGATTTTCTGATCGAATTAGGCTATTGCCCACTGCAGACAAACTGCCCCACAAAGCCTCTAAATCCGCTGCTGATGCTGACCTGACGAGAACCCAAAACTCGGTATTGCTACGAATAATTTCCTGGATACCGCTAGCATAGCCCTGAGCCGCCAGCTCTTCCTGCAGGCGATAAGCCGAAGCCTGCTGGGTAAAGACACCCAGGGATATGCCACGAGCCAGGTCCCCATCGTTGATGATAAAGCTGTCGATACCGCTCTCGAGCAGGTTGGCCAGGGTTTGTCTGGCAGCCGCATCGGAATTAAAAGGCGGCATATATACCCGGTATTCGGAATCTATTTCTTCACTGATTTCCACATTGGTCTGGAAACCCTGCCCTGCAAGGGTTTGTGCCAGATCATTACTGCTATCCATGTCCGCAAAACTGCCCAGCGCCATACAGGCCAGCGGCCCTTCATCAGGCGCAAGCTGCTGTGTGTCTTCAGCATCCTGTTCTGGAGTTTCAGAACCCAGTCCGGCAGCTGCCTGTGAGCGCAGCGGAGGCAATTCATCAAGTTCACTGAGCAATATCAGGCTTTGCGGGGCTTGCTGACTGGCATTGCGCACCACAACCTGCTGTCCAGACCGGGATCCCGGAATAAGCTCCAGATTCCAGCCCAAAAAAAACAGATTCACAATAAACAAACCTATAGCGAAACTTTTCATGGCATTACCTCAGTCCCGACACACCTGCTGCAGACCGTCCAGCACCAGATCAGGGTTCAGCTGATGCTGCCAGTCTATATAAGAAGAAAGAAGACTGGCATCACCGCCACACAAGTACCATTGACTGTCCTCTGCCCAGTACTGTCTCACCCGTTCCAGCAAAGCCAGCAGGAGGTTGAGCGAGCCATTCTGAATTGCCTCTTGTGTGCTCACGCCCGGTTGCAGTGCGTAACCCTGCTCCGAGGGTAATGGTAAATCGGCAGTCCCTGCGTGCAAGGCACTTTGCATCAATTGCAAACCCGGCACAATAAAACCACCAAGATGGCGACCCTCAGCGGACAGCAGATCAACCGTCATGGCACTGCCACAATCCACAATACAGGCAGCTGACTTGCTGCGTGCATAAACAGCCTGCATGGCCAGCCAACGATCTATCCCCATACTTGCAGGTTCACGGTAGGAACTGCTAATCCCGTTTTGATTATTATCGATACGCGCAAAATATGGCTTTGCCCCAAACATCTGCTCACAGACCTCTACCAGCCCGCCGGCAAAGGCCTTTCCCCTCACATTGGAAACCCGTATGCTTTTAATGTCCAAGTCTGTCAGCTCTACCAACTTTTTTCTGAAAGCTCCAGGTATTGCGCCAAGCTCCTTTGCTGCAGCGATGGCGCCATTGGCAAGAAAAGTCTTGCGCTGAGTTTTCTCGTGCTCCAGCACACGCCACTTTATCCGGGAATTACCTGCGTCTATTTCAAGTACTGCCATCTTGCACCACTCTGGGGGAAATCTCACCCCCGTGAAAAGTCTGTAGTCCTGATACGGTTTCCAGCAATAATGCGCCATGCTCATCAACACCACGCACTATCCCCTGCACGGCAGTTGATGTGTGCACACTGGTTCGCAAGACTACCTGCTGGTGTTTTAATGCATCCAGCGTATCCCATTCCTGCCGGAATGATCCGAAGCCAAGTTTTTCAAAATCCGCTATAGTCCCTGTTATTTCACTGATTATTTCAGCTGCCAGCTTGTTGCGTTCCGGCAAATTCGGCTTGATGGAAAACAAATCAGTCCAGGCCTGATCGACCTCCCTCATGTCCTTACTTGGCACTTTTACATTTAAACCCAAGCCGATGAGCACCTGTGTAAGACCGGTTGGGTCACCGGAAATTTCCAGCAGGATGCCAGCCAGTTTTTTTCCACGCCAAAGCACATCATTTGGCCACTTGATCGCAAGCTCATCAAAACCATTTCTTTTTAGTACACGGATCAGTGACAGACCCACCACAAGGCTCAACCCTTCAAGCTCGCTGATACCATGATTGAATTCGCGCGCTATCGTTAAATACAGGTTATGGCCAAAGGGACTGACCCAGAGTCTCCCTCGCCGACCTCGACCCGAACTTTGCTGTTCTGCCAAACAGACTGCGACTTTGCCTTCGCCAAGATCAATACTACCCTCTTGTACGCGCTCCATCAGATAGGAAGAAGTCGAGGGAATGGATGGGAAAATTTCCAGCCGACCTAGTTTGCGACGGACTCCTGCGGCTAAAAAATGCCGCACTCGATCCTCATCGAGCAGATCCAGAGCTTCCAACAGCCGGTAACCCTTGCCCTTAACAGAATGCAGCTCCAGACCCAAATCCCGCAAACGCGGAATCATTTTCCAGATAGCCGTGCGGCTGACATTCAATGAAGCAGCCAGGGTTTCACCAGAATGAAATTTTCCATCCGCCAGCAGTTTCAGTAATTCAAGATACATAGCAGGGAATTGTAGAGAAAAATGACCCGACGCCGAAAGCTCTTTTGCGGTCACTCTGCTGAGAACAGGCCTCTGGCCCTTTTATTTTTGTAGAGCTCTGTCTGCGGTAACCCCGCAGACAGAGTAGCGTGTACCTCAATTACAGGTCATAGCCCCGTTCATCATGCAGGACAATATCCAGACCCGTGGTTTCATCTTCTTCGTTAACCCGGAAGCCCATTATTGCTGTCACAAACTTGACGATAATGAAAGTGAGTATGGCGGTATACACAATCGTCGTGACAATACCAACACCTTGAACAGCCAGCTGTGATCCCATACTCATACCTTCGTTATAACCCTGCCCGCTGAACACACCGAGACCGGCTGACGCAAAGATTCCGGCGAGAAAAGTCCCGATAATACCGCCAACGCCGTGTACCGGAAAGACATCCAGAGAATCATCAATTTTCAAAACCTGTTTTATGTACTGGGTTGCCAGGAAGCAGACCATTCCGGCTATCAGACCAATGATCAGGGCTCCTGCCGGACCAACAAAGCCAGATGCCGGTGTAATGGTGCCCAAACCGGCAACCATACCCGTCACAATACCCAACACAGAGGGTTTGCCGAATTTGATTTTTTCCATCAGCATCCAGGATATCGATCCGGCAGCAGCAGAAATATGGGTAACCAGCATCGCCATCCCGGCATCACCATTGGCTGCCAAAGCGCTGCCACCATTAAACCCAAACCAGCCAACCCAGAGCATGCCTGCCCCGGTGACACTCATCGTCATGTTATGTGGCGGCATTGGCGTCCTGGTAAAACCACTGCGTGGCCCAATAACCAAGGCACAAACCAGCGCGGCAATACCCGCGGTGATGTGCACGACGGTGCCACCGGCAAAATCAAGCAAGCCCATACTGCCAAGCCAGCCTCCGCCCCAGACCCAGTGGGTAATTGGCACGTAAACTACAAGTAACCACAGAATACTGAATAACATCACTGAGCCAAATTTAACCCGCTCGGCAAAGCCCCCGAAGATCAGGGCTGGAGTGATGATGGCGAAAGTCATCTGGAACAGTGCAAATACCGATTCAGGAATTGATCCAGCAACGGTATCTTCCTGAATGCCAGCAAAAAGAATATTACTGAAATCACCAATAAAGGCATTCCCCTCGCCAAACGCGAGACTGTAACCACAGATTAGCCAGACCACGGAAGCCACACAGGTAATGGCGAAACATTGCATGAGTACCGAGAGCACATTCCTGACCCTGACCAGGCCACCGTAAAACAGTGACAGGCCCGGAATGGTCATGAATAGAACCAGAGCGGTGGAAGTCATGATCCAGGCTGTATCGGCTGCCTCAAAATCCTGTGCCAGCGCACTCAATGGCAAAAAGCAAAGTGCCACGGCTAGTAAGCCTGGTTTCTTCAATAATCTCATGATGTTCCTCTTGATAACTGCTTTTTTAGTTTAAAGCCGATCCGGTGTTCCACATCAGTGCAGTAATGGGGGCTTTTTCCCCGCTTTGCCGCATCCCGCTTACCCGCCGAAAGCGCCTTTCTCTGAGAGATATGCTGCTTTAAAGCAACAAAATAGAGCATAATTGCAGCACCTGCCAAACACAAGTCCTGACATGAATCCCTAAGCGATCGCGACAGAATATCCTGCTGAAATCAAACAGTTTTTCCAAGTTCGGCCTGTAGAGCTTGCTGCACAAGAGTGCAGTTTTTGCCAAAAAAAGCGCACCAAAGTTGTGCGCCCCAATCGCCCGCCGCCGCCCATTATTTCAAAATCTTCCGTATCTGCATGAGTTTAAAGGATTTTTAATCTTGGCATGGGGATTGCTACTACCTAGGCGCAGCTTCCAGGAGCTATTTTTTAACACTTTGTTTCTAAGCAGCCTCGAAATCAATGATGACACAGCTGCTAATACTACGAGCAGGAGAATCTAATGAAAATGATCAATGCGATTATCAAGCCCTTCAAGCTTGATGACGTCAGGGAAGCCCTCTCTGAAATAGGAGTTCAGGGGATCACAGTCACTGAAGTAAAGGGCTTTGGTCGCCAGAAGGGGCACACCGAGTTATATCGTGGTGCAGAGTACGTTGTGGACTTTCTACCCAAATTAAAAATTGAGGTTGCAGTTACCGACAGTACGCTGGATCAAACAATCGAGACCATTACCAAGGCAGCCAACACCGGCAAAATTGGTGATGGAAAAATCTTTGTTTCCGATATTGCCCAAGCCATTCGTATACGAACTGGCGAATCCGGTGATGAAGCCATTTAGTACCTTGAACCAATTGTAATACCAAGCTTTCAGGAGGGCTTAGTATGGAAAGTAATCTAAACTATATTTTTGAACTTCAGTACGCCATGGATACCTTTTATTTCCTGGTCTCTGGAGCACTGGTGATGTGGATGGCAGCCGGCTTTGCAATGCTCGAAGCAGGTCTGGTCCGCTCCAAAAACACCACCGAAATCTTAACCAAGAACGTCGCACTGTTTGCAATCGCCTGTACCATGTATCTGATTTGCGGTTACGCGATTATGTATGACGGAGGCATCTTCCTCAGTGGTATCACTACTGTAGCCGAGATGGACGACGCTGCTGTTGGTGAAATTCTTGCTGCTTCTGCCGAAGCCGGTTTTGCCGATATGGGAGAGTACTCCGGAGCATCGGACTTTTTCTTCCAGGTCGTATTCGTGGCAACAGCCATGTCGATTGTATCCGGTGCCGTTGCGGAGCGTATGAAACTCTGGGCCTTCCTGGCTTTCGCTGTTGTGATGACAGGTATCATCTATCCATTTGAGGGCAGTTGGACCTGGAATGGTGATTCAGTTTTTGGTCTGTACACGCTGAACTACAGTGACTATGCCGGTTCTGGCATCGTACACATGGCTGGCGCTGCTGCAGCACTTGCTGGAGTACTCTTGCTGGGCCCCCGTAAAGGCAAGTATCGCGCTGACGGTTCTGTCCACCCGATTCCCGGTGCCAACATGCCGCTGGCAACTTTGGGTACCTTCATCCTGTGGATGGGCTGGTTCGGCTTTAATGGCGGTTCCACACTGAAACTGGGTGGTATCGGTGTTGCCAATGAAGTTGCTAACGTGTTCCTGAATACCAACGCTGCCGCTGCCGGTGGTTTGATTGGTGCGCTGATCGTATCACGCATCGTGTTCGGTAAAGCCGACCTCACCATGGTGCTCAATGGCGCACTGGCCGGCCTGGTTGCCATTACAGCTGACCCTGCATCACCGGGCCCTCTGGCCTCCACCATTGTCGGTCTGATCGGAGGTATCATCGTAGTGTTCAGCATTCTCTTCTTCGACAAGCTGAAAATTGACGATCCTGTGGGTGCGCTGTCTGTTCACGGTACCGTTGGCATCTTCGGTGTCATGGCTGTCTGTGTCACAGGTGGTGCCAGTGTTAGTGGCCAGCTCGTCGGTCTGTTGACCATCTTTGTCTGGGTATTCGGCTTCAGCCTGATAGTCTGGTTCATCCTCAAAATGATCATGGGCATCCGCGTCTCTGAAGAGGAAGAAGATGAAGGTGTTGACCTCTCTGAATGTGGTGTTGAGGCTTATCCCGAGTTTGTTAACTACGGTAGCCAAAGCTAGTTCCCTCGCAATACCATCTGCAGTAACAAAAACGCCACTCCGAGAGTGGCGTTTTTGTTTATCCAAGATACCGCTTTTATTCAGACTGCCTTATTTCCTGCAGACCTTCACTGAAGGCTGATTCTTCTTCCTCCTCCACGCCAAGATCCCGGCTGATCAGATAATCAAAACGACGGTTGGAAATTTCCAGCGCACTGGCCGTATCCCGAATGATGGTTGGCCGGATAAAAACCATTAGCACTCCCTGGTCATCACCGTTATTAGTTGAGCGAAACAAAGGACCCAACAGCGGTATGCTCCCCAGAATTGGCACCCGTGATTCGGAATTATCGTACTGGTCGTCACGCAAGCCACCCAAAATCAGAAACTGTCTATCCTGTACCAGCACATTGGTGATAATTTCCCGTTCGGCGGTTACCACATCGGCAGTCCCCAGATCAGCCGGACTGGCCAGCAGGCTGGAAGAAGTCTGCTGTATGGTCAGACGCACCAGATTGGAATCACTGACCTGTGGTGTGACGGTCAGTTCTATACCAACGGTATCACGCTCAATGGTCTGAAAAGGATTAGTAGCGCTGTTGTTAGTCTGGGTGAAACTTCACGCACATCTACATTGCGGTTAATGAGAGTCGCCAGTTGCCGGTTGATAGCCTGTGCACCACTGAATGGCGTAAAGGCACTCGCCGATTCGCTGGCATTGACAGCTGACAGGATATTACTCGGGTCAAATGAACCACTGTACAAATTGAGGGCATTGGATAGTAGGGGTGACAGGGAACGCGTACCATCATCAGCCCCTAGCCAATCATCACCGCCACCGTGATAACTCAGCGTAGGCCCAGTTGATTCGGTGTTATAGGTAGTACCCACCTCAAAAGAGTATTCTAGACCATCCGGTATACTGTTGGTACGAATGTCGATTAAACCGCCACTGAATGATGCTGGCATCTCAGAAGAGTAGCCTTTTTGCACTGCAATTGAACGAACTATTGAGGTAGGAAAAATATCCAGCGGAATTACATTTCGTGTCAGGTCCGGGGAGGGAATCTGTGCTCCATTCAATAAAGAAGTTGAATAGCGCTCACCCAGTCCACGTACAAAGACGTATTTATCATCAATCAGGGTAACGCCAGGTAAGCGACGTAGTGCTGTGGCAACATTGGTATCACCGACGCGGGTAATAAAGGTGGTATCAATAAAATCAGCCACCACAGAACTTTCCTCACGTTCCATCAAAACTTCATCAGCAGCTGTCTGTAATCTGCCAACGGTGACTATTTCTTCAATTGTTGTTGGTGCTTGCTGAGCCTGTTGCGCCATTGCGTACTGCATGGCGATAGAATTCAGCATGAAAGCTGACACTGCTACACTCAAAAATTTTCTATTCATTACCATTACGCAAACCTATATGCTTCAGACTTTTTTAAAATAAAGAGTGCCTCTGTCGGGATTATCAGAGGCACTTTAACTACTCACTAAAGTGAACGCTTACTCGAAGTACAGGGGCTGTGCACGATTTCCGGCATGCAATCCATAAGTCCAACCGGCAGTCCAATCGTCAGAAGAAATAACCGCGCCGATATAGGTATCTCCCTGTGAAGAAGTCGGCACTGTTTCGCCAGGGATTAACTGTCCTGCACTGAGGACTGAATAGAATCCATTTGATGTAGGAGCTGCTGAGTCATTCCCAAGGATGACAAATGTTGGCGCTGCGGCAGGGCTGGGATTTTCACTCCCTTCAGCTGATTGGTAGGTAGCATTATCAAAAGCAAAGGTATCTAACCAGGCAAGGGTATCGCCTGGACCAAGATCGCCATCTACCAGATCCTGACAGGCAAATATTGAGTTAGTGATTTCCAAATCACCCGCAGTAGCAGCCGGACCGCCTTCATTATCAATACGGACGCAGTAGTTGTAATCGTCGTCGCCCAACAGCTCATCTCCGGTATAGGCGCTGGTTATAATGGAGTCCCTGATAATTGGAATATGCGCCTCACGAATTCGCAGCCCCTGACCTGGGTCGTGCGTACCGGTTTCATTGGCTGACAAGATACAGGTCATGTTCAGGATAGTCGCTTGGGAATTGAGGCCACGGGTAATCAGGTCATCTATTTGACCAGGAGTTGCAGCTACAGTGTCGTAGCTGCCCACGCCATCGGATTCCACACAGCGGTTTCCGTCGGTTTCGGACTGTATAATCAGTGCATTCTGAATGGTGCCCCGATAACCTTCATCAATATCTAGCGAATCATCGTTGACGTACAGTGCAACATAGTTGGTGACATTAACTGCGCCACCAAAAAATTCGATACCGTCGTCATACACACTGTAGACTTCAATATTTTCAACAGTCGTGCCTGAACCCACTGCATTCATAGCTATACCGTTCAGTTCATTACCCGGTGCAACCTCGGCACCGGTATGCTTGACCACTACATAACGCAAAGTACCGGAGCTATCAGCATCATTATTACCACCATAATTACTCTCCCCACCTCCAACTTTTCCTTCTGAAACCACATGGCATTCACCCGCCAGTGCCAGATCAAGGCCGCGGGTACCGGTATAGGAACATTTATTCGTCACACCAAAACCATTAATCACAAGCCCCCCCCATTGCTGGACGTCTTCCGGTCCTACAACACCGAATACGGCATCTGTCTGGGAAGTGATCGTAATCGGTAGCGCGGCTGTACCATTGGCAACTAACTGTGCACCACGGTTGATGACCATCAGGTCGTCGGTGGAGGCGAACGCCAGAGTTGCGCCAGCCCCGATACTGACAGTCGGGCCATCACCGCCTTCTGAGATACCTGCAGCAGCCAATTCGGCATCTGTCGTGTGATTTTCACCGACAATCAAGCTGCCATCGAAAACGTGAACACCATTGTTTGGGAGGTCCGCAAATATGACATCAACCATCAAGGGGTTATCTACATCGACAAAAGCACTGTCATATACACAGTTATTGCCACTAAGAGTACCTCGATAGGTTGTACCATTCAGTGTATATGCGGCACAGACTGAGCTTGCACTACCACCTGTATCTCCACTACCTGTGGTATTGGAGGTAACAGAAGGTGAAATAACGATATCCCCGCCACCGCAAGCGACAAGGGCAGCGGCCAGAACATTCAATGAAATGACTTTCTTAAAGGACATGCTTCTCTCCCGAAATATGAATAGTTATGAGCGCGTAAAATAACGGGAGAAGATGTCACTAAGGTTAACCTTATGTGACAGTTCACATAAATTTATATGACAGATCTGTTACATGCTCCAGATTTCTGGATCACATAAACATTACAGTTTTATGACAATTCAATTAAGGTTTATTGACAGTGTATAATTGTATATACATAATATCGTCAAATGATATTCTGCAGGATTCATAAAGAATTGCGAGAAACTTATCAGTAATTACTGACAGTAGCGGGGAATAACAACATGAAAAGACTAGTCTTATTTTTATTTGCTGGTATCTCAGCGTTTACAGCTAATCTAGCTTTAGCAGAAAACATCGTAAAGCCGGTGCTTGATGTGACCCCAGAATACCCAGAGGCTGCCTTACGGCGGGATGCCTCGGGATATGTAGTGGTTCGTTTCGATGTAAGCGTGGAAGGCAAAGCCGAGAACATCTCTGTCATCGAGGCCAGCCACGAGCGCCTGTTCGACAGCGCAGTTAAATCTGCTCTCTTACGCTCAACCTTCGAGGTTGAAGGCCAGGAAAGCGCAGTTAACATTGAAAGAACCTACCGCTTCACACCATTACGTGAAAACAATCAGGTAGCTGAAAACTGGTGTCACCCGGGCTTTTGCGTTATCTAAGGAATCGATGCTTATCGGGCATGTTGCACTAAATTGCAAAGGCCAAAAAAAAACCAGGTATCTTTGACTCCTGGCTTTTTTATAAATTATAAATTTTATGTATTTTCCTGCTGGTGCTGTTTCAGAAACTTGCGGATGAAGTGCCTGACTTCTCTGGCAGCGCTGGTATCCAGATCATCACACAGATCAATGAACTCTTCTTTTTCCTGCTTGTTCAGGCGAATAATCAGCTGGCTATTCTTTTTTTTCTTTTCTCTTGGCATCTTCGATCAACTTTTTTAATCGGAAAGCCAAAAGTATATACATTTACTATCTCTATAGCCAAGCTTTTACTGTTTGCTCAACGGGAAGTAGCAGATAAATTCAGCTCCTTCCCCAAAACGGCTTTTGATGTCCAGTTTTCCGTTATACCGGTTGATAACATGTTTAACAATTGCAAGCCCCAGGCCGCTACCCCCGACTCTTGAACTTCGACCGCTATCAGTGCGGTAAAAGCGTTCCGTCAGGCGTGGCAGTGCGTCTGCAGTGATACCAATTCCGTCATCTTTAACAAGAATGCAGAGATAGTCCTTGTCCATATTCACTTTAATGTCAATCCTGGCGCCTTTTGGGTTATGGTGTACCGCATTATTTACCAGATTGCTGATGACACTGTGAATATCTGATTCCTGGGCAAACATATTCAGACTCTCCGAGCATTCAAGATTAAACTGATGTTTTCCTTCACTGACTATACCCGCCTCATTAACAATTCCTTCCAGTAAAGGCTGCAATTCAATTTTCCTTTTTTTAAGCTTTTCCGGTTGAGACTCCAGGCGTGAGAGCACGATCAGGTCGTCGGCGAGATTCTGCATACGCAAAACCTGATCGGACATGTGATTAAGGGCCTTTTGCACTAATGGGTTATTGCTCATCTCACTATCCGAAAGAGTCTCCAGATAACCACGTAGTACGGTCATAGGCGTGCGCAACTCGTGAGACACATTGGCAACAAACTCTTTACGCAAGCGTTCAGTATTTTTCAGCGGAGTAATATCCGAGATCACCAGAACAATATCACCATCACCAAAGTGGGAAGCCGTAAACATCAACCATTTCTCCGGATTAACACGAGAAGGCAATTCCAACCTGCCCTTTATTTTTTTCTGTCCTAGATATTCGTTAAATAACGGATTTCTCACAAGGCTGGTTAACAGATGCCCTCTGTCAGAGGCCTCTAAGCCCATCTGCTCTTTTGCTACCTTATTCCACCAACTCAAGCGCATATCTCTTTGCAAGACTATGATACCTTCATCAATAGCATGCGTAAGCTGTGAAGTTCGCTTTACAGCCTCCCTCATCCGCTTAATCGATTCATCTTGTTGCTGCTTGCGCTTAACCAACACTTTTGCCAGATCCCTCCAAATGCCACTGTGCTGATCAGGAGATCCTTTCATATTGTCATTCACCCAGGATGCAAATACCCAAGCAACGCGCAATTGCCAAGTCAGGTAAAAGATCAGGAACACGAACAGGCAGAGCGATAATTGATTACTTAGCGTGCCGATAAGTAAAACCAGCACAAGACCCATAGAAAGAATAAGCAGTTCAAATCTGAGGCCAGCTTGCAAGGTGATTACCTGTGATAATAGTTCATGAAGTGGAACAGTATGCTAAGGATACGACGTGCTAGCTCAAAACTGACAATCAATAATCATCTACGATCTGGGTCGAGAAGCGGTATCCTGCACCACGAACAGTCTGTACATACCTGTCATGACCTTTCTTTGAAATGGCTTTGCGTAAACGACGGATATGCACATCGACAGTACGTTCATCGATGTAGACATTCCCCCCCCCAGACATAATTCAAGATTTGATCTCTTGTATAAACTCTTTCCTGGTGTGTCAAAAAAAACTGGAGCAAACGGTATTCAGTTGGCCCCAGATTAATTAGCTTGCCATCAATGCTGACGCGATGCCCAACCGGGTCAAATAATAATCCTTCCACCTCGATAGGTTCATTGGCCTCATCACGATCACTTCGACGCAGAACCGCTTTAACGCGGGAAACCAGTTCCCTGGGAGAAAATGGTTTGATGATGTAGTCGTCTGCACCGGATTCCGGTCCGGCAATAGTATCGTCTTCTTCAGTCTTTGCCGTCAGCATGACAACGGGTAATTTTTCGGTCATTTCATTGCGTTTGAGTCGACGTAGCAACTCCAGACCGGAAGTCCCTGGCATCATCCAATCCAGCAGAACCAGATCCGGTTTTTGATCGATGATAGTGGTATGAGCCTCCTGGGCATTCTCGGCCTGAACAACATCATACCCTACTGCCTCAAGCGACATTGTCAGCAAATCACGGATCGGTAACTCGTCATCGACGACTAGAATTTTTTGACTGCTCAAGTTCAAGTCCTTCTATTCAGAAAGACCTATTAGACTGAAAAAATATTAAATTATGATTAAAAAATGATTAAGGAATGTGGCCTTTTGCAATCACTAAATTTGCAAAAACCATAAAAAAAGCCCGCTGAGCTAGGCTCAACGGGCATTTTTCGGTAAAGGGTCTAGCTACTTCTACTTACGCTTTAGTGATATTGATTCTACCAGTGCTAAAGCCGTTCAGGTCATCCAGATGGACACCTGCAACATCCATTATGCTCAACAGCAAGTTGGCATTTGGAGTAGCTTCTCCGCTTTCAGTCATTACGTCAGTATGATGTCCGCTACGCAGGGTACCAGTACCACCACCAACAACAATGTTAGAAAGAGGATCTTTACTGTGAACGTTACCGTCACCCATGCCTGCACCGTAAAGGATGATGCTGTTATCCAGCAAGTTGCCGTTGACATCATCAGTTTCGGCCAGTTTGGATACGAAATAGTCACTGAACAGCTTGACATGATAAGTGTTAATCAAAGCATGCTGAGCCATTCTTTCTTCGTTATAACCGTGGTGAGAGATACCATGATGCTGCTCAGGTACACCGATCTGCGGATAAGTACGCTGGTTCAGCTCACGTGACAGCATCAAGCTGGCAACTCGGCTGGTGTCTGTCTGGAAAGCCAGAGCCATCAGCTCGAACTGCAGGCGGACGTGATCATCATACAGCTCAGGAATCTCAATCGGCGCTGCAGCCAGGTTGGAACCCTGCTCTCTCATACGATTTTCGAGGTTACCGATACGACGCTCAACTTCACGGACATTTTCCAGGAAGTCGCCGATACGAGCCTGATCCTGAATACCCAGACGATTTTCCATAGAGGCAGCAGCCGTCATGATGGAGTCAAGAATACTCTTGTCAGTCTGTGCACGGATCAGACGCTCTTCTGTAGTAGTACCGTAACCAAACATTCTCTCGAACGTGATTCGCGGGTTAATTTCGGCTGGCAGAGGCTGGTCAGCTTCTTTCCAGGAAATAGCGTTGATATAACCACAGCTACTGGTTCCGTCACAGGCACCAATCATGTGGCTGGCATCTTCAATACCCAGTTCCAAAGAGGGCAGTGGAGTATCACCGGCAATCTGGTCAGCGATATACTGGTCAATGGTTTTACCAGCAAATACGTCTGCACCAGATGTATCTTTAGCAATCGCACCACTCAACCATGTACAGCTGGAAGTGGCGTGACCTGAACCCGTGTGGTTGTCAGTGTTCAGCTTCATGTTGCTGAATACCTGCATCTGGTTACGATATGGCGCCAGTGGGCTCAAAATCGGGCTCATTTCATAATCGGCACCTTCAGTTTCAGGTACCCATTCGTCGAGGATTACACCGTGTGGTGTGTAAATAAATGCAGCACGCAGCTGTGCCTCAGCACTCTGTGCACTAGCAGCCGGGATCATGGCTTCCAGCATAGGCAAGCCCATCGTTACACCGGCGCCTTTTAATACAGTACGTCTCGGTAGGTGTTTCTTGGTGATAAACATTTTAAAGCCCCCTTTACCTTAGGTAGTCTTTTTGATTTATTAATTTACTAAGTAACTTATCTTCACTTAAAGATAAACTTGCACCGATTATCAACAATGAGAATGAAAACTGCAACATTTAATGGAAATAATTTACTAAATACACATTCATTTCACATTTTGTTATTTCCCATTTTTGTTCATATAAAACAACATGTTATAGAAATAAAGCCCCTTTTAATACCATTAAAGAATATAAGGGTATTCTCAAAACTTAGTGTTTTACTAGGTTATTGCCCCCCTTTACAATAAGTGACGGTTATGAGGCCTGTCATAATCGATGTCAGGCCCAACTGGAACTACCTGCGTCGGATTGATCATGTCATGGCTGAAGTAATAATGCACCTTGATATGCCGGAAGTTAACTGTTTCTTTCACGCCAGGGTACTGATATAGCTCACGCACGTAGTTTGAAATATGAGGATAATCCTCAATACGGCATTTATTGGTTTTGAAATGGCCATAGTAAACACAGTCAAAACGAATCAGTGTGGTGAATAGCCGCCAGTCAGCTTCTGTAACCTGCGCTCCGGCAAGGTAGCGCTGACGACCCAGAATAGCTTCAACCTTGTCCATGACTTCAAACAGTTTGGCATAGTGCTTCTCATAAACATCCTGCGCCGTAGCAAAACCGCATTTGTATACTCCATTATTGATATTGTGATACACCTGATCATTGATCTCATCAATAGCCTCACGCAGCGCTACCGGATAAAAGTCATCCTTTACCTCTGTAAACTCATCAAATGCAGAGTTCAGCATGCGGATTATCTCGGAAGATTCATTGTTTACGATGGATGAAGTCTGCTTATCCCACAGGACCGGGACAGTCACTCGCCCAGAATAATCAGCCTGATTGGCGGTATAGACCTCATACATATAGCTGATATCGGGTATCGGACAGGCCTGATAACCGTTGTCAAGACTTTCCTTCTCACTGATAACCCAGCCATGCTCAAGCATTTCAGCATCCACTACAGTAACACCGATAATATCTTCCAGCTTCTTCAGTTTCCTGAAAATCAGCGTCCTGTGTGCCCAGGGGCATGCCAGTGATACAAACAGGTGATACCGGCCTTTTTCGGCTGGATAGTTCTCATCACCGATCTGATTTCTAAACTGGGCATCTGTACGTATAAATTCCCCACCTGAAGACTTGGTGTCATACCAATCGGTGTGCCACTCCCCTTTTACCAATAAACCCATGCTTACCTCTTTTATCTGTTTAGGACCTTCATCAGCGCGCCAGTATATACCGCTGGTGGAAGGCTTGCACAAATTGGTGATTTTTGGCCTTAAAGGGGCCCCTTGATGGCTGGCGTCATTCCAGTCATCCAGCCCGCTGTAATCTCACTGTTGATCGTTGACGGTCCGGGTCAAAATATCACTGAGTCTATAGCCTTTTTGCGGCATACTCTTGAGTATTCTGCGCTCACGTCGAATGGCTGGCAGATCTTGCATTGCGTTAATAAAAGCCAGTAGGTTCTTTTTATCAAACAGCAAAAGTTCACCCAGCAACTGCAAGAGAGAAAATGGCAGGGTCGAAAAAATCAAGCGTCCCAGTGAGAAATGTGACCATTCCAGCTTGTAGCGATTTTGCCGCTGGGTACTTTTGATAAGCGCCGATTTATAGTGATCCTCAATAGTCCCTTTATCAGCATGAATCACCCGGGCAAGCGGGTCAAAATGCGAAGACCAGCCGTGATACCAGGCACGCAGTCCCAGGTCAAAGTCCTCATAGTAAAAAGGTTTGTATAACTCACAAAAGCCTCCCAGTTCCTGAAACATTGATTTGCGCATCATTACGGAACCACCCGAACAATACAGGGTCAGAAAGCCACTCTGGCTGATCTGCATCTGGGTTAATTGCTCCTTCTGCCAGGGCAGCAGTTTCAGGTGACCTCTGACAAAGTGTGAACGGGTCCATGAACTCTGGTTGATCTCTCCATCCTGGTTGACTATCAGTGGATTCACTGCAAAGGTATTTTCGTCATTAAAATATTGGCACAGCCTGTTCAGGCAGCCCGCTTCCAGCTCCACATCAGAATTCAGCAGAAAAATCAGACCATGTCGGGCTGCTGCCACTCCGCTATGAATTGCTCCTGCGAAGCCCTGATTGACAGAATGCCTAATGAGTTTTACATCTGGAAAGTGCTGCTGCAATAGCCCGATACTGTTATCACTGGAGGCATCATCAACCACAATAAGCTCACAATCAGCCTGGTAGTTCTCCCTCTCCCGAATAACCGAAGGCAGAAATGCCTGGAGTAATTTTTCACCATTGTAGTTTGGAATAATGATTGAACAGGCTTGATTCATGGATAATTAATGGTTGATCCTGTAAGCAGGCTTCGCTATTCCACAACAACCTGATTACCGGCCTGACGACTGGCCTTGTACAAGAGTATTTCAAGTCCCTGTATGGTTTGCGGTAAGTCTTTCTCCCCGATTTCGCAAACCGCTATGCTGGCGCTTGCCTTCTCGGCTTTACCATCGATAAAAAGCTGATGGTTGGAAATATGATCACACAAGCGCTGGGCAGCGAGTCGCGCACTTTCCTTCCCGGTATTCGGTAGTAAAATCAGGAACTGGTCTCTTTGCCAGAGGCTGGGGACATCCGGACCACGCAAACTTTTCTGGAAGACATCTGCTACTGCCCTGAATACGGCGTCACCGGCATTCTGGCCATACTGGCTGCTGATTTTGTCAAATGAATCGATTGAGATCAGCATCATGCTGAATTTGAACCCGTAGCGTTGATAGCGTTTGAACTCTGTAATCAGGAGTTTTTCCATTAATGTCCGGTTGGCAATGCCTGTATTCTGGTCTGCAAAGGTCAACATCTCCAGATCTTCATAGATCAACAAGAGCTCTCGCTCAAAAAGATACTTGTAGTAGGAATAGAAAATGGCCAGAAACGAGGTGATTAAATACACCGTTGCTATTCGGGTAAGAAACACGACTCCATATTGGGCAGTGTCGAATCCCAGAAAGCCACTCACATAGACAAACAAGGTAAGCAAGGCGAGCAAGACTATATAGACAAATCCCATGAAAAAGCCCTGCAGAAACACTGCCACCATGGGAAATGCCATATAGAATACCGGTCCAGTTCCTTCCGTCCCGCCACTATGAAACAGATACAAACATAAACTGCCCATTAATCCGGCAATCAAATGCTTGGCCAGATAATACTGTTTACTGAGCCAGATAAGGCCGTAGGAAATTGCCGTAGCGGCAGCAAATCCAAAAATAACTGCAGCAAATGCCGGTTCCTGCCGCTGCAGTGCGGCAAAGCCGAAAATGAGCAGAATAGCAATCGCTACCAGCGAGTAAATACCGCAAAAAACAAAAGCATTGAACTCTGTATTTTGCTGGCGGGCTCTGAGCCGGTCTGAAACTGCGCTTGGAACAGACCATAGGGTGTCATCAGGATTAAAGCTAAATGGCTGATTCATATTCGTTATTATTGCCTTTCCCTGCTTATCGAGCCAGATTATAGGCTTCCCTGCCTATGCGAACGTGATCCAGGCTGAAAAATCAAAATTTCAGCATCACGAGCTAGTCAACCCGGCTGGCCACTGAGCGGGTGACGATTACGGTACTGCTTAAGGATTCGAGATTCAAAATGGTAGGAGTATTATTCAGCGCATCCATTTCAATAGGGTCTGCCTGCAACTGCAAATGGGCAAAAATCTGCCGTCCGGCATAAGGCAAAGGAGCCAGATGCCCGGATTCACCCCTGCCAGCCGGAAATACTTTCAACCTGACAGATCCCCTCACATTGCCACCAATTGCACGTATTTCGCCGGCTGCTTCATCAATGGATACGACAATATCACAATGGGTTCTTGCCCCCTGCCCCATATGGGGGCGGCGCTGCCCAAGATTCATGTATTCCGGACGGGAACCCCGGCAAAGCATATCACCCGGATTTATCGAATTCTCCCCGACGTTGTATGCCTTATAGGCAGCATCACCTTCCTGTCCATCCCTGGCACGAATGGCCTGATCAATGTACGTGTGGTGCGCTATGGCCCTGTTAAATTCACTCATATCACCTAGCCCGCTTTCACAGGCCACCCAGGAAATAAAGGCTGCTGACCAGAAATCACGCCACCTTGCTCCCAGTCCTTCACGCTGCCAGTTTTGATTCTGTCTGTTCAGTATCCACGAGCTGTCAGGTGCAGCAGACCAGTAGCCCGCAATGGAATCAGCGACACGTGACGCCTCCTCAAAACCTGGACGGATAAAGCGCCTTCTTCCCTGTGAATCCCTGGGTGTCAGTTCCTGTTCACTGATTGTCGTCAGGTCCATCTCACTTAAGCCAAAGTAGGCCCATTCCTGAACGGCTATATTAACCATGCGCCTGCGGACCTGATCACGCGGCATTGAATTACAGCTCCGATCAATAATCTGCATGGTTCCAGGGCTGCCACTAATCCGCTCTGACGGCGCTTTCACAGCCAGAAGATCACGTGGCAAACGCTCATAAACTGTTAATTGCTGGGCAAAAGTACCCGCGCTGATGAAAAGGCCGCTCAAAAGCAGCAAAAGCAAGTTGGTGAATTTTCGCAAAATCTGTCGCCGATAATTTCATGAACACTGGAGCAGTCAGGTCGACTGCTCACCCAAACATGGGCTCAGCATAATAGCTGATTCAGAGAAAATCCAGCGTGTTGCGCGAGTTTAGAATTGAGCAAGAACGCTGTTTACGCGACGGTAAATCGGCAACAGTTCAACCTGTCGGTTGAGTTCATTGGCAATATACAGGTTACCTCTGCGATCCTTGCGTAATAACACTTCCTTGAGGGTGCGGTCTGCATAATAGGCAGAGCGATATTCCAGACTGAACTGGATCAGGGCATCCTGGGAGCTTTCCATCAGGATTTCAAAATCCGTCATTCGCAGCTCAATATAGGATGGCCGGCTTATCTTCACAATTCGGTCCTGTTCCCATGCCTGCGGGGAGGTAAAATTAAAGCCCCGGAAATTTTCCTGATAGTGGTTGAAGTAGGCATTAACATCCTGATCCTGCCAGGCAAGTAACCAGTTATTGACGAAATTAAACAAACGCTCCTGATCGGGGTTTAGGCTAGCCGAGACAATACCCGGTGAACTTTCCAGAACGGGAACGGCCGGGCTGGTGGATATCTGTGGTGACAGGAAAACCTGCAATCTGTCTGGAGCGGGCGCCGATGCCAGCCGGTTAATCGGTAGCCTTTGGACCTGCAGGTTTTCTTCGTGGACAATTTTCCAGACTCCGCTCTCATCCCTGATCAGGCCCAGCTGTTTCAGGGTACTGTCGGCATAGTTGGGCGAACGGTAATCCATCCGCAGAGTGACCATGGAACTGTCGGCATTGCGACTTAATATCCTGAAATCCTGATACGCGATGTCAATCGAATCCGGCCTCAGAATGTTTCGTTCCCGCTGATTGCGCCAGGTCCTCAGCGAAGAGAAAGACAGGGGCTCAAAGGCTTCATGGTAGGCACTGAAATAAGCGTCAAGGTCCTGTCTCGACCAGGCCTGTAACCATTGCTGGATGGCCGCTTCCAAATCATCGCTGGCATCCACCACAATACCTGTCGGGGCTTCAGGGCTACTTGCAATTTCAGGCTCAGCTTCGGGTAAAATCTCTGTCTCATTTGCCGGAACTTCACTCACTGCAGGCTCTTGAGTAACCTCAGTGATGAGTGGTTCTTCAAGCGCTATAGGGCTTATTGCCTCTGCTTCAGGTTCCGCCTCAACTGCCGGGACCTCCACAACGGTATCATCCACATCGGCAATGACGGGTACTTCCTCGACTGCCGGGGACTCTTCAGCAAGAACGACAGGTTCTGGTGCCTCTTGCTCAGGAGCTGGATCCGTCAGTTCATCGATCTGATCACCAAAATAGGAAACTGTCGCCGGAATAATATCCTCCGGCAAAAACACGTAGGCCGCATAAATGAAGAAAACCATGACGCCGACACCGGCTATGATGAAGGCCGGGCCCATAGGCCATTTCCAGCGCTTAACGACCTGTTTCTGGGTTTCTTCATCGGCGAAAGGATCCACAAACTCCTTGGTAAGGGTTTTGGTCGCTTTTTTAACAAGCTCTTTTTGCCGCTTCTTGCGCACATAGACCTTGGAGGTATCCTGATCCAGAATTTCCGGAATCATTTCCGGAATAGAGCCCGGTAATCCTTCCGTGATTTCCAGCAACTGAGTGATATTTTCATCGCTCAGCTTGGCATCCATTTTTATCTCTTCGAGATAAGCTTCACAGAAATGTGCCAGCTGCTCTTTGTTCATCGGTTCCAGGGTGTAACTCACCAGCAAATCCGAAACCAGTGAAGTGGCGGCCTCCTTGATATTCTGCTCCATGGCTTCGGTACCACTGAGCACAATGCTGACCAGACCCTGATCGTTCAGGTGAATGTGGCGAAAGGTTGTTAATTCGGAAAGGACATCCTGATTCAGGTTTTCGACATCATCAAAAATGAGAACCAGTTTTTGCTCTTCAAACGATTTTTTGACGATATGGGCTGTCAGGGCCTGAATGAAGGATTCCCGGTCACCCTCGACCTTGGACTGGAGTTTCAGCTTTTCCTTGATGGCCTGCTCAACAGCCGCAAAGTTTTGTGGTGCATCCGGAAAATGCACAAATTCGATTTTTTCTTTTTTCAGTTCGCCCAGTAATTCAATACACAGCGCTGTCTTGCCTGCCCCGGTCTGGCCCAGCAATTTCACCACACCGTTGCTGATGGAAAGGACAAAACTCAGCCCCCCCAGTACTTCTGTGTAGGGTTCTACGTTGATATATAAATCGTTCTTGAGCGCCATGGCGGCAACCTTAAATTAAAATAATCAAAAAAATCAATGATTTTTTAAAGTTTTTTTAGGTGATTTATTAAAGGCTGGGCTTAAGTTACTAAATATCTGATTTTTATTAAGGCCCAATAGCACTACACTTTGTGACAGAGTTTGTACTGCCGGAACAGCAGTCACGAAAGCTAGCTATTCCCAGATAATTATTGATAATCAAAAGCTTATGGCGAACAAATTTCAAACGCGCAGTGCCAGGCTCAACGGGCACCCGATTACCCGGGTATTACCCCGTGCCCACAAAAGGATGGTCGGTCCCTTCATTTTCATCGACCTGATGGGGCCTCTCGATTTTGCTGCCGGAGAAGGCCTGGATGTACCTCCGCACCCCCATATCGGCCTGTCTACTCTGACCTACCTGTTTACCGGAGAACTCTTGCATCAGGACAGCCTGGGCAATGTGGTGGGTATCAGACCGGGTGAAGTCAACTGGATGACAGCTGGCAGGGGCATTGTTCATTCCGAGCGTCAAACGCCAGCACACAGGACCGTCGCACACAGACTGTACGGACTGCAATGCTGGCTTGCTATGGAAAGGGAAGAAGCTGATGCCGCGCCGGGATTTATTCATCTGGAAGCGAGCAGCATCCCACGTGATGAAAATTCGCTGCGTTCAATTCAGCTGATAGCCGGGGCTGCCTATGAACTGCAATCCCCAATAGCTTCTGATAAGGCCATGTTTTTTATTGATATAGCAGCAGATCAGGATGTTGAGCTGCCTCACCCTGAGCCTCAGCACGAGGCGCTGCTCTTTGTTTTAGGTGGTGAAGTGATGATAGGCGGGCAAAGTTTCAGCGCCGGGGAGTTCGCTCTGCTGGAAAAACATGACCGTATCGAAGCCAGACAGGGAACACGATTTCTGATGCTTGGCGGCAAAGCCTGGCCTGAACAACCCAATATTGACTGGAACTTTGTTGCCTTTGATAAGGCCAGGATTGAGCAGGCCAAAACAGACTGGCGTGAACGCCGTTTCAAGGACATACCGGGTGACCATGAAGAGTTCATCCCGCTGCCAGAATAAGAAATTCCGCAGGAGAACAGACTACTGGCAATACGATCTTTAAGGGCTTATCAGCAACTCGGCGGCGTACAGCATCTTTCTATCTTTATCCTGTCCGGCCCAGTTCAGCAGAGTTTCCAGGCTGGGCTGCAGGGTGCCACTGAATTTCACTTCATTGTTGACCGTCACCGTAATCGGTAATGCAAAGTCGATGACTTCAGGTGACAGCAATAAGCGGAATGAAGAGACACCATCACTTAGCGCCTGGAAGTTATTACCTTCCCTGACAATATCAACTCTGGCCGCTTCCTGCATGGGGATAATCTGGTTGCCGGTCCTGGCATCCACACCAACCTCATACAGCGGAATGGGGCTTTGCTGATTTAAATCCATTGCTTCAATCTGCAGCCAGTGCGAGCGGTGATTGATCTGCGGCACAGCTTTCCAGCTGATCAGCGCGGGATGCGCAACACGTGGATGAGCAGTGACAAATTCCTCAAAATCATCACGCCAGTCAGGCCACCAGCGCGTATTGTGCTCACCATTGGCGATGGGATGATATTCAATGCTGACGCCGGCCGTTTGCAAAAAGGTAATAAATGGAGTCACCCGTGAAGTAGGGTACAGACGGTCTCGCCCGCCATTGATGGCGTACCATGGCTTGCCAATCAGGTTTTGCAGATAGGACCGGTTGTCATTTATCGATGAATTCGCCAATACCATGGCATAACCAATGAAAGAGTAAAAAGCGGCGAACCGTGTGTTTTCGCGCATGGCAATATACCAGGTGCCTGTTGCTCCATCAGAGATACCACCGAGGACCACTCGGTTTTCATCAACATTGTATTCACGCTTGATACGATCAAGAATCTGGCGGATATTCTCAACCTGGCTGTTGTCCCACCAGGGGGATTCTGTCCAGGCATAGGGCATCACATATATTTGTTCTGCCCCTTCAAGACGGGTTCTGCCGCCTCCCCTGCCCCCGGGCTGATTATTGCGGCGCGCGCCAATACCTCCATGCAACTCGAAACGCACCTGATATTGCCGTGCAGGATCGTATTCTTCAGGAACATTAAGATGATAAAAGTATTCGACTCCAGCGGGGGTCGTGTAAGACCGAAGTAACACACCCGTCTCGGCGTCTGTGTAATTCCTGCCTGCCTGAAGGCGCTCATAGGCCTCTTCAAAACTAACCCCGGATTCCAGAATGCTTGCAACACTGCTTTCAATTTGACCTGCCGTTTCGGCCTGCCAGAAAGCCTCAAAAATCTCATCCAGTTCACTGGCTTGCTGGGCACTCAGGCTGCCTGCCTGAAAGCATATTGTCACGACAAGGCTTTGAATTATTTTTTCCATCACGCACCTGCTTATTAATAGCCTGTTAATTTACCTATTCTTAGCATCTCATTACCACCTTTTTGAAACTCATAGGGCACTTTTTCTATTGATACGCTGTAAGCCTGCTTTTGCAGTTCTTCCAGCAGAGGCTCAAGATACGGAGATCTTTGCTGCTTCAATGTCAGCAGCGGGAATATTCTGATTTCCCGAGCCACGCGCAATAACTCGACAATCGAATCCCGATGGAAGGCGTAATCAAACAGCTCGGAATACAAGAAAAGAAAATGTGAGCACAGGGCCAGATCGAAAGCATTGTCTGCCAGCTCCAGATGTGGCAACTCGCCCACCCGGTATCTTTTTTTCTCAATGCCGGCGGGCAAATCAGCAATAAAGTCTTGCAGAACCTGCTGTCTTTGTTTTTTCAAGGCGGCCAGAGTTGGATGATAGTTCCAGACCCATTTATCCAGTGTTTCCTCCACCTGCTGGAACACATCATCGGCTACCCGCATGAACTGGGCTTCAATGTCTTTTGCACCGAAGCGGTACAGAGGATCCATGGATATATAATTTTTACCCTGGGCATGCAGTTCTGCATTAACACTGGCAGGTCCATCAGCGATGCTCAGAATCTTTCCATCCAGATCTGCTTCCGTGAGCACAAACATCTGCCTGTACTCATCCAGGGAACGGCCAAATGGAATCACATTTTCCAGTTGCATGCTTGCCTCAGATTCCAGGACTTTTAATTTGTCCACGCATTTCGATGGTCAGGAGAGTGGCTCCCCATAGCTGACTGACAATGATCAGCACCACACCCAGACCAAAGAACAGGCTGGCATACAGGTTGGCATAAGACATCCTGTCACTGAGGGTAAGAACATTCCACCAGTCATGGGCTTCATCAATACCTGCGATCAGCGGGATCAGCCGCGTCGGAGCATCAGCGACATAAGGAGAGACATCGAGGCAGTTCTGCCCACTCCACCAGAGCATTAAGGAAGCGGCAAAATTATCACGCTGCCAGACCAGGAAATATAACAGTGGTGCCAGGGGAACCAGAATCTGGAAAATACTGCCCCCCATCAGAGTCCATATTTCTCCAAAAGGGCGAAAAAATATATGCCCGTACTCATGAAAAGGTAAATTGACATAGTGCAAAAAGGAGTCGCCCAGACGAATCCAGTCAATCCCGCCAGAAATAAAATACCAGCCCCATATGAAAAACCAGACATAGATCAGCAGGTGCCCCCAGAATGCACTTTCATGACGATCACTGGGCATGAACAGCTGGTAGTAATACAGACGTTTAGCAAATGTTTCCTTTGGGGCAAGCTTGTCTGTTGCCAACTTTTCTTGAGCAGATCCTTTAGCCTGCCATTTGGCATAGGCAATACCGCAGGAAGGGCACACACCAGGCATCCGATCGGCATCATGCTCTGTGGCTTCATAATGACATTTGGGGCAGATCATCCGACACAGTATAAAGCACCCTGTGTTATTCTTCGGCAAGCTTTATGGATGCCCACACCTGCATGCCTGACCTGTTCAACAAGGAAAACTCCCCTGCCATTAGCCTGATCAAGGAAAAAGGTGAATTGCTGTGTATTCCGGACTGGTTATCTGATGAAGACCAACAGTACTATTTTTCCCTGCTGCTGCAGGAGCTGGCCTGGAAGACCGAGAAACTGATGATTGCCGGCCGGCAAGTTCAGTCTCCACGCCTGGTCGCCTGGTACGGCAACCCGGGCATCACCTACCGTTATTCCGGTGTCAGTTATGAAGCCTTGCCATGGCCTACGGCACTCTTGGCGCTGAAACAAAAACTCTGTGACGAATTTGCTGCCCGAATCAACAGTGTTCTGGCAAATCTTTACCGAAACGGCAGGGATTCAGTAGGCTGGCACGCGGATTCCGAACCCGAACTGGGTAAGAACCCGGTGATTTTTTCTCTTTCATTGGGGGCCAGCCGTTTCTTTGATTACTGTCTGCGTGATAAAAGTCGACCCAGGCAGCGGATTGAACTCCAACCGGGCTCTTTACTGATTATGCAGGGCGCCTTTCAGCAATACTGGCTGCACCAAGTTCCCAAACAATTGAAAATAGCGGAGCCTCGCATAAACCTGACATTTCGATATATCGAACACTCAGGGTCAGGGCTTTAAAACAGGCAGGAAACTAGGGAACCAGTTTGAAACTGGTGGGTCTGGGTGGATTTGAACCACCGACCTCACCCTTATCAGGGGTGC
>CAZSHI010000031.1:0-28352 GCA_964606735.1 uncultured Enterobacteriaceae bacterium
GGGTATAGCGCAGTCTGGTAGCGCGCCTGCTTTGGGAGCAGGATGTCGGGAGTTCGAATCTCTCTACCCCGACCAATTTCAACCTGCTATATTGTGACGTGAACTCGAGTTAAGCGCCCGTAGCTCATCCGGATAGAGCATCGGCCTTCTAAGCCGAGGGTAGCAGGTTCGAATCCTGCCGGGCGTGCCAGTTCAGCTCGGGTGACAGACTCAGTTAGACCAGTTCCAATGGTGGCCGTAGCTCAGTTGGTAGAGCCCAGGATTGTGATTCCTGTTGTCGCGGGTTCGATCCCCGTCGGCCACCCCAGTTCCCCTCCCTCTTTATTCTTGAAAACTCTCAGCCTGATAAAAAGCCTGGAAGCCTCTGAACAGTTCCCAGACATCCACCTTGGACGATAGTTCATAAGGAGAATGCATACTGACGATGCCGATCCCGACATCGATTACATCCATATTCTGGCCGGCAAACCATGCGGCGATAGTGCCACCGCCATAACCGGCATCGTAGGAATGAGTCTGCCAGCGGATATCCCCCTCATCGAAAATGCCGCGAATATAGGCAAAATATTCCGAGTTGGCTTCACGGCCGGGGCCATATTCCTTAACCACCAGACCATAGCCCAGCCTCGATGTTAACTGCGGGTTTTGCGGCTGGGGAAACAGGGGGTTTAAGGCCGTAGTGGTGTCGCTGACCAGGACCTGTGAACGCGCATAGGTACGCCGCAGGTCCAGGTCGCTGAATGACCCGCTGCTGGCGGCAATTAATTCGGCGATCAGGGTATTGAACCATTCCGAGCTTACGCCGGTATTCCAGGAACTGGTTTCTTCATTGTTGACGGCATAGGCGATGACCGTCTGCTGTGGAATATCGATTTCACTGATGGCGCGCAGGCTGACATAGGCGGTGGACCGGTTGTCCTGGCCATAGGCAGCTGTGAGCGCGCGGTCGAGACCGACATCACGTGGCGCAGTCACCGGAATGATCTGCAGGTCCGCACTTAGCAAATCGCTGTCCTCGATATCGTACTGGTCTTTCAGGATGGCCAGCAGGCGGGCCGAGGGCAGTGAAAGTTCAGAGCCGGGGACTGCCGGCAGAGAGCCGATAATCGGTTCCAGTTCTTCTGTGGCGATGACGTCGCGCTGAGTGCGATCGCGATAGTCACTGTCCACATGCGGCGCCAGGTCACTTATCAGCAGGATAGGATCATCCGTATCAAGCCCTATTTCCACCCAGGCCGTACTGCCGTCCCGTTTGTCGATACGGCCGATAATTCCCAGCGGAATGTTGGTCCACTGATAATTCTTGATGCCGCCATGTACCTGCGCATCAATGGTGACTACGCCGTTTCTGTCACGCAGCGGCACGGTTTTGAATTCAAGCCGGGGCGAATCAATATGTGTATTGATGATTTTCAGGCCCTCGTCAAGCGGCAGCCTGCCCATGATAAACAGCACCAGGGTTCGATCCCGGTTAACGGCATACCAGCGTGAACCGGGCGCCAGTTGTGCAGGATCAATGTCCGGTGACCAGGGCCGGAATCCTTCGGATTCAGCAAGGGTGATGCCATCCCGGACAAACCACATTTCGCTTCTGGCATGTCCCAGAAAATTCTTGAAGTCTACGGCAAAGTCCATCACCTGAGTCTGCTCCCCGGCATCCAGATCCAGCCAGGCTGAACCAAAGCCCGTGTTCTGGGCTGATAAGGGGGAAGCGAGCAGAGTGAAGAACGAACCCAGTAACAATCTCCGTATGTCTTTCATACATGGCTCCTCAGTTGTCAGGGTAGTGTGCGTATGGCCACCCGGTCGCCCAGGAAGGTTCCCACCCAGATCATGTTGTTGACCATGATGCCGATGGTAGCATTGCTGAAAACAGGATTGGCCGGTGCTTCGAACAGTGTTTCGTCATCCATATCGCGCGGATTGATGGCAGAAACCTGATAACCCCGAGCACAGGCTACGATGAGCTCACGGGTTTCAGGAAAGCTGCCGCAACTTGGCTCATCACTGAGCATGCCGGAAGTCAGTAGATAACCCTCCGGACTCAGTCTGACATTGTCCGGTGAAAAAGCCAGGCTACGAGAGGTGCGTAACTGTCGGGTTGGATTGCTGCGCTCAAAGGCTACTATGGTATTTAAACCGGACGAGGCGACATAAAACTCTGTTTCATCCCTTGATATCTCGATGCCGTTATTGCCGGGCAGTTCTGCACCAGGTAAGTGACTGAAGCGTTCATCACCCGGCTGCCATTGATAAACAGCGCCTGTAGGTCTACGGTCACGTAAAAAGGTTGTATAGCTTTCACCGGGTAGGACAAGCACGGTGACCAGCAGGGAACCATCGCTGAAAGAGGCAACACTATTGGCACGCGGGCCATCCGGCATTAGCACACAACCTGTCCAGGTGATAAGGGGCAGTCCTCCATCAAGTTCGATATCGAAGACTTCCACGGCTTCACGGGCGCCATGGGCTACCGAATAAAGCGTGAAATGTCCGTTAGCGGCCGCACGAATGTTCAGTCCATGTGTATTGAAATCGCTTAGATCCGGTGCGCCGGGACAGTTAGGGTAAGCCTGACGATCATGGCGCTGCGGAGACAGTGATGGGGTATACAGTGGCTGGACCCTGCGAGTGTTGGCGTCGATCAGGTAAAAAGCCAGCCCGATTTCGTCACTGCTGGCTATGACCCAGTCAGTCCCGGGGATGTTGACCAGATCCTCGGGATTGACCAGGTTACAGATATATTCCATACCGCCGGAAGCAGCACAGTTCTCCTGGCTATAAGAGAATGGAGAGAAAGCAAGTAATGCAAGAAACAGGGGTAGGACCATGATTCTGCTGGACATGGGAAACCTCAGTCGTGTGGGATTAACTTTCGTCGTAACGGTCTTTCAGGGTTTGGTACAGGATGTGTTGGAATTCCGGGTGTTCACTGTCGATTTCTGTCATTGCTTCAACCAGGTGTTCGTTGTCCTCGCGCCCCTGCCAGTGTTTGCGATAGGTGCCTTCTTTATATCCGTGATCCTGGCGGAAAAAATTCAGTACGTTCTTGCCGACATACTGCAGGTAAAGGTCGTTCCAGCTCATCTTGCAGTCATGCAGCAAGGCCGCAAAAAGCGGGATACTGATGCGTCTGACAGCCGCCAATGCTATTTCAAGTTCTAGTTTAGATATTAAATCTAACTCATTGATATTAAATGATTTTCCGTCAAAATTTATAAGTGGATTCTGGTCGAGTTGTGCCTCCAGCTCTTTCAGAGCCTCTTGCTGATTACCCTGGGCTTCGAGCAGCAGATGGGAGAGGGTAAAATGCCAGATATCGACCAGCTCCATCTGCAACTGTTCCAGATCACATTCCTGTTTTTTCCACCATTTCCAGCCATGGTGTTCCATGGCTTCCGCACCTTCGACGACAACCGCGCGCAAGTAGGGATAAGCGGCTTTTACCCAGTCGGGATTTACTTTGGCGTTCATGTTTGCCTGCAGGGTTAACATGACTTCGGCTTGTTGTGTGCTCAGCATAGGCTTACTTGATTGAATTATTGCTCATTGATGGTGTCGAGGAGTTCCTGGCGGTTCTGTATCATGTCCCGGTAGAATTTTTTAGCGATGATGGCTTCAGGATTGTCTTCGCGGGTTTCGCCAAGATCGTCCAGCCAGCCCTGCAGGGTAGCGATCTCGCTTTCCAGCTGGCTGATAGCCTGCTTGCTCAGGTTCTCCGGGATTTCTTCTATCGTATCCGGATGACTGCTGCGTCTGTCTTTCATAAGGCGGCCAGGAATCGACTTGCTACTAAAATGACACTTGGATTATGCCAGAAAATGCTTATCGGGTAACATCGCTTTCTGGTTCATGTGAGACCTGAGAGATGTTGCATAGAGGATCACGGCTTTTACGACGACACAAGAAAGCATGGTATGGCAAACAGACCCATGGTGCAGCGCGCACCCGGTTGTTTTCGCTGCTGCTGATACTGCTTTCACTGGTTGCCTTGCATACCATTGCCATGATGAGCCTCGAGTCCCTGGGCTTATGGTCAGCGTTCTGGTTAACACTGACCACTATTACGACGGTGGGTTACGGGGATTTGTCGGCATCCAGCTTCTGGGGACAGCTCGCTACGGTTGCCTTCCTGTATATCCCGGGCATTGCCTTGCTCGGACAGTTCCTGGGTGAATACGTTGATTACCGAATTACGCGGCGTGAGCAGATGCTGCAAGGTTTATGGAGGTGGGAAATGAAAGACCATATATTGATACTGAATACACCCATGCACAATGGAGATCTCTACCTGGAACGGTTGGTGCAGCAGATTTCCTCGACACCCGAGTTGAAGGAACTGCCGATACAGATTCTTACCCCGGTGTATACGGATGGACTACCGCCGGCCCTGCAGGCCATGGGAGTTGTACATTATTCCGGAACTCCCACCAATTCAGCCAATCTGGCCAGAGTTAATGCTGCGGAAGCCAAATATATCTTTATCATTTCCCATAATGCCGATTCCATTAATCCGGACAGTCAGACCATCGACATCCTGGAGCATCTCAACAGTATTCCGCTCAAGGCCTTTGTGATTGCGGAATGCGTGGATGATGAAAACCGCCGACGTTTCATTCGTCTGGCAGCAGACACGGTCATCAGACCGGTCAGGGCCTATCCCGAGCTTGTTGTTCGCTCGATGGTAGCGCCGGGTACCGAACAGGTGATGGAAGACATGTTTACCTATCATGGTGCACATCAGTCGCGTTACCAGGTGAATGTGCAGGGGGTCTTATGGAAGGATATTGTCTGCGCCATCATGCAGGCAGGGCTGGGTACAGCCATCGCCTATGTGAAGCCGGGAGGGGAACTGGAGGTCAGTCCTCGTGCGTCCCAGGCAGTCGATGCCAGTGCGCTGATCATGATGGTCAGGCAGGATGAGGAGCCTCGTGAAGAAGCAGTACAGCAATGTCTGCAGGGATTGCCAACACAGTAAATTATTTGCCCCAATCCCTCTCAGGGACTATGTTGAAGAATGCACAAGGATGTGTTTTAGGCAGCAGGAAGCTGTCAGACTGATGATGTGATTGGCAAAAAGAAAAGGTGGCTTTGAGCCACCTTTTCTTTTGGATTTACGGTAAAATGCCGCGCGTCAATCTACTCTCTAAAGCCTGTTATGTCAGTCGCGATATCAATAAAAGATCTGCATAAAACCTACAGCAATGGCTTCACCGCCCTGAACGGCATTTCTCTGGAAGTTGCCGAGGGTGATTTCTTTGCCCTGCTGGGGGCCAATGGCGCCGGTAAATCCACCACCATCGGTATCATTGCCACGCTGGTAAAAAAGTCAGCCGGACAGGTGGAAGTTTTCGGGCGTAATGTCGATACCAATACCTATGAGACCAAATTGGACCTGGGTATCGTGCCGCAGGAAATCAACTTCAACCATTTTGAAAAGGTGCTGGATATTTGCATCACCCAGGCTGGCTATTATGGTTTACCGCGCAAGCTGGCTGAGGAACGTAGCGAAAAATATCTCAAGCAACTGGGGCTCTGGGACAAGCGCTATCAGCAGGGCAGACAACTTTCTGGCGGGATGAAACGGCGACTGTTAATTGCGCGGGCTCTGATTCATGAGCCCAGACTGCTGATTCTTGATGAGCCTACGGCTGGGGTGGATATTGAGTTGCGGCGTTCCACCTGGCATTTTTTGCAGGATCTGAACAAGGCAGGCACGACCATTATTCTGACCACGCATTATCTGGAAGAAGCCGAAAACCTCTGTCGCAATATTGCCATCATCGACAAAGGCGAAATTATCGAAAATACCAGTATGCGGACTCTACTCAAACAACTGGATACCGAGACCTTTATTCTGGATTGCCGGGATGAACTGGCAGGCCTGCCTGAGCTTGAAGGTTTTGAGCTAGAACAGCTCGACAGCCATAGCCTGGCAGTCACCATTGATAAAAACCAGGACATCAATGCCGTGTTCAGCATGCTGGATCAGCAGGGAGTACTTATTAAAAGCATGCGTAACAAGACCAACCGGCTGGAGCAGTTGTTTGTTTCTCTGCTGCAGAATTCATCAACCCGCTCCGTAACTGGGGGAGAGGCTTAAACCGATGTCCTCAGCGTCCGTGCATTACAAGTGGATAGCCTTTGCAACGATCGTGCGCAAGGAAATCCGTCGCTTTGTCAGAATCTGGATACAGACCCTGGTGCCGCCGGTCATCACCATCTCGCTGTATTTTGTTATTTTCGGCAACCTGATTGGCCGCCGTATTGGAGACATGGGTGGATATTCCTACATGGATTTTATTGTGCCAGGGCTGGTACTGATGGCGGTGATCAATAATGCCTATGCCAATGTGGTCTCATCTTTTTTCAGCCAGAAGTTTCAGAAGAGTATTGAAGAATTGCTGGTCTCACCGGTGCCCAATTATGTCATTCTGGCCGGTTTTGTCGTCGGTGGCTCCGCGCGTGGTATTGCGATCGGCTTGATCGCCTCGGTTGTGGCCATGGCGTTCAGTGGTTTTCACCTGCATAACCTGTTCATAGCGCTGGTGGTGGTCATACTGTCTTCGATGGTGTTTTCCCTGGGTGGCCTGATTAACGCCATTTACGCCAACAAGTTTGACGATATCAATATCATTCCCACCTTTGTGCTGACGCCACTGATCTATCTGGGTGGCGTGTTTTACTCCATCGATTTGCTGCCGGATTTCTGGAAAACGGTTTCACACTTTAATCCGATCTTTTACATGGTGGATGCGTTCCGTTATGGCATTCTGGGAATTTCCGATGTCAATATCGCTTATGCCATTTTAATGCTGCTCTTGTTTGCTGGAGGGCTAGGCAGCTTTGCCCTTTTCTTGCTGAACCGGGGCACAGGGTTGAGGAATTAAGATGTCTGAGTCACTGCTTGGCCAGCAGACAGCTTACCCGCAACGCTATGATCCAAATATTCTGATTGCCATTCCCCGTGCCAAGCAGCGCAAAAAAATAGGACTTACTGCTGGGCTGCCATTTTCTGGCAGGGATGTCTGGCATGCCTATGAGATGTCCTGGCTCAATGACCGGGGACTGCCGCAGGTGGCACTGGGTCGTTTCAGTGTCGACTGTACAAGTCCTGCTCTGATTGAGTCCAAATCCTTCAAGCTCTATCTGAATTCGCACAACCAGCAACGTTATGCCTCACGTGAGGAATTTGTTCGCTTGCTGCAGCAGGACCTATCGGGTAAAGCCGGCGCCGAGGTCGAAGTCATGCTGTCATCGCCAGATGATGAACAGCAGCTATTCAGGCCTTCAGGAAGCAAGCTGGACACCCTGGATATTGATATCGACACTTATCAGCCGGATAGCCGCCTGCTGCAGCTTGAATCGGATGAGCAGGTGCAGGAGTCTTTCTATACCAACCTGTTTCGTTCCAATTGTCCGATTACAGGGCAGCCGGACTGGGCAACGGTCGTGATCAGTTACCAGGGCGCGAAAATTTCAGCGGTCAGCCTGCTGGCATATCTGGTTTCGTACCGTTTGCATAATGGCTATCATGAGGACTGTGTGGAGCAGATTTTTTGTGAGCTGATGCGCGCCTGTCAGCCACACAGGCTTTGCGTGCAGGCCAATTTTTTACGCAGAGGAGGGCTGGATATCTGTCCGATACGCAGCAATACTGAAGCGGCTGTCAATGATATTCAGCGTTTTGCCAGGCAATAAGATGGATGCAATAGAAGCATTACTGACACGCAGGGCATCGCCCCGTCTATCAGAACCCGCTCCGAACGCGGAAGAATGCCAGCTTATCTATAAAGCGGCCTTGCGTGCGCCGGATCATGCCATGCTGCGCCCCTGGAAATTCCTGTGTATCAGTGGGGAAGACAGAAACAGGCTGGGTGAGCTCTTTGTCGAGGCCCTGCAGCCGACATCAGAAGAGCAGAAGCAGAAACTGCTGGCAGCACCCTTGCGGGCCCCAATGATTATTGTAGCGGTGGCGAGTATTAATCCACATCCCAAGGTGCCTGCGGTAGAACAGATTTGCTCTACGGCAGCAGCTGTGCAGAACATGTCGCTGGCAGCGCATGCACTGGGCTATGCTTCCATCTGGCGAACCGGTCAGGCGGCTTTTGATGCAGCCGTGAAAAAGGGGCTTGGTATAAAGGCATCCGATGAAATAGTTGGCTTGTTGTATCTGGGTACAGCTACGGTTCAGGATAGGCCCGTTCCGGAGCTTGATCCGGCAGACTTCTTTGAGAATTGGCCGCCGGCTTAAAACTTGTAATTGACTGACGCTTACATTAGAGTGCGCGGCTGCTGTAAAAGCAGCTATTAAAGAAAATAGGTGAGGTGTCCGAGTGGTTGAAGGAGCACGCCTGGAAAGTGTGTATACGGAAACGTATCGAGGGTTCGAATCCCTCTCTCACCGCCACATTAATATATACTTCTTCACTCGGTGTCCTCGTGGTTTCGGAGGCCGCAAGCGGCATGCAAGCTCACCCTGGAAAGTGTGTATACGGAAACGTATCGAGGGTTCGACAAACTCGCGTTAGCGAGTGAAGCGCGCCACGTTTTACAGTGGCCTGCCGCAGGGATTCGCGCAGCGAACCATCCCTCTCTCGCCGTCAATAAAAAATACCGCGCGAGCGGTTTTTTATGTCCGATAGCTAGCCTCAGAGAAGATGAGAAGCCTTGGCAGTGTCCATCCGCCGCGCTTCGCAAACGGGGCACTTCAAGTTAAACCTGTTCCATATCAAGGCAATCAGCACAAGTGATGCAGCCTGGTTGAATAAGTACGCTTTATGGAGTTAACTTGTCCCTGACCATAACAAGCTGATGGGCATGACAAAGTCGGGCCCGGCCAGGAGTCCATACAGAGTGGGCTCTAATTTTTTAAATAATAAAACGAGGTGAAAACGTGGCTGCTGATAAAACTGACAATATCGAACGACGAAAGTTAATCAAGACGGTTGGCGCTGCTGCCATTGCCGGGGTTGCTATTAATTCGGCCCAGGTAAATGCCCAGAGTTCGGGCATGGGTACAGCCTTTGTTCCGCAAAAACATGCTGAGGATGCCTGGATGGGGGATCTGGCAGGTAGCCACCGTGTATTTATTGATACCTCGACACCACAGGGTGGCATTGATGCCCTGCGATATGCTTCCAATATTCTCAATGCTCATATCAATGCCTATGCAGGGGCAGAAGAGGACTATGCCATGATCGTTTGCTATCGGCATGCCTCGACACCTTTTGCCTACAGTGATGAGGCGTGGCGGAAATATGGCGCCATTTTTTCCGGCATCATGAATTACACAAACGCAGAAGGCGGCACTTCCTTTGATGGAAACCCCCTGAAAACAACGGATGCCAGCTTTCCGGGGATGACGGTTGAGGACATGGCTTCCAGAGGGATTCGCTATGCTATCTGTGCTTCTGCCACCAATTTCATTGCTTCCATGGTTGCCAATAATACCGGGTCCAGCCGAGAGGCGGTCTTGGAAGAATTGAGAGCAGACACCATCAGAAACAGCCGTTTTGTTCCTGCCGGGGTCATGGCTGCGACACGTGCTCAGGAATACGGATACAGCCTGTTATATTCAGCGGGTTAGTCCTTGTCACTGAGCCATATGAGTAGTGGGTCCTCGATTCCTTCCTCCCGGCCAGTCTGTGAGCAGCTGATTTATCTTCATGCCATGGCGGCATTCAGCACCCTATTGCTGGCTGCCCTCATTGGCGTGCTGCTTTCATTGCAATTTGTCATTCCAGACCTGTTCGATAGCTGGACGGCTATCAATTGGGGAAGGTTTCGATATGCCCATACCCAGGGCATTATGTTTGGCTGGTTAGGCAATGCTTTTTTTGCCTTTTTGTACCATGCAGTTCCAGCCCTGACGATGAAGGCTGTTACCAGTGAGCGCCTGGGCTACTGGCTGTTTGCCTTGTGGAACTTCGTGGTTGTCTTGCCCGGTCTAATCCTGGTGATTGCCGGCATCAGCCAGCCCATTGAATGGGCTGAATTTCCGCTGATTATCGATATGTTCACCTTGCTCTGTCTGTTCCTGGCAGCTTGTCAGTTTCTGCCCAATTTTTTCAGCAAAGGCTTGGAAAATCTGTACGTGTCCAGCTGGTACATTATCGGTTCGCTGGTATTTACCATCATGGCTTTCCCCATGGGGAATATCGTGCCGGAAATTGTGCCGGGTGCTGAAAGCGCCGCCTTTGGTGGACTATGGATTCATGATGCGGTGGGGCTGTTTGTCACGCCTCTGGCTCTGGCCATTTTGTATTTCGTCATACCCGCTGTCACCGGCAGGCCAATTTTCAGCCACTTCCTATCCATGGTGGGGTTCTGGGGGCTGTTCTTTTTATATCCCCTGAATGGAACACATCATTATGTGTTTTCAGTCATTCCGATGAGTGCACAATTGGGAGCAATAGCCGCTTCAGCTTTGCTGGGTTTGGTTGTAATCCTGGTGGTTGCCAATTTGCTGCTGTCTATCCGTGCCGATGCAGTCGCCAGAAAAGACATCGCCCTACGCTATGTTTTCATGTCGGTCATTTTTTATCTCATCGTCAGTATCCAGGGCTCCTTACAGGCTCAAATGAGCCTGAATCAAGCTGTACACTTTACCGACTGGGTGATAGGCCACTCGCATCTGGCCATGCTTGGCTTTGCCACCTTCGCCGGCATTGGTGGCATTCTCTATGCCTGGCAGAAGATACCCTGGGCACCCTACAATGAAAAAACACTCGGCTGGTCATTCTGGCTTCTGGTGCTGGGCATTACTGTGATGGTTGTCGACCTGACGATTGCTGGCCTTATGCAGGCACGCTTATGGCAAAGTGAGGCCCCCTGGATGAGTTCAATTGTTGCTTCGAGGCCTTACTGGTTTATCAGGACCTTCTCAGCCCTGCCCATAATTGCTGGTTTCATGCTGCTGATATATGGTCTCTTTGTCAGACCAAAAACCGATGCCGCCACTGAGAGTAATGTATCGAGCTTCGAAATCAGGGAGTCCATTTCAGCATATCTCCTGACACCGAGCAGGGATGTGTTGAGAAAGTCCTATCTGATAGCAGGTATCGCGGGGCTGGGCTTTTTCACTCTGTCCATTGTCCTGCTGGGTGTTTTGCCGGGCCAGCAGCTTGATCGTCAAATTCAGCTAATGACCCCGGACAATGTTCTGCAACCCTCAAGTGCGGCATTGCGGGGCCGGGAAATTTACGCCAGAGAAGGTTGTGCATACTGTCATACCCAGCAAATTCGCTTTCTGGCGGCTGATATCACCCGTTTTGGTGCACCAACACTGGCCTGGGAAGGGCAGTTTGATTTTCCTCACCTGTGGGGGACAAGAAGGATAGGTCCTGACCTGTCCAGAGCTGGCTCGACAAGAAACTCAGACTGGCAGTTGGCTCACCTCTACTCACCGAGAAGTGTTGTCCCTTCATCGATTATGCCTTCGTATCAATGGCTTTTTGATGGTGATCCAACAAGACCAAAACAGGAGGCCTATGATTTGCTGGCTTATTTGGAATCATTGGGTAATGCCCGGGACATAGCCTGGCCGGATGGCGACCAGAAAATAAGAGACTTGATTGATCAGGATAGATGGACCCTGATGTCGGTCAATCTGCTTCAGTTAAATGCACACCCCGGTATGGCCGATCTAAGCCGGGATGCCCCAGTACTGCCAGATTCGGCTGAAATAGAGTTAGATCAGGCCTATTACCTTTGGCAAAATAACTGTGCGGGTTGTCATGGTGCACAGGGGGCTGGAGATGGTCCTGCATCGGCATGGCTTGAGCCCCGTCCCGCCGATTTAACCCAGCGTGTATACACTCAGGGCAGAATTGCCGAAGTGCTTTGGCAGGGCATTCCGGGAACGGCAATGCCGGCCTGGCGGGATCAGTCGCTGGAAGATATTTCAGCCCTGGTCGAACTGGTGAAAAGTTTTTCCAGTCTAGCTGACATCAATGAGTCGGCTGATGCGGAGCTCAGTCTGGGAGAAGCTGTTTATGCCAGTAACTGTATCCAGTGCCATGGGCTTTCAGGTCAGGGAGATGGGTTTGCAGCAAATGAGCTGCAGATCAGACCTGTTAATTTTACCGTCCAGAGTCTCAGCTTGGAGGAAAGTGTCAGCATATTACAGAACGGTGTAGCGGGGACACCAATGGCACCCTGGACAGACAGGCTTTCAACTGAGGAAATAGTGGCCGTGTCACGGTACATTCGAAGTCTGTTTATCGGAGATGATGCCTAGTCGGGGGGGGGTGCGATGATTATCAATTTCATCATTATAGTGAGTATCGTATTATTTGCAGGATTTCAGCTGACTTATCTTGTCAGATCTGATTACCGTGAGCAGGTTGAAAGACCCAAATATACTTTTTTGAAAAACCTGGAAGAATTTAACAAGCGCTAGAACTGACTTATGGCTGATACAAAAACACGTCCCGCGACAATAAATTACCTGGTAGTGGCAGGTGTATTTTTTTCATGCTTGCTGGCAGCTCTCTTTTATATCTTGGCCAGGCCCGATAGCGATCCGCTGGATGAATTAAAGAGCAGCGCCGAATATGGCAGACAGCTGATTCGTGAAACAGCGACATTGTTAGGACCTGACCAGGGAGATCCCGCCCTGCGATATTCTGGCAATCGACTCGATTGCTCTTCCTGTCACCTGGAAAGTGGCAGGCAGCCCGGCACCTTGTCCCTGTTGGAAGCATCTTCTCGATACCCTCGATTTTCCGGCAGGGATGGCCGGATAGGGGATCTTAAAGACCGCATCAATGGCTGCATGCAAAGAAGCATGGACGGCATTCCATTCCCCAGAGATAGTGTTGAACTGGCCGCCATGGAGACCTATATCCTGAGTCTTGGGGATCAATTCAGGGCCTTTTCCAGTGACAGGCTGGAATCAGATGAGCCAGCGGCGTTTGTGGAACCGGATCGACGGGCTGATTTGCTGGCCGGTGAAAGGGTTTATGTCGAGCGCTGCCAGATTTGCCATGGTGCAAACGGTGAGGGCTTGTCTGAAAGTCCCGATATATCCGAAGGCTATTTATTTCCGCCACTTTGGGGGGAAGACAGTTATAACAATGGTGCCGGGATGAATCGTGTGTTAACGGCAGCGCGCTTCATCAAGGCAAGAATGCCCCTGGGCGAAGCTGATTTAACAGATGCAGAAGCCTATGATGTGTCGGCTTACATCAACTCCAAGCCCAGACCGCAAAAACAGAATCTGGAGGCGGATTATCCGGAATTGAGCAATAAGCCAATCGATAGTCCCTACCCACCTTATGCCGACCCCTTTCCACAGGAGCAGCACCAGTTTGGTCCTTTTGGCCCGATCAGGGATTTTTATAATGCTCTAGTGTCAGAAGACGAGCTTGATTAAGGCGTATCAGGGTATTATTCGCAGCGAAAGTTTTTAACAGCATTACTATACATTTCATCAACAGGCGGAACTCAATGCTTAAAATACAATTTTTTGGACGCGTACTTTCTATACTGGTGCTAGCGGTGATTCTGGTTGCCTGTGCCCAATTTCCAGATGCCGCCGGGGAGCCGGTGTGGATCGATGTGCGTACCGTGGCAGAATATGATGAAGATCATATTGATAATGATCTGAATATCCCGTTGAACACTATCGATATTGATCAATTTTCAAGCATGTTTGATGAGGATGATGAAATAAACCTTTATTGCCGTAGTGGTAACCGGGCAGGACAGGCAAAAAATATACTTGAGGCTGCCGGCTTTACCAATGTCAATAATATGGGTGGCATTGATGAGGTGAGAATATTACGGGGGTTGCCCTGACATCTCAGACAATAAGTGCGCGTTTTTTCTATCTGTGATTGTTGATATTTTATTTTCGTGAAAGAATGACCGGTAGAAAACTATAACAAAAAGGCTTACTGGCCAGTAAATTCTGGCAAGCAATGCCAGTAATAGAGAGGAAACAATGAAAAAAATTATCAGAAAATCATTAGGTTTTTTACTGGTTCTTCCCGTGTTGATGGTATTGACGCAGTCATTGGCTCTCGCAGAGCCCAAGCTCTTCCCGGGTTTTCTGTTTGTTGAAAATGCCTATCTGGAGCGTTCGGAACAAAATGAAAACCAGGCAGTTGCCCATTTCAGTATCAGGAACCTGCATACGGATGATCCACTGGTCCTGCTGGGCGTAACGGGTGAGATGTTTGAGGAGGCCAGGCTGTATGATGCGCAAAATAACATGCGTGAAGAGTTTGTAATCAACCCTGGTGAAACGCTTAGAGGCTTGCGTGCCGAATTGAACGATATCGAGTTCACTGATGCTGAGGCAATTAGCATAGCGCTCAATCTTTATATTCGCCGCGGTCTGCTTGCCATGGAGGCAATTGAGGAAGTCAATAACGATGAAGGTCAACAAGGTGCTTTTTTCGGAGGGCTCAAGAACCGCGAGGCAGGAGTTCCCAATGAAGATGAGTACCTGGTCGCTTTTGATATCAGAAACTAGCCGTTAAAACATTCTGGCTGACTATAAGGCCAGCCAACTGGGCAATGCCTCGCAGGTTTGTTAAAGTTCAGCAAACAGCGTTGATAAAAAACCCGCACAAGCGGGTTTTTTATGGAAGAGGCCCCTGGCAGGAACAGGCAAGCCATGAATATCCTTTATTGATTCATATTTGTCCTGCCTAAAAACTTTAAAATATGCGTAGAACTTAATACCAAGAGAACGAGCATTAGTTATGAACAAATTACGCCAGTCTGTATCGAGCCTTTTGTTGCTATTTCCTTTACTACTGTTGAGTTCATCAGCAGTTTTCGCCGAACCCAAGCTCTTCCCAGGGTTTTTATTCGTGGAGAGCGCCTATCTGGAGCAGTCTGGCAGTGCTGCCGATGAAGCCGATATTTACTTTAGCATCAGGAATCTGCATGCAGATGATCCGATTGTCTTGCTGGGTATTAACGGAGACGAGGAAGCCGCTGCCACGATGTATGACGGGCAAAATGCCATGCTGCAGCAAATTGTGATCAACCCGGGTGAAACCGTTTCAGGGATTCATGCTGTGTTGAGAAATGCCGATTTATCTGCTGCTGAGGACGGCCAGCTGGCCTTAAATCTCCTTATCCGGCGCGGACTGGAAGCATTGCCTCCAGTGGATGCAATAGAAAGCAGCGGCGGATTGTTTTCAGGTGGTGTTAAGGCGCGTGAAGCGGGTATTCCTAATGAAGATGACTACCAGGTGCGTTTCGATATCAGAAACTGACCCTGACTCATTTGCTCCCAGTGGCGAATTTGCCTGCTGTGCTTAAAGACAGTAAGCCCAAAAGTACATGCAAGAAGACAATCAACCCGCGTAAGCGGGTTTTTTGTGGGCACGATATAGACAAGCCATGCTTGGCAATACACCATAGCATGCACGACTGATAGCATTCAGTTGCCTTTGTTGATCGCTACAAAAACTTTAGCCTGGAGTGCTTGAGCAAGCAATGCCATACAGAATTCTTTCGCCAACGGCGATACTGGGCTATGGCTTCCCTGAAGCCTCCTTTAACAAAGCCATGGGTCTGGATATTGACCTCATCGCTGTCGATGCCGGTTCCATGGATGCGGGGCCATACTATCTTGGTTCAGGGGCCCAATATGTCGGTAGGGCAGCTCTGCAAAGGGATTTGACACTGATTGTGCAGGGGGCCTTACAGCAACAGTGTCCTCTGGTTGTGGGCAGCGCCGGTTTTTCCGGTGCCTCCCCGGCATTGGACGAAGTACTTGAGATCATACAGGCGATTCTGCAGCAAGCGGATGCGGACGAGACCAAGCTTGCCGTGATTGACAGCGATATTCCCGCTTCGCTGATAGAGCCTATACTGCCGCAACTGGAAGCGCTGGGCCGCATGCCTGCATTGACAGCGGAGGAGCTCAGCAAGAGCAGGATGGTTGGGCAGATGGGTATCGAGCCCATCATTGCCGCGCTGGATGCCGGCGCACAGTTTGTCGTGTGTGGTCGAGCCTATGATCCAGCAGTGTTTGCAGCAGACCCCGTTCGTAAGGGGTACCCGATTGGTCCTGCTCTGCATGCAGCGAAAATTCTGGAGTGCGGGGCGATTGCCTGTGAACCGGGCTCAGGGAGTGATTGTTTGATTGCCGAACTGTATCTGGATGGTCGGGCCGAGTTTTTTGCGCCTAATCAAGACAGGCGGGCTAGCCTTAATTCCATTGCAGCCCATACCCTCTACGAAAAATCCCGGCCGGATATTTTCCACCTGCCAGGAGGTGTGCTGGATATCAGGCAAACCCGTTTTTATGAAGTGGATGAGCACAAAGCCGGATTCTCAGGCAGTATTTTTCATCCCATGCCCTACAGCATCAAGATTGAAGGTAGTATGCCTTCAGGCTATCGCTGTCTGTCCATTGCTTTTGCTAAATCGTCAGATATCGATGAAGAAGGCGTTTTGGTTTACGGCAAAAATGGGGTGGAAGCGAATCCGCCATCGGGAGCTCTGCAAGAAGTCGGTATACTCTGTGAAGTAAAGGGCAGGGACAAGCAGCAGACAAAAGATACCCTGGCATTTGTGCGCTCCAGTCTCTTGCATTACGGTTATCCAGGGCGGCTTTCCACAGCTGGCAATCTGGCTTTTCCGTTTTCTCCCAGTGACTTTGTATTGCCTGATGGCGAAGAGGGCTTTTGTGCTGTTTTTGTGGCAGGCAGCAGGGATCCTTTTTTTCAGCAAAACCTGCAGCAATGTTTACAGATGGTACGAAAGACGCTGAAAAACCAGCATCCGCAGCTGGCACAAAACACCCGTGTCGAATTTTACCTGGCTGATAAGGACAAGCCGCTGATGATTATTGAAAGTCTGGCTGCGCAGCCTGAAGAAGCATCGCGAGCAAACCGGCGTTGCCTGCAGGACATCACTGCCACACTGGATAGCGACAAGCCTCTTTATAGCGTTATAGAGGCAGGCATCACTTATCAGTGGTCAGTGCATCATCTCTTGAAAGATGCAGACATCATTCGAGGGCTGTTTCCCATCAAGATATTCCAGCTGCTGGGAAATAGCTGGCGTTTGGTTGAGCAAATAAGAAGCCGTTATGAGCAACAATTTCAGGTGGAAGAGGCGGCGGGTGAACTTTTTTTTGAGAGGGATGCGGACTTACCAGGCCCTGCTGCCGTTCAGGCAGAACAATCTACCGCCTTAAGTGAACTGGTGAGTGTAGTGCGGAGTAAGAATGCCGGTATTAACGAGCTAACTTTTGATATTCTGTTTAAAACAGAAAATGCTTATCAGCTGGCGCTGGCTTCAGGGCTGTTCTCTCGGCAATCGCTGGCCAGTTTGTTTGAAATACCAGCAAGCGATGTGCTTGGTAGCTATACTTATGAGCCTGTCAAAGCCATCAAGTTTACGCTTGCCAGACCACTGGTCTCGGGTACCCAGGGAGAACGGGATGTCTTTGGTGCCCAACAGCATAGCCGCTTGTTGAGCCTGCAGATTCCTCTAAATTCAGCAGATGAAGCCAGACAGATGCAGCCTTCATCAGGTATGTATTGTTCCGACTGTTTGATTGCTTGTGTCGACAGAAGTTAAGGCGTTAATCTAGCGAGTGTTGGAGCAAGCAGCAAAAGCTGAGAAAAGATAAGCCATGAAAAACCTAACTATTACATTATTACTGGCCTTGCTTTGCGTATTGAGCACACAGCCTGTTCTTGCTCAGCCAGGTAGTGGTCCCTTTACATTGACAGAACTTGGTGATGGCCTGTACCAGGTAAACAGCGGGCCTGCCGTATCACCGGTGTCGGTGTTTCTGGTCACTGATGAAGGCATTCTGATTGTCGATCCACCCAACCCTGCCACAGCAGAATGGATCAAAAACGAGCTGGAGCAGCGTTTTCCGAATCAGCCGGTGGTCTATGTGGTACAAAGTCATTACCACTGGGACCACATTCGCGGTGCCGAACTGTTTTCGGAAACGGCCACTTTTATCAGTCACCGTAATATGCCGGCCAATCTTGAGGCGAGTATTCAGGCTGCGCCACCACCGGGCAATACACGTGACCAGGATCTGGATAACCGCCTGTCACGGGAAGAAGCCCAAACTGGAACCCTGGCCAATTTTGATGCCCTGGACAGCAACGCAGATGGCTTTCTCAGCCAGCGTGAACTTGCTCCTGCCGTGAGGCCGGATATTGTTTTTTCCGATCAGATGGAGATCAACCTGGGAGGCAAGCAGGTCAGCCTCTTATGGTCCCAGAACAGGCACACCAATGACTTGGTCGATGTCTATTTTCCGGATCACAAGGTGCTGTTTGCTACCGACTATATCTGGATCAATCGCATGTGTTGCAATTTCCAGTTTGATGAAAGACCCATGAGTACCTGGATCAATTCCATACGCAGGCTGGAAAACCTCGATTTTGATATGTTGGTTAACAGTCATTTCGAGTCAGGTAGCAAGGCAGACCTGATCGCGTTTCGGCGCTGGCTGGAAGACCTGCAATATGCCGTTTCATCGCGTATGGCCAATGGCATGAGCCTTGCGGAGATTCAGGCAGATATCAGACTGGAAGCCTACAGCGATTGGGTAGGCTATGAAAATCAGCTGGATGGCATGATTGCATCGGCTTATGGCAGTCTCTTACTGGAGTAGGCGGGTATTATTATGCCCGCTATTTCCCGCTGATGGACAGCTCGAAAATTTAGCCCGGTGCTAATGTTAATTGTTGAGGAAAAATTAACGAATATTTTCCGTAAAACATCTTAATTTACTCCTGGTGAAAAGTATAAGATGGCTGGAGCAAATAAAAATAATAAAGCCATATCGCATATTCACGAGGCTTCCGGTATCGGCAAACAAACTCTTGGGGGAACAACATGAAACACTACACAGCTGCTCATCCTTGCATCATTTTTGTATTTTCATTCCTATTACTGTTGCCGTGTTCTTTGCCCGCTGCTGCCCAGCAGGCTGGAGGCTCAATCTTTGGTAATTTTATTGATCCCAATGGCGAAATTGTCGAGCGGCTGAATACGCCGGTATTTTTAACCAACAGTGAAACGGGTGAAGAATTTACGGCTGATATGTCCACTGTCGGCCAATATTCCCTGAGTAATTTACCTGCAGGAAACTATGAGTTGTATTTTCCATCCGGTTGCTGCATGTACCGCCCCTATACGGAAGAAAACGTCAGCATTGCCCCCGGAGAAACCCTGCAATTCGACCTGAACCTGGAGTGGGGCATCAACCTGGGCACCATCGGTGATGATCCTGGCATGCTGAGTAATGACATGCGCGCACGGGCGGGTGATCTAACAGGCTTGCCAACGCCGAGACGGCCCGACGGCAAACCCGATTTGTCCGGTATCTGGTACAACATCCTCGATCAACGCAATAACCGAGCTCCCAGGATGCAGCCCTGGGCACAGGAAATGGATGATTTGCTGGACGAGTTGAATGCACAGGGGCCGGCATCCTACTGCCTGCCGCAAAGTGCCATATTTACCACTTTGCCGTTCCCCTACAAGTTTATCCAGACCGACGAACTCATCATTCAGCTGGTCGAGTTTGCCACGCCTGGTTTTCGTCAGATTTTCATGGATGGCCGGGAACTGCCGGAAATCTGGAACCCTGCCTGGCTGGGACATTCGACCGCGGTTTGGGATGGCGACACGCTGGTGGTGACCACCAATGGTTTTAATGAGATCACGCCCGGTTTTGGCGTACATACTGACCAGCTGGTGGTTACCGAGCGGTTCACCCGGACGAACTATGGGACCCTGATGATAGAGATTAGCGCAGAGGATCCGGAAGCTTTCGAAGAGCCCTATACGCGCTACTATGAGGCTGGACTGACACCGACCGAAGAAATTCTGGAGTTTGTTTGTGCCGAAGGTTTTTCTGAAGCTCTGTATGATCAGGAACCCTGGCGAGGACGGCCCTAAGAGAGTATAAGATGGAAACCATTCTAGACCCGATGAACAAGCGAGGTTGCCGATGACACCAACCAATCAAACCAAGTCCCTGGTGCTGCTCCTGCTAAGCACACTTTTTATCAGTAGCACGGCGCTGGCCCAGGTTAATCTGCAGGGTGTCTGGCGTGCCACTTACGCAGAGGATCAGGCTGACCGAATTCCTGGCCCTGAAATTGCCGATTTCGTCGGGCTGCCGGTGAATGCTGCCAACCGCGTGCGTGCCTTGAGCTGGGACGCATCCCTGCTGACCCTGCCGGAGTATCAGTGTCGGGTGCACCCGTCGGACTATGCCAACCAGTTTAATAACATCCGCATCTGGGAAGAACGCAACCTTATCACGGAAGAATTGATTGCCATTCACCTGAAGCATGCTGTCTGGGAAACCCACCGGGTAATCTGGATGGATGGCCGTGAGCATCCAACGGAATATGCGGAACATACCTCCATGGGATTTTCTACCGGTCGCTGGGATGGTCATATCCTGACGGTCAAAACGACACACCTGACCGAAGGCTGGTTACGCCGTAACGGTGTCGCCCGTAGCGACATGGCAACAGTGACCGAGCATTTTATCCGCAATGAGGACATTCTCAGCTGGACAGTGCGGGTGGTCGATCCGGTCTACCTGGAAGAGCCTTTTGTACGTAATCGGGACTACTATTATTCAACAGATATCCAGATTCCACCGTATCCCTGTGAAAGCGTGACAGAAGTTGAACGCGAGCGTGGCGAGATTCCGCACTACCTGCCAGGATTGAATCCCTTACTGACCGAGTTTTCTGAATACAACGATATTCCATTTGAAGCGGCCATGGGCGGCGCCGCAAGCATGTATCCAGAGTACATGGAGGCGCTGGAAGCCATGTTGGAAGCACAAGGAGGGAATGCACGATGAACAGGCAATTGAGCAGGGTCTACTTACTGTGGCTGACAGTATTCCTGAGCACGCTTGCCAGCGCACAGCCCAATTTTGACGAGGTTGAAGTCAGGGTGCTGCAGGTCCGTGAAAATATTTACATGCTGGTCGGCGCCGGGGGAAATATCACCCTGCAGACCGGGCCAGATGGTGTTTTGGTGGTGGATACCCAGTATGCCGGCATGTCAGATAAAATCCTGGCCGCTATCGAGGAGATTTCCGGTGGCAGCATAATTCGCTATGTCATCAACACCCACTTTCACGGCGATCACGTCGGTGGCAATGTCAATATTGCTTCTGCTGGAGCCACGGTGAGCGGCGGCAATATGCGCAGGGATGTCAGCGGTGAAAGTGCGGCGATTATTGCCCACGAAAACGTGCTGCTGCGCCTGGCCTCAGATGGCGGTGATCTGCCCTTTGCAGGCTGGCCTACCAGCCCCTATATCCAAGGCAGAAAAGATCTGTATTTCAACGGGGAGGGTATCCGTATTCAACATCAGCCGGATGCCCACACAGACGGCGACAGCACGGTGCATTTCAGACAGTCAAATGTTGTTGCGGTGGGTGATGTCTATCGAACCGACGAATATCCCTTTATCGATATGGCAGCAGGCGGCAGCATACAGGGCGTCATTGCGGCGGCCAATAACATTCTGGAAATGATCATTCCGGTCTACGGTCAGGATGGTGGGACACTGGTTATTCCAGGTCACGGCCGACTGAGCAATATGACCGATGTGGTTGCCTGGCGTGAGATGCTGACCATCATCCGGGATCGCATCCAGTATATGATCGATCAGGGTATGTCGCTGGACCAAGTACTCGCTGCTGCCCCGACTCGTGATTACGATCCGCGCTGGGGTTCTGAGCGGGGGACACCGCGTTTTGTGGAGGCGGTTTACCGTACTCTGAGTGATCAGGAGGGAGCGCAACAATGATAACTTTTCATAAAGCTGCACGTTGTATACAAGGGCTGCTGGCACTCTTCATGATGACAGCTTCACTGTCTGTGTCCGCACAAGATGCAGTTGGAGGCAATGCTCGTCAGGCCTTTCCTCAGGATATTGAAGGTTACTGGGTATCACTGGTAACCGAGGACTGGCGTTACCGGATGATGAGTGCACCAGCAGGTGATTTTGAGGGCATCAACCTGACCCAGCCGGGCAGGGATCTGGCAGAAGCCTGGGATCCACAAGCCGATGCTGCTGCAGGAGAAGCCTGTCGTGCTTACGGTGCCGGTGGAGCCATGCGCTACCCGACCCGTCTCCATATCAGCTGGGCTGAGGATAATGTTCTGCAAATTGACACCGATAAGGGGCAGCAGACCCGCCTGCTGAAATTCGGGGCTGCTCAGGATAATGAAGGTGCTGGTTCCTGGCAGGGTGTATCTCAGGCGACATTGAATCTTTATGGTCCTGCAGGGGCACAAAGTGGCCGTATTGATGTCGTGACCTCTCAGATGCGGCCAGGCTATATCCGGCGCAATGGGGTTCCTTACAGTGCGCAGGCCCTTATCACGGAATATTTCAGCATGGTGACGGAAGAAGACGGCAGCGAATACCTGATCGTGGTTTCAGAACTGGAAGACCCGGTGTTTTTACAGGCACCGGTATTAAGAAGCACAACTTTCCTCAAAGAAAGCGATGCCAGTAAGTGGGATCCTTCAGAATGTATTTCAGGCAGGTTGTTGCGTGAGCCCCTTGGGCCGCCCCGCGAAAGATTCTGACAGAGCATGCTGCTGATAAAGCAGCAGCTCTCAGGCTCCAGTGGCGGCCGTTTTCCGGTAAATTTTCTGCACCTCGTCCAGTACAAAAATATCGGTTAAGAGGCAGCGTAGATGGCTTGAAGCATTCAGGTTGTCGATCAACTGTGAACTCAGCGTAGGGGCGTCATATACAATCTTCACCACTGTCAGTGCCGATGCAGCATCAGCTGTCAGTGTACTGTTAAAAGCCTGAATATTCTCAAAGGTCTGATCACCAGGCTGCATGGCCTGCATAAAGCCTTCCGAAATATGTTCTATACCCCAGATCAGATCCTGCAGGAAATCCCGGATGGAAGGGCCATCTGCACCGCTACCGGCAGCAGGCTCAGTTTTTCTGCCCTGCGCGGCGTAGGCCAGCATGTATTCATAGGATGCTTCAACTTTCTCGATGCAGCTATCTAAAAGGTCGGTTGATGTTTCCGGCATATCAATCCTTGGTTAAGTGTAGTGAAGTTGGCTTGGCAGGCGTTTATGATCATTCGCTGTCGTTTTGCGGCCACAGTTCCGGGTCATGCTTTAGCTCATATTCTTCCCGACTGATCCAGCCCTTGAAGATTGAACGAAGATACATGCGGTTTTCAGGGCGCACGGCAAAATAGACATGCAGCATAATAGCACTCACAAAACATAAAGCGATCAAGCCGTGAATGAAATAGACGATACCCCAGGTATCGGCATTCAGCCAGTAAGGGTCTCTTTCCCAAAGCGGCGTATCAATTCTGACCATCATCATCAGACCAGTGACTATGGCTGCCAGGCTCATAATGGCAATGGCCAGATGCATCGTTTTCTGGGCGCCGGAATATTTGCCTGTTTTTTTATTGCGGGCTGAAAGATCCGTGCGGGAAATGACCATGCTGCTGAGGCTTTTCCAGAAAAGCGAACGGCAGATATGTACAAGCAGCAATAGGCTTAGGATCAAACCACAGGACCAGTGAATGACAATCAGGCTGGCATTAAAACCGTAAACGGGCAATAAGCCACTGAACAGCAAAACCATAATGGATACAGCCAGCAACCAGTGAAACAACCTGTCGATTAATTTATGCCGGACTATTTGTGATGAGGCCATTGAGCTGGAATACCTGCTACTGAAATTCACAGCATAGCAAACCTAAGATCTGACTATGCGGATTCGGGGCTTGCGATTATAGGAAACAGCTCTGGTGCAGGCAAATCATAAAAAAAGTAATGCCAATTGCACAGTTGCCGGATTGGTGCGCTGTTTTCAGGTGATACAGACTTGAGACATACCAAAAAGGGAGCTAGTATCAGGCCTTACCCGAACCTATGAAGGATATACAGTTTATGCGCCCTCATAATCAATCCAGAAGAAGCTTCATCAAAGGCATCATTGCCTCCGGCGCAGTGGTGTCGACCGGCGGTCTCATGTTGGTCAGCGGTTGTTCTGAAAACGTTTCCACACCTGCACCTGGTTCTGTCGAAAGACTCATTTCGCTCAATATCAATGGCACGGTTCGTCGAGTCGATGTGCTGCCCAATGAAACACTGGCAATGACGCTGCGCAACAAGCTGGGTATGACCGGTACAAAAATCGGCTGTGACCGTGGCGAGTGCGGGGCCTGTAGTGTTCTGGTAGATGGGGTGCCGAATAATTCCTGTTCAATGCTCAGTCATCGGGTAACTGGCAAGAACATTACAACCATTGAGGGAATTGCCAGTCCGGCTGGCGATTTACATCCGGTGCAGCAGGCCATGATCGATGAGCTTGCGCCACAATGTGGTTTCTGTACGCCCGGTCAGGTCATTTCGTCGGTGGCTCTGCTCAACAACAACCCCAATCCTACGCGTGAAGAAGCCCGTCAGGCGCTGGCAGGCAACCTCTGCCGATGTGGGGCATACGATCATTACCTGAATGCTGTGCTACGCGCTGCAGAGGAGATGGCATAATGGCTGACAATCCCACTTACAACTTAATCGGCAAAGACTTCACGCCACCGGATATCGAAGCCAAGGTCACCGGGGCATCGACCTATTCGGAAGATTTTCGAATGGAGGGGATGGCATATGTCAAAATGCTTCTGAGCCCCATGCCCAATGCGCGAGTCAGAAATATTGACGCATCCGAGGCGCTGGCCATGGAAGGAGTCTATGGCATCATGACGGCGGATGATGTGCCGACTTTTCAGAATCCGGGTGAGCAAATCCTCACCAATGAACCCAATTTTGTCGGTGAACCCATCCTTGCCATAGCCGCCGTCGATGAAGCTACGGCTGCCAATGCCCTGGAACTGGTCAGGGTCGATTATGAAGAGTTGCCTTTTGTGCTGGACCCGCTTGAAAGTCTGTACCCGGGCGGGCCTGATGCCTACCGTGGGGGCAATCTGGTGTCTTCGTTGCGCATCGAAGAGGAGGATGAACTGGGAGACATTGGTGTTGTCAGCCATAAATGGACAGCGCGAGACTTTGCTGCGGTGGAAGAAGGACAACTTCCCATGGGTGAACCAACCATGGACTGGCAGTATGGCGATTTGGAAACGGCTTTCAGTGAAGCTGCACTGGTGCTGGATGAAAGCTTTGTCACGGCCTGTAATTCACATCACAGCATGGAACCTCGAAGTGCATTCTCTTACTGGCAGAACGGTAAATGCTATGTGCACGGTTCAACCCAGAGTCAGATGTTTGTGGTGCCGGGTCTGGCCGGACTGATCGGTATTCCGCCCAGTGACTTGGTCTATATTTCAGAATTTTGTGGCGGCGGCTTTGGTTCCAAGGGCTCAGCTTATGCAGTAATGGCCGTACCAGCCCACTTTTCACGCTTGATTAACCGTCCCTGCATGCTGCGCATCACCCGCGCCGAAGAATATTACCTCGGTTCTGCCAGAGCGAGTTTCCAGGGCAGGGCAAGGCTGGCCTTCAATGCGCAGGGCAAAATGACCGGTGCAGATATCTATATCGTGCAGCAGGGTGGGGCGAAAAACCCCTTTGGTGACTATGGTGCGGCCGGCGGCATGGTTGCACTGGTTTATACCCCTGAAAGCATGCGTTTCAGAGCTATCCCCATCGGGACCAATACCACACCGTGTGGCCCACAGCGAGGTCCTGGCCAGAACCAGATGTCAGCTGTCATGGAACCCCTGATGGATAAGGCTGCCAATGCGCTGGGCATCGATCAGCTGGAAATCCGCCGTATCAACGCGTCTAATCATGACACACTGACCGGAGGTCCGGCCCAGAGCCGACAGAAAGTATCCAGCTCTTACATGCTCGATGCCATTGATATGGCTGCCGAGCGTTTCGACTGGGCCAGCAAGTTTGCACGTAACGGAGAACGCAATGGCTCCAAGGTCATTGGCGTCGGTATCGGTCAGGGCTATCACTCGGCCGGCATTTCGGGTTTTGATGGTCTGTTGAGAATCCTGCCCGACGGTAAGTTGCATATTCATACCGGTGTCGGCAATCTGGGAACCTATTCGTATGCTTCCACTTCCCGTGTTGCCGCTGAAGTACTGGGCGTAAGCTGGGATAACTGCGTGATCGAGCGCGGTGATACCAGCAAGCATCTGCCCTGGACCATCGGCCAGTTTGGTTCCCTCACAACCTATACCATGTCACGGGCCAATTACGCAGCCGCTATGGACATGAAACAGAAACTTCAGGAAATTGCCGCCATGGATCTGGGGGGAGAGCCCGGGGATTATGAGCTGGCTAATGAAAGCGTCGTCAATTCATCTGATGCGAGTCTAAGTATGACATTTGCCCAGGCAGCTCAGCGAGCAGTGGAGCTGGGTGGTAAATACAGTGGTGAAGATCCCAATGATACCAATCCTCTCACTCAGGCTTCTGTTGCCGGCCTGGCCGGCACCGGTCTGATAGGGGTGGCCAGAGATACCACGCCGCTCAACGAGCATATCTCGGCCATGGTGGCGACCTTTGTCATGATTGAGCTGGATACCGAGACCGGTCACTACGACATTCTAGAATTTGTCAGTTCGGGCGATTGCGGTACGGTAAACCATCCACTTGGCCTGGCCGGGCAATTACGCGGTGGTGCCTGCATGGGGATTGGCATGGCACGTACTGAACGCCAGATCTATGATCCGCAGAACGGCTTGCCGGGCAGTGTGGGTCTGTATCAGGCCAAACCGCCGTCTTACCTTGATGTGCCTGCTTTTATGGATGTGTTTGCCGTCGATAAGCCGGATCCAACCAATCCGATGGGCATGAAAGGTGTCGGTGAGCCGCCTGTCGGTGCGGCTGTCGGTGCAGTGCTGGCAGCGGTGTCTAATGCCCTCGGTGGTCATTATTTCAACCGCAATCCAGTGACCTCGGACATGATTATTAATGCCGCGTCCGGTCGAGAGCAGTCGTATAGCCCGCTACAGTTATTTACCCAATAGGAGAGCTGAGATGTCTACCAAAGATATGATGCCAAATTTTGACCTGTTTCAGCCTTCTGACATGGCAAATGCGTTTGATCTGCTCGATCAGTATGGTGAGGATGCTTGGCCGCTGGCTGGCGGGCAGGATAGCCTGGACTGGTTCAAGGACCGCATCAAGCGACCTGTCGCTGTGATTGATCTGGCCGGCATTCCGGGCATGACGGGCATTAACCAGACAGGCAATGGTATTGAAATCGGAGCCATGACCACTTTGACTGAGATAGCAGCAAGTCCCCTGATCAGAGACAACTATGGCCTGCTGGCACAGGCGGCAGCTCGCGTGGCAAGCCCGCAAATCAGGAATATTGGCACCATTGGCGGCAATATCTGTCAGGATGTGCGCTGCTGGTATTATCGCTCTGGAGTCGATTGCTACCGGGCTGGTGGCAATACCTGTTATGCCGATACTCCGGAAGGCTTGAACAGGGAGCATTGCCTGTTTGAAGCGGACCGCTGTGTTGCGGTAACGCCATCTGATACTGCTCCTGCGCTGGTTGCACTGGATGCCACTATGATTATTCAGAACAGCAGGGGAGTCAGAGAAGTGCCGGCGGAAGATTTCTTTATAGGACCGAGTGTCGATATTGAGCGTGTCACCGTGCTGGAGCCAGGGGATATTTTGACCTCCATCAGAATTCCTTCAAGCTGGGCAGGTGCGAACTTCTATTTTGAAAAAGTGGCCGACCGGGCAACCTGGGATTTTGCCTTGGTTAATGTGGCTGCAGCTTTACGTATCAATGGTAATGTAATCCAGGATCTTCGGGTTGTTTGCGGAGGTGTGCAGTGTACACCGCGCCGCCTCAATGGTGTTGAAGACATTGTCCGCGGTAGCGCCCGCGATAATGAAACCATTGAACTGGCTGCCGGAGCGGCAGCACGCGGAGCAACTACGCTGAATTACAATCACTTTAAAATCCCGCTGATGGAGAACCTGGTGAAGCGCGCCATCCGCGATAGCTAGGTTTAGACGTTTCCGTGCAGCTTTTCCGATACAGCAGTGATGCCTATGGCCAGCGTGTACTCGAAGGTATTTCTTTCGAGTTGATCTATGTGTTTGCCGGTCTGGCAGCTGTCATTATCCTTGTCCATCTGGGGTATAAATTTTGTACAAAAAAAAATAAGGGCAACTAGAGGAGCTGTCCGGGAAAGGCGTCTCGCTGTTAGCGGCTCTGTATCAAGCTGGAGTCCTGTCTTATTTGTTTTCAAGCCAGTCTGATAGGCCAGCCGTGCAGCATCTGCATGGATGGTCAGCGTTGATTCATTGGAATATTGATCGCATTTCCTGTATCAATAGGCAGCACATGACCCGAATCCTGACTAAAACTCAAAG
>CAZSHI010000032.1:0-27501 GCA_964606735.1 uncultured Enterobacteriaceae bacterium
AGTTTGCCACCAATTACAGTTATAACTACATTGACCCCTATTATACGGTTGATGGTGTCAGTCGCAGCTTTGGTATTTCCTATAGCAAATCAGATTATGCTGAATTGAATCTGACGAGCTATAGCACTAACCAGTTTGGGGTGAATGTCGGTTTTGGCTATCCTATTAATGAAACCCAGAATCTGAATTTTTCATTAGGCTTTACCAATACTGAAATTCAAACAGGTTTTGGTCCGGTCCAAGAAATTGAAGGCAGTCCAAAGCTTGATCCGGCTATTACCAATTACATTGTTACGCCGGCACGTCTTCAAGAATTCGTAGACCCTGACACCAATATTGTTTACCCGATATTGGATGCGGTGATCGCACCCTTGAGCAATTTGCCGAATACAGCTTTTCGCGATTTTGACCCTGGTTTTGTTGATATTGAAGGCAACAAGTTTAACGACCTTACCCTGACGGCGGTCTGGAATCGAAACAACCTGATACAACCAGGCATCTTTCCAAGAGGAGGTAATTCTCAAAACTTTTCGGTCCAGTTAGCTTTGCCCGGTAGTGACATGTCTTTTTATCGTATGCAGTTTTTTGCGGAAAACTATATTCCTCTTAACAGGTTTATCCCTTTCTTTTCAGATGCCTGGAACCTGCATTTTGATGTAAATCTCGGCTATGGTGATGCTTATGGCAGTTCGGAACGCTTACCCTTTTTCAGGAATTTTTATGCGGGAGGTCTAAGAACTGTCAGAGGTTATGAAGCCAACACCTTGGGGCCCAGAAGCACTTTTGCTGTTGACTACCTCAAACAATTTACCGAGCTCCTGAAAGATGCCGATGGTAATATTTTCCTGGATGCTGCTGGGAACCCTCGTTATGACGCAACTTCTGAACAGGCTTATATACTGGAGCAAGCAGTGGATGCTAATGGCAACCCGATTTTTGATGCTACCGGCCAGCCAGTCTTTGTCGATGAATTATTTGCCAGGAGTCTTTATGTAGGGCGGGCGCAACCTTTTGGTGGAAATATACAGGCAGTCGGCACGGCAGAGATTATATTTCCTTTTGGCTTTCTGGAAGACCAATCGCGCCTGAGATCGAGCGTGTTTATCGATGGCGGTAATGTATTTTCCAGCTATTGTACGGATCGGCAAATTTCCCAGAATAACTGCTCAAATTTTTCTTTCGATGAATTTCGTTATTCTGCCGGCGTCTCGGTTAGCTGGTTCACTGGCATCATGGGGGTGATGACTTTCAGTCTTGCTAAACCGTTTAATAACAGTATCATTGATGAAAGTGAAACCTTTCAGTTCGACATTGGGACAAGTTTCTAGGCGGGAAAAATCTGGACTTATTTGTAGGGGAAAAGCCAATTGCATGCCAGGATGCAGGGCGCAAAAATCAACTAATTTTGCTGTAGGGTATTTAAAATGAAAAAGCTATCAACAATTTCCATCGCGTTCATCAGTCTGCTTTTTGCTGGCATGGTGTCGGCACAGGATATGGATCAGGGTGGTGCTTTAAAAGTTGCCGTTTTGGACATGGCGACAGCATTGTATAACTCAGATCTGGCCAATGCCGTTCAGCAGCAATTAAGTAATGATACGGCTGCTGATTCCCAAAGAATTAGAGACCTGGCTGCAGAGGGAACCGCTTTACAGGAACGTTTGCAGGTGGATGCGGAAGTGATGAGCGAAGCGGAACGTCGACAAATTATGGAGCAACTCGAAGAAATTGGCGTACAGTATCAGTTTTTGGAAAACCGAGTTGATCAGCTGGTTCAGGAAAGAAGAAGTATTTTTGAGCAGACCTATTCATCCAATCTGATCCAGGCCATTACTGCTGTCGTTGAAGAAGAAGACTTTGATATTGTCCTGCGAGCTGAAGTCGCCCTGTTCTATAAGGATGCCATGGATATTACTGCCCGTGTGACTGCCAAGTTGAACGAGCAGCAATAACACCTGCAGTGTGAAAAACTTGCCCACCTATGATCTGGCCAGCCTGGCTGAACTGCTCCAGGTTGAATTGCAGGGTGATCCTGCAATCAGGATTTCAGGGCTGGCCACTCTCGCAAAGGCAGGGCAAGAGGATTTAAGTTTCTACCATAACCCGCTGTACTTTCAGAATCTGCAAGAGAGCAAGGCTGCTGCTGTTATTATCAGTTCAGTCGAGGCTGATAAATTTGCAGGCAATAAACTGCTCACAGATGATCCCTATCTCTGTTATGCCAAGGCTTCCCATTATTTTAAAAAGCACCGTGATACGGGCACGGGTATAGCGCCAACAGCTAAGGTTCACTCCAGTGCCAAACTGGGCAAGGATGTCAGCATTGGGCACGGCACCCTTATTGAGCAGGATGTCACTCTGGCTGATGGAGTCAGTATAGGAGCCAACTGTTGTATCGGGCAGGGAACAATTATCGGCGAGGGTTCACAAATAGATAACCTTGTCACTATCGCGCATGAAGTGAGTATCGGCAAAAGGGCAACTATCTACGCAGGCGTGGTTATTGGGAGTGATGGTTTCGGCTTTGCCAGAGCCAAAGGCGTCTATCACAAAATTGCCCAGTTGGGCTCTGTCAACATCGGCGATGATGTGGAGATTGGCGCCAATACCTGTATTGATCGTGGCGCCCTGGATGATACGGTGATTGGTAATGGCGTCAAAATCGATAATCAGGTACAAATAGCGCACAATGTCCAAGTCGGGGATAATACGGTTATCTGTGGATGCAGTGCCGTCGCAGGCAGCGCTACCATAGGTCGTAATTGCGTGATTGCTGGCGGCGTGGGCATCATCAATCATGTCGAGATCGTTGATAATGTCACGGTTACAGCGATGTCGCTGGTCAATCAGTCTATCAGGAAAGCGGGCAGCTACTCATCCGGCACAGGGCTTTCCGAGACTCATGAATGGAAAAAAAATATTGTGCGCTTCAGACAGTTGGATAGCATGACAAAGACGCTGAAGAAGTATTTTAGTAAATAACAGGTACAGGTTTGAATGTCAGGTAATGAAACTATGATGCATATCGACGAAATTAAAGATTACTTACCTCAGCGTTATCCATTTTTAATGGTGGATCGAGTGCTGGAAATCGAGCTGAATAAATCCATCAAAGCCTATAAAAACGTCACGACCAATGAAGAGTTCTTTCTGGGGCACTTTCCGCATAAGCCTATCATGCCTGGCGTGATGATCATTGAAGCCTTGGCGCAGGCTGCTGGCGTGCTGGGTTTCAAGAGTCAGGAAAAGAAACCGCGTGATGGCTATCTTTACTATTTTGTCGGGGCAGACCAGGTTCGCTTCAAAAAGCCGGTTGTGCCTGGAGATCAGCTGGTTCTTGAAGCTGAAATTATCACAGTGCGTCGGGGCATCTATAAATTTCAGTGTAAAGCCACCGTTGATGGTGAGCTGGCATGTGAAGCGGTAATACTCTGTGCTGAAAGGCAGGAGAAGTAGAGCAGGTGATCTTATGGGTGCCAATGAACCTCTCATTGATCCTTCCGCCAAGATTGGTAAAAACGTAGAAATCGGCCCCTGGTCAATTATTGGCCCAGGCGTTGAAATCGGTGATGACTGTCGGATTGCTTCACATGTTGTGATACGAAGTCATACCAAGCTGGGGAAGAACAACCAGATCTTTCAGTTTGCTTCAGTCGGGGAAGACCCGTCTGATCTTAAATACAAAGGTGAGGAAACCTTTCTCGAGCTGGGTGACAACAATGTTATCCGAGAAGGTGCAACCCTGCACAGGGGAACCGGTGTTGGTGGCGGTATCACCAGAATTGGTTCTGACAATCTTTTCATGCCCTATACCCATGTGGCGCATGACTGCATTGTTGGCAACCATGTTATTTTTTCCAATAATGCCGCAGTCAGCGGGCATGTAGAGATAGGTGACTGGGCTATACTAGCCGGATATGCAGGGGTCTATCAGTTTCTGAAGATTGGCCCCCACAGTTTTGTCGGAGGCCTGACACATGTCAATATGGATGTTCCGGCCTACGTGATTGTCAACGGCAATCCGCCAACAGCGCGTGGCATTAACAGCACAGGTCTGGAGCGTCGTGGCTTTAAAAAAGACCTGATCAGAATCCTGCGTCAGGCCTATAAAATCTTGTATCGTGATGGCAAAACAACCGAACAGGCGCTTGGTGAAATCGGCCAATTCGTGACAGATTACCCCGAGGTTCAGGTCTTGATTGATTCTGTGCGCTCCTCCAGCAAGGGTATTACCCGCTAAGTGCCAATGAATGAAGTCCTGCGAATCGGAATATTGGCCGGCGAAAATTCCGGGGATATTCTGGGAGCAGGTCTGATGTCAGCGATTAAGCAGTTGCATCCATCAGTCCGCTTTGAAGGTATCGGCGGAGAACTCATGACAGAACAGGGTCTGGAATCGATGGTGCCTATGGAGCGTCTGTCGGTGATGGGGCTGATCGAGCCCCTCAAACGGCTTGGTGAATTACTGGGAATCCGTAAACAGGTCCGCCAGCATTTTCTCGCCAATCCGCCGGCACTGTTTATTGGTATTGATTCGCCTGACTTTAATCTCGGATTGGAAAAACAGCTCAAGGCTGCCGGCATCAAGACCGTGCACTATGTCAGCCCTTCCGTCTGGGCCTGGCGGCAGAAGCGGATCAGGAAAATTCAAAAAGCAGTAGACCTGATGCTGACCCTGTTTCCTTTTGAAGCGCAGTTTTATCAGACACATGACATAGCGGTGGTGCATGTTGGTCACCCACTGGCGGATATCATTCCTATGCAAACCGAATCAGCTGAGGCCCGACAACAACTGGGTCTGTCCGCCGACAACATGCTGCTGGCCATGCTGCCAGGCAGTCGTTCATCTGAAGTCTTCCGTCTGGCACCAGAATTTCTTGCCTGTGCTGAGCGTTGTCGACAGCAGTGGCCTGACATGCAATTTGCCATTCCCTGTGCCAATCCTGAGCGTTACCGGGAACTGGAAGCGCTACTCAAGTCTGATTTCCCATCCTTACCGGTGAGACTGTTTCAAGGTCGCTCACGTGAGGTCATGGCTGCAGCAGACTGTATTCTCATCGCATCGGGAACGGCGACGCTGGAAGCGCTGCTGCTGAAAAAGCCCATGCTGGTTTGCTATAAAATGGCGCCACTTTCCTATGCGATTATATCGAGAATGTTAAAAGTGCCTTATTTTTCCCTGCCGAACCTGTTGGCGGGTAAAAAGCTGGTTGCTGAAAAGGTTCAGCAGGACGTAGAGGCAGAGAGTCTCTATCGGGATATCAGCAGGCTGTTAGAAAATAAAGAGGCTCAGGCAAGCCTGAATCGGGAATATCAGGAAATTCATGAGCAGCTCCGCTTATCAGCCAACGAAAGGGCAGCTCAGGCTGTATTGGACTTGATCCATGCCGCTTGAGGGGCTGCAATTCTGTGAGCCCGATGAGGCGCTTATGGAAGGCATAGCCGGTGTTGATGAAGCAGGAAGAGGGCCGCTGGCGGGTAATGTTGTTGCGGCAGCGGTGATCCTGGATCCCCGGCAAATTCCACCGGGCCTTAATGATTCAAAAAAACTGAGTGCTGCCAGGCGCGAAGCCTTATCTGAGCAGATACAGCAATGTGCCCTGAGTTTTGCGATAGCTGAAGCCAGTGTTGAAGAAATAGACCATCTGAATATCCTGCAGGCATCCATGTTGGCCATGCGCAGGGCAGTTCAGGGACTTTCATGCTTGCCAAGCTTTGTTTATGTTGATGGTAATCGCTGCCCAGACTGGGCATATGCCTCCCGAGCCTTGGTCAAAGGAGATAGTCGGATTCTCTGTATAGCGGCTGCCTCCATACTGGCCAAGGTCTACCGTGACAAAAGCCTGCTTCAGCTACATGAACAATACCCGCAATACGGTTTTGCCAGGCACAAGGGATATCCGACCCCTGAGCATCTGCAAGCACTGCAGCAATACGGAGTAACGGCGGTACACCGGCGTTCCTATGCGCCGGTTCGCGCCATAATTAATGAGAAATGAGCTTGTCAGCTTTTCTGCAATCTCGTTACACTTGCTGCATCATTGTTTGCTGTACCTGCTATGACTGATTCACCTGCATTCATCCATCTGAAGGTTCATTCTGAATACTCCCTCGTTGATGGTCTGGTTCGAATTCCCGAACTTGTTAATCGGGCTGCAGAGTTAGGACAGCCGGCTGTAGCGCTGACAGATCTGACGAATTTCTATGCCCTGATCAAATTCTACAGTGGCGCAATCAGTAAAGGCCTCAAACCAATCTGTGGCTGTGATCTGCGAGTTTGTGATTCGGACAACAGCGATAGTGCGACACCGCTCACATTTTTAATAAAGAATATTAAGGGATATCATAATCTTATAACACTTATCTCGAAATCTTATCAAGAAGGTCAACGGCGTGGGCAAATACTTACGCAACGGGAATGGATCGAAGCCCATCAAGAGGGCCTTATTGTTCTGTCGGGGGGGCGGGAAGGTTCTATCGGTCAGGCCCTCCTCAAGGATGATGAAATACTGGCAAAGGCTGAACTTAACTATTGGATGAAGCTTTTCCCCGATAGTTTCTATCTGGAGCTGCAACGGACAGATCGGCCGGGTGAAGAGCAGTATATTCATCAGGCAGTGGAATTGAGCAGCCAGTTCGACTGCCCGGTGGTGGCCAGTAATGACGTCAGATTCCTGCGGGAGGAAGAGTTCGAAGCACACGAAGCGCGTGTCTGTATCAATGACCGCCGTACTCTGGATGATCCCAGGCGCCCGCGCCATTATTCAGAGCGTCAGCACCTGCGAAGCACCCAGGAAATGCAGGAACTGTTCAAAGATATTCCAGAAGCACTCAGCAATACAGTGGAAATAGCAAAACGTTGTAACCTGGAACTTTCTCTGGGAACACCACGACTGCCGGAATACCCGGTACCTGAGGGTATGAGTGTCAATGACTACCTGCGCGAGTTAAGTGAACAGGGCCTCAGCGAAAGACTGCTAGAGGCTACGACCAAGGAGCCCGACCAGGAAATGCGCCAGCGCTATCAGCAGCGCCTGGATTTCGAGCTGGGCATCATCAATCAGATGGGCTTTCCGGGGTACTTCCTGATTGTTATGGAGTTTATTCAATGGGCCAAGGAAAACGGTGTACCGGTTGGCCCCGGCAGGGGGTCTGGTGCCGGATCGCTGGTTGCCTACGCCTTGCGTATCACTGATCTGGATCCGCTGGCTTATGACTTGCTGTTTGAACGTTTCCTCAATCCGGAACGTATTTCCATGCCGGATTTTGATGTTGATTTTTGCATGGATGGCCGGGACCGGGTCATCGAGCATGTAGCTGATCGTTATGGCCGGGATGCTGTATCCCAGATCATCACCTTTGGCACCATGGCCGCCAAAGGAGTAATACGTGATGTCGCACGTGTTCAGGGAAAATCCTATGCCCTGGCGGACAAACTCTCCAAGCTGGTGCCTTTTGAGCTGGGCATGACGCTGGAAAAAGCCATGAATGAAGAGCCCCAGCTGGCAGAATTCGTCGCCAACGACGAAGAGGCTGAGGAAATCATGGAGATGGCCTTCAAACTGGAAGGCCTGGTACGCAATGTCGGGAAGCATGCCGGTGGGGTGGTTATCGCTCCTGGCAAGCTGACAGATTTCACCCCTTTGTACTGTGATGAAACCGGAGCCAACCTGGTCACACAGTTCGATATGAGCGATGTCGAAAAGGCCGGACTGGTCAAGTTTGATTTCCTTGGCTTACGGACACTGACCATCATCAACTGGGCTGTTGAGATGATCAATACGGAAAACAAGGCCAGCAAGGAGCAGGGTGAAACACTCGATATCAGTCATATCCCGCTGGATGATCCAGGTGTTTACCAGTTGCTGATGAGCGGAGAGACGACCGCTGTCTTCCAGCTTGAATCCAAAGGCATGAAAGAGCTGATAAAACGTCTGAAGCCCAATACCTTCGAAGATATTGTTGCACTGGTGGCCCTGTATCGTCCGGGTCCGCTCGGTTCGGGCATGGTAGATGATTTCATCAGCCGCAAACACGGTGCTGAAGTCGCTTACCCGCATCCCTTGCTGGAGCCCATCCTGAAAAATACTTATGGGGTGATTCTTTATCAGGAACAGGTCATGCAGATTGCCCAGGTGCTGGCTGATTACAGTCTGGGAGGCGCAGATGTTCTGCGCCGCGCCATGGGCAAGAAAAAACCTGAAGAAATGCAAAAGCAGCGCGAGATTTTCATGGAGGGCGCCACCAGGAATCAAATCGATACGAAGCAGGCCGAGTATATTTTCGAATTGATGGAGAAATTTGCCGGTTACGGATTTAACAAATCCCATTCGGCAGCCTATGCGCTGGTGTCTTACCAAACTGCCTGGCTAAAACGACATTATCCTGCTCATTTCATGGCCTCTGTACTATCGGCGGATATGCAGAACACCGACAAGATTGTTGTGCTAGCCGATGAATGCCGACGCATGAATCTGCCCTTGCATGCCCCTGATGTCAATCTGGGACGTTATGGTTTCACCGTGGACTATGAAGCGGGGATGCCGCAGGTGATTTATGGTCTGGGTGCCATCAAGGGGCTGGGAGAAGGGCCAATTGAAAACATCATCAAGACCCGTGAGGAAAGCGGAGCTTTTAAAAATCTGTTCGATTTCTGTCAACGGGTTGACCTCAGCGTCATTAACAAGCGTTCAATTGAAGCGCTGATCCGTTCTGGCGCCTTTGACTCGATCAGTGCCGATACGGATCGAGCTATTTTACTGGCCTGCATGAGTGAGGCCATCAAGACGGCTGAGCAGACAGCACGGATTCAGGAAAGCGGGGTGGAAGATCTGTTTGGCAATCTGCTGCCGGCCGATGCTGCTGATGAGGACGTGTATGCTTCCTACCGTCATATCCGCCCCTGGAGTGAACAGCGACGTTTGCAGGAAGAAAAGGAAAGCCTGGGCCTGTATCTATCCGGACATCCGATAGAAGAATATTTGCCGGAAATTGCCAGAATGACCAATCGCCGAATTGCCAGTTTGCGTGCAGAAAATGCATCACAGACAGTGATTGGCCTGATTCATGATATGCGCATCATCAAGAGCAAGCGTGGCGGCAATATCGCGATTCTGACGCTGGATGACCAGAGTGCCCGTATTGAAGTAACACTCTTCGGCGAGGTGTATGAATCAGTTCGGGAAAGTCTGAGTAAGGATGCGATTGTCATGGTAGAAGGGCAGGTCAGTCAGAATGAATTCGCCGGTGACGGCAGCCTGCAGATTCGCGCCAAACGCATCCTGGGTTTTCAGGAAGCCAGACAAGCCTATCTGAACAACATTACCCTGCATCTGCAGGAACAACAGTTATGCGCTGAAAAATTACAGGAACTCGAAAACATTTTGCAGGATTATCTGTTTCAAGCGTCAGAGGGTGATTCTACGCCGGAAAAAACCTGCGGCGTTGTGGTTAACTATGCAAGAGAAGGCGTGCAGGGTAAAATTGTGCTTGGTAAATCCTGGCGGGTCAGACCCGATGATGATTTACTGCATCGATTACGTGAACAATATGGCGCCCAGGGTGTCAGCTTGAGTTATTAACAATTATGCATTCAGATTTTCTAGAGTTCGAACAACCTATTGCTGAGCTAGAAGTGAAAATTAATGAGCTGCGGCTGGTTGGTGCAGACAATAAACTCAATATCACGGAAGAAATCGAAAAGCTTCAGGATAAGAGCCGGAAACTGACCACCAAAATTTTCTCTTCCCTCAGCCCCTGGCAGATATCAATGCTGGCCCGGCATCCGCTGCGACCACAGACGGAAGACTATATCCGCTACATGTGTACGGAGTTTGAAGAGCTGCATGGTGACCGCCTGTATGCTGATGACGCTTCCATTCTGGGAGGCGTTGCCTATCTCGATGATATCCCGGTCATGATGATTGGCCATCAGAAAGGCCGCAGCACCGAAGAAAAGGTAAGACGTAATTTTGGTATGCCGAAACCGGAAGGGTACCGCAAGGCAAGACGCCTGATGCTGCTGGCCGAGCGTTACAAGTTGCCGGTGCTTACATTTATTGACACGCTGGGTGCTTATCCGGGTGTTGATTCTGAAGCCAGGGGAATCAATGAGGCCATTGCCGAGAACATGGCGATCATGTCCCGTCTGAAAACACCTATCATCGCAACGGTAACCGGTGAAGGAAATTCAGGTGGTGCCATTGCCATCGGCGTCTGTGATTACCTGAACATGCTTCAATATTCGACCTATTACGTCATCTCCCCCGAAGGCTGTGCTACCATTTTGTGGAAGTCAGCGGATTTTAAAGCCGCAGCTGCCGAGGCAATGGGCGTGACCTCCAGCCGTCTGGAAGAACTGGGCATTGTAGATCGTAGCATTGAAGAACCACTTGGTGGCGCCCACCGTGATATGCAATTGACAGCAAGCCGACTCAAAGACGCACTGCTGGAGCAGATTCGCCAGTTACGTGACATGGATACCGATTCTTTACTGGAAAGACGTTATAAACGTTTAATGCGGCATGGCGCGTCTAACTGAACATGCCTTCCTGCAAGACCTTTCTGATTTAAGCTATTCTTCCGAGACGACCTTTTGGGTGGCCTATAGCGGCGGACTGGATTCCCAGGTTCTGCTGGAACTGGCCAGAAGAAGCCTGCCGCAGTCGCAGCTCAAAGCCATTCATGTGCATCATGGTCTGCATCCTGATGCGGATCAATGGCAGGCCCATTGCCAGCAATACTGCCAGGCAAACGGCATCCCACTGCTGGTGAAAACAATCGCGCTGGCGCCGGGGAGCAGTCTCGAGTCCCGGGCCCGCGAAGCACGCTATGGCGTGTTTGCGGATCAGCTAAATCCAGGTGATGTCCTGCTGATGGCCCACCACCAGGATGATCAGGTCGAGACCATGCTTTATCACCTGCTGCGCGGCAGTGGTCCAAGAGGGCTAGGCGGCATTCCCGCCAGCAGGCCCTTGCAAGTTGCTACCCTGTTCAGACCGCTACTGAATTATTCACGTCAGGAGATCAAAGGCTTTGCTGACAGTAACGAACTGAACTGGGTTGAAGATCACAGTAACCAGAATATCGAGTTTGACCGTAATTTCCTGCGCCACACGATTATTCCGGCACTAAAATCGCGTTGGCCTGACGCAGGCAAGGTTTTTCAGCGCAGTGCAGGGCTGCAGCAGGAAGCTGACTCTCTGCTCAAAGAACTGGCCCAGCTTGATGCAGGCTTTAGGTTCAGTACTGTCTCGCCACAGTTGCCACTGGCGCCTATCAAAACGCTCGAAGCCAGTCGGCAGCGTAATCTGCTGCGTCACTGGTTCGCTGCGCTTGCACAAAAGTATGATCTGCCGACACCGGGGTTTGAGGAATTGCGCAAGCTGGTCACGGAATTGATCCCGGCTGTTGAAGACGCCAGTCCTCTGGTCAGCTGGACATCCGGTGCTGTTGAGGTGCAGGCAAGGCGCTATCGTGAGTGTCTGTATGTGCTAAAGGATTTTGCCAGCTCAGCCCCCGAGGGGAGATATCCATTGTCGCCGGAGCAGCCGCTAGAATTGCCGGCAGGGCTGGGAACTGTCAGTTTGCGAAAAGCCAAGGTAGATGAAATCGGTTTTTCCCTGTCTGGTAATGAACGGCCTGAGATACGTTTTAGTCCCGATGAAAATAGCGCAAAACCTTTTGCCAGGCGTACCCGTTCGCTGAAAAAAATTTATCAGGATTATGCGGTACCACCCTGGTTGCGGGATCGCATTCCGCTGTTGTATATCAATGATCAGCTGGTGGCACTTGCCGATCTGTTTGTCTGTGACGGGGCAGCCGTTAAGACGGGTGAAAACCGACTCATTTTAAGCTGGCACAGAGCAGATATTCATTGTGGATATTAGGGTGTTCTGGTAACCTGTAGCTCCATCTATGTTTCACCAAGATGGGCTGAGAATGACGCGATATATCTTTATTACCGGTGGTGTGGTTTCCTCTCTCGGTAAAGGCATAACCTCAGCATCCCTAGCAGCAATCCTCGAAGCACGTGGTCTGAAAGTGACCATGCTCAAGCTTGACCCTTACATCAACGTTGACCCTGGCACCATGAGTCCTTTCCAGCATGGCGAGGTTTTCGTGACGGAAGATGGTGCCGAAACGGATCTCGATCTGGGGCATTATGAACGCTTTATCCGTACCACCATGAGTCAGGCAAATAATTTTACAGCCGGGCGGGTGTATGAGGATGTCATCAAGAAAGAGCGCCGGGGTGATTACCTGGGCGCCACAATCCAGGTCATTCCACATATCACGGATGAAATCAAATTGCGCATCGAGCAGGGGGCCGGTGATGCCGATGTGGCCCTGGTCGAGATTGGTGGCACGGTAGGTGATATTGAATCCCAGCCTTTTCTGGAAGCGGTGCGACAGATGAAGGTGGAGCTGGGCTCTTCGCGGGCACTGTTTCTGCATCTGACACTGGTGCCCTATATTCGCACAGCGGGGGAAACCAAAACCAAACCGACCCAGCACTCAGTCAGGGATCTGCGTTCCATCGGTATTCAGCCGGATATCCTGGTATGCCGCTCGGAGCATGAAATTCCTGAATCAGCACGCAAGAAAATAGCCCTGTTTACCAACGTGGAACTGCCTGCGGTTGTTTCCCTGCAGGATACTGCCACCATCTATTCAGCACCGATGATTCTGCACAATACCGGCCTGGATGAGATAATTGTCGAACGCTTCAAACTGGAATGCCCGCCGGCTGACCTCTCGGAATGGCAGGAAGTCGTCGATCGAATCAGCTCGCCCAAGCAGGAAGTGGTGATCGCCATGGTTGGCAAGTACATGGATCTTCTGGATGCCTATAAATCCCTGATTGAAGCCATCAAACATGCGGGGATCCATACTGCCACCGAGATCACCACGCGCTATATCGATGCCGAGACCATTGAAAAGGAAGGCACGGATATTTTACAGGGTGTGGATGCCATCGTGGTGCCAGGTGGTTTTGGTGAGCGTGGTATCGAAGGCATGATACTGACTGCCCAGTACGCCAGGGAAAACAAGGTGCCCTATCTGGGTATCTGTCTTGGTCTGCACATTGCGGTCATTGAATTTGCCAGGAACGTGCTTGGCCTGAAAGGGGCACACAGTACTGAATTCGACAGGGCTTGCAGTGACCCGGTCATTGCCCTGATTACTGAATGGATGGGTGCCGATGGTGCCACGGAGCAACGCGATGAGAATTCAGACCTGGGTGGCACCATGCGCCTGGGTGGACAGCAATGCCGCCTGGAGGATAATTCCATCGCCAAAGACGCTTATCAAAAAGATGTGATCGTTGAGCGTCACCGTCATCGCTATGAAGTGAACAATAATTATGTCGAACAACTGGAGGCAAAAGGGCTCAAGGTTTCCGGTAAATCCATGGATGGCAAGCTGATGGAAGTGATAGAACTGCAGGATCATCCCTGGTTTCTGGCTTGCCAGTTTCACCCGGAATTTACCTCATCGCCACGAGACGGCCATCCTCTGTTCACTGGCTTTATCAAGGCCGCGGTAAGCAGCAAGAAGAGCTGAGGCACGAGGCATGCAGAAAATCTTACAGCTCGGCGATATTCCCATCGGCAATGAGTCACCGATGATCCTTGTCGGCGGATTGAATGTGCTCGAATCGGAAGAGCTGGCGCTGGAAACCGCAGACAAGTTCAAGCGTACGTGTGAGCGTCTGAACATTCCCTATATCTTCAAGGCCTCCTTTGATAAAGCCAACCGCTCTTCGAAAAACTCCTATCGCGGGCCGGGGCTGGGAAAAGGCCTACAGATACTGGCTGCTGTCAAAGAGAGCTGCCAGGTACCGCTATTAACCGATGTGCATGAACCTGCTCAGGCGCAAGCGGCAGCAGAGGTCGTTGATATCATTCAGTTGCCGGCTTTTCTGTCACGCCAGACGGATCTGGTGGTCGCCATGGCCGAATCCGGTGCGATTATCAATATCAAGAAAGCGCAGTTTCTGGCACCGGCAGAGATGCAGCACATCATTGCCAAATTCAGGGAAGCCGGTAATGAAAAGCTCATGCTTTGTGAGCGCGGCAGCAGCTTTGGTTATAACAACCTGGTTGTTGATATGCTGGGTTTCCCCATACTCAAGGGTTTTGGCTTTCCGGTGCTGTTTGATGTCACGCACGCCCTGCAGATGCCTGGAGCCAGAAGTGACAGTGCCGGTGGCCGGCGCAAGGATGTCACCAGCCTGGCCAAGGCGGGCATAGCCCAGAAAATCGCCGGTCTGTTTCTGGAAGCGCACCCCGACCCGGACAAAGCGCTGTGTGACGGTCCCTGTGCATTACCGCTTGCACAGCTCGAGCCATTTTTAACCCAGCTGAAGGCACTGGATGTTCTGATCAAATCACAGCCAGACATCGACACGGCCTGAAGCGTTGATATCTCATTAATGAAGGAAAGTAACCGTGAGCAGTATTAAAGATATTAAAGCCAGAGAAGTGCTGGATTCCCGGGGCAACCCGACAGTTCAGGCCGACGTCATTCTAGATAGCGGTGAATGTGGCAGTGCCTGTGCACCATCGGGGGCCTCTACCGGCTCCCGAGAAGCCCTGGAATTACGTGACAAGGACCCTGCACGCTATGGTGGCAAAGGTGTACTTAAAGCCGTACAGGCCGTCAATGAGGATATCAGGCAGGCGCTGCTGGGTCAGGATGCCCGCCAACAGGCCCACATCGACCAGATGATGATTGATCTGGATGGAACCGAGAACAAAGCCAAGCTGGGTGCCAATGCGATACTGGCGGTTTCCCTGGCAGCAGCCAAGGCTGCCGCAGCGGCGGGTCGACAAAGTCTGTATTCCTACATTGCCGCGCTGGATGGTGGCAATGCTGCCTATACCATGCCGGTGCCCATGATGAATATCATCAACGGCGGTGAGCATGCTGATAATAATGTCGATATCCAGGAATTCATGATTCAGCCGGTGGGGGCTCCCACTTTTTCTGAGGCTCTGCGTTACGGCGCCGAAGTGTTCCACGCCCTCAAGGCCGTCTTAAACGCCCTGGGGCTGAATACAGCGGTGGGTGATGAAGGCGGCTTTGCGCCGAACCTGCCCTCCAATGCTGCGGCCATTGAGGCCATTCTGAGTGCCATTGATAAAGCAGGTTTTAAAGCAGGAACGGATATCTGTCTGGCACTGGATTGCGCTTCCTCGGAATTTTACCGCGATGGGCAGTATCAGCTTAGCGGGGAAGGCAAGTCCTACGACAGCGAAGGCTTTGCCGATTATCTGGTTGACCTGTGCCAGCAATATCCAATTCTATCTATTGAGGATGGCATGGATGAAAGTGACTGGGAGGGTTGGGCCACCTTGACAGGTAAACTGGGCGATAAGGTTCAATTGGTGGGAGATGATCTTTTTGTGACCAATACCCGCATCCTGCAGGAAGGGATTGATAAACAGATTGCCAATTCCATTCTGATCAAATTCAATCAGATAGGTAGCCTGAGCGAAACGCTGGCTGCCATCAACATGGCAAAAGCGGCGAACTATACCGCCGTGATTTCCCATCGTTCTGGCGAAACCGAAGACACAACAATTGCCGATCTGGCGGTGGCGACTTCAGCCGGGCAGATCAAAACCGGCTCGCTGTGTCGTTCAGACAGGGTTGCCAAGTACAACCGCTTGCTGGTTATTGAAGAGGAACTCGGTAGTCTTGCGACTTACCGGGGGCTTGAGGAATTCAGCAGGGCATAAGGCCTGTGGGAGGGCAGCTTGAAAGTTTTGATAGCTGTATTGTTTTTCATTCTCCTCGGACTGCAATATCGCTTATGGGTTGGCGAGGGCAGTTTTGCGGATATAGATCGGCTCACTAATGAGCTGGACAGGCAGAGCCAGGAGAACACTGAACTTTCCGCCCGCAATGCTTCACTGATAAATGAGGTGGAAGAATTGCAGGACGGCATGGATGCTATCGAAGAGCATGCCCGCAATGAACTTGGCCTGATCCGTGACGGTGAAACCTTCTTTTTAATTGTTGAAGATGAGGCTCAGTCTGGCAGGGAAAGCAGGCCAGAGACTCCCCGCGACTAGTCAAGAGGCAACACGTTTTTGTCTGAGCAGACGACAAGTTCAAACAGTGACTACTGGGCAGTAGTGCCTGCTGCTGGTATTGGCAGGCGCATGAACAGCAGCATTCCCAAGCAATACCTGAAAATCAAGGGACGGGAAGTGCTGGCATGGACGCTGGAGAGTCTGCAAAGCTTCGACAAACTGAGGGGCATCATACTCGTGCTGCACCCTGAAGACCGCTATTTTCAGGAACATCTGGCCTCCAGTTTTCCGAATATTGTCTGTGTAGAGGGCGGTGCTGAGCGCCTGCATTCCGTTGCTGCCGGTCTGTCTGCCGTTCAGGAAAGGGGAGCAGACCATGACTGGGTGCTGGTGCACGATGCAGTGCGACCCTGCCTGCACCCGGATGATTTGCACAGGCTTGTAGATGCACTGGAAGGAGAAAGTGCAGGCGGTATTCTCGCGCTCCCGGTGAGTGATACCCTGAAGCAGGCTGACTCCTTGCAGCAGGTCAGTGCAACGCTGCCACGGGAGAATTACTGGCTGGCTGCAACACCGCAAATGTTTCGCCTTGGACCCTTGCTCAAAGCCACAAACCAGGCCCTGGAAGTGGGGCACCTGGCCACTGATGAGGCGGCGACCATGGAGCAAATGGCGTATCCGGTGAAACTGGTTGCCGGTCGCCGGGATAATATTAAGATCACGTCGGCAGAAGATTTGGCGCTGGCCGAATTCATTTTACAGCAGCATGTTCTTGCCGATTCAGCTGCTATTCCTAGGTATTAAGAGCACAGTATGTTCAGAGTGGGTTCAGGCTTCGATGTGCACCGTTTTGAGGAGGCAGCAGATGAAAATGCTGCCGTGGTTCTGGGTGGTGTCAACATTCCGCACACGCACAGACTGCTGGCCCATTCAGATGGTGATGTCCTGAGCCATGCGCTGTGTGATGCGCTGTTGGGAGCGCTTGCTCTGGGTGATATAGGACAATATTTTCCGGATAGTGATTCACGTTATGCAGGCATCAGCAGCATGCAACTGCTCAGTGACGTTTATGAGATGCTCAAACAAGGTGGCTGGTCCCTGCAAAATGCCGACATCACGCTTATCGCCGAAAAACCCAGGCTGGCCGATTACAGGGAGGCCATACGGCAATCACTGGCGGATTGTCTGCAGCTGCCTCTGAGTGCCATTTCTGTAAAGGCGACCACCAGTGAAGGACTTGGCTTTACCGGGCGCGGTGAAGGTATTGCCGTGCAGGCACAGGTTCTGATTCAGGACGGATCATGAACGTATTGGAGCACTGTGCCTATGCTTATGGCATACCCAGCATCAGCGCGGACTATAAAACTGAGCCCGCTGATTTTGAGGTAAGCGAAGAGCTCAGTTTTTTGCCTGAGGGTAAGGGTGAGCATTTGTATCTGTATATTGAAAAATCGGGCTTGAGTACGCAGGAAGTCCAGCAAAAACTGGTACGTTTTTTTAAACGTCCCAGTGTTGATGTTTCCTTTTCCGGCATGAAGGACCGACAGGCGCTGACGCAACAGTGGTTCAGCGTAAGATTGGCCGATACTGAAACGAAAGACATAGAAGCCTTGAACAGTCCGCAGCTCAGGGTGCTTGAATCGCACATGAATTCCCGCAAGCTGAAACGCGGCTCACATCGCTGCAATCATTTCAGGCTTGTCTTGCGCAACCTCAGCCGACATCCGGATGAACTCGAAGAACGACTGCAGCTGATTCAGGAACACGGCGTGCCAAACTATTTTGGGGAACAGCGCTTCGGTTGGCAGGGCGCAAATATATCGACTGCTCTGAAATACTTTGCCGGCGACTTGCAGGTAAAAAATCCCTACAAACGCGGTCTGTATTTGTCTGCCGCGCGGGCGTCCCTGTTCAATCAGGTGCTGTCAAAACGGGTTGAACAGAATAACTGGCAGCACTATCTCGACGGGGAGCTTATGCAACTGAACGCCTCGGCAGCATGCTTTGTGGCTGATCCGGCCGACCCGCTTCTGCAGCAGCGACTGGAGCAGTGGGATATTCATCCGACTGGCCCCTTATGGGGGATGGGTGATTTGCAGTCTAGTGGCCAATGTGCCGAACTGGAAACCGCAGTGGCCAAGGCAAACCCGGAACTGAAGCAGGGCCTCGAGCAGGCCGGTCTTGCCATGCAGCGACGCGCCTTACGCAGTCCGGTGATGAATCTCAAAACCCACAAGCTGAATGATCATGAACTCGAGCTGTCCTTTACCCTGAACCGGGGCGCCTACGCCACCGTATTGCTCCGGGAGTTGTTTGTCCTGCAGCAAGGCAGGCAAGGACAATTCAATAGCCAAGACAACGAGACAGTAGAACGTGAATACAATTGAGCACCAAGGCATCGGCATGACCTCCCTGCGCACACGTGAGCGACTGGTGCAGCGACTGATTGAACAGGGCATACAGCAGATTGCCGTGCTGGAGGCAATACGTACCACGCCGCGCCACTTGTTTATCGAAGAAGCGCTTTCCCACCGGGCCTATGAAGATGTCTCACTACCGATCGGTTTTAATCAGACCATTTCCCAGCCCTTTGTGGTTGCCCGAATGACCGAGATTGTCATCAGTTCGCTGGCCAGCGAGCAGGCCAATGTGCTGGAAATCGGTACTGGCTGTGGCTACCAGACGGCGATTCTTGCGCAACTGGTCAAGCGTGTTTACAGCATTGAACGTATCAATCCTTTGCTGCAAAAGACCAAAGAAAGGCTGCATCGGCTGGGGATAAAAAATATCCAGCTCAAATGTGCCGATGGTCGATATGGTTGGCCGCAACATGCGCCTTTTGATGCCATCATCACCACCGCAGCGGCCAGTGAAGTGCCCAAGGCCCTGATCGAGCAGTTGGCTGAAGGCGGGGTCATCGTCATTCCCGTGGGCTCATCATCACGTCAGGAGTTGCAGGTCTGTCGTAAAGTGCAGGGGCAGATCGAAATTGAAAACGTCTTGCCCGTGGTCTTTGTTCCCTTGCTGGAAGGTGTGGAGCGCTGGTAATGGCCGAGCCAGACAAAACACAGGTGCCTGCTGCATTACTGCTTTTTTTAAAAGGCATGGCGATGGGTGCAGCAGATACCGTGCCTGGCGTTTCCGGCGGCACGATTGCCTTTGTCTGTAATATTTATGAAGAACTGATTCTTTCCATCCAGCGCTGCAATTTTCAGGCGCTGCGAATTTTGTTCGGGCAGGGCCTGAAAGCCGCCTGGGCCTATATCAATGGTAATTTTTTACTGACGCTCTTGTTGGGCATTCTGTCATCGGCGCTCTTGTTGGCCAATATGGTCAGTTTTTTGCTGGCCAATTATAACTACCAGGTGATGGCATTTTTTATCGGGCTGATTCTTGCGTCCAGCCTGTTTTTGCGGCGTGAAGTAAAGGTCTGGGATCCGACTAAGCTCAGCTTGCTGTTGATTGGTGTTTTACTGGCCGTGCTGATTAACCTGTTGCCACAAAGTTCAGAGCAAGCGGCAGCCGGCTTTGTCTTTTTCAGCGGCGCCATTGCCATCTGTGCCATGATTCTGCCAGGAATATCCGGGGCTTTCATTCTGGTGTTACTGGGATCCTATGAAACCGTTTTAAGGGCCTTGAGTGAACTGGATGTTGCCTTGCTGTCCTTGTTTGCTGCAGGCTGTGTGGTCGGCTTGATTGCTTTTTCCAATTTGCTGGCCTATTTGCTCAAACACTTTCATGAAAAAACCATGGCGCTCTTGCTGGGTATCTTGCTGGGTTCGTTATACGGTATATGGCCCTGGCAAGCGTTTGGTCAGCAGGCAGGCTCACGTGTCTGGACGCTTTTTGTGCTTCTGATTATGATGGGTTTTGCGTTGGTTTATTGTCTGGAATTGTTGGGAAAGAGATCAAAATAATCTCAGGATAATAGATGGGGCATCGTATCTTGCCAGTATCGATTCATACATTGCTTCTGCTGACAGGGCTGCTTGTGCTCAGTGCCTGCCAGAGTGAGAGCAATTATCGTGCACCTGTTTCCGAGATTGGGCAGCCGGCCGTGTCATCTGCGCGTACTACCGTCAATCTTGGAAGTGGTCCCAGTCATCGGGTCAATGAAGGAGAAACACTTTATGCCATTGCCTGGATGTATGACCTTAATTTCAGGGCACTGGCGCAGGCGAATAATATTGCCGAGCCTTACGTCATTTTCCCTGGTCAGGAACTGAGTCTGGATGTTGAACAGGTGGCAAGTGCTCCTGCCCAAAGCGGGGTTTCTGCACAGAGCGGTTCGACCACAAGGGTTAACCCTAACAGTACCGGCAATGCGCAAAGCAGGCCGGCTGGAAATACCAGTCCATTGCTGCGCTGGGTCTGGCCCGCCAATGGACGAGTGATCGGAAATTTTTCATCCAGTGATACGGCAAAAGGTATTGATATTGCCGGGAGTGCCGGTGATCCGGTTTATGCTGCAGAGGCCGGTGAAGTAGTCTATGCCGGTAATGCACTGCTGCGGTATGGTGAGTTAATCATCATTAAACATAACGAACAATTTCTCAGCGCCTATGCGCACAACAATGCACTGTATGTCTCAGAAGGTGATCGTGTTACGCGTGGTCAGGAAATAGCCGGTCTGGGCTCCACGGGCATTGATCAGGAAATGCTGCATTTTGAAATCAGACTGGCGGGCCAGCCTGTGGATCCCGTGGCCTATTTGCCTCCGCGTTAGATCTTGCTGAATCGTTCCAAAAAAATATCGTCGCCAGCCTAAGCTGTACTATACTGATTTCTATTCTTTCTTCTGCGTTTTTTAATGCAATGAGTCACTTGCATGGCAGTGAAAGTGATATCAATAAAACAGTATGCGACAAGATGGAGAAGACATCTCGGAAAAAAGTAAGTCATTACCTCAATAAAGGTGTAATGAATAAAGGAAGAGTGAATCGATAAATAAAGGGAAGTATCCAGGAAAAAGCAAAAGGACATGCTAAAACCCAGTCAAAGGAGCCTGATGATGGTTGATACCGAGGATAAAGCACCAAATGCCGGCGATAAAGAAAACACTAGAAAACCTGCTCCGCTTAAGCTGATTCAGGGCAGGGCGCCTTCTACTTCAAAGATAGCGGGCAAGCGGAAGCTTCGCAAGAGCAAGCAGTCCGACTCGGAAAGTGCTAATGATCTGGACCCCACCACTCTGTATCTCAACGAAATTGGGCACACACCTTTGCTGTCTGCCCATGAAGAAATCAGACTTGCGCGTGAAGTGGTCAAGGGAAACAGCAATTGCAAGAAACAGATGATCGAGGCCAATCTGCGCTTGGTGGTCACGCTGGCAAAACGCTCGCTGAATCGGGGTTTATCCTTTCTTGATTTGATCGAAGAGGGCAATTTGGGCTTGATTCGTGCTGTGGAAAAGTTTGATCCCGAACTCGGTTACCGTTTTTCAACCTATGCGACCTGGTGGATCAAACAGAGCATTGACCGCGCTATTATGAACAACGCTAAGACCATCCGAATGCCCATTCATCTGATCAAGGAGATTAATGCCTGTACCCGTATACTCAAGCGGCTGACAGAAGAGCTGGGCAGAAAGCCCACGGATGAAGAACTGGCCGCTCGCATGAACAAGCCGGTCGATTATATTGCCAGGCTGTACAAGAAAGAAGTCAGGGTCTGCTCTGCCGATACACCCCTGCCTCAGGATGAGGACAAAAGCATGCTGGATCTGTTTCCGGACGATGACGAAAAAGATCCAGAATACATCCTTGAGCAGGCTGATCTGAAAGCCAAACTGGAACGCTGGATTCATCGGCTCAATGAGCGCGAGTCAGAAATTGTGGCAAGGCGTTTCGGCTTGTATGGCTATGAGAGCAGTACGCTGGACGAGGTTGGTGCAGAGGTTGGGCTGACCCGCGAACGGGTCAGACAGATTCAGATTGAAGCCCTGTCCCGTTTGCGGCGATTTATGGAACGTGAAGGGCTGAGCCTGGGAAATCCGGAGAAATCCTGAGGTTTTAGGCGTACAGGTCTAGCGTTCCAGGAATTCACGCTTGTTGGGTTTGTCAGCCCATTCTTCGGCATCGGGTAGTGGCTCCTTCATTTCAGTCAGATTGGGCCACTGTTCGCTGAGTTCCGCATTCAGCTCCAGGAATTCGGCCTGCTCTTCAGGCAGCTCATCTTCAGCATAGATGGCATCCACCGGGCATTCGGGTTCACACAGAGCACAGTCAATGCATTCATCAGGGTTGATGACCAGCATGTTCGGGCCTTCATAGAAGCAGTCGACAGGACACACTTCAACACAATCAGTATGTTTGCAACGAATACAGTTTTCACCAACAACAAAGGTCATGCGCAGTCTCCTTAATGCATTTCAGGCGGGGCATTTTATCAGTAATTACGAGTCCCGTACCAGTTTAATCAGGCTATAGAGCAGCTCATGTGCCTGCCGGGGGCTTAGCTCATCCGGGTTGATTTCTAATAGATTTTCAAGGGCAGGATGGGGGGTGCCAACGCTGAACAAATCAGCCTGCTGGCTATCGGCTTCGCCGTGTTTGTAGGCTTCGCTTTCCAGCTGGCTGAGCTTGCTGCGTGCCTGTTCGAGCACCGCTTTCGGGATGCCGGCCAGCTGTGCTACCTGCAGGCCGTAGCTCTGATTTGCCGGTCCCTCTTCAACGCTGTGCAAAAACACAATTCCCTGGTCATGCTCGCTGGCATTCAGATGCACGTTACGGATGTTGGGGTACTGTTCAGCCAATGTCGTCAGTTCGAAATAATGCGTGGCAAAGAGGGTCTGTGCCTGGATATGGCTGGCAATATAAACCGCTGAGGCCCAGGCCAGTGACAAGCCATCAAAAGTGCTGGTGCCACGGCCGATTTCATCCATCAATACCAGGCTGTGCTTGCTGGCATTGTGCAGGATATTGGCTGTTTCGGTCATCTCAACCATGAAAGTCGAGCGGCCACCGGCCAGATCATCAGAGGAGCCAATACGGGTGAAGATTCTGTCCACGGGTCCAATTAATGCTGATTGGGCCGGCACGAAACAACCGGTATGGGCCAGTAGCACGATAATGGCGGTTTGCCGCATGTAGGTGGATTTACCACCCATATTGGGGCCGGTAATCATCAGCATATTCTGCTCAGGGGAGAGCTGGAGATCGTTAGCCACAAAGGCTTCTTCCAGGACATGCTCCACAACCGGGTGACGCCCCTGGCGAATGTCGATGCCCTCATCGAGGCTTAACTCCGGGCAGACCAGATCCAGCGCCTGTGCCCGTTCGGCAAAGTTACACAGCACATCCAGCTCCGCCAGGCTAAAGGCATTATCCTGTAGCGCTTTGAGCTGATCAGCCAGGGTGTTAAGCAATTCATCGTACAAGAATTTTTCGCGAGCCAGTGATTTGCTTTTGGCACTGAGCACCCTGTCCTCAAATTCCTTGAGCTGGGGTGTGATAAAGCGTTCGGCATTTTTCAGGGTCTGTCGGCGGATGTATTCGGCGGGCGCCTGTTCGGATTGTAGCCGGCTGATTTCAATGTAGTAACCGTGCACCCGGTTATAGCCCACTTTGAGGGTGCTGATCCCGGTGCGACTTTTTTCTTCTTCTTCAAGCTTATTGAGGAATTCACCGGCGCTGGAGCTGAGACTGCGCAATTCATCGAGTTCCTCATCGTAGGCGCTGGCAATCACACCGCCTTCACGGATGACAACCGGTGGATTTTCGATAATGGCGCTGGTGAGTAATTCAAACAGTTTGGGGTGCTCACCAATCAGTTGGCTCAACTCCTGCAGGCGTGGCGAATCGATACTGCTAAGCACAGCCTGTAAACCCGGCAAGAGCCCCAGGGCATCACGCAACTTGGCCAGATCGCGGGGTCGGGCGGAGCGCAAAGCAATACGGGCGACGATGCGTTCCAGGTCGCCAATCTGCTGCAGAATTTCCTGTAATTGTTCATAGTAATAATTGTCGATCAGGCTGGTGACTGCCTGCTGTCTCAGTCGAAGCTGGTCACGTTGGCGAATAGGGCGATGCAGCCAGCGTTTCAGCAAGCGTGAACCCATCGCAGTAGAGCAATGGTCAAATACCGCGCTGAGGGTATTTTCCAAGCCACCCGCCAGATTGCGGTCGATTTCCAGGTTGCGACGGCTGATGCTGTCCAGAATCAGGCTGTCACTTTTTTGCTCAAGCCGCAGGCTCTGGCAGTGGGGCAAGTCTGAGAACTGGGTTTCGCGGGCATAATGCAAAAGGCAGCCAGCGGCACAAAGAGCGCTTCCCAGGTGTTCACAGCCAAAGCCTTCCAGACTGTCGACCTGAAACTGTTTGTGCAGGGCACGGCGGGCGCTATCCAGATCGAAATCCCATTCAGGCCGTTTTCTAAGACCTGTGCGTTTGTTGATGGTATCGGGCCAGTTCTGAGTGTCTGCGACCAGCAGTTCAGCCGGGTTGACCCTGGCCAGTTCGTTGAGCAGTTCACTTTCGGTGTCGACTTCAAGGACTGAAAAATGCCCCGCACTCAGATCCAGGCTGGCCAGACCAAAGTGTTTGCCATCGTAGTGAATGGCCGCCAGCAAGCGATCCTGATTATCTGCTAGCAGGGCTTCATCACTGAGTGTGCCCGGGGTAATGAGCTTGACGACTTTACGTTCCACCGGACCCTTGCTGGTGGCCGGGTCACCAATCTGCTCACAGATGGCGACAGACACACCTTTTTCCACCAGCTTGGCCAGATAGCGGTCGGCCGCATGGTAGGGAATGCCGCACATGGGAATGGGGCTGCCAGCTGATTTACCACGCGCTGTCAGAGTAATGTTGAGCAGGCCGGCGGCTTTTTCGGCATCGGAATAGAACAGCTCGTAGAAGTCACCCATGCGATAAAACAGCAACTCATCCGGGTATTCGGCCTTCACCTTCAGGTACTGCTGCATCATCGGGGTATGGGTGGAGGCGGGTGTGTTCAAAATGTGATACTTAAAATAAAAAAGGGATAAATAATGGCTGATTTCAAAGCCAAGGATTCTACGTGAAAGCCCTGCATCATACAAAAATCTGTTTTGAACAAAGAGGGCTTATCTGCTTTAATCATTACTCGAGAAGAGTCCAAAAAATTCCTGACTTTTTCATGGGAATTTGGCTTTTTTAAACGTCTTCATATCAACGCAAGAACGCATCAGCAGGTTAAGGTTAATGGCAGAACAGGACAGTAATAAAGATAAAGCACTCAGTGCCGCCCTGGCACAAATCGAACGACAATTTGGTAAAGGTTCCATGATGCGACTGGGTGATTCCGAGCGGGTCGCTATTCCGGCCATTTCCACCGGCTCGCTGGGCCTGGATATTGCGCTGGGTATTGGCGGTCTGCCCAAGGGGCGTGTGGTTGAAATTTACGGACCGGAATCCTCCGGTAAAACCACCCTGACCCTGCAGGTAATTGCAGAAGCGCAAAAAGCTGGCGGTACTTGTGCCTTTATTGATGCCGAACATGCCCTGGACCCGGAATATGCCGGTAACCTGGGGGTGAATGTGGATGACCTGCTGGTCTCCCAACCCGATACCGGTGAGCAGGCGCTGGAGATTTGCGACATGATCGTGCGCTCCGGCGCCGTGGATGTGGTCGTGGTGGATTCGGTTGCGGCCTTAACGCCACGGGCTGAAATCGAAGGCGATATGGGGGACTCCCATATGGGCCTGCAGGCGCGCCTGATGTCACAGGCTCTGCGCAAGATGACCGGTAATATCAAGAATTCGGGTACGCTGGTGATCTTCATCAACCAGATTCGCATGAAAATCGGCGTTATGTTCGGTTCGCCGGAAACCACCACCGGGGGTAATGCGCTTAAATTCTACTCATCCGTGCGGCTGGATATTCGCCGTATCGGCTCCATCAAGGAAGGCGACGAAGTCGTGGGTAATGAAACCCGCGTCAAGGTCGTCAAAAACAAGGTGGCGCCTCCCTTCAAGCAGGTGGAATTCCAGATTTACTATGGCCAGGGCATCTCCCGACTCGGTGAGATTATCGACCTGGGTGTGAAGCACGATCTGGTAGAGAAATCCGGCGCCTGGTATGCCTACAAAGGCGAGAAAATAGGGCAGGGCAAGAAAAATGCCATGCAATACCTGGAAGATAATCCCGAGGTCGCGCAGGAAATTGAAGGATTGCTGCGTGAAAAACTGCTGGCCAAGCCGAAGAAGAACAGCAATCAAGAGGCGGTGCCTGTCAATGATGAGGATGAAGCCGAAGCCGTCGCTGCCAGTGAATAATTGATTGAGGTGTCAGGGTCTCAACTCTACCACTTTTGTCATAATCTGAATGAATCACTCTTCTGGCGAAGACAAGCAAGACAAGCAAGACAAGCCTGAAATCGCTATCCGCCGAGCCGCCATGGACTTGCTGGCCCGGCGGGAGCACTCCTTTCATGAATTGGTGCAGAAATTAAGCTCCCGCTTTCCCGAAGAGGATATCAGACCGGCTCTTGAAAAATTGCGGGACGAAAACCTGCAATCCGACCAGCGCTTTCTGGAGGCCTATATCCGCTACCGAGCCAGTCGCGGTTTTGGTCCGCTCAAGATTGAAGCCGAACTGTACCCCAAAGGCCTCGATGCCAGTGAGCTCAAACAGGTTCTCTACAGTGGTGAGTATGACTGGCAGGAATCATGCCGAGAGGCCAGGGAAAAACGCTTTCCTCATCTGGATAACAAGAACGCCAAAGAAAAGGCCAGGTGCCAGCGCTTTTTGCAGGGCAGGGGCTTTGGCTTTGAAGAGATCAGGGCAGCCATGGAAGCGCGCTAAGCCCCTTGAAAGAACAGGGTATAAATACGGTGGTTTCTGCCCATGCCCGATTCCCTTATAATGCCGCGATGGATGACTGGTATTTGTTGATGACGCGTCCTCGCCAAGAGGACAGGGCAAAGCAGCACCTCAATAATCTGGGTTTTGAGGTGTTTTACCCGCGCCTGCTGTCTCATCAATTGAAGAGAGGGATGCAGCAAAAAGTGCTCAGCCCACTCTTCCCGCGCTACCTCTTTATCAAACTGGGGGAGCCGAATGCCCACTGGTCGTCCATTCGTTCCACGCGAGGTGTGCTGAAACTCATTCGCTTCGCGGACAGTCCTGCCAAAGTGCCAGAAAGCATCATTGCCAATCTGCAAGCCCTGGCGAACGAGGAAGCGGTGATTGATCAAACCCGGGAAAAACCGCATATTTTCGCGGCCGGCGAGCAGGTGGAAATTACCGATTCCAGCTTTAAAGGCCTGCAGGCCATCGTCAAAGAACAGGATGGTGAGCAGCGTGTCATCCTGCTGATCACCATGTTGGGTAAGCAACAGGCCGTATCCCTTCCTTTGTCAGCCGTCGCTGCCATTTAACTAAAAAACGATTGTTCTCCCGCTCACGCAGCTGGTATAGTGTTCACGCCATGAACGCTAGTAAGCATGCCTTTGATTAGGTAGGGCGGTAGCGTCTT
>CAZSHI010000033.1:0-24975 GCA_964606735.1 uncultured Enterobacteriaceae bacterium
CCCAAAAACCGACATACCCAACTAAAAAAATAGTTACGCAAAGGCCATCGAGGCCATCAATTAGATTAAAGGCGTTCATTAGGCCGACGATGGCAAAGGTAGTAAAAATATAAGAAGCATATACACTTATTGTAATTTCACTGCCAAAGAGATTGCCTAGGCTAGAAATCTGTATCTGCGAAGCAATTAAGCCCGCAATCAATACTTGAGCTAACATTCGTAAAGAGGGGTTGACCTGAAAACGATCGTCAGCAAGCCCCAAAGCTAATGCCAAAAAATAGGGTAGAAGATATGTCGGCTGTTGGAGTATGGCGAAAGCTAGAATGGTAAGAAATATAATGATACCGCCGATAAGCGGAGTATCTCCCTCATGAGATTTTCTATCGTTGGGTCTATCTACTAGACCTGTCGATCTCGCAAATTTTTGCAGTGGAAAGCTCAATAACAGACTAACTAGCGCTGCTCCAAATAATATAATGCTATTTTCCATGACCGACTATCTAATAAATACTGAAAATTTTAGCATAACTTTTTAATAAATTCAATATATACATATAGATACACTCTAAAGCTTAGAAATAATCTACTTTATCATCGGGCATTGCTCTTGGGGGATCCATTAATTACTTTAAATCCATGGAAATCTTGATCTTTGACCCGAGAGGTAGCAAAAAATTCATTGCCTATTATATAGCTATTATTTTAGGGATCCTGAGATGGGTCAAATTACTAAATATTTTAGCTAAGCTTAATTTTACAGGTGAGTTTAGCGTGCATATCGGCTAAAATTTTTGTCAATTATTTGCCATGTGTCTTTATACCCGGAGTACGTCGGTTCGATGCGACTTAAGAGCATTAAATTAGCAGGTTTTAAATCATTCGTAGACCCGACTACCGTTAACCTCCCAAGCAATCTCTGTGCAGTCGTCGGCCCCAATGGCTGCGGTAAGTCCAATATTATTGATGCCGTGCGCTGGGTCATGGGAGAAAGCTCTGCCAAGAACCTGCGTGGTGAGCAGATGACCGATGTCATCTTTAATGGCTCCAGTACCCGCAAACCGGTGGGGCAGGCCTCTGTTGAGCTAATCTTTGATAACGCAGATCGCACCATCAAGGGCCAGTACGCCAGTTTTAACGAAATATCCGTAAAACGGGTGGTGAATTCCGAGGCGCTATCGACCTATCTTTTGAACGGCGAGAAATGCCGCCGTCGGGATATTACTGATATTTTTCTCGGCACCGGTCTGGGGCCGCGTTCCTACTCGATCATCGAGCAGGGCATGGTTTCCCGGCTGATCGAATCCAAACCCGAAGAGCTGCGTATCTTTATTGAGGAGGCCGCCGGCATCTCCAAGTACAAGGAACGGCGTCGAGAAACCGAGAACCGTATCAAACGCACCAAGGAAAATCTGGAGCGCCTGACCGATATCCGCGAGGAACTCGAGCGCCAGTTGCAGCACTTGCAGCGCCAGGCCAAGGCGGCCGAGCGTTACAAGGAATACAAGCAGCAGGAGCGGGATACCCGCGCCCAGCTCAACAGTATTCGCTGGCGTGATTTTGATGCCGAGGTCAGCAAGGCTCAGCAGATTATCCGTGAGTTGGAGGTCAAGCTGGAAGCCAGTATCGCTTCGGCCCGTTCTTTTGAAGCAGAGATCGAAAAGCAGCGTGAAGCCAATGTGGATATTCAGGATGCCTACCAGAAAGTGCAGGCCAGCTATTATTCACTGGGTAGCGAAATCAGCAAAATCGAGCAAAATATCGAACACCAGCGCCAGCGTCAGCTGGAGCTCAGTGAAGAGCTCGGCAATATACGCGACAACCTGTCCAAGGCCGAGCAGGAAATGCGTGAAGATAGCGAGCAGATAGAGCAGATTCAAGCCGCCATTGCCGAAGTTGAGCCCAGTCTGCAGGCTGCCCGTGAGCAGGAACAGGCTGCCAATACTGCACTGGATGCTGCAGAGCAGGGCATGACAGGCTGGCAGCAGGACTGGGACCAGTTCAATACCGATTCTGCCGAGGTAACCCGTCTGGCTGACGTCGAGCAGCAACGCATCAAACATCTTGAAAATATCGTCGAGCGAGGCATTCAGCGCCAGAGCAGTCTGAAAAATGAACTGTCCCATCTGCATACAGAACAGGAAGAGCAGGAAATTCAGGCTTTTAACCAGCAAATTAGCGAGCTGGAAAGTAACGCCGACGCGCTGCAAAACCAGAATAAAGGCCTGTTGGCGAATATTGATGAGATCAGGCAGCAATTAAAACAATCCGAATCTCAGCTGGCCGACCGACGTAGTGAGCTGCAAAGCCGCCTTGGCAAGCAGGCCTCACTGGAAGTGCTGCAGCAGGCAGCACTCAGCCAGGAAGAAAATGCCAGTCAGTGGCTTAGCCAGCATCAGTTGGCCCAGAATAAACGCCTTCTTGATGAGCTGGTGGTTGAAAATGGCTGGGAGCTGGCGGTTGAAACCGTACTCGGTGATCAGATGCAGGCTGTCTGTGTGGATGATCTTTCCACCTTGAATGAGCTGCTGGAAAGTTTTGATGAAGGTCTCTTGCAGTTTGTTGAAAGCAGTGGTGTTGCCAGTCAGTCCAGTAATACAGCCAAGCAAGCCCGCGCTTTAAGCGAAAAAGTACAGGGCAGCAATAATCTGGAAGGTCTGCTGGCGGGTATTTATACCGCCGAAACCCTGAGTGAAGCACTTGCCACTCGCAAGCAACTGCAGGCACACGAATCTATTATCACTGCCGAAGGCATCTGGATTGGCGCCAATTGGCTGCGTGTTGCCAAAGGCATGGATAAGGACAGTGGTGTATTAAAACGCAAGGAAGAACTCCAAGGGCTCGCAGTGCTCATCAAGGACTTGCAGACCCAGATCACTGCAAACACGACGCAAGCCGAAAAACTTCGCGAGCAACTGCTAGCTGCCGAGAACGACAAAGAGCAGTACCTTGAAAAACTGGCCGAACTGAACAAGCAGGCGGCAGAACTCAAGGCTGAGCGTTCAGCCGCCCGGGTAAAGGTCGAGCAGGTGAATGAGCGGCGTGAGCGCATCACCAAAGAAATTGAGGAGTTAGCTCAGCAGGTCAAGCAGGAACAGGAAAACATTGCCGATTCTCGGGAAAAGTTACAGGAAGCCCTCGAGCGAATGGCGCAGGATACCGATAAGCGTGAAAACCTTCTGCAGCAACGCGAAAGCGTTCGTGAACAACTGGATACGAGTCGCCAGACTGCCAGGGCTGCCCGCGATCGCAGTCATGAAATAAACCTGCAACACCAGACCCAGAGCACACAGCTGGCGTCCCTGAAAACAGCGCTTGAGCGTGTTAGTGCACAGGTGGAGGCTTACCAGAACCGGCAACAGCAACTGGAAGGCAGCCTCAAGCAAAGTGATGACCCTGTGCCAAGATTGAAGCAGGAACTGGAAGAGAAGCTCACCTCACGTGTCTCCATTGAAAATGAGATGCGCAGCGCCAAAACCCAGCTGGATGAAGTCGAACATGAATTGCGCGAGCTGGAAAAACGCCGTAATGAAGCCCAGGAGAATGCCCAGGGCATTCGTGAGAGTCTGTCCAACAAGCGCCTGAGTATTGAAGGAGCCAATGTCAAACGCGAAGCGCTGGCGCAGGAAATTGCCAAGGCCTCCTATGACCTGGAAAGCATTCTGGCTTCCCTGCCTGAAGAATTAACAGCAGAGTCCTGTGAAGAAGAACTGGAGAAACTGAACAACCGCATTCAGCGGCTGGGCGCCATTAACCTGGCGGCCATTGATGAATACAGCTCGCAGTCTGAGCGTAAAATTTATCTGGATCAGCAGAATGAAGATCTGGAAAAAGCCTTGCTGACCTTGCAAAACGCCATCAAGAAAATTGATCGCGAAACCCGTACCCGCTTCAAGGAAACCTTCGACAAGATCAATGCGGGTTTGCAGGATCTTTTCCCGAAAATTTTTGGTGGCGGCCATGCCTACCTGGACATGATCGGTGAAGACTTGCTCGACACCGGCGTCGCTATCATGGCCAGGCCCCCGGGCAAGCGTAACAGCACCATCCACTTATTGTCCGGTGGTGAGAAAGCCATGACAGCCATTGCACTGGTGTTCTCGATTTTCCATTTGAATCCTTCCCCTTTTTGTATGCTGGATGAGGTTGATGCTCCGCTTGATGACGCCAATATTGGGCGTTATGCCAATCTGGTTAAGGAAATGTCCGGCATCATCCAGTTTATCTTCATCACCCATAACCGTCTGACCATGGAGTCCGCCAATCAATTGATGGGGGTCACCATGCAGGAGCCGGGCGTTTCCAGGCTGGTCTCGGTGGATATTGATGAAGCGGCCGAAATGGCGGCCATGTAGCAAGCGCGGGAGTTTATGTATGGCAGCTCTTATGTCAGACTATGTCAGCGTGAAACAGGATAATAAAAACAACAGACTTTCCATCATTTCTGGAGTCAGCTCATGGGCATGAGAGACTGGCTGATCATCATTGTCATTGTCGGTATCGTCCTAATTTTGGCGGACGGGTATCGCCGCAAGCATAAAAACAGCATTCGACTGAAAATCGATAAAAACATCCCGCCTGCTGATGCGTTTGATGATGATCCGCTGGAAATAGCAGAGTTACCCAATGGTGGTGCTCGTATTAAAGATCGTCGGGCTTTGGCTGGTCAGGCAGAGTCGGATTATGCTGAAGGAGCAGCGTCTTATGAGGAGGATGAGCCCTTTGAGGAAGATGTGCCGGTCTTGATGGATGCGATTGAATTAAGCAGCAAGCTTAAAAACCCCGGCCCGCAGGAGCAGGGACCTTATAGTGCTGCTGCCTCATCTCAAGAAGATGAAGATGAAGTGTTCTGGGATGATATCGACGAAGCGGAAGAAGTCAGTGACGATGCCGATACCCAGTATGCCGGGCATGAAACATTTGATGACGATAAAGAGAGTGAGGATTTAGACGATCTAGAGCATGAAGAAGAGCCTGCCCCTGTGGAAGCTCTCATCAAAGCAGATGAATTGAGCGCTGCTCAGACTGAGGAAGGAGACAGTATCGATTCTGATGAAACCGATGAGGATGACGAGGATAGCGTGCTGTCTTCAGTTCGAGTCAGTCGCCGGGAGCCGGTAATCAGAGATCGAAGCAGCGGGCGTATTGAACCCAGCCTGGGGGATTTGGAGCCACTATCCACAGATGAGCTGGATGACAAGCCACAACATCTACGCCAGACGGATAAAAAATCCAAAAAATCACAGGAAAAAGAAAAAAATAAGGCAAAAAATAAAACGAAAAACAAAGCAAAGTCTGCTGATAAGGATAGCCTGCAAACCGAACTTTTTTCAGAATCACCGGAAGATTATTTCCAGGATGAAGCGGAAGACGATGAACAGTATCTAGAGCCGGAAGAAGTCATTGTCATCAATGTCATGGCAAAGCCAGGCGAATACTTTGCCGGCAAGGAATTACTGCCGATACTCCTGCAGCAGGGTATGCAACTGGGCAAGATGAGCATCTTTCACAAACATGCCGATACGGAGGGTAACGGCCCGGTCATGTACAGCATGGCCAATATGGTGAAACCCGGTACTTTTGATGTCAGCCAGATGGATGAATTTACCACGCCGGGTGTCAGCTTTTTCCTACAATTACCCAACCAGCTGGGGAACATGCGCTGTTTCGAGCAAATGCTTAATGCGGCAAACAGCATCAAGAACAGTCTTAATGGTGAGCTCAAGGATGAAAACCGTAGCGTCATTACCCGCCAGACGATAGAGCATTGCCGGCAACGCATTCAGGATTTTGAGCTGGCTCAGCTCTCCCGTAAATAATGAGCCAGGCAAGTGCAGCGCTCAAGGCGGAGCTCGAGGCGCTGCGGCAGCAAATCAATCACCACAATCGTCGCTATCACCAACACGATGCGCCGGAGATTCCCGATCAGGAATTTGACCGGCTTTTCGATCGTCTGCTTGAAATAGAGCAGCAGCACCCCGACTTAATCACCCCCGATTCTCCCAGCCAGCGTGTTGGCAGTGAGCCGCTGAGCGGTTTTACCCAGGTCAGGCACAACATTCCCATGCTGTCGCTGGAAAAGGCTTTTGACCAGGACAGTCTCGACAAATTTGAAGCCCGTATACTAAAGCGCCTGACAAAGCTGAAGGCTGAGCTGGAATATTCCTGTGAACCAAAAATTGATGGCGTTGCGGTCAGCCTGCGTTATGAAAAAGGGCTGCTGATACAGGCTGCAACACGTGGTGATGGCAACACCGGTGAGGATATTACCCACAATGCCAGGACCATTAAGGACATCCCGCTGGTGCTGCAGGGCAAGAATCATCCCGAGTATCTCGAAGTGCGTGGAGAGATCTTCATGACTCGTTCGGGTTTCGAGAAAATGAACAGAAACGCCGAACAGCGCGAAGAGCGGACTTTCGTCAATCCCCGCAATGCTGCAGCCGGCACTCTTAGGCAACTCGATTCACGGATAACAGCGAAACGTCCGCTTAGCATGTACTGTTACAGCCTGGGAGAGATCAGCGCCAGCATGCCGAAGACCTTAAGCGACATATTTGCCCAACTGGATGAGTGGGGTTTACCGGTTAATCCCATTCGGCAAACCGCCAGTGGTATTGAGGCATGCTATCGCTATTGCGAGCAGATACTGGCGCAGCGCTCGAAACTGGATTATGAGATCGATGGCGTGGTACTCAAGCTCAATGATCTGGATCTTCAGGCCGAGCTGGGCATGAATGCCCGCACACCGCGCTGGGCAATTGCCTATAAATTTCCAGCTGAAGAAGTCGCCACGACTTTGAATGATATAGAGTTCCAGGTCGGCAGAACCGGCACTATCACGCCGGTAGCACGCCTCGAACCGGTCTTTGTCGGCGGCGTCACCGTGAGCAATGCCACCCTGCATAATCTGGATGAAATCAGGCGTCTGGATATCCGTATTGGTGACCGCGTCATCATCCGTCGCGCGGGTGATGTGATTCCGAAGGTCGTCAAGGTCATTACCGAGCAGCGTCCTGATACTGCACGCGAAATCAAAGTGCCTGCACATTGTCCGGTCTGCCATTCCGATATCGAGCATATTGAGGGAGAAGTCCTTATTCGCTGCACAGGCGGACTCTACTGTCAGGCACAGCGCATTCAGAGCCTGATTCATTTTGCTTCGCGTGCCGCCATGGATATCGATGGCCTGGGTATCAAATTGATCGAGCAACTGGTCACCGAGAATATCATTACCAACGTTGCCGACATCTATCGGCTTAGCGAAAAGCAACTGCTGGGGCTGGAACGCATGGCAAGCAAATCGACCAATAAGCTCCTGACAGCCATTGAGGCCAGCAAGGACATAACGCTGGCGCGATTTATCTATGCCCTGGGTATACGTGAAGTAGGGGAGGCCACGGCCCTATCACTGGCCCAACATTTTGGCACGCTGGAACGGCTCATGCAGGCAGAGCTTGAAAACTTGCTCGCAATTCCCGATATAGGGGAAGTGATGGCAATGCATATCACCACCTTTTTTGCCGAAGCGCATAATCGTGAGGTAATTCAGGCACTGCTGGATTGTGGGGTGCGGCCGCAAAGCCAGGAGACTCTGGAAATGGCAGAGCAGCCGCTTGCCGGACAGACCTTTGTCCTCACGGGCACACTGGAGCTGATGACGCGTGATGCCGCCAAGCGTCACTTGCAGGCACTGGGGGCGAAAGTCGCCGGTTCGGTATCGGCAAAAACCTCCTGTGTGCTTGCCGGGCCCGGTGCTGGCAGCAAATTAACCAAGGCCGAAGATCTTGGCATAAAAGTGATCAATGAAGGCGATTTTGTGTCATTGCTTACACAACACGGTATAACAGTGTAAAGTATCGCTTTGAACCTCTAAGGATCTAGCAAATTTAGCGGATTGTGATCATGCGACTGATTTTTGTGAGTCTCATACTCTTATTGTTGAATGCCTGTGCCTCTGCACCGCCGGATAATACCGCCAATATCTGCAGTATGTTCGAGGATCGACGCAGCTGGTACAAGGCGGCCTCACGTGCTGAAGATCGCTGGGGAACTCCGGTGTATATCAGCATGGCCATAATCGAGCAGGAATCTTCATTTAATGCGCGCGCCAGGCCGGAACGCCGGCAGTTACTCGGTTTTATCCCCTGGTTCAGGCCTTCCTCGGCCTATGGTTATGCCCAGGTGCTGGATGAAACCTGGGATGAGTACAAGTCCAATGCCCCCAACTGGGGTGCCCGCCGTTCCAATTTTTCGGATGCCATGGACTTTGTCGGCTGGTATACCAATTCTTCTGTTCGTCGCAACAGTATTCCCCGTACGGATGCCTATAACCTCTACCTTGCCTACCATGAAGGCAATGGTGGCTGGGCACGGGGCACCTACCGCAATAAAGGCTGGCTTATGGATGTGGCTCGTAATGTGCAGAACACCGCCAATGTCTATCAGAGTCAGTATCAAAGCTGTGAGAGGGATTTGAGCCGTAACTGGTTCATGAGGCTGTTCTTTTGAGCTGGTGGGGCAAGCTGATCGGCGGAACCTTCGGGTTCATGCTGGGAGGCCCGCTGGGGGCAGCCCTGGGAGCTGCACTCGGGCATAATTTCGACCGGGGCATGCATCGCCTCGATGCTGACAGCTTTGGCTCGGCGGCCGATGTCGAAAAAATCCAGTCTGCCTTCTTTACTGCCACCTTTTACATGATGGGGCATCTGGCCAAAGCTGATGGACAGGTCACTCGGGATGAAATACAGCTTGCGCAGCAGGTCATGCAGCAAATGAACCTGAATGCGCAACAGAAAAAAGTTGCGATCAAGCTTTTTGAGCAGGGCAAAACCCAGGAAATACCGGCACAGGACATCCTCCAGCAGTTCAAACGCGAGTGCCATCGCCGCCGTAACCTGATCCAGATGTTTCTGGAGATACTCATCATGACAGCCTATGCGGATGGTAAACTGCATCAGGCAGAAGAAAACTTGCTGTGGCATTGCGCACAGACTCTGGGTTTTAACCGTCTACTCTTTCAGCAGATTCTGCGTAGCATTGAAGCACAGCGGCATTTCCATCAGCAGGGCCATGCTGGCCGCAGTGCGGTTGACAGTCGTGGCATGAGCCTTGCGGATGCCTACAAGCTGCTGGGTATCAGCTCCTCAGCCACAGACCAGGAAGTCAAAAAGGCCTATCGACGACAGATGAACCAGCACCATCCGGATAAGCTGGTTTCCAAAGGCTTGCCCCAGGAAATGATGGATATTGCCAATCAGAAAACCCAGGATATAAAAACGGCCTATGAAATGATCAAGGCAAATAGAAAGAATTAACTTTAATAAAATTATATAACTTATTGAATATTATAATTTAAATATATGAACATTTAGTTTTTCGAGTTCTTTCTGGCAGGCTTTGTGGCTGACCAGGCCAGTACTTGCCTTATCCGGCTGCAGATAGGTCTCGGCCACTGCCTGCAGGCGGGCGATATCAAGCTCAAGTACTGCCTGGCGAAACCGTGCGCGGTAATGCTGGTCACGGCCAAACAATTCATTGTAATAAGCCTGTTTGGCGGTTCCTGCCGGCGAAGCAGGTCTGTCGAGGCTGGCAATCACGCCCAGAATGGCTTCTTCCAGCTTGCTCTCATCATGCTTGTCGTTCTGAAGCCAGTCCAGGGAACGCCTGAAATCCGCCAGGGTTTCACTCAGACGGGGATCACGATAGGAAAAGAAGCGAAAGCTGGCAGAGTTTGAATCTTGTCCGGCCCCGGCCCCATAAGCACCCCCTTTTTCACGAATCGCACTGTGTAAAAAGCCATTACGGAGAAAACCGGCCAGTACCGTCAAGGCCGCAGCATCAGCATGTCCGGCAGGCACGGTCGGAAAGGCCAGGGCGCAAAAATTGACCTGGGAATTGCAAAGCCAGGCTTGATGCACCTGTTCACGGGTCTCCGGCAGGCTAAAATTTGAGACTGCACTGTTTTCAGTGCTGGACCAGTGTTGCGCCAGAGCAGTTTGCAAGCTGCTTTCTTCGCTTTCTTCGGCTATACACAGGAGCTGTTTGTTGCCTGTGTTGAGTAGCTGATGCAGCGCTTGCAGCTTGTCGGCAAAATTCTGCAAGGCGGCTTCCTCGCCAAAGGAATGCACCAGCTCCTTGAGTGTTTTAATGCCGCGCAGACCTGAATTGTGGTAATTCAGTGCAGCAATCGGGCTCATCTGACTGCTGGCTATCCCCATGGCCAGGGCATGTCCCTGACTGATGACGCTTTGTTCCTTATGACTGGCAATCTGTCGCATCAATTCATGAATGCGTTCCAGTTCATCAAAGCGGCATTCGTACAGTGTTTCTCGCATCAGCTGGCTTAATGCGGCCTGGTTACTATAGAGGGCTTTGCTGCCGACAAGCAGATAGGCCTCAAGCGCCTGCTCATCACCGATACGACTGCGCAAATTGAACTGGGCATGAATACCGCCGCTAATGGCTGCCTGCAGTGCCTGTATTTCCAGGTAGGAACGCTTGCCAATGCCCAGTTCAGGCAGGCAGGCGCTATAGTAGGGCAGACAGCCCCTCAGTTCCTCTGGTATCGCTGGCAGACGGACCAGGATGTCCTGGTAACTCAAGCCATTGGTGCCCTGCTTGTAATAAGCCAGATCCAGCTGATTCAATTTGCTGCGTTTTGCCTGCGGCCAGTTAATGCTGGCCGGGACATCACTGAGCTCAACCTTGGGCAGAATACTGGCATCATCTTCCTGCTCCTGACGTATTTTAAGCGCCTCAGACTGAGCAATTATCTCAGCCCTCTGTGCTTCGCTCAGACTGTTTTTGATGTTGGCGAGCCTGGCCTGTTCCTCGGCCAGCGTTTTCGCTGCCAGATCCCTGTCAGGCTGGACTGTCAAGGTTACCCGGTGTGGATTTTCCAGCAGGTACTGCCTGATCAGTTTCGGGATGTATTGCGGGTCACGGATATCCTGTTTTAACTGTTTTAAGACCGGATCAATATCCAACAGTTCGATGGGGTCGCCTCGGTGAGTCGCCGAAGACAGGGCGGACAAAATCAACTGCAGACCATAGGGGTAACTGTCGCCGGTAATTTCCCGCTGATGCAGTTCCAGACTATGCAGGGCCGCTTCCACTTTATCCTGATCAATTCCGTGCTCGGCAACTTGCTGCAGGGTGTCCAGAATCAGGGCTTCAACGTCTTCGCTGCTTGCTGAATCGCAGCCCTCCAGGCCGCAGATCAGGCTCATTTCACGGTGAGAGTCCTCTAGCCCACACAGGGGGGAAGGGTTGCTACCCAGGGCTGTTGTTTCCAGCGCCTGCAAGAGAGGAGAAGCACTGTTGTCCAACAGCACGCTGGTGAGCAACTGTGCCTTATACAACTCTTCCAGGTTGGTGTTGTTACCAAGCAGCCAGGCCATAATCACATGGGTTTTATGTTCGGCACTGTCTTCATCCAGTGGGTAAGTTTCCTCAACCTTGATGGGTGCTGGGTAGCGCTGTTCATCGCCAACGGCTATATGCACATCCAGCTTTTCAAATTGATTGAGCGCCAGCTCTTCGAAACGCTGCTGGTGATCGGCTGCTGGAATATCTCCAAAAGTCATGAAGATGGCGTTACTCGGGTGGTAGTGAGTCTTATAGAAGCTCAGTAATTTTTCATAGGTCAGCGTGGGAATATCGACCGGATCACCGCCGCTGTTGTAATGATATGTCGTGGTAGGAAACAGGTGTTTGCAGAGTTGCTGCCAGATCAGAGAGTTAATGGAACTCATGGCGCCTTTCATTTCGTTATAGACCACCCCCTTGTACTCCAGCGTAGAATTTGGATCTTTGCTGTCGCTAAATTCGAGGCGGTGACCTTCCTGTGCAAAATCCAGGGGATCAAGATTGGAAAAGAAAACTGCATCCAGGTAAACCTCTAACAGGTTGTTAAAATCTTTCAGGTTCTGACTGGCAAAAGGGTAGGCAGTCCAGTCGCTGCTGGTCATGGCATTCATAAAGGTATTCATGGAGCGGCGGATCATCATGAAAAAGGGGTCGCGAATCGGGAATTTCCGACTACCGCAAAGTGCTGTGTGTTCAAGGATATGTGCGACCCCACTTGAATCCATTGGCACAGTGCGAAAAGCAACCGTGAAGACATTTTCAGGATTATCGCAGGCCAGATGAAAATGCCTGGCGCCGGTCACCCGGTGTTCATATTCTTCAATCTGTATGTTGAGCGTGTCGAGATGATGACTGCGCAGCTGGAGGAAAGGGCTGTCAGCTGTAAGGGGATTTGCCAGCGGCATGCATGTATTCCTGCGTTATAAAGTCCGCATTCTAGCCTATTTCAGGGTCGAAGGTCAGGGGTGGTTTTTCCATCGACAGCAAGCCGAGTGCGCCGTTACGAAAATCGTTCAGAACTATTTCACTGGCTTTGTGATAATCCACACCACCTTTACGCAAGGCGCCACGTTTTTCAGCAATCTGCTCCAGCAGTTCTATGGGTTCTGCTGCCAGTTCTGTCAGCCTGTAGCGTGACAACAGATTTTCCGGGTAGGCTGTTTTCATAAAGCTAAGGGTAAATAGTGCAATATCCTCAAACTCAATGGCGGTATTACGAATCGCGCCACTGGCTGCAAGCCGGTAGGCTGCTTCCTGGTCTTCAATTTTCGGCCAGAGCACACCCGGGGTGTCAATCAGTTTTATGCCTTCTGCCAGACTGCTTTCCTGAGGAGCCTTGGTGACCGCGGGCTCATTGCCGACTTTGGCCAGTTTACGCTTTAGTAACTTGTTCATCAGGGTCGATTTGCCAACATTGGGGATACCGACAATCATGAAGCGAAATATTTTGTTTCTGTCAGGTCTGTAAGGCTGCTTGCTTGCCTGTAATATTTGCTCGGCAGTAAAGTCATCATCTTTTCCCTGAGTGATAGCGGCCTGGCCCTGCTGGTTAAAATGAGCTATCCAGCTGGCTGTAACACTGGGATCTGCCAGATCGGATTTGTTCAGCACCTTCAAACGTGGCAGTTCGCCAATCAGGCTGTCAAGCAGGGGGTTGGTGCTGGACGCAGGCAGCCGAGCGTCAAGAATTTCAACGACCAGATCGACCTGTTTTAATGCTTTCATGATATCCTTGCGGGCCTTGTTCATATGCCCCGGATACCAGCCAATTGCCATGGTAAATCCTGTATTAGCTTGCCAAAAGCGGCTATTGTAGACCGTGTATGCAGTGGAAACGAGTGGCATTCGCAAAACAAACTTCTGGCAGGAATCAGCCTTATGATTGAAGCAACAATTTCTCGGAAAATTCAGGAACAATTTCCGGATTGTCATTTTGAGCTGCTCAATGAAAGCGCCATGCATGCCGGTCCGGCAACCGAGTCTCACTTTAAACTGATTCTGGTCAGCCCTTTTTTCAAGGAGCTGTCAAAGGTAAAAAGGCATCAGGCCGTATACAAAGTGTTGGCACAGGAACTGGCAGGCCCTGTGCATGCCCTGGCCCTGCATTTATACAGCCCCGATGAATGGAGTTCCCGTTCAGGCAAGGCGCCGGACTCTCCAATCTGCTCTAAAATAAAACAATAATATCAATAATATAAACAACATAGTTAAAGTAATTTATATTTTTATAAGGCCAGAAAAATATGCTAGGATAGCCCCATGCTTGATACTACTGTGCTGGGTTTGCTGGGCTGATAATAATGACAAAAACCACTAAGCAGTATTACCCGATATCAATCTTTGTGGGCATCCTGCTGATCATGTTCGGTATGGCCATGCTGCTGAAACGTGAAGATGAAGTCGTCCTCGTCGAACTGCCTCTTGTTGAAGTACCTGAACTTATCGTGGAAGAGGATCCTATTCCGGATTTCGCATCCATGCTGGATGTGCAGGAAAAGAAAGAAACTTTTTTTTCATTTCTTGCCCCTTATGTAGAAGCCGTCAACCAGCAAATCCTGGCGCAACGCCAGCGACTGCTTGTCTTGCAGAGCAAAGCCGATAGTGAACAGCCTCTAACCCGGGCCGAAATGGCTTTTCTCACCGAATTACGGGTTGATTACGAACTGGAAAACGAGCGCCTCAACACCCTGAACCTGATCAACCGCCTGCTGAAACGGGCCGACATTATTCCCCAGTCGCTGGCTCTGGCGCAGGCCGCCAATGAATCTGCCTGGGGCACTTCACGCTTCGCCCAGCAAGGCAATAACTTTTTTGGCCAGTGGTGCTATACCGAAGGTTGTGGCATCGTTCCCAGTGGGCGAGTGCCAGGGGCGTCGCATGAAGTCAAAAGCTTCGAATCTGTACTCGAATCGGTCCGCTCTTACATCATGAACCTCAATACCTTTCCCAGTTACCAGCATCTGCGAGATATCCGCCTGGAATTACGTCAGGAAGGACAGGTGCTGGACGGTATTAGGCTCTCTGAAGGTCTCGACAGTTATTCTGAACGGGGAGATGAGTATATTTTCGAACTGCAGTCCATGATCTATTCCAACAACCTGCTGGAACATGACCGTGCAGAGGTCTGATTCGAGGCGCAAGGCGCAACTTATTCGGCAATTGCCGGATTGATCCAGGGAATGGAATACCAGTAATAACGACCGTTTTCTCCTGGCGCAGTACAGTTATAGCGAAAACGTCTACTGCGATTCTCTACCGATGTGCTTACTCTGAAGATGGCTTCTGCCGCATTATCTACTTCCACCTGAATACTTTCATTATTGTTGTAGCAGGCCAGTTGTGACAGACCGGTTGTGGTATTACTGAAATCCAGGATTGCTGAAGGACTCCTTTCACTGGTCAGCGGCGACAGGGGACTGATGCCATCCAGCGTAAACGCCAGACTGCGTACCTTATTGGGAAAAGTGTTTATTGACACGTAAATGCCGGAAAAGGGAAAGCGTGGCAGGGCGCTAAAATCCGAGCTGCTATTAAAAGGCCCTGAATGCTGCGCTATCCCGACAAAGCCCAGTTCGCTCACCAACTGCTGGATCGTCGGATCAAACTCCCCGTAGGGATAGGCGAGTAAGTGGTGGCTTTGCCCGGTTTCCTGCCTGATCTGCTCTTCTGCCTCTAGAATTTCGTTTCGAATGCGTTCACGCCATTGTGCTTCACTCTCTCCATTTATCCGCTCCAGAAAGTAAGGGTGCGTTGTTGTGTGATTGGCGATGGTGGCTCCTGCAGCGGCCATTTCTCGAATCTGCTCCCAGTTGGCATAAAGATCGGGGTTGCTTTCCAGCAGTCCCGTCGTCACAAAAACCGTAAAGGGCCAGTTTCGTTGCTGCAAAATGGGAAAGGCTTCGGTGTAAACCGACAGATAACCATCATCGAAACTTATGGCGGCTGAGAAATCAGGTACGGATTCTCCCGAACGGACACGATCGATGAGTTCTTCAAGTGGCAGAATGGAAAAACCATTGTCTGCCAGGTAATCCATGTGTCGCAGGAAGTCTGCTGGACTGGTACTGGTTACCGGGGGAGTTTCGGTAGAGATGAAATGATACTGCAGGATGACGCCCTGATTCTCGGCATTCACCTTGAAGGAGGGCAGGAGCAGGCCGAACGAAAGCAGTACAGCTAACAGCCATAGCCAGGCATGCTTGCTAGGAGTTTTGCTGATTTGATCTTCTCTCAAGGTTCAGTTCTTCAGTGTCATGGCAAAATGGCCTGCCTGGAATTATACTGGCGCCCAGTAAACTTGTCTTGAACTTAAGCTTAATGAGAGCGCATAAGCCCATGCAGCGAAAACAAAGTCTTCGGCTTAACCGCCTGCAAAAGAATCTACGGCGGGATTGCGGCCGGGCAATAGCCGATTTTTCCATGATTGAAGATGGAGATCTTATTATGGTTTGTCTGTCCGGCGGCAAGGATTCCTATGTCATGCTGGATATTCTGCTCAACCTGCAAAAACATGCGCCTATCGATTTCAGGCTCAAAGCTGTCAATCTGGATCAGAAACAGCCCGGCTTTCCCGAGCACGTGCTGCCGGAATACTTGAGTTCCATCGGAGTGGATTATGAAATCCTAGAACAGGATACCTATTCCATTGTTCTTGAAAAAACCGAGGAAGGCAAAAGCTACTGTGGCTTATGCTCTCGCTTGCGCAGGGGGAATCTGTATTCCTATGCCGAAAATATTGGCGCCAGTAAAATTGCTCTGGGGCATCACCGTAATGACATTATGGAAACCCTGTTTCTCAACATGTTTTTTGGTGGCAAGCTCAAGGCCATGCCGCCAAAGCTGCTCAGTGACGACAAGAAACACATCGTCATTCGTCCACTGGCCTATTGCCGTGAAGAAGAAATTGCCGAATTTGCCGCCATGAAAGCCTTTCCTATTATTCCCTGTTCCTTATGCGGAAATCAGGAAAACCTGCAACGTCAGGAAATCAAAGCCATGTTGAACGAGTGGGGTAGGCGTTATCCCGGGCGACTCGATGTGCTGTTTAAAAGCATCTGTAATGTTGCTCCATCCCATCTGGCAGACACCCGTCTGTTTGATTTTAAGCATCTCGAAGACGAACGACGTGAGGCGCTGAATAGGCAGGCTGAAACTGCATTGATAAAGGCAGTTAACCTTTACTGAACTGATGGAAATTCCCCATACCGAGTTGAAAAAATCCACCCTGCGTAACCTGATCGAAGAATACGTCAGTCGCGAAGGCACGGATTATGGCCAGCAGAGTTACTCGCTGAAAGAGAAAGTCAGCCATGTTGTCAGACAGCTTGAAAACGGCGGGGCATACATTAATTATGATGCAGAAAGCGACAGCTGCAATATCGTTCTGAGAAAGCAGTAAGCAAGATGACAGCTACTGACGAACAAGCTGATGTCACACTCGATACCCGCGGTCTTTTCTGTCCGGAACCGGTGATGTTGTTGCACAAGAAAATTCGTGAAATCAAGGTCGGTGAGACTGTCAGAGTGCTTGCTACCGATCCATCGACTACCCGTGATATCCCCAAATTTTGTCATTTTCTCGGACATGAATTGATTGACAGTGGGGAACAGAGCAAGGAATTTCATTATCTCATCCGTAAGGCTGAGAGCAGTTGACGATGGCAAAACGCTTAAAAATAGTCGCTGATGAAAATATCAGCGGCCTGCAAAGCTTTGAGAGCTTTGCCGAGGTGCAGACATTGCCTGGGCGTCAGATTACTGCAGCGAGCCTGCAGGACATGGATGTCCTACTGGTTCGTTCTGTTACACAAGTCAATGAATCCTTGTTGCAACACAGCAGACTTCGCTTCGTTGGAACGGCTACCAGCGGATACGACCATGTTGACCTGAACTACCTTCGACAACGTAAGATTCATTTCGCCTATGCGCCGGGCTCAAATGCCTGTGCTGTAGTGCAGTATGTATTTGCTGCGCTGGCTCAGCTCATGCCAGATCGGCGGGGTGACTGGCGCAAGCTGAGCCTTGGCATTGTTGGTGGTGGAAATATAGGCAGCTTGCTGGCCGATTGTTGTCAGCGACTGGATATGAAGTTCGTGATTCACGATCCTTATCTAAAAGAAAGTTATCGTTTTTCCAGTCAGTTGGTGAGCCTTGATGAGGTCCTGGCGCAGGATGTGATTACCTTGCATACCTCGCTGGAACGCGGCGGCCCCCATCCGAGCTTTCACTTGCTCCATGAAAATTCCATGCGCCAATTACCCGCCAATTGCTGCCTGATTAATGCAGCACGTGGGGCAGTAATTGATGGCGCTGCCTTGCAAAGATGGCTGCAAGGCAAGGATGAAGCCAGCTGTGTGCTCGATGTCTGGGAGGGCGAACCTCAAATTGATATCGAGCTGTTACAGGCTGTTAATTTGGGGACGCCACATATTGCCGGTTACTCACTGGAAGGCAAAGAGCGGGGCAGTGCCCTTATCTATCGAGCGCTGTTGGATTGTTTTGATCTTGGTCCCCAGCCTGACTTTCCGCTGGATCAGCACAAGACAGTTTTGCAGCTTCCCCTAAAAAATCAAGCGCTTGAGCAGATTAATCAGACCATTCTGGCAGCCTATGATATTCAGCAAGACAGCCAGGCGCTCAAAGAGCTCAATTCGGGCGCTGATCCTGCCAAGACTTTTGAACAGCTGCGAAAAAACTACCCGCTGCGCAGAGAGTTTTCCCATTACCAGATCAAGTCAGAAGATTATGCAGAGGAAGCCCTGCAGACATTGCTGGCGCTGGGTTTTTCTCAAGCCTGAGAATAATGTTCCAGGAAATGGGCCAGCTTTTTGATGGCGTCTTCCAGCACATCTTCCCTGGGTAAGAACACGATTCGGAAGTGCTGCTTGTCTTGCAAGTTGAATCCACTGCCCTCAACCATGAGCACTTTTTCCTGCAGCAGGAGCTCAAGAATCAGTTTGTTGTCATCCTTGATGGGAAATTTATGCGGATCCAGTTTCGGAAAAATATAGATGGCCCCTTTAGGCAGGGTGCAACTTACGCCCGGAATATCATTGAGCAATTTATAGGCAAGATCACGCTGGTCCCGCAGGCGTCCGCCCGGAATGATCAACTCATTGATGCTCTGGTATCCGCCAAGTGCTGTCTGGATGGCCAGTTGTGCCGGTACATTTGAACACAGGCGCATGTTGGATAAGATTTCCAGTCCTTCAATGTAATCTCTGGCATTGGTTTTATCGCCACTGATAAACATCCAGCCAGAACGAAAGCCGGCCAGACGATAGGTTTTTGAGAGCCCATTAAAGGTCAGTGTCAGTACATCTTCTGACAGAAATGCCAGTGGATAATGCACGGCATCATCATAAAGAATCTTGTCGTAGATTTCGTCGGCGTAAATGATCAGTTCATTTTCGCGGGCAAGCTGGACAATCTGCTCAAGCAGTTCCTTGCTGTACACGGCCCCGGTCGGATTGTTGGGATTGATGACAACAATTGCCTTGGTTCTGTCAGTAATCTTGCTTTTAATGTCATTAATATCAGGAAACCAGTCGGCGCTTTCATCGCAAACATAATGCACAGGTTTACCGCCGCTGAGGCTGACAGCTGCAGTCCAGAGAGGATAGTCTGGTGATGGAATGAGCACTTCATCGCCGTTGTTGAGGAGTGCCTGCATGGCCATGACAATAAGTTCGCTGACGCCATTGCCCAGATAAATATCATCGATTTCGACGCCCTTAATGTTCAGGCGTTGAGTTTCATGCATGACGGCCTTGCGGGCGGAAAAAAGTCCCTTGGAGTCCGAGTAGGGCTGTGCTTCACTGATGTTATGAATCACATCCTGCAAAATTTCATCAGGCGCATCAAAATCGAAAGCGCCCGGATTGCCAATATTTAATTTGGTGATTCGGTGGCCTTCCTCTTCAAGTTGCTTGGCAGCCTGTAGAGCGGGGCCTCTGATTTCATAACAGACATGTTTAAGTTTGTCTGACTGTTTTAAGCTGCGCATGATCGTACCACCTGTACCCAGAATCCTGCCCAGATTATACTCTAGCCGGAACCTGAAAATTAAAAAAAGGGCTGCGCATTCTACAGAATCGCCTGCCCGATAACCAGTACTCACGCGGCCTCGTTGCCAGGAGAAAAGCAGTGGATAAAATCAGAAAAAGCAGCCAGGAGTGGCAAGCACTCCTGGGAGAAGATGAATTTAGAATCACACGAGAAAAAGGCACGGAACCTGCCTTCACAGGTGCCTACTGGGACAAGCATGATGCAGGCGAGTACCTCTGTAAATGCTGCGCCTTGCCACTGTTCAATGCCGGCACAAAATATGATTCTGGCAGTGGCTGGCCCAGCTTCACCCGACCGGTGGACGAGTCCCACATTGATGAGGCTGCTGACAACAGTCTAGGTAGACAGCGTACTGAAGTACTTTGTGCCCGTTGCGATGCCCACCTGGGACATGTCTTTGAAGACGGGCCGGATGAAAATGGACTGCGTTACTGTATTAACTCCGCCTCACTGGATTTTGTGCCTGATGACAGCAGTGAGAACTGATCAGAACTGAAAATTGAAGCCGGCCTGAAAGCGTCTGCGATCATAGGTATACAGGGCGATATTGCTCTCATTGTCTGTATAGGTGTAGTCCGCTGTAATTGAAAGGCGGCTTACCGGCTGCCAAATCCAGCCAACCGCCAGCGAAAACAAATCATTATCACGTCTAACTGAGAATATGGGATCTCGACCCTGATGTTTACTTTCCTGGTAGGAAAGCCTCGCATACGCCAGATGCTCCGGCATGACCAGGAACTGGTCTGACAAGGTCACGCCAATAAACCGGGTAGCATTATTTTTTGATACTTCTCGCAAAATTCGGTCCACCCCGTAAAAAAGACTGGCACTAAGCAGATTGCGGTTTGAGCCTTTACTGATAGTGCCTGAGGCAAGGACCTGATTAATATCACGCAATTTGGCATTCGGGTTAATACTGTCATCATAACGAACGGCGGTATAAGCCCCGGTAAGCGACTGGGACCAGCCATTCTCACCAATGCGTCTTAATGAATTAAGGAAGGTATAGCTTTTCTGGAAGTTCTGGCTGTCTAACCTGACAACCTGGGTCCTGAGCGCATGGTTATAGCGTATTTGCTGATTGAGTCCATGGTTGTAACCGAGTTGTACCTAGCCGATGTCCAGGTCGAATTGATCGCTGTCCAGGTTGTTTCGATTACGGTAGCTGGCCTGGAAGGCGACATTGCGGCTGTTATCAATAGGCTGCACATAATTGATGTTTGTGCTCAATTCCCGGAAATGATTATTGATCTCTTGTCCGCCCTGGCTCAGGGTGACATCACCGATAGGCGTGTCGATAACGCCGAGCTCGGTAGCGCTGTTGATGTTGCTGTCATACCCGGTATTTAAACCCAGGCTCCAGGTAAACACACTTTCACTGGCACTTTGCGCCTGATCGATCAGCGCCAGAAAGGCTTCTATATTGTTTCTGACATTGGCCGTCGGGTTGCTGGCCAAGACTTCATTAAACAGGGTTTCGGAAGCAGCGTAGTTTTCGCTGAGAAAGTAGGCGCGGGCCAGTTCCAGTTTGACACGCTGTTGGTTGGGATTGTTAAAGGCAACTCGCTCAAAGGCAAACACTGCCTCGTCAGGACGGCCGGATTCCAGAGCCGCCAGGCCATAGGCAAAATCAAAATTTACTTCACCTTCATAGTCAAATAAACCGCCCTGAGCGAGGATATAGGCTTCTTCGTAGCGACCAGCCTGGATCAGCGTATTCATCTGGGCAACCAGTTCCGCCTCAGATTCAGCTGCATAAGCCTGGGAAAATCTGAAAAGTGTGATAAGTTTGAAAAGAGTGCTACGTAAGAATCTTTTCATGTTTTACATTCCCTAGGTCGGCGCGAATTGCGTAAGCTTCCATCTTTGCTGACTTAACTAACTGATTAATGTGTCATTATCCTTAAATTTTCTGTTTTCCAAGTGATAAACGGAAACTTGAAGAAAAATATGGACACTCAACGCTTGCTGCTTTGGGCATGCGGAATCAGTAAGCAAATATGAATTCCATAAGCTATAATTCGCGACTTTCTCGCCCATGCACAACTTTCAAGGAAAGGCATGTTTAAACAGTATGTTCAATTGGTAACGGCTTCGCCCAGAGTCTGTCTGTTCCTGGTCATGCTGTTGACTGTATGCCTGGCCTGGTTCACCCAGGACTTCAGGTTGGATGCCTCTTCAGATACGCTGGTGGTGGAAGGTGACGAGGATCTGGAATTTTCCCGCCAGGTTAACGAACGCTATAACAGCAATGATTTTGTATTCATTGCCTATTCTCCGAACAGCCCGCTTTTTGAAGCAGATAACCTGGCAAATTTGCGTAAGCTGCGGGATGAGCTTGAAGCTATGTCCCGTGTCACTTCTGTCGACAGCATTCTCAGTGTGCCCCTGTTACAGGCGGCCAATGTTCCGCTGCAGGAGCTGGCCAGCAATATTCTCAGCCTGGATGATTCGGATGTGCCTTTGGATGCCGCCCGTGAAGATTTGGTCAGCAGTCCGGCGTATCGAAACCTCTTGATCAGTGAAGACGGGCAAACGACTGCGCTGATCGTCAATTTTCAGGAAACTACGGAACTAGACGAGGTAAGCCGACGCAGGGTTGAGCTCCGGGCGGTACCGGAAGCAGAACGCAGCCAGTCTCAACAAGAGGAACTGTCCGAGATCGAAATTCAGTATCGTGAGCTAAATACCATAGCCGATACCAACCGGCATGATGATATCGCGGAAATTCGCCTTATCCTGGACGGCTATCGTGACAGCGCAGACATCTACATGGGCGGAGTGCCGATGATCGCAGATGACCTGATTACCTTTGTACAAAACGATCTGGAAACTTTCGGCCTGGTTATTCTGCTCTTTATCATTCTCTCCCTGGGTTATCTGTTCCGCAAAATTCGCTATATTGGCATTCCCTTGCTCTCATGCGCCGTAACGGCTACCTGTATTGTCGGCCTGCTTGGCTTGCTGGACTGGCCGGTCACCGTCATTTCTTCAAATTTCATCTCGCTACTATTGATCATTACCATTTCCTTGAACGTACACCTGGTTGTCCGCTATCGGGAGCTGGAAGCAGCAGGAGAATGTGACAGCCATCTGGAGCGGGTTAAAACCACGCTGCAGAACATGATCAAGCCCTGTGCCTATACCAGCCTGACAACCATTGTCGCGTTCGGCTCGCTGGTCAGTAGTGATATACCCCCCATCATTAATTTTGGCTTGATGATGGTGATGGGCGTTGCCTTTGCCTTTATGCTGACATTTCTGGTTTTTCCTGCCCTGATGAGTCTGTTGCAGGAAAATCGTTCGGAAAGTGGCAGGCGTTTTGTCGACATGACACCTGTGCTGGCAAACCTGACAGCCCATTTCGGCAAAAGCATCATGCTCATTGGACTCATCCTACTGGTATTCAGCGTCACTGGCATGCTCCGTTTACAGGTGGAAAACAGCTTTATTGATTATTTTGACGAGAGCACGGAAATCTATCGGGGCATGGTCGAAATTGACCAGAATATGGGGGGTACAACGCCGCTGGATGTCATTGTCGACTTATTTCCCCCTGGAGTAGAAGAAGAGGCCGCCGCAGTGTCGAATAACACGCCTGGTGAAGTTCCGGCTGCGGAAGATGAGTTTTTTGATGACGACTTCTTTTTTGAAGATGATTTCGTTGACGAAGATGATGAAGCCTACTGGTTCACTGCCGACAAGATGGCACGCATACTGGATATTCACAATTATCTGGATGCTTTGCCGGAAACGGGAAAGGTACTTTCTCTGGGTACCATTCTGCAGGTTGTATATCAGTTAAATGAGGGGGAACCCCTCGATAATCTTGAGCTGGCGGTACTGTATAACCTGATTCCCCAGGATTATAAAGACACGCTGATCACGCCCTTTGTCTCCATCGAAAATGACCAGTTGCGTTTCTCTATTCGGGTATTGGAAACCGACCCTGATCTGGTCAGAAATGACTTGCTGGAGAAAATCCACACAGGTCTGACAAGTGAATTTGATCTGGGTGCCGATCAGGTGCGCTTAACCGGGATGTTTGTGCTTTACAACAACATGTTACAGAGCCTGTTTGATTCGCAGATACTGACTCTCAGCCTGGTGCTGGCCGTGATTTTTGTCATGTTCATCATTCTGTTTCGTTCCTTGAAACTTGCCGTACTGGGCATCATACCCAATATTCTGGCTGCATCTTCGGTGCTTGGACTGATGGGTTGGCTGGGGATACCGCTGGATATGATGACCATCACCATCGCCGCCATCTCGGTGGGCATAGGCGTCGATAACACTATCCACTACATCCACCGTTTTAAGAGCTATTTCCCACAGCACCAGAACTACCAGGAAACCATGCGCTACTGTCACGGCAGCATCGGTCAGGCGATGTATTACACCAGCTTCACCATTATTGTGGGCTTTTCCATTCTGGTCGTCTCCAATTTCATTCCGACCATCTATTTTGGTCTGCTCACCAGCCTGGCCATGTTCCTCGCCTTGCTGGGTTCGCTGACCTTGTTGCCGCAGCTCTTAATCACTTTCAAGCCACTGGGTAAGGAGCAGGCCTGAAGGTTTGGGGATGGGAAATTGGCAGGGGCTAAGCAGGGGCTAAACAGATGGTCTTCGCTAGCCCAAGGCGAAATGAAGAGTAGATAGCGATATCGCTGAGTTTCGCCTCGGACTAGCGAGTGCCCACAAAGATAGGTATCAATTCCACCAAGTTAAATAGCGCAAGATTTGTGCCAAAGCAGCGCTGTTTAAAAGTAGGCGAGCTCTCACAGCAGCTTTAAAATTCTCTTTTAAAACAGCAACTTGAAAACGGTTTTTGGGTTATAAGGCTTGGAAAAATAAAACAGTATCAAGGACTTAATTATTACAATTAAAAGCTGATTTTTTTTCATTTTTGCGGATTTGAATAGTCAAGTCTGAGCTCCAGCAAAAAAAAATGTTGCCACGATAATGACTTAAGGCCGCTTCAAAAAAATAATTTTTATTTTGACTGGAACTTTAAAAAAAAATCCCATTTTCTTAATCAGCCAAGCCTCCTTGATGCCCTGTCTTATTTGGTTGAAACTGCACAGGGGCTATGGCAAAATCCGCAGCTGTTAATTTCCTGGGCAAAATAAGCTGCTGATTTTTAAAAATTATTTTAGTCATCGCAGACTGACCCCACGCTTTTCCATTTTTGAGGTTTAACCATGCAAGTTTCTCTTGAGACGCTTTCAGGTCTGGAACGTAAATTAACCATCCAGGTGCCTGCTGAAAAAATTGACAGTCAGGTGCAAAGCAAGCTGGCTGAAGCTGCCAAAACGATACAGCTGAAAGGCTTTCGTAAAGGCAAGGTTCCCATCAAGGTTATCAAGAGCCGCTATGGAAAAGGAGTGCGCCAGGAGGTATTGGGCGAGCTCATGAACGAGTCTTATTACCAGGCGCTTTCACAGGAAAAGGTCAGGCCGGCAGGACAACCCCGCATTGAGCCCACCAATATGAAAGAAGGCGAAAACCTTGAGTTTACCGCCACCTTTGAAGTCTATCCTG
>CAZSHI010000034.1:0-23632 GCA_964606735.1 uncultured Enterobacteriaceae bacterium
AATCATGACGCCATGGGCATTGTACCAAGGGCCTGAACCAATGCGGTCTCTGGCATTGATAATTTCAGCAAAATTATCAGCGTCATTGCTCAGATATGCTCGCCACTCTCTATTACCCGCACCCGCGTCAGTCGCTAGAGCTTGGCAATGAGCATCTGCTCCTGCTATACCACCAAGGTCACCGCCTCTGCCACTTCCAACGCTGGTAACAAAAAAACTCATATCTTCAAACTCAGTATTTTGTGAAAATGCACTTCCGGAAAAGACCAGCAACGCTATTGCGAAACATGAATATAATTTCCTCATTTAATGCTCCTTTAGTTTTATCCTAGTCTATATGATTAGGGTTTCTTCAAACTCGGTTGATAGACAATATATCTACTTTGTGTTGATTTCCATCATTATGAAACCGCTTCCTGGGCTAATCAAACCGATGTCCGCTAAGGATAGCTACCAGACGTCAGCTTTCGGCCATTAGCACACAAATCCGAATACCCAATATCAGATAAGATCAATTCTTGCTAAAGCCAAAATTAGCTATACAAACTTACTAGAATTCGTCTTCCACACTTCCTGCTGAGCATAAGTTTGGTTGAGCATTGCTTCTAAGACATTTTGCTTTTCGCTTGCAACTTTTGCTGCAATATTTCACCTCGTCCCAGCTGCGCCACCATTTTTTCCTCCAGTTAAAGGGCCTCTGACAATAAAGGCAAATTTTCTCCGGTAGAAATATCTTTTCGTGACCCATAGTGCTGATTTAAGTATAAAACGTGTTTTCCGGCAGCTGCTTTCTTAAGGATATACATTTGCAGCTAACATCCAAGTAAAATATAGACAAACCAAACAGAATTACGACATATAAAGCAAGTTGGATTACATAATTTTATATTCAAAAAATTGATCTTACCTAGATAAAAAGCCGTATATAAAATTAGAAGTCAATTTAATCTAATCTAATTTATATGATTGCAAAGCATTTTTCGTACAATCCACTGCCTCATACCTTGATTTATGCTGGCTCAATTCCCTTCATTGCGGGAGCCGTATTATTGATGTCGGATGTATCAACAGTACCTCTTCTTGGAAATGTCAGGGATATCACAGCTGCTTATGGCCTTTTAATTGCTGTTTTTCTTACTGGTATTCACTGGGGGCAGGAACTATCACTTAGCCATGTAAGGCCTAGGCTATTTATCAGTAGCAATTTAATTGCCCTCATAATATGGTTATCTTGGTTGCTCTTCTCTCCGGAAGTGTTCATGGCAATGCTTACTTTGCCTTATCTAGTTCTTCTATATATCGATTTGATATTGTGTCGTAAAAATTTCATCGATCAGGATTATTATCGATCGCGCCTGGTTATTACCCTTGTCGTCATTTGCAGCCTTCTAGTAGCCTCTCTATCTTCATGAAAAAAATAGCCATCATTGGTGTAACTGGAGGAATTGGCAATGCGCTGTTGGAATATTACCTTTCTAGCCAAAATATAAACGAGATCCATGCTTTCTCACGGAGACCGATTCAGCATAGTGATCCAAGAGTAAAAGCAGCTTGTATTGATTTCTTAAATACTCTAAGTATCCAGCAGGCTGTTGAAAGTATTACACAACACAGCCTTGATCTGGTGATCACAGCAACAGGGATACTTCACGAAGAAGAACGGCTACAACCAGAAAAAACACTGAAAAAACTGGATGAGAACAATCTGACTAAGTTATTTAGAATTAATACGATCGGCCCAGCCCTTTTGATGAAATCATTTCTGCCACTATTGAATGTTGAAAAAAGGGCAGTTTTTGTAGCATTAAGCGCTCGTGTCGGCAGTATTAGTGATAACCACCTCGGTGGTTGGTACTCATACCGGGCCTCAAAGGCCGCGCTCAATATGTTAATCAAAACAGCTGCAATAGAATACTGCCGAATCAATAAGCATGCAGTAATAGCAGGTTTGCACCCAGGCACCGTAGACACCAGACTTTCAAAACCTTTCCAGAGTAAGATAGATAAAGATAAGATATTTAGCCCTCCTAAAGCAGCAGCTCAACTGGCTATGGTGATTGAGAAGTTACATCCGGCCGATAGCGGAAAATGTTTTGCTTGGAACGGAGAAGAGATACCTGCTTGATTTGGCTTCATAGCTTTTTTAGCCATTTTGAGCTAAAAAACGGCGATATAAACAATCTGATTTGAAGGTAGCATTGCTCTACTCTATTTATACACCCAAGCTCCCCTCTTCATAGGCCGGGGGTGTTCTTTTCAGCTGTGTAGTTTAAGTAGTATCTGCTTAGATACTTTAGAGGCCATTTTAGAAAAAAGTGAAGTCTCGAACGTCTGCTATCGGCCAAAAACGGACATCCATTTTTATTTCTTGGATTTGGCTTATCTAGAGTTTCGACAAGTTTCAGGGAGGTATTCAGGATTTAATCCAAGATTAACGCATCTCCAGATCAATGATCCTTGTGATCCTGGGGCTGCCACAAGTCCAAATGCCCCATCAGACGGGCTTATATCTGCAACACCAGCGTTCAGCATGACATACAAGGTTGTATTGTTGTTAGCTCCTCCACCAGCGATCGCAATTCGCCTTACAACTTCATCATAAGGAATTGGGAAAGATAAATTTATATCAGCATCGTTATTTGGCAGAGTTCCATTGATATCATAATACTACTCAATTCTCGGACGAACAGAATCTAACACCAACAGCGCATCTTCCATTTTCGCCCTTACGACATAAGTTTGATAAGTCGGGATTGCGATTGCCGCCAGTATTCCCAGTATGGCGACAACAGCCAATAATTCTATAAGTGTAAAGCCAGTTTTTCTTATCATCATTCTAAGTCTCATCTTATTTCGACACAGTGAAGGTTCTCAGTTTTATACGTAACATGAATCAGGTGGGATCATGCCAATCCTTAATACATAAATAAGATGACACTGGACTAAAACAAGTAATATCTGATTTGAATGATTGGTCGATATTACATGATTAGATGGTAAATAACCCTGTTCCAGCACCCTATTCAAGCGCATGAACCGGATTGCTGAGCGTGCCTATTTTCTCGATCATGCACACGCTCTGGTCGCCATCCTGCAAATAAACCGGTGGCGTTCTACCCTCCCCCACACCTCCCGGCGTACCGGTTCCGATCATATCACCGGGCCGCAGGGTCACCATCTGCGAGGCAAATGACACCAGATCCCTTACCGTATGAATCATGAGTTCGGTATTGGCATTCTGCATAAGCTCACCGTTGAGCGTATAACGCACGTCCAAATCCTGCGGATCACCCACAAATTCAGCCGGCACCACGAAAGGACCACTCGGAGCGAACGTATCATGGCTTTTACCCATGAACCAGTCTGAGCCATAGCGACCATCAGGACGTTCTTCGCGATCTGAAACGTCAAGCATGAGGGTATAACCAAATACATAATCCAGCGCCTCATCAACACCCACCCGCCGGGTGTTTCTCCCGATAACGGCAACCAGTTCACACTCGTAATCGATATTAGTACGCCCTGGGGGCAAGATGATGGGATCGCCAGCAGCTGAAATAGCAGACTTCAGCTTGGGAAACAAAAAGGGATTGGGTCGCTGATCGTCAGCATCCCGGCTCCATATGCCAGGCAGCCCCACCAGGACATTCTCATCAATCACAGAACTCGTTCCCGATGTCCGTCCAACATTCGCCATTTCTTCAGCGTGTTCCTGATAGTTACGTGCCGCCATCAATAAAACATCGGGATCTTCCAGCGGTGGCAGAATACGTATTGTTTCCAAGGGTAAAGCGTAGGCAGGCGGACTTTGCCTGGCTGACGTAGCCAGGGCCAGCAAGTCCCCAGCCAGATTAGCATCCCACTGTTCGATAAGCTCACGCAGGCTTTCCGGGGCATCATCGCTTGCACGCGACAAATCAATGACCTGTGAATCTTCAAGCACGAGTCCAACAAAATGTCTGTTGCCCTCCTGAAACATACCAAGCTTGTATGGTGGTTCCTGCGCCTGAAGCTCCCGCACCGGCAAAACCACAAACAAAACAGAAAAAACAGCTGCACTTGTTATTCTTATAAAACCGCTCATTACGACTTCCTTTTAATTTGAAGTGTGTTGTCACCGGATGACACTAAATTTGCACTGCACCTACAAATTTTCACTGTCTACGAACTCAGCAATTTTAGATAAAGGAATTGTCTGCTTCAGATCATAAATGCAGCACTTGACTGGCATTAATCTCTTGAGATGCTGCCGATGGCTTCGGCTCCAGCTATTGAGACTTCCTCATCCTGAAAACCCCGGACACCACTGGCTGCTACGGCGCCAATTAATTCACCATTTGAGTAGACCGGAACACCACCCTGGAAAGTCACCCCCCCTTCGATCTCATCAATCTCACCGGCTTCCACTCTTGCACCATATTCCCCTGAAGTGAGTCCTGTTCTAGTCACTACCAGGGCTTTGCTATTTGCGATAGTAACCGTACGTGCAGAAGCCCCATCCAGACGTCGCAGCATCACTGGGTTGGCATTTTGGTCTGTCACCAGAATCGTTACATTCCATGCTTGTTGACGGGCATAAGCTTCAGCCGCCTCTATTGCTCGTGTGGCCAACTCATAGCTCATCAAGCTGGGTTCTTCTGGAGGACGCTCACCACCACCCTGGCCTAACACCGTTGTCGAAAATGATAATGCAAGCAATATCATGAGACTTTTGCAGAAGTTTATTGTCATTATTTCTCTCCCTATTTTCACAAAATATTTTAAAGTTTTAATGATGCTCTATAACTAAACTCATGGCCGATATCTGCTGTGCTTAGAGTGTAAAGAATATTGTTAGTGTAGATTATTCAGAAATTACCAGAGTGGCATCTGTATAGCCCATGCCGTAGACAGACCCCACCCAAATATCATAAACCCCGGAACTGGGGGCAGATAAAGTTAATAATGGTTCCAAGGCATCACCAGAATCATCATCACATAACCAACTGCCATCTGGGGCGTTTATTACTAGAGAGGTATCAGACGTAAAAAATTCAGTATTTACCGTGAATATCAATGCATTTTCACCAGCCTCGTAGGTCAATTGCAAATCGGGCTCCTCGGTAATGTAAAGTGCACAATTCTCACCCAATCCCGAAGCGCTTATCGAACCTTGTGCAGTAAGCTCGATGCTATAAGACTGAAATCCCGCTGCCAGCTCTATATCTCCATGGGTAGCGGGTAATCTGTAGTTTTGGGCAAAGATACTCAGACTGAATAAGCACATTGACAGGAACATCGTTACTGTCTTTTTCATTTTAATTTCCTATCTGCAGAAGATCAGAGGTACGGAAAATACAGAACAATTAGCACACTCGTTACAAAGGCAGTGGCAATATTGATATGACAATTTCACAAACGGCTACTATGAATTTATAGGCACTTAATATTCCCGTTCAAGGCACTCATAGGGATTAACTGACATGTGTGGCAGCCAGACAAAGTACTTGGTCAGATCAAAGGGCTCGGTGAAATAAACAGGGTCGCTCACCGTCATTCGGTAATCCATCCGTTCATAATTGGCAGCTGGCATAAAACGCTCTACGATGCTGATCTGGTCACTCTGGGCCTCGCCCGTCGGGCCGAAATAACCGGCCTGAATATGATCAGTCTCTACGACCAGCGTATTGCCTTCCCATCTGCCACGGGAAAAGCCGAATTTTGCATGCTCTTCAGGGGCAATGGCATCCTCATTCATGTGAATGATGCGCAGGCTGTCATACTCTTCTATATGCATTTCAATAGTATCGCCAACTTCTACAAACTCGATCGGAAAAGGCGTCATCATGATCAGCGGTGTTCCTTTGGATCCACACTGCAAGAGTTCATTATCGGCAGGATCCCATTGTGCCAGAAACTCCTCGCCTGCTTGAGTCAAAGGGTATCCTCCCGTAAACATCGGGAAAGCTGTGCGGTCACGCATGATGGTACTCCAGGTCCGGAAAATGCCATCAGCGCTGGCTATCGCCCGCTCGATTACTGCATCATTTTCATCGTCGATATATCCCACCAGATTGCCGGCCTTGCCAGCCGCGAAATAGGGAGAGCGGTTACCAAAATCAAACTCATAACCACTGGACAGGAGAATATTGCGCGCTAAAATTTCATTGCGTCCCCGCATGGATGGGGAACCGGCAACCGTGACTCTGTCACCGACCTGAATCGCATCTCCGGTAATACCCCGATTTCGCATGACACTTATCGCCGCAGTTTCGGCACTGTATTGAACGATATTGCCTGCTTCATCTTCCACATCAAAAACGATAAAGCCGTGCGGATTACGCCAGGAAACGGCCCGGATGGTTCCTTCCAGTTCAATCGTTTGATCCGTATCGAAGAGACCAACATTACTGTGATGGGCCAGTGCAGTACTGATAAATGCACAGGAGATTGAGGCTACTATTGCTTTTTTCATTATCCATACCCTCTTGAAACTGATGTTTATAACAAGGCGTAATTGCGGCTTTATAAGCAGTGAACTAACGCCAAGGCTGAAGGCATTAAACTATAGTAAAGTCCCCTGAAATACCAGATAAGGTAAAAAGGCTGAGAACAGAGAAAGTAAAGCGATGCTGACCTGAGCCAAAGTACTCTAGCCAAAGCAAAGGTTTTCCGGAGATAAACGATTTAGTAATCGAGAGAGCCGGAATCAGCATTGGAAACGCTGCTCCCCGCCAGACGCTGCCTCTACAGTCGACTAGAAGCTATGCAGCCAGTTGAATTGCAACTGCCCCTTGGAAATCTCGTCCAGGGTCTGTTCCATGTAACCAAACTGCAGACGACTGGAATCGCTCAGGCTATAACCGATAGCGGCATAAAAGCGATTTCGGTCAAAATAGTCGACCCGGCGATTATTGCCAACATCCTGCTCTAGGTTGAGGAAGAGTTCATTATAAAAAGAGAGGTACAGAGCACCCCGGGATAGCGTGGTCTGATTAAGTGGATAGTTGAGTGCGAAAGAATAGCGAAAGCGGTTTCTGAAATCCTGATTGTCCACATCGCGCTGCTCCAGACGCAAGCGGTGAGTAAGATAGAATCGATCAGACACTCGTTGCGGAATCAGCAGTTCCTGGTAGAGTCTTTTCTCCCGTGTTTTATCCCGACTGGGTCCAAAAGCACCTGAGCTGATGTGTGCCAGACCGAGGGTGAATTTCAGATTGCTGTCCTGCGGGGACCAGGTGAGTCCACCGCGAATCAGGAGTTGCTCAAGGTCTCCATAAGCATCCCAGTTACGGTGCTGAACATCCCCCTGCAAACCAAAACCGGCTCCTATTTCCGGGTCTGCCGTCCACATAAACATATACCAGGCACCCAGCTGGTCCTCATCAACTTGCGCTATGGCCGGATTGCTAAAACCTTGCAGAAAAAGTAAGAGCAGTAGCGGGGATAGTGATTTTTGCATTTAACGGATATCGCCTTTTTTAGTTTCTATGGGCACTGGTTGTGGGCGCAGCGGCATTAGCATGACAGGAAATACCGAAATAACAATAAGCAGTAAAATCAGGGTGTTCATCTGTAGCTCCTAAACAGGAAATTCGCTTTAAACCCATGGTGCTTGCTCTTCATGCAGGCATTCAAGCCTATTTGTTATAGGTTTTCCCTATCATATCAACTAAAATATTGAGTAAGATAATAGCACTTGGCTTACCTAAACCATGCAGTTCACCTGTGCTCCTGCGGCTGATAGTGCCTTCTGAGTCGATTTCTAACGCGACAGACCCTTCAGGTGTATTTAGCGACCTGAGCTTTTACCCTGCTTTTTTGCAATAACTGACAAAGATCAAATACCAGGTATCCCACAATGGAATAATAAGAGGCAAAGATCATTGATCACACATTCAGCGTAAGCATGGGAGCGACTCATGAGTGAAACCATTACCGAAACAGATCCAGATCTCATCCTGATAGATGAGCTGGCCGATTTTACAAAACATTCCCTGATGATCGTGGAAGAGAGCCGGCGTGAACTGCTTATTTTGAGCAAAACGCTCGATCCGGCACTGTATAACAATGATGATTTCTATCACCGCCTGTTAAACATGGCTCGCGCCGACCGCGAGTCCCATGTCAAAATTATGGTGAAGGATTTTCATTCCCTCGAAGCCCACGGCCACCAGATACTGGACCTGTCACGCAGACTGCCCAGCAAAATAGAAATCCGCCATCTGAAGGTCAGGCCCAGTCAGGATGAAATCGCCTTTATCATTGGCGATCACAAACACCTGTTATTCATGCACGAAGACGGCGTCTATAACGGAGCCGTCAATTATGATGCCGAAGACGAATGTAATGAACTGGTGAGGGAATTCAATCAGTTATGGAAAAAGCACTGCGACCGCGATCCAGCCGTCAATAGCATGCTGATTTAAACCCTCTACAATATTGTGATGAGTAAACTTAAGTTATAGGATGGCTTAAGTACTGGGTTGCTTATTGCATTGAGGGATTTGCATGAAAACCACTCTCCTGTTCATCACCCTGCTGAGCCTGCCGTTGATGGCAGAAGCAGAAGTCAGTCACTTTGAAATCGACCGTGATGAAATCTACGCCAATGGCAAACACTTTGGTGAGACCGGTCAGTACCACGAGATTAGCGGCAAAATCTATTTTGCTGTTGACCCGGCTAATCCCAGAAACCGTTTTATCGTTGATCTTGAAAAAGCACCAAGCAACAGCAGTGGCCTGGTTGAAGCCTCCGCTGATTTTGTTATTCGGGCGCCGGTCAATGCCCAGAATGGCAATAATGTCGCTCTAATTGGTATTCCAAACAGAGGCAGAAAACTTTCCGATCAGTTCAACCTGGATCTGGAAAAACCGGAGGATGACGGCTTCCTCATGAACGCCGGCTATACCCTGCTCTGGATTGGCTGGGAAGAGGATATCGACACCGGCATCCGGGCACAGCTGCCACAGGCAAGCGACTCAGGGGAGCCGATTGCCGGTCTGGGTTTTGCCCTGGCCAGGGATTTTGGCAGCTGGATCAGAAACTCGGAAGCTGCCCCAGTATCAACGGGTTACCTGATGGCATATGGCATGTCACAATCCGGCAGATTTCTGCGTAACTTTCTTTACCTGGGTTTCAATACTGATGAAGCTGACCGCAAAGTCTATGACGGCGTGTTTGCCCATGTTGCCGGTTCCTCTCTAATTGATGCCAATCGACCCGGTGCAGATGTAATCAACCGCGGGCAGTTTAATGCCACCGCCTACCCCTTTGCCGATGAGGCCTATACCGACCCGGTATCCGGGCTGTCTGAAGGCCTGCTGGACAATCCACGCGCCAGTGAACATAGACCGAAAATCTTTTATACCAACGGCTCCAATGAATACTGGGGTGGGGGGCGGGTCGCCGCCCTGGTTCACAGCACTCCGGATGGCACTGCGGATATCAGTCTGCCGAATGATGTTCGCTATTATTTTCTGGCCGGTTCTGAACACAGTCCGGATTCCTTCCCTCCCAGCGAACCCGAAAATGGTCAACTGCCCAGAAATGCACTGAGCTACTGGTACCGCATGCGTGCCCTGCTGGTTTCCCTTACCGATTGGATCAAGCACGATATCGAACCACTGCCCAGTGTATACCCTTCACATGCAGCCGGCACACTGGTGCACTTTCAGGATGTTAATTTTCCCACAATTCCCGGTATCCATGCTCCGCTTGCCGGCCTTGATGCCGGCGTCAGAATGCCCAATCCCATGCTGGAAGACGGTGCCGGTGCAGGGGCCGCGCTGCCCCTGCTGGTGTCTCAGGTTAATGCAGACGGCAATGAAATAAGTGGCATACAGGCTCCAGAATTGATGGTGCCACTGGCCACCCACACCGGCTGGAATTTCAATAATCCAGCCGCAGGTGATCCGGATGTGCTGTTTCGCCAGATCGGCTCCTACATCCCCTTCCCGCTGACCCGTGAGCAACGACTGCTTACGGGTGACCCGCGCTTATCCATCGAAGAAAGGTACAGTAATAAAGCCGACTATCTGGCGCGGATCAGTGAGGCCACCAATATCTTGATTGAGCAGGGTTACATTCTGCAGGCAGACTTTGACAAACTGATAGAACAGGCATCCATTCACTGGGATTACCTGGTAAGGCGCCCGTAAAGCCGCAACTACAGAGAAGCCCCGTCAAACACCTCGAAAGGCAATTCGACAGTATTGATTGCATCCACACAACCCAGGTTCACCCTGAATTCCCCCGGGCTGCGCCTGGTTTCATGAAACACATAGATGCCACAGTTATTACAGAAGTAATGTTTGGCGACATTGCTGCCGAATTGATAACAGGAAAGTGTATCTCCCTGTCTGTGCAAATTTTCTGATGAAATCGTAAACGGCGACATCAGCGCCGCCTTCCTTTTGCAGATGGAGCAATTACAGCGGATACCTTTGTCTATTTCTTCACTTTCAAAAGTAAATTTAATCGATCCGCAATGACAGTTACCTTGATAAGTTTTCATATTTGCCTGCTATAAATGAGATGATTATATTGATGCTTTTGATGTCCTCATCGGGCAATATTTTAACCGCCAGTGCGCAAAACGCTTACAAAAAATTTAATTTCAGCCGGCCACTCGCTGTTTATCAGTGTTTTCCGGACAGGGAGCCCCATTCAGATGCACAAGCTTTTTTTCTGCCTATTCATCCCGACACTACTGGCATCGTGCAGCGCTATGCAAGATCCCCAAACGCCAAAGAACTTGAGTTCCCTGGCAGCTTTTAATGCCCTCATCACTGAAATTCCGACCGGGGATTTTATCCAGACAAGAAAAGCCAACTTTCCTACCGGCATTTCTCCCTATTTTGTGGTTAAGGACAATATCCATGTGGCCGGCGTTGCCAATACCGCCGGGACTCCTGCCTTGAGAAACTTTGTGCCCAGTGAGCATAATCTCACCGTTGGGCGGCTGATCGATGCTGGCGCCATCCCGCTAGCCAAAACCAATATGCACGAACTGGCTTTTGGTATCACCAGTAACAACTATGCCTTTGGTGCTGTCCGTAATTATCTCGATAGCAGTCGCTTTGCCGGCGGCAGTAGTGGCGGTACCGCAGTCGCCATCGCCAGTGGCCTGGTCGACTGGGGTTTGTGCACGGATACCGGCGGCTCATGCCGCATCCCGGCGGCACTCAACAGTGTGCTTGGCTTTCGACCCTCACCCGGTCGCTATCCGTCCACGGCCGTGAGCCCGCTCTCACATACGCATGACACCATCGGCCTGATGGCCAGCAGGGTCAGCATCCTTGCCAGTATCGACAGCCTGATAACAGGGGAAGCCAACCCAGGCAGTCAGCCCAGAAACGCTTTGAGAATCGGCATCCCCCGGGCTTATTTTTTCGACGATCTCGAAGCAGCAGTGGCTGATACGGTCAATGCCCGTCTGGCCGCTCTGCAGGCACAGGGTATCGAACTGGTAGACGTGGACGTCTCGCCCCTGGTTGCCCCGGCTGCTGCAACCAGCGACACCATTGTGCTCTATGAAGCCCTGGGCGACATGAGAGATTATCTGCAGACTTACTACCCCCGCTTAAGCCTTGATACCCTGGTGTCTGAAATTGCCAGTCCGGACGTTGCGGGAACGCTTGAACTGATTCTCTCACAGCCATTTACGCCTGATGATTACCAGCAGGCGCTGGCTTTTCGGGAAGAACTGATGGCTGGTATGGCTTCCTTCTTTACCGAGCAGAACATTGATGCACTGCTCTATCCGACCGTGCCGGTAACGGCCAGATCCATTGCCGAGGAATCAGATACTTTACTGCTAAATGGTGAGACAGTACCGACCTTCCAGACGGTCAAGAAAAATACCAACCCGGCCAGCCTGCTGGGCCTGCCTGCCATCACGCTGCCCGCCGGTCTGGCAGCAAATGGCCAGGCCGTCGGGCTAGAACTGGCTGGCCCGTCTGGCAGTGACCATAGCTTGCTGGCTATTGCCATGATATTGGAATCGTTGCTTGCTGAAAATGAATAAACTGAGCTGCTGGAGCCCCTGACATGTGCGGCCGCTTTCAGATAAAAAAAGATGAAAAAACAGACACCCTGCTGACAACGCTGAAGGTTTCCGGCAGACCACGCTATTCTGATGATATTGCCCCTGGCAGCTGGATATCCTTTATTCATGAAAACGCAGAACGTCACATCAACAGCGCTATCTGGTGGTTGTTACTGGATCATGAGAGCCACAAACCCAACTACAAATACGCTACCTTCAATACCCGTGCCGACAAGCTGAATAACAAGCGTTCGGTTGGCTACCACCCCTTTCGCGAATCCCGCTGCATAATTCCAGCCAGTGCCTTTGTCGAGGGCCTGGGTGACAAGAAGACCTATCACAAGATTGAACTGGAAGGCCGCGCCATTGCCTTCGGCGGCCTGTTTCGGGAATACCATGATCAGCAAAGTGGTGAAATTATTTATGCCACCTCAATCATCACCCTGCCTGCTGTGCCGGAATGGGCACATATCCACCCCAAGTCTATTCCCCTGATGCTCGACCATGAAAACGAGGCATTAATCGATCAGTGGCTGGATCCTGATTTCCATGACACGGCGGCATTCGAGACGATTCTCAAGCCGGCGATAAATCTCCAACAGCGTATCACCCCGATCGACAGACCCAGCCGCTGGAACCCCTGTGGTGAAAGTTTCCTGATTCCCTGAGATCAGCGTATAGTTGCCGGTTTCATTGCGCGGCCTGCGACAAAACCCGATGCTTATTGCAGCCATTCTCATCATAGCCGTTCTGATCACCAGTTTTATTTCCGGGGTCTTTGGTATGGCCGGCGGTATTATTTTGATGTGGGTCTTGGGTAGCCTAATGCCGGTACGCGATGCCTTTGTGGTTCACGGAGCCTCACAGTTTTTTTCCAATGCCACACGCGTCTGGTTTTTAAGGCGCTACATCATCTGGTCCATTGTCGCCTTCTATGCCATCGGCTGGCTCCTGGCTATTGTGGGCTTTTATCTGATTAATTATTTCCCCAATAAAGGTGTTGTCTTCATTATTCTCGGCATCCTGCCCTGGATCGGTTTTGCCCTGCCCCGGCATATCCAGCCTGACATCAAAAAACCCGGCATGGCGATACTTTGCGGTCTACTGGTCACTGCGTTTCAGCTGCTGGCAGGTGCCTCTGGTCCGATCCTGGATTACTTCTACCTGAGCGCCAAACTGACCCGACATGAAATTGTCGGCACCAAAGCCTTCACACAGGGCATCGGCCATCTGGCCAAACTGATATATTACGGACTGGTTGTCTCTGCGCTGGTGGAGGAGGAACTGACTTTCTCCGCCTGGTGGCTGCTGGCTCTGCTGCCACTGGTGTGGATCGGCACCCGCATCGGCAAGGAATTTCTTGACCGCATGAGCGATTACCATTTTTTGAATATCGCGCGCTGGCTCACACGAACACTGGGGATTTTGCTCGCCCTGCAGGGAGTACTTGTGCTGCTGGCTTAAAAATTGTTTCAATTGAGATCGGTCACTTAACAAAAGGATCAGCCCATAAAAACCTTTCATCGCCTTAGCCCGATCATTCTCACCCTCGGCCTGCTCCTGCCGACATCCCTGCCGGCACAGACGCTCGAGGAACTGCCAGGCTATGTCACCCGCAATATAAAAGCATTCGATCCCAGCCGCCTCTTCTATCGCGTCAAGATCCCTTTTGGCTGCGTTGTCAGTGGCGATCAGTTCCGGGCCGTGATTAATGAAGTCTTGCTGGAAAACAGTATCCAGCCGACGCTGGCGCTGGAGGATTATCTGAGCATTGAAGCCGGAGACGTGTTCCTGTTTTTTGAAATCAGCTGCATGAGCATTTCCATTCAGGGCAACCCCGACTTTGGATTTGCCTACAAGATTGACGGCAAGTTCGGCAAGGTCTTCGCCGATGAGAATGGCGTCAAATCCGACTTTTTACTGGATCACAGTTACGGGCTGGGTGGCTCACACAATGATGAGACGGTCTTGCTTGAGGCAATTCGCAGTACCAGTGAATCGATGATCCGGGATTTCAGGCTGGTCAATTTTCCTGCCACTACCAACGATTGAATACCCACTTGCGCTGGCGCGACTTAGATAAATTTACTTTAGACACAGGCTCAATTACTATTTTTCCCCTATCAACACATTCCATACTTTCCGGGTAAGACAATGAAAATAACAAGACTTGGGTTTTTGGCTGGCTGTATCATCTCCGGCAGTTTACTGGCTGCCGAAGCGCAGGATATTGAAATCGATGATGATGACATCGGCGGTGTCGTCAGCAGTTCTGCCGGTGCCGAGGCGGGGGTCTGGGTGATTGCCGAGACCTACGACCTGCCTACCGGTTATCGCAAAACGGTCGTTACCGATGAGCAAGGCCGCTTTGTGATTCCGGATTTGCCAGCAGCAAACTATGAGATATGGGTACGTGGTTACGGCCTGATTGATTCCGAGCATGTCAGCGCCAGACCCGGTCAACAACTGGCACTGGAAGCCCTCATCGCCCCCACTGCGCAGGCAGCAGCTGAATATTATCCGGCCAGTTACTGGAACGCGCTTTTTGAAGTGCCTGATAACGCCGAGTTTCCCATGGCATCACCCAGTGCGTCTGATACCCAGGGCGAATGGAAAGCCATCATGCAGGGCTGCATGATCTGCCACCAGATGGGTTCAAAAATCACCCGCGAAATCAATCCTGCCATGGGTGAATTTGATTCCAGTGTGGCAGCCTGGGACCGCCGTATCCGCCAGGGACAAAACGGTTTTCACATGACCAATATCATGGGGCAACTGGGCCATGAGCGTGCCCTGCAAATGTATGCCGACTGGACGGACCGTATCGCGGCCGGCGAAGTGCCTGAGGCCCCGCCCCGCCCACAGGGCCAGGAACGCAATGTGGTGATCACGCAATGGGATATTGCCAGCCCGATTTCGTTTTTGCATGACATGTATGGTTCCGATTCGCGCAATCCAGGCGTGAATGCCAACGGCCCGATGATTGCCACCGACTTCAACCTCGGAGCCATGTGGATACTGGACCCCAATGAACACACCGTGGAACGGGTGGACCTGCCGCTGGCACCAGGTGCAGAAGCAGCTGATATCAGCACCTTTTCTCCGCAATCCATGGAATACCCCTCGCTGTACTGGGGTGATACCCTGGTTGCGCAGGAGCGCGGCAAATCTGAAATCCAGGGCATCCTGCCGGACGGCAGAGCCATTATCAATCACAGCTTTCGCGGCGCAGACAACCCGGAAAACTGTAGCGAGGGCACCCCTTATGCCGACTTCTTTCCGCTTGAGCGCGCTGGCAGGCAACAGCTGCTGTATGACCTGGAAAGTGGCGAGTTCGAACTGATTGATACCTGCTTTAACACCCACCATGGCGTGGTTGCCGAGGATGAAGACAGTACCGTCTATCAGGCGGCACTGGGTCTGTTCAATGCCGTTGGCTGGTTCAAACCACGCATCTGGGATGAAACCGGTGATATCAATGCCGCGCAGGGCTGGTGTCCGGCATATTACGATAGCAACCTCAACGGTACCTATGATGCTGGTACAGACGAACTGGTCGGCATGAACGGTTATTTCATTTCCTGGAATCCGATGGATGGCAGTATCTGGTATGCCTACACCGGCAACGACCCCGGCGCCATGGTGCGTATCCACCCAGGAGAAAACCCGCCCTATTCCTGCACCACGGAAGTGTATGAGCCACCTTATTACAATGCCGATGCGCCGGGCCTGGTAGGCACCCTGCCGCGGGGTTCTGCGGTAGACCGCAACGGCATTGTCTGGACCAATCTGGCAGGCAGTGGTCACCTGGCCAGCTTCGACCGCGCTTTATGCGAAATCCAGAGCGGTCCAGAAAAGCTCAATCCCCAGCACTGTCCGGAAGGCTGGACTCTGTATCCTTTACCCACGCCCAATATGAAAAATGTTAACGAAAGTGGCAGTGCCGATTTCACCTACAGCAACTGGGTGGACCAGTTTAATATTCTGGGACTGGGCGCCAATACGCCTTTTGTCACTGGCAGCAATTCAGATTCACTGATGGGCCTGAACCCGCAAACCGAAGAATGGTTTGTCATGCGCGTTCCCTACCCGATGGGCTTTTTTGCCCGCTCTATGGGAGGACGGGTTGATAACCCTTATACTGGCTGGAAAGGTCGGGGAATCTGGGCTGCCAATGAAGTCCGAAACCCCTGGCATATTGAAGGCGGAAAGGGTAAAACACCAACTGCTGCCAAATTTCAGTTAAGACCGGATCCGCTGGCTCATTGATATAATGGGCCGGAGCAGACAAGTTAACACTCAGGAGAATAATGCATGAAAACCATCACTGGCTTAAGCCTAACCTTTTGGCTTGCAGTACTCAGCCTCAATAGCTGGGCCCATCACGGTTATCCACAATACAATTTACGGGAAAGCTCCCCCCTGTCTGGCACCATCATCAGCTATCGCATGTCCAACCCCCATTCCCACATGACACTGTCTGTGGTCAATGAAGACGGCGAAACTGAAATCTGGGCCATTGAAACCCTGGACACACTCCGAGGTATGCGTAGCAAGGGCTTCACCGCGAACACCCTGCAAGCCGGTGATGTTGTCACCATGATGGTCAGCCCGGCACTCAATGGTGACCGGACTGCTGTGTTCCGCAGTGTTGAATTCGAAGACGGTCGCATCATGCCCGCCCCTGAAGAAAATTAATTCTGAAAATAACGGATATCACATGAGATTCATTCAGCAAAAAAATTCTACCCGCTTGTTACTGGTGTGCCTGTTCTCCTTTCCCGCCTGGGCCATACAGGCTCAGGACTTTGATCCCCGAGATATCAGCGGTGTCTGGGGAGAGCTGCCTACTGGCCGCCCCGGTTTCAATTACAACATGAGCACACCTCCACCGCGCCTGACCGAATGGGGAATGGAAAACCTGCGTATGATGGAAGGCATCACCCATGCTGCCGTTGGCGACCCGAGGGCCACTGAAACCATCAATGGCGTGCCGACCCTGACACTGGGTGGCCAATACCCCGGCAAAGACTGCGAGCCCGTGGGCATGCCCGGCAATCTGGATTACGTGGATTTCGGACCGGTTGAATTTGTCTATACCCGAGACGGTGATCGCATCATCCAGATGCTGGAATACCATCGGGAATGGCGCACCTTCTGGCTGGATGAAGAACACCCGGATGATCTGTTCCCCACTTATATGGGGCATTCCGTGGCGTCCTGGGATGGCGATACCCTGGTTGTCGATACCATCGGTTTTAACGGTCTTACCCAGATCACGCAGGGTGTCGGTCACCGACCCAGTGATGCCTTTCATCTGGTGGAACGCTATACCCGTATTGCCTATGACCGCCTGCAGCTGGAAATGACCATGTACGATGAGAAAGCCTGGGGGCCGGACGCCTCCTGGTCAGGGCTCAGCAAAACCTTTGCCCTGATGCCTGACGAACGCCTGCAGGAATTTATTTGCGTGCCCAGCGAATACGCTGAATTTGATTCGGCACTGGAAGATTCATCGCAGTAAGCAGGCAAGCTGATTATTGAGGCGTCTGCAGATTCTGCAGTCGTCTCTGTGCTTGAGGCCAGTTCGGTCTTTGTGTCAATGCATTTTCATAATTGCTGATGGCCTGTGACACATTGCCAAGACCTTCATTGGCCATCCCCATATTAAAAAACACCGCGCTCTGATCAGAAATTTCCAACTGCATGGCCCTTTCATAATCCTCCAATGCCATGCCAAAGTCGCCGGTCATGAAATAGGCATTACCACGATTGACAAAAATTTCCGCCATCTCGGGCATCAAAGACAGCGCATCCTCAAAGTCCTTAAATGCCTCCTCATACTTCCTCGAGCGATACAACAAAATACCTCGATTGGTGTAAGTCGCTGCTTTGTCCTGCCGGTTTAATTGAACATAATCCAGCGCGTAATTACAGCTTTCAAGCATGTCGGGAGAAATAAGAAAATCCAGCTGATCAGAAAACAAGGCATGCTGATGACAGCTTCGGGCAGATTCATTTCCACCAATGACCGTTATGGACTGGCCATGAATACCCTGAGAAACGCTAATTAACAGGGCATAAAACAAGGTTCTATGTATTGTCATTGTCAGATCCTCACAATAGCTGAGTCTTTTCAGTGTAGGCTTAATCTCCCACAAATTTCCAGCTACAAAAAAACTGATCCGGCAAATTTGCCGGATCAGTTTCAGGTCTGTCAGTAAAAATCAGGCCGTACTACAAGGCCTGGTGGCATGAACTAGAATTCAATATTCATTGCCACACCGATTTCACGGGGTCTTGCAATAACGCCCTGGTCAACCCCACCGAGCCATGCACCAAAGCCACCGATCTGGTACCACTCATCTGTCAGGTTGCGTCCCCAGAGCGAGACTGTCCAGTTCTCATTCGGGTCATAGGTCAGTCTGCCCTGCAACAGGCCGTAGGATTCCTGCACCGACTGGAGTCGAACATCCTGAATGGTGACGTGCTCCTTGGTCCAGCCATAATCCAGACGGGCTAAGAGGTTATTACCATTGGACAGATTGAAGTTATATTGGCCACCCAGTGAGTACTGTACTTCCGGCGCCAGCGCAAACTCTGCGCCGAGGGTCAAGAACTGAGACTGTCCCAGTTCGACATAGGCAGTGTCCAGGAAGCCGCCGCCAAAGTTGAGACTCAGATTGGCAGTGGGAGCCCACAAGATATCGAACTCGAAGCCCGAGATTTCCGCCTCACCGGCATTCTGGGTGACGATACGACCGGGGACGATCGCCTCACCAATCTGCATATCATCCCAGGTACCATCAAAATAGGCCAGATTCACCCTGAGGGTATTATCCAGCAACTGCGACCTCAAGCCGATCTCCCACTGATTGAGCGTCTCTCCGGTATAGGAAAGAAACTGGGGATTGCCAAGAGCATCAGGGATACTGGTAGTGTTGACACCTCCGCCGTTGAAGCCTTCAGCATAAGTGGCATACACCATCACATCATCAGACATGTCATACTGCAGAGAGAACCTTGGGGTTGTTGAATCAAAATCGGCTTCACTTTGCGACCTGACCGCCCCCTTGTTAAAGGTATAGATATGATAGGGAGGTGTCGGAATCGGTTCACTAGCATCCCATTGCCCGCCACTAAATTCTTCCGTGGTCCTTCTTACCCCGGCAGTAACGGTAAGGCGATCCGTGATATCATAAGAACCCTCCAGGAAAAACGCCCGGTCATCGCGATTGTTTTCACTGATCCAGTTGGTATTTCTCGGCGCAAAATCATAAAACTGCCAATCATAGCGGCGCGTCGTATTTTCGCTGGACTGATCGTAGTAACCAAGAACCCAGTTAAATCGCTCATAAGTACCCAGCAATTGCAGTTCGACACTGCTCTCTGAAATTTTCGAAATATTATTGATTTCAAAAAACTGCCAGTGCGATGCATCCAGGTCAGCATAGTTAAAGTTATCAATTTTCCTGCCGCCGAATATTGCTCGGAAAGTGAGCGTATCCGAGATATCGCTGGTCGAAGTGACATTCCAGGACCGTCCGTCATAATCCCAGCCCGGTCCGTTATAGGTTGACGAGTTTCGGTATTGTCGTAGGAGGCCAAACGCATCACTCTGATCAGTAAACACCAGGCCATTATTGTTGTAGTTCTTCACCATAGCCTGGTTTTCATTCACGTTAAACAGAATATCGCCCTGTGCATAATTGGGCGAGCGCTGGGTATCAGTCACATCAAAGCGTACAGTCCAGTTTTCAGAGACATCCCAGATACTGTCGAACCTGATGACGGTATCATCTTCATCACCGTGCATGATGCCCGGCGTACCACTCTGGACATAACCACCTTTAACCTGGTTGTACAGCGTAAACTTGGTTCTAAAATCTCTAGATATTGGAATGTCCACATTAGCCGCAATTCGACGTTGCTCTTGGCTGCCGTATTGCATCTGAAGTCTGACACCGAAAGTATCAGCAGGCGCTCTGGACACGTAGCTGATGGCACCGCCCATGGCATTTTTACCAAACAGGGTACCCTGCGGGCCTTTCAATACCTCGACCCGTTCCAACTCAACAATTGCCGCCAGCGCACCACTAGAAGCAGGCTGGGCAACGCCATCTAAGTAAACAGCAACACCGGGCACGCCACGCATGTTGAACTGACCCTGGGTTGGACCCTGCGTACCACCCCCTCTGATAAACACGTTGGGCAGCAGAATATTGATGTTTTCTACATTTTCAATATTTCTTTCCTGCAAATCTTCCGCTGAAAAGGCCGTGATGGAAATGGGCACGTCCTGAATTTCAGCTTCCCTTCTTTGGGCTGTAACAATCACCTCTTCAATCTGCGCGAATGACTCCAGGGGCAGACTTGCTGCCATCACCAGTCCTACAGCTGTGCTAACTTTATTGAGTTTAAATCTCATATTTTTCTCCCTAGGCTTATAATTTTTATTAAATTTTATTGTTAATGATTTTTACTGAAGCTTGTTGTTGTTTTTAGGAAAAATGCATGCTTATTTACCGTCGCTGTTGAAGCTCATCTATACCCCGAACCGGTGGGGCATGTTCATCAATCGGCGGAATCCTGCCAACCAATGATGCTTTTATCGCCTGATAATTCGAGTCATCAGCCAGATTTACCCACTCATTTGGATCACTTTCCAAATCGTATAATTCTTCTTCTCCGTTGGCATAAATGCTGTAGCGAAAGCGGTCACCCCTGACGGAAAAATTGCCATAATCCCCATAAGTCGTGATGGCCACATCATCCCAGGTTCTGTCAGGATCTCTCAACAGGGGAACCAGACTTGAGCCATCAACATGCTCGGGTAAATCCAGACCAGCGAGTTCAGCAAGTGTGGCATAGACGCTCAAGGTGGAAACCACTTCATCGCTGACTGAACCAGGAGTAGTTACCCCTGGAGCGACAATAATAAATGGCACCCGGGTTGTTTCTTCCCAGAAAGTCATTTTGCCCCAAACATTCTTTTCTCCCAGATGGAAGCCGTGGTCTGACCACAGAACAATAATCGTGTTATCAGCCCGACCGCTCTCATCCAGTGCATCAAGCAGTCTTCCCACCATGGCATCTGTGAAGCTGATACTCGCCATGTACCCCTGTATGGCCTCCTGCCATTTCCTTGTCCCTCTTTCCAGCACCCACTCCATGGTTGTACCAACCGCCAAATCCGGCTCTGCACCAATCAGTTCCTCATAGGCCCGGGGAACATCATCAAGGTCACTTTCCAGATACGGTGGCAGCTCGATGTCCTCCACCGGATACATGTCAAAATATTTCTGTGGGGCATACCAGGGTAAATGGGGCCTGAATAGTCCGGCTGCGATAAAGCGAGGTCCCGTAGATGCCGCTTCGATCTGGTCAATAACCCATGAAGTAACCTGTCCATCCCCCATCGCGTCATCCGTGGTAACAGTAGGGAAAAAGTCAAAATGTCCTGTACTCATACCATTGCCTACTGCAGGACCAGGGGTCTGCCCGGGAGCCGGCACCACTTCATCGGGCAGAGAGCGATCAATGGAAGGGAAATAGGCGTCCCAACCGTTCGGATCATTTTGCCCGGTATACCCCACCAGTCCGTAAGTGTGGGCATGAAACAGCTTTCCTGCCCCCAGCGTCAGATAGTCATTTTGGCGGAAAAAGCTCGGAATGGTTGCTTTACCATCAAAGGTCGGGTTGTTTCTCCAGTCACCCAGTTGGGTATATACACCGCTGCTGAAGGGGCTCATGCCTGACAAAATGGCCGTTCGGGTTGGCAGACAGGCTGCTGCGGGTGTGTGCGCATTAGTAAAGAGCATACCGCGCGAGGCCAGTTCATCAATATTCGGCGTTTTAATCTGACTGTTACCACCCATAACACCAACCCAGTCATTCAGGTCATCAATAGCGATAAACAGCACATCCGGTTTGTCTGCTGGTTGTTCCTGTGCAAATAGGGAAAAGCTGAAAAACAGAGTTAGAATAAATAACAGGTTTAAGCGTTTACTTTTCACATGCATAATTTTTTCTTTTTTAATTTTCTTATCTACTTGTTTTATAGTGCTATTTTATTTTTTAAGCGTTTTTTTTTTGCACTTTTGGGTATGCTACAGTCGTTTTAACCAATGTACAACTAGTACCCTTTAACGATACGACTTGCTCTATTCCTGACAGTTGATTCTACTCACTGCTATAATCTCAAAACTTTAGCAACAGGCAATAAACGTGGTTCTGAAGAAACTAAAAAAAATCCGTGAAGAAGGCTTGATCGTCAGCAGCTCTGGCTTTCTGGTCAGGGCCATGCTTAACAAGATTGATTTTTCACGCCCCTTGAAGATCCTTGAAACCGGCAGCGGTAAGGGCGTGTTTACCCGTGAAATCCTCAGCAAGCTGGCCGATGGTTCCGAGCTGCATGTCTCTGAAATCAAAACAGAGTACAACTGTTATCTGGAAGAGCTGATCGCCGCACATCCTGATAAAAATATCGAGCTGCATAACGGCTGCGTGACAAATTTGTTAAGCCTGCACAAAGATTACGATGTCATCATTTCTTCCCTGCCCCTGAAAAATTTCACCCGCCTCAATGATAACGGTGAGTTTTTGGAACGCATCATCAGTTGCTTTAAAGGCGGCCTGAAGGAGGGTGGCACCTATCTGCAATACCAGTATTTTTTAAGCAACAAAGGTGATATTGAAAGGGTATTTGGAAAATCCATGGATGAGATCAGTTTCGTTCCCTTCAACATATTGCCTGCTTTCGTCTACAACATGACCAAACTGCCCGCGTGTGAGCAACAAAAAGCTTGAAAAATTTGAGACGATAAATTTTTTCGGCCTTTATACCTGGCTGATGCTTGTAACCATTTGTCTTTCTTTTTATTTTTTCAATGCTGATTTTTTTGACCCGCGCAACATCCGTGAATTTTTTAGTCGCAACCTGATTCCGGGGCTGAGTGTCTATTTCATCATATCCACTTTACGTGGATTTACCTTGATTCCCTCAACGCCCATTGTACTGGCTGGCATACTGGCCTTTCCTCCCCTGCCACTTTTCCTGGTTAATCAGCTGGCGGTATACAGCTCGTCGGCTATTGTCTACTACATGGCACGGTACCTTCGCTTCGATCAATTTTTTCACGAGCATTATGATACGCAGGTGAAAAAACTAACCTCCCTGCTGCACAAAAAAGAGATGCCCGTGATTGCAGCCTGGGGCTTTACCCCGGTTGTACCCAGTGACCTGATTGTCTATGTCTGTAGCGTACTGCGAATCAGTGTGCTCAAGACCCTGACCGGGATTTCCATTGGCGAAGGTGTCATCTGTGCGATTTATATCTTCGGCGGTTCCTTCAGCCTGAATGCCCTGTTTGACTCCCTTTCCTAATCAATAACTACTTGTTAAATAAGTAGAATTTCATTCATTCAGCTACCATTCAGCTTACCCTTCTACAATGAAAGCTTATACACAATGAAAGCATTGGTAGCGGCCCGCCGGCCCTGCCAGGCAGCGGGGAGGTCAACATGTTTGGTAACTTCTCATGGTCCTGCAGTAGACTGATTGCTGTATTTTCCTTGCCCGTATTACTGGCCACAGGCTGCTC
>CAZSHI010000035.1:0-20358 GCA_964606735.1 uncultured Enterobacteriaceae bacterium
CTGAAGACTGGCACACCAGAATGGTGATGCCAGAAAGGGAGAATTTCGACGGCCTCCCCTTGACTCAACAAGCACAAGAAAAAGCTTTGGCTACTAATTTAGATGCATTAGAGGATCAGGGTCAGGCTTGTGTGGCGTACGGGGCAGCCAGAATAATGCGCGAACCGGGACGCTTAAAAATTTTCTGGGATGACGCAGATACATTACGAATTGACACTGATTCTGGGCTGCAAACCCGTCTGTTTCACTTTGCCAATGCTCCTACCTCTATAGCCCCCAGCCTTCAAGGATTATCGGTTGCTGAATGGCAATACAATGTAGGCTTTGATCCTGCCAGAACTAAACTTCTGTTTGAGCAAAATGGATTCAGCACTCAGGGTACTGACTTGGTCCTTCCTGACAGCGGAAAACTGTATGTAAAAACTGATAATCTCACTGAAGGGATGCTGAGAAAAAATGGCGCTCCGACCAGTTCACAAACGGTTGTGGAGGAATATTTTAATATCATCAGTGGGCCTGATAATAATGACTGGCTAATCGTAACTACAATCGTGCATGATCCAGTTAATCTACTTGTTGATCATGTTACGAGTAGCAATTTCAGACGGGAAAATGATGATTCCAGGTGGAACCCTCAACCTTGTCGACTTTATTAATCTAAACTCAAAATACTTTGAAAGCCCTAATTAATAGATGTTGTCTATTGCCTGATCATGAGATTAGAGCTTCACGTCCGTTTTTGGCCGAAAGCAGCCAGTTGAGCTTATTTCCCTGTTATCAAACTGGCAATAAATCAATTCATGCTTTCAACATGTTGAATTTTATAGAAATATTGGGAATTTATGCTTGGAATAACCTAGAAGTGTAGGGAAATCCCTGTAAATTACCCGGCTAATAGCGAATTTCAGGGCAGGTATCGCTGTAGACTACCTACACCGCCATATGAAGGAAACAGAAACCCCTTCGGCGTCTTTTATGCTCAGGTTTTATGATTAGGGAGGGGTGAGAAGCTACAACAGGATGTGAATAGACACTTTTACACAGTTAGTTGATGAAAAATCAGATATTAGGTATTCGAATTATGGTATGTTTGGCCTAGGAGTTTCGTTCAGAATCGAATTTACCGATTCTGGATTCAGGCAGAAAGGATTACCTTACCTTATACTTAACTAAATTTAAGAGAGAAAAAATGAAAAAGCATGCAAGAAAAATCTTAAATTATGTATGGCTTGTCCCTGTTGCGTTCCTATTGGCACAACCCTCAGCTCTGGGCAGGCCCAAATTGTTTCCAGGTTTTCTATATGTGGATAATCCCTATGTGGAAATGTCGGACGCTGCCTCCAATCAGGCCAGAGTGTCTTTCACGATCCAAAACATGCATGCAAGCGACCCACTGGTGCTCCTGAGTATTTTGGGGGAGTCGCTGGAAGCATCGACTGAACTGGAGCAGCTTGTGATCAATCCCGGTGAAGTTTCACCTCCGGTTCATGCGCTGGTGACACTCGCCGATGATTATTCTGCCAGTGACGGTAACCTGTACCTAGAAATTCTGGTGCGACGAGGACTTGAGGCGATGGAATATGTGGAAGTGATTGAAGATCCCCGTGCCTTGGCCAGGGTGCCACTGGGTTTCAAGTTACAGAAATCAGGAATTCCAAACGAAGATGAGTACCTGGTGCCTTTTGAAATCAGGGATTAACTAGATTCAGGGCATTCGTTTTATAGATCTAAAGAGGCTGGCAGCCCACCAGCCCAACAAAAGAAACCGCTTCGGCGGTTTCTTTTTGTGATTCAAATGGCCATTGGTTGGAACAGCCGGGAAAGGTCAGGTTGCTTAAGAGCCCTTGCTGCTAGGGTCTTTTTCTGAAAAACTGCAACAAAGCCTCGGCTGTTTCTGTGGGGGCTTCTTCTGCTAAGTAATGACCGCAGGGCAGGGCAAAACCGCTCACTTGCGCAGCCCATTTTTTCCATTCCGTGATGATATTGTATTTTTGCCCAACAAAGCCTCCCTGACCCCATAGCGCCAGAACGGGACATTGAATTTTGTTGCTCTGATCAATATCCAGCTGGTCGTGATCCAGATCGATGCTGGCAGCTGCCCGATAATCTTCGCAACTGGCATGGATCATTTCCGCTGTCATGCAACGCAGGTATTCTGCCAGGGCCGCTGCTGTAAATGCGCCACTATCCAGGCCCCATTGCCCCAGTTTTTGATGAAGAAAATATGCAGGGTTCGCAGCAATCATTCTTTCAGGCAAATCATAGGCTTGAATGAGGAAAAACCAGTGGTAATAGGCCTTGGCAAATTCCATATCGGCGGTTTTATACATGGTGTAGGTGGGTGCTATATCCAGAACCGCCAGCTTTTGAACGACATGAGGATGGTCCAGGGCCATCCGATGGGCCACTCTGCCTCCCCGATCATGGCCAGCCACACAAAAACTTGAAAACCCCAGTGAGCCCATAAGCGCTACCTGGTCGTTTGCCATGTTTCTTTTTGAGTAAGGGCTGTGGTCCGCTGTTGATGCAGGTTTGCTGCTGTCACCATAACCACGCAGATCACTTAGTACTACGGTAAATTGATCAGTTAACAGTGGCGCAACTTTATGCCACATGACATGCGTCTGCGGATAGCCATGCAAGAGCAGAAGAGGAGGACCCTGACCCGCGATAAGGTAATTAATATTCAGATCTTGCTGGCTGAAAAACTTCTTTTTAAACCCCTCGAACATGGAGGATAGCCACCTTTGCTATTGATAGATGCGCTTTATACCTAGCAGGATTACCATCGTCAAACCCTGTCCCAGGCGAGCAGGCAGGGAGCCTGCCACTACCACCAACGATATAGTAAATCTGTCAATAAAGCGCTAAGCTTTTGGGCGTCATACCCATAGCAAATAGACTTTACTACAGGGCATGCGTTGTAAGAATCGTCCCGCTTCAACCTCTTTTACAGGCAGGCCTGTGTATGAAGATATTTTCTGTAAGCGCCAACACTTTGTTACCGCTCATCATCTTAATCGTTCAACTGTTTTTCTCAGGCAGCCCGCTTTATGCGCAAAACCCGGTGCTCAACAATTCTGAAGGCGAGCGAATTGCCCTGGTCGGTGGCACGCTAATCGATGGAAGTGGCGCGCCGCCAATTGAGAATACTGTGTTACTGATTGATGGTGAGCGTATTGCGGGAGTAGGGCAGATGGGCATTCTGAGAGTGCCTGATGATTACAGGGTGATTTCCACCGAAGGCCGCACAGTCATGCCTGGTTTATGGGATATGCATGTGCATTTGCTCTATGCCGGTCATACCAATAACCGTTACTGGCATGAGAATTATACGTCACGTTTTGCCGAAGACATTATGCCAGCTACGGCATTGCAATTACTGCAGGCCGGGGTTACCAGTGCGAGGGATCTGGGTGCACCACCGGAATCCGTTTTTCTGATAAGACAGCAGATTGAAAATGGCGAGATACTGGGTCCAACCATTTATGCGGCAGGCCCGCAATTAACCCCGCAACCACCCGAGTGGGCACAATACTACCGCCGGAATATTGCTGGTCAGACAAATGCCACAACTCAGGCAAGAGCCCTGGTGGAGTTGCAAGCAGACGTTCTGAAAGTCAGTAATGCCGAAGGTCTCAGTGTGGATGATGTAAGTACCGTGACCGGTATTGCGCACTCACAGGGTTTACTGGTTACCGCACATGGCAGAACAGATGCCGAAATTGAAATCGGTCTGGCTGGTGGTATCGATGAATTCCAGCATATCGGGACTGGCAGTGAGACTTTTCCAGCCAACCTGATACAGCAGATTGAGTCACGTATTGCCAGCGGATCAAATCTTTACTGGACGCCAACCATTGGGCTGCAGTTGCGGGTTGGTACTGCCAAAGAGGACAGGGAATTACTCGATGATCCGGAAAATTACCTGGGCTTGCCAGCGAATGTTGCCGCGGATATCCGCAATTCACTGCTGAACTATGACCCCGCTCCAGCGGCGACCCATATCATCAAAACCAAAATCAGTCAGCTACAGGCGGCCGGAGTGACCCTGCTGCTTGGTACGGACGGTGGTCTGTCAGGGAACCCACATGCGCAGGGCATGTGGCAGGAAATGCGTGCCTGGGTGGAGGAACTGAATATGGATCCGATGACAACCATCTATAGTGCAACCGGATTGGCTGCTCAGGTCATGGGGATGGATGAGCAGGTGGGAACTTTAACTGCTGGCAAGATCGCGGATGTGATTGTAGTGAATGGCAATCCTTTACTGGATATGGGTGTTTTACGGAATCCCGAGCTGGTTATCAAAAATGGCAGTATAGTCTTTGGAGAAATCCGCTAATGACAGCTGGACAGAGACAAACTGCTCGTCTGATTCCCGGCAGCAAAGCACCGGAACTGGATGTGCCACTGCTGGCCGGTGGGCGCTGGCGCTTATCGGAACAAAAGCCGGAAAAATTTACGCTGATTCATGTTTTTCGTGGCGTACATTGCACATTCTGTCAGCCGGAAGTGGAAAAGCTGCAGACCATGATGGCTGGCTTTGCCGAAATCGGTGTGTCGCTTTTATCGCTCAGCATGGACAGCAGGGAGAGGGCTGAACGGGCCCGGGACGAATGGAATTTTGATTCACTGCCCTTTGCTTATGGTCTGACGGAAGAGCAGGCCAGAAGTTGGGGGCTTTTCCTCTCTCCACGTGTCAAGGACAAGGAGCCCGAACTGTTTGCCGAACCAGCTGCTTTTCTGGTGAACGCAGAGGGTTTACTGCATGCCGAATTTCAGTCTTCTGTTCCCTGGATGCGGATGGATCTGGATACATTCTACCGTGGCATACAAGTGGCCATGCAGCGCGGCACTCCGCCGCGTGGTACGCATGTCTGATCGCTGAAGGGGGCTTTATTTGGCGCGCCCCAGATAACCTTGTGTCTGAACAGGCATGCGGATGATCCAGTTATCCGGGCTGCCCTGGAAAGCACCGCGCAGGACAATGGCGTATAAATAACGCCTGTCCTCACCGCTGAAGACCACACCATGCAAACCTTGCGGGCCGGGGATATTACCCAGAAAGTTGCCGCGAGTACCAAAAACATCCACACCACTGCCATTACTGACATAAAGCCTGCCCTGATTATCCACCGCCATACCGTCACCGCCGCCACTGCTTAGAGTAGCAAAGTCGCGCTGATTACTCAGCGAGCCGTCGTCTTCAACATCAAAGGCAAGCACAACGGGACCGTTGGTGACATACAAGATATCTTCATTGGGGCTTAATAAAATGCCGTTGGTGCCGACGACATTCTCGCCGTAGCGCGTGACTTCGCCTTCGGGATTGGCGTAATAAAAACCTGCTGCCGTGATCGTGAAATACACCCCACCTTTGGCATCGGCAGCCAAATCATTGACAATGCCTCCGACACAATCAAGGGGTTCGCCGCGATAGCTCTCAGTAAAAACAGCGCGTTCTGGCTCGAGTTGTATGATGCCTGGATTCAGGCCCCGGCTCAGGACAAACAGCTCGCCTTGTTTGTTACGCGACAGTGCGCCTCCGGTATTGGTGTTGGCATAGACAATTTCAGAACTGCCGTCGGGATTCAGGCGAATGACATTGCTGGCATCGTTGTTGGCAAACAGCAGTCCACCGTCCTCGGTGGCAATCGGGCCATCCGCGTTATTGCCGTTCCAGGCCCAGACCTGTTCCCATGCACTGCCGGCAGCAACAATACCGTTGATGCCGCTACTGAGGACAGGCAGCTCAAGCTCGGCAATAGCGGTTGCCGCCGGATCACTGCGGGTAAAAGGGATGGCCATTGGTTCAGCCGGATCACTGCACTGTGCCAGTACATTCTGCACAGCCGGATCCTGCCAGGATTGCAGACTGGAGCCGGCATTAAAGCGCAGCGCAGGATTCTGGGCCAGCAAGGGGCTGGCAGCAAAAAGCAGTGTAAAAGCCAATAAACGAGAAGAGTGCATAATCATGTTCCGGTTTTCAATGTAGTAGGTTTGGCAGGACTCGAGGCTATCTGACATGCAGGCGATAAGCAATCAGCCCGCCGAGTACTGCCGGCACCGCAAAAATGTAAAAGTTTACGGACATGCTGAGACCAGCCGCGATCAGGAAGCCGGCGACACCGGGACCGATGACAGCTCCGATCCTTCCCAGTCCGATTGCCCAGCCGACACCTGTACTGCGGATTTCGACTGGATAAACCTTGGCAGCAACGGCATACAGTCCAGTGAAGCCCCCCTGGAACAGAAGGCCGATCATGAACACTAGTGCCAGCAGGAGAGTCTGCTGATTCGGCGAAGCAGCAAATGCAATTAAAAAGCCGCCCGAAAGTAGCAGAAAGGTACAAATGATATTGGATAGCTTATAGCGGGTGGAAATGATGCCCAGTATGTAAATGCCGATGACACCGCCCAGATTAAACAAGAAAAAAGCCGAACGGCCGACTTCCGGCGCAAAGCCGGAATACTCCATCAGTGCCGGGATCCAGGTAAACAGGAAATACATGGTGCTGAAGCAGCAAAGAAAGGTTGTCCAGATCAGTAGTGTGGTTCTCCAGTAATCTTCAGCCAGCATGCCCTTGAAATTTTCCAGTGCTGAACCTTGCTTTAGAGATGGATTCGATGTTTCAGGAGCAGGCAGTTCGCTAAATTCGGTGTTGGCGAGTTTTCGCAGAATCCGGTTGATTTTTTGCAGGGCATTTTTGGGTTGCCGCCGGGTCAGATACTGCAGTGATTCGGGCAGTAAAAACAGGACCAGCACACCCATCATGAAGGTCAGTATGCCGCCGAACCAGAACATGCCGCGCCAGCCAAATTCGGGCATGATGTAGTTACCGATCACGGCAGTAAACATGCCGCCCAGTGGATAGCCTGACGTGACCAGTGTCACCGAAAGCGCCTTGTATTTGTCCGGACTGTACTCTATGGCCAGGGCAGCCTGACTGGCCAGCATGGCGCCGACCCCGAGACCGCTGATGATGCGCAATACGATGAATTCGGCATAGGAGGTTGCGTTTGCAGTCAGGATAATGGTTAGGCTGACAGCCAGTACGCTGGACAAAATCACCAGCTTGCGGCCGAAAATGTCAGACAGCGGTGCGACAAACATAGCCCCACAGGCCATGCCAAATAACGCCGCACTGGAGATGAGCCCCAGGCGGTCAGGTGTCAGCTGCAGCTCATTGGCTACCGCGGTGTTAACAATAGACATGGCGGTTATGTCAAAACCGTCCAGCATGTTGAGAATCATGCAAAGGGCAATAACAATGATCTGTTGTGCTGAAACCTTGCCCCTGTCAATAAGTTCGGCGAGAGTTTCCTGGGTACTGGCTAATGTGTTTTGCATGCTCATCCTGTTGTTATTGTTAAGTAGTCTGGCTTTCCGGTGATGATGGAATGACAAGTGCTGCTTTTGCTTGAGTCCTCAGAGGCGACTTTCACCATAAGCCAGGGCATTCCCCATGGCAGCTTTTGGCTGGGGGACCTTGGCACCGCTTTGCGGCGAAACCGGAAATATAGCATTGATCTGACCGGTGCCGGAGCTGCCAAAATAAGGTGTGATGATTTCAACCGGCTGATCATAGTCAGACCAGCCCAAGGCACCCAGCAGCATCGCCGTATCGTGCATGAAGCCTTCGCCCTGTCCTTTGGCGGCATACTCTGGCAGCATTTCACAGAAAGTCGACCATTCGGCATTCTTCCACATCTCAACGACTTCGTGGTCCAGCCTTTCCAGAAAAGGACTCCAGATTTTGTTCAGGTATTCAGGCGCCGTGCCATTCTGGGCAAAGCGGTGAGACAGGGAACCACTGGCAAAAATGGCTACTGTTCCATCATAGTGTTTTTCCACAGCTTCACGTATGGCCCAGCCAAGGCGGGCGCTGTCATCCAGATAATGCACCATGCATAAAGCGGATACGGAAATCGCCTTGAAATGATTGTCCTCGTTCATGTAACGCATTGGCACCAGAGTGCCGTATTCCGGATCCAGTGTGGTATCGACATGCACCAAGGTCTCAACACCCTGGGCATTGCACTCCTGGCCAAGGATTTTTCCCAGTTCCGGATTACCGGGCACGGAAAATTTCATGTTGTTGATGAAGTGAGGCAGCTCGTTACTGGTGTAGATGCCTTCGGCCAGCGGTCGGCAGTTGATGTGGTATCCCGAATTCACCAGCCAGTGTGTATCAAAGATGATAATGGTATCGACACCCAGTTCACGGCAACGACGGCTGATTTCCCGATGCCCTTCAATGGCAGCCGTGCGAATCCCCTTGGTTGGTCCATCAAGCTCCGACAGGTACATGGATGGCACATGTGTAATTTTTGCAGCCAGTGCTACTTTTCCCATGAGGGAACTCCTCTTGTGCGTCGCTTTCGGCTTACGACATTATCGGTCAGTTTTACCGGATTTTTACAGCTTTTGCAGCCTTATGACAGGTGCTGCTCGAGTAACTGTTTCGCTCCCCGTGCCAGAATCAGGGTATCGATGCCCAGCGCGAGGAATTGTACCCCGGATTTTTCATAGTGCCTGGCCAGTGCCGGATCACCAACCAGGGTACCTGCGGCCTTTGCACTGGCACCGATTTTTGCCAGGGCATTTTCCACGGCGGCAACAACATCGGGGTGTGAAGGGTTGCCAAGATGCCCCATGGAAGCTGCCAAATCAGCCGGGCCAATAAAAACACCATCGACGCCATCGACGGCGAGTATGGCATCCAGATTTTCCAGACCGCTGACAGATTCCACCTGCAGCAGCAAGCAGATTTCCTCATCGGCATGTTGCATGTAGTCGCTGACCTGGTTCCAGCGGGCTGCACGTGCCAGAGCCGTGCCAACGCCACGTTTCCCGGCTGGCGGGTAACGCACCGCATCGACCATGTCCTGTGCCTGTTCGGCATTTTCAATCATCGGAATCAGGAGACTGCGGGCACCCAGATCCAGTATCTGCTTGATCTGTGCCGCATCACCTACCACCAGGCGGACCACCGGGTGACTGGGGGTATTTTCAATGGCCAGCAATTGCTGGTGAATCGTGTTGAGATCATTCGGGGCATGTTCTGCATCAATCAGCAACCAGTCATAACCGCAGTGACCGCATAATTCTGCAGATATGGTGTTGCAAAAACCCAGCCAGAGACCGTATTGCTGCTGGCCGGCTCGCAGTGCCTGTTTAAATGAATTTTTTGTGTGTTGCATGTGTTCCTGCCTGTGCTTCAGGTGAATTGACAGCTGATTTCACCCAGCGGACCGTAATCGGCGAGAATCCGGTCGCCGGGCTGGACAATCACGGGTGCCGTGAAGGAGCCGGACAGCAGAATCTGACCCGGTTCCAGTGAAATACCGTGTGGCGCAAATCGTTTGGCCAGCCAGCAGATGCCCCGGGCCGGGTGTCCCATTACAGCTGCGGATAATCCAGTTTCTTCAATGACATCGTTTTTATAGAGGATGGCACCACTCCATTGCATGTCGATGTCGCCAGGGCAAAACTGCTGGTCGCCCACAATGATACCCCCATTGGCGGCATTGTCGGCAATGGTGTCCATGACGGTGCGCGTATAGCCGGTTTGCGGGTCCGTGCGATAGGAGCGGGCGGCTATCAATTCCAATGCCGGGACGATATAGTCCGTGGCTTCCAGGACTTCATCCACGGACACATTGTCGCCGGCCAGGCGTTTTTTCAGAACAAATGCCAGCTCCACTTCGATGCGCGGGTCAGTAAAATCGGACTGCCGAATCTGGCTGTGGTTGGCAAAATGCATGGATTGCAGGAGCACGCCAAAATCAGGACTGTCGATATGCATGGCACGCTGCATGACGCGTGAAGTTAATCCGATCTTGTAACCGATCAGATCATCGCCCTGATCCTGTTTTTTCCTGACCCAGGCAGACTGAATGGCATAGGCATCATCCATATCCATATCCGGATAAGTCTGCGTCAGCGGAGAAATCTGTTCACGCTTCCGTTCTGCCTCGAACAGTGCCTCGGCAGCCGATTGAATTTGTACTTCGTTCAGTGTGCTCACAAGCTAGTCGTCCATATAATCCTGAATGTTATTTTTGTTGAATTTGTAAACGGCTTCGAGTTCGCGCAACTCGAATGACATGGCAACACCACGCTGTTCAAACAGTTCGCCAAAATGGGTCTCGAGTATGGCAAAAAAACTGTTGGCTGCCAGGTCTTTTTCATCTGCCGTTCTGCCAGCGCCGATCAGCACGCTCAAGTGAATGAAGACATGCTCGGGCTTGCCATCGGCGATGCGATACTCCCGGCATGGATAGGCACGGCTGCGGATGCCCTTGTAGGGAAAGATGCCGCTGTCTCTGGCTGCTGTGTGCAGATTTTCAAAAAGTCTCTGCAGTTGCAGTTGTTCAGCTGCTATGTTGTCTGAATATTCAAGAACAAAATGTGCCATGCCTATTTACCCAGTTGCGGTACTCTGTGAGTGCCATGTGCCAGACAGATATTTTTGGTTTCCATATAAAAATCAAAACTGTAATCACCGCCATCACGGCCGATACCACTCATCTTGATGCCGCCGAAGGGAGAGGGCAGGTTGCGGTTGTTTTCAGAATTTACCCAGAGCATGCCGGTTTCGACCTTGTGGGCCATACGCATGGCACAGCCCTGGTCATTGGTCCATATGTAGGCAGCCAGACCATAGTCGGTATCATTGGCCAGGTCCACGGCTTCTTCTTCAGTATCGAAACTCATGGCGGTCAGTACCGGTCCGAAAATTTCTTCACGGGCGATCCGCATCTTGTTGTTGGCGCCAGTAAACAGGGTTGGCTGTACATAGTTACCTTTGGCATCAACATTGCTGCCTGTATATTTTTGTCCGCCCACGGCGATGGTGGCACCATCCTCTTTGGCGATATCCATGTAATTCATGACTTTCTGGAAATGTGAGCTGTGTATCAGGGGGCCCACTTCGGTATCCGGATCGAGCGGGTGCCCGACTTTCAGGTTTTGTACGCGTTTTTCCAGAGCCTCCATGAAGCGCTCTTTAATACCGGACTGAACAAGTAAGCGGCTGCTGGAGGTGCAGCGCTGACCGTTGAGGCTGTATATCATGAATACCACGGCATCCAGCGCTCGTTCGAAGTCGGCATCATTGAAGACAATGACCGGGTTTTTACCTCCCAGCTCAAAATGGGTGCGTTTGAGTGTGTCCGCAGCCTGGCGCATGATCATGCTGCCGGTGCGGGTCTCGCCAACCAGTGCAATGGCTTTGATGGCTGGGTGCTCGGTTAGCGCCTTGCCGGCAACTTCACCGAAACCATTGACCATATTCCAGACCCCGGGGGGTATGCCGGCTTCCTCGCTGACCTCGGCCAGAATGGATGCCGTCAGTGGGCTCAATTCAGCCGGTTTATGTACTACGGTACAACCGGCCGCCAGAGCAGGGGCGATTTTCCAGGTGGATAGCATGAACGGTGTATTCCAGGGGGTGATAATACCGACTGGGCCAATGGGTGAACGGATGGTCAGGTTGCTGTGTTCGCTCTGATACAGTGCCAGACCATTGGCGGCTTCCGGCGCCTTGTCGGCAAAAAAACGAAAGTTGGCAGCGCCACGCAGTGCTGCCTGTTTCATGAAGCGAATGGCTTGTCCGCAATCAACACTTTCCACCAGCGCAATTTCTTCAGCTCTTGCCACCACCAGATCGGCAAAACGGTTCAAGAGTTTTTTGCGTTCGGCGCCAGGCATGTCACGCCAGGCGGGGAAGGCTTGACGGGCTGCTTCGCAGGCATTGTTGATGTCAGTCAGCGTACCGGTGGCCACCTTGCCGATCGGTGAATTATCAATAGGGCTCAGGTTATCAAAGCTTTCGGACTGCCCGGCATCCGTCCAGCTGCCATTGATAAAATGCGTGGTCGTATTGTCACGGAAGCGTTGCAGGTATTTTTCAGCAAGTTTCTGGTTTTTGTTGAAATCGCTCATGTTTTTGATCTCTGTATTGCTCTGGTAAATAAATATAACGTGTTAAGTAAATTTAAGCAAATATATTCCTTTATCCGGCATTTTTGGAGTATATACAGCAGAAAAAGCCATCAATTCCCGACCTCTTTCAGCTTTACAAATTAACGCGTTAATTATATTCTGGCTTGGAATCGATACAAATTCTGTCAACCATTCAGTTAAAAGACAACGATTATGAAAACATACGAATGCACCATCAACGGAAAATCAGTCTCTTCTGCAGAACATTTTGAGGTCCTTAATCCGGCCAACGAGGAAGTACTCGGATCGGTTGCCATCTCTAGTCCAGAGCAGGTTGACGAGGCTGTGCAGGCTGCCCGGGCAGCGCTGAAAGCCTGGGCCGCCAGAACCGATGACGATCGCAAAGCCATACTGATGCAGCTGGCTGAAGTACTCAAGGAAAACACGCCTTATCTGGCTGAAATCATTACCCGTGAACAGGGCAAACCGCTGGCCGGTCCCGGCTCAATGTTTGAAATGGGAGCCTGTGTTGCCTGGACAGAAGTCACGGCTTCACTGGAGTTGCCGGTTGAGGTGGTTTTTGAAGATGAGACGCGCAGGGATGAATTGCACCGCAGCCCCATCGGTGTGGTGGGTGCCATCGCTCCCTGGAACTGGCCGCTGATGATCGCGATCTGGCAGATTATTCCTGCCCTGCGAATGGGTAACACTGTGGTCATCAAACCATCGGAATACACGCCCATCGGCACCCTGGAGATGGTTCGCCTGATGAATACCGTCCTGCCTGCAGGGGTGCTCAATGTGGTTTGCGGCAAGGGGGATGTTGGTGCGCAACTGGTCAGTCATCCGGATGTTGACAAAGTCATGTTTACTGGCAGCAGTGCGACCGGTCGTAAAATCATCGAAGCTTCGGGCGGCAATATGGCACGCCTGACTCTGGAATGCGGCGGTAATGATCCGGCAATTATCCTGCCGGGTACAGAAATCGACAGTAAGGCGGGCGATCTGTTCTGGGGAGCCTTTATCAATATGGGACAGACCTGTGCCTGTGCCAAGCGCCTGTATGTGCATGAGGATGACTATGATACGGTTCTTGCTGCACTTGATGGTGTTGCATCACAAATGCCAATGGGAAATGGCATGGAAGAGAATATCCTGCTGGGACCGATTCAGAACCGAATGCAGTTCGATAAGGTCAATGCGCTTGTCGAAGATGCCAAAAGCCAGGGTGGCAGTGTGCACCGTGGCGGCAGCCCGCTGGAGGGAGCCGGCTATTTTTATCCGATCACCCTGATCGGGGGCTTGGATAATGGGCAGCGCCTGGTGGATGAAGAGCAGTTTGGTCCGGTTCTGCCGATTATCAAATACAAGACAGTGGAAGAGGCCATTGCCAAAGCCAACGACAATGTCAATGGTCTGGGTGCATCGGTCTGGTCTGATGATCTGGAAGCAGCAGCCACGGTTGCAGCGCAAATTGAAGCCGGAACGGTCTGGATCAACCAGCACGGTGCGGTACACCCGATGGTGCCTTTCGGTGGCGCCAAGGACTCCGGTTACGGCGTCGAATTCGGCATTGAAGGTCTCAAGGCCGTTACCCAGCCTAAAATCATCAGCATCAAAAAGCCGGTTGCTGCCTGAACTCTTAAAGGATGACGTACTAAGACATGAAGACAGTGATGAGCGGTGGTCGGGCGATGGCGCTGGCTGCCAAAGCCAATGGAATAGAACGGATTTTCGGCATCCCGGGGGCGCAAATTTATCCCCTGTTTGATGCGTTTGGGCAGGAAGGTTTTGAAGTGATTGCACCCCGCCATGAACAGGCTGCGGCCTACATGGCCATGGGAGCAGCCAAGTCGACCGGCAAGCCTGCAGCCTTTTCGGTTGTTCCCGGCCCCGGGGTCCTGAATGCCAGTGCTGCGCTTTGCACGGCAATGGGAACCTGTTCCAAGGTGCTTTGCCTGACCGGTCAGGTACCATCCACCTATCTGGGTAGTGGCCGAGGCCATCTCCATGAACTGGAGGACCAGGCTGGCACCCTGAAAAGTCTGATCAAGGATGCGCTCAGAATCGATGACCCGGTGCAGACCTCAAGCATCATGAACCAGGCTTTTCAGATCATGGAAAGTGGACGTCCGGGCCCGGTTTCCGTGGAAATGTGCTGGGATACCATGGCTGAGGACTGTGCAATTGAGATCACTGAGGGTAATCAGACCAGTGAACAGCCTGTGCCTGATGCCGAGCAGGTGAAAGAGGCGGCCAGGGCCATTGCGGCTGCCCGCAAACCCATGATTATGGTCGGTGGCGGTGCGCAGGATGCCGCGGAAGAAGTGCTGGCTCTGGCTGAATTGCTAAACTGTCCTGTTATGTCTTTTCGAAGTGGTCGTGGAGTGGTAGCCGATGACCATCCGCTGGGGGTCTCACCGGTAGCTGCCCGCATACTCTGGGAAGAGTGTGATCTACTGGTCGGGATTGGCTCGCGCCTGGAAATGCCCTATATGCGCTGGGTTGCCGGTACCCGCTATCAGCAGAGACCCAATGATGAACGTACCTTAATCCGGGTAGATATCGACCCGGCAGAGATGCAGCGCTTTATTCCCGATTATCCGGTACTGGCCGATGCGACTGAAGGCAGCAAGGCGCTGCTCAATGAGCTGGAAAGCCTGGTGCAGCCGGATACACATCGACGCGATGAAATAGCCCAAGCCAAGGCCAGAGCCTGGCAGCTGATTCAGAAAGTACAGCCACAGATGGATTACTTTTCCGTGATCCGTGAGGTGCTGCCACGTGATGGAATCTATGTGCCAGAACTCTCCCAGATGGGATTTGCCAGCTGGGTCGGTTGCCTGCCACTTTATCAAGCCCGAACCTATATTTCAGAAGGTTTTCAGGGAACCCTGGGTTTCGGTTTTCCGACAGCGCTGGGGGCTAAAGTGGCGAATCCGGACAAGGCGGTGTTATCGGTATCCGGCGATGGCGGTTTAATGTTCGGTGTGCAGGAACTGGCAACAGCAGCCCAGTACAATATCGGTCTGATCAGCCTGGTGTTTAATAACCGGGCTTACGGAAATGTCTTACGCGATCAGGATAATTTGTTTCAGGGACGCCATGTAGCATCTGACCTGAAAAACCCTGATTTCGTTAAACTGGCTGAAAGCTTTGGTGTGAAAGGTCTCAGGGTTTCATCACCGGCAGAACTGAAACCGCTGCTGGCACAGTCGGTGGACGCAGACCAGCCGGTTCTGATTGAGGTGGATATCAGTGGCGGACTGGAATCGCCGGCCTGGGAATTTATCAATATGTATACAGTACCCGGTTCAGACTAAGCTTACTCGGCTAGAACCGTTTCCTCATCCGGGCTATCGGCGTTTTGCAGCTTGTCAGTCAGCTCAGCCAGTAATTCGTAAAGCAATTCCAGTTTGCCGTAGCCAAAGACTTCGGTGATGTGCGCATAACGCTGTTCAAGCAGGGGAGAGAGGATGTCTACCTTTTTCACACCAGCCTTGCTGATCATGATATTGGAGCGGCGCATGTCAGTATCAGAGGTTCTGCGCTTGATCAGTTTTCGCTGTTCCAGGTTCTGCACAATTCGCGAGAGGCTGGGCATAAGGAGATAACAGCGTTCCGCCAGTATGCTCATCTCTACTTCGCTGTCTCCGGCCTCTGCATAATCATGCAGGGCGCGCAGTACCCGCCATTGCTGGGAAGACAGGTCATGCGCACGCAGCTGGGGGGTAAAGGTTTTCATCACTGCTTCGCGCGCCTTGAGCAATGACATCGGCAATGAACGACGAAATTCTCTCATGATACGCTCAGTGTCTCGTCAGCAATGGAGTTGCTTAGCGTGCCGATGCCTTCAACCTCAACCTCCACAGTATCGCCGGGTTTGAGGTAACGCGGGGGGTCAAAACGGGCACCGGCGCCGTTGGGGGTGCCGGTGGCAATGACATCGCCGGGTTTGAGGGTGCAGAATGTTGAGAGGTACTCGATAATGTAGGCAATCGGGAACATCATGCTGGCCGTACTGTCATCCTGACGGACTTCGCCGTTGACCCGCGTTTGTACATGCAGGTCTTCCAGTTGTTTGGCAGAGAATTCATCGATGCTCACCATCCAGGGGCCGCAGGCACCGGACTGTTCAAAATTCTTGCCCTGAGTGACATTGAATTTAGCATGTCGCACCCAGTCACGGATGGTGCCTTCATTCATGATGCTCAAACCGGCAATGTGCCCAAAGGCATCTTCACGGGCAATACGGCGACCGGCCTTACCAATAATGACTACAATTTCACCTTCATAATCCAGTTGCTCAGACTCCGGTGGACGCAGCAAGGGCTGGCCATGTCCGGTCAGTGAATCGGGGAAACGTATAAATACACTGGGTTTACTTGGCGCCTCACTGTCATCCTTGTATTCGGCATTACGATTGGCGTAGTTCACGCCGATGCAGATGATTTTTTCCGGGGCTGTAACCGGAGGAAGCAGACGCAGTGAGGACAGATCCTGAGCTGGCAATCCGGTTATATCAAGATTGCTCAGCAGATTCTGTTCAATAGCGGCTTTCAGGCTCGGGGCCAGGTTTTGTAAATCGACGAGTTGATCACCCGAGTCACCCGGGATAACGGCACCCCAGGAGACAGTGTCCTTGTAAGAATAGCTGGCAAATCGCATAAGTGTCCGTGCTGTCAGTGAATAAAAGTAAACAAAGAATATATTTAACATGTTAATTTGTAAAGGCGATAAACTTTCAGGCCTATCCTTGCTGATGTGGTTTTATTGGATAAATTAGCTGTTTATGCTGAGTTCTACGCATAAACATTGATTCCAACTATTTAACGCGTTATATTTTTTCATGAACAAAAAGAGACCGGTGCGCCCTGATAAAAATTTCTTAAACCAGCAAACAAGACCAGTAAACATGACAAAAATGAATCTGCGTTTCGGCCTGACAGGCCTGTTCCTTTATGTATTTTTAGTCGCCTGCAGTAACGAAGAGTCGGAGGAGACGAGTGCAGCGGCATTCAGCAATCAGCCAGCGGCTGTTCGCTTTCCATCACCGGCCGATGCGGATACTCGTCCGGGAGACTGGTTAGCGCATGGCAGAACATGGTCTGAGCAGCGCTTCAGTCCGCTTGAGCAGATCAACCGCCAGACGGTTGCTGAACTGAGCCTTGCCTGGTCCCTGGATCTGCCTGATCCGCGTGGTCAGGAAGCCTCACCAATTGTGATTGATGGTGTCATGTATACCACAGCGGCCTGGAGTGTGGTGTATGCACTGGATGCTGTCAGCGGTGAAGAACTCTGGCGCTATGACCCGCAGGTCGATCGCAGCCATGCGGTAGATGCCTGCTGTGATGTTGTTAACCGTGGCGTTGCCTGGTGGGAAGGCAAGGTGTTTGTCGGCACCCTGGATGGCCGCTTGATCGCAATAGACGCACAAAGCGGTGAAGAACTCTGGTCGGCCCTGACCGTAGACCTGTCCCAGCCTTACACCATCACTGGTGCGCCGCGAGTGGCCGAAGGGCTGGTGTTTATCGGTAACGGTGGTGCCGAATACGGAGTGCGTGGATACGTTTCGGCCTACGATGTGAACAATGGTGAGCAGCGCTGGCGTTTCTATACCGTACCGGGCAATCCGGCAGACGGATTTGAATCTGATGCCATGGCCATGGCAGCAGAAACCTGGAACGGTGAGTGGTGGTCACTGGGCGGCGGCGGAACAGCCTGGGACTCAATGGCCTATGACCCGGAACTGGGATTCCTGTATATCGGCACCGGCAATGGTTCACCCTGGAACCCGAATGTGCGCAGTGAGGGCGAGGGCGATAATCTGTTTCTTTCCTCCATAGTCGCGCTGGATGCCGATACCGGCGCTTATGTCTGGCACTATCAGACCTCACCCGGCGAAGGCTGGGACTATACTGCCACGCAACACATGATCCTGGCTGACCTGGAGATCAATGGTGAGTTGCGTCAGGTCATCATGCAGGCGCCCAAAAACGGATTTTTCTATGTGCTCGACCGTGTGACGGGTGAGTTTATATCCGGTGAAAATTTTGTGCCCGTGACCTGGGCAGATGGGATCGATCCGTCTACAGGTCGACCCAATATCCGAGCGGAAGCGCGTTACTGGGAGACCAGGGAAGTCGCCTTGCAAAGTCCTGCTTTTCTGGGCGGGCATAACTGGCACCCCATGTCGTATAACCCTGAAACCGGGCTGGTCTATTTCCCGGCGCAGGAAATGAGTTTTCCCTACCTGGCAGACGATAATTTCGATGTTAAAACCCTGGCGGTAAACCTGGGCGTGGATACCAGTGCTGCCCGATTGCCGGATGACCCGGCAGTGATTGCCGCTGTGCAGGAGAGCACCCGTGGCCACCTGAGCGCCTGGAATCCGGTCACCCAGCAGGAGGTCTGGCGTGTACAGTATCCCGGCCCCTGGAATGGTGGTGTCCTGTCGACTGCTGGCGGGCTTGTTTTTCAGGGCACGGCAGCCGGTTATCTAAAAGCCTATGATGTTGATAACGGCAATGAGCTCTGGCAATTTCCGGCCCAGACCGGCATTGTTGCACCACCTGTTAGTTTTGAAGTGGATGGCGAGCAGTACATTACCGTGATGGCAGGCTGGGGCGGGATTTTTCCCATTATTACCGGCCCCCTTGCCTTAAGCTCCGGGCCAACCCGTAATGTCAGCCGGGTATTAACTTTCAAATTGGACGGCACTGCCGAGTTGCCGGAGAGCGATTTTGTCCCGGCACAGCTGCCTGATTTTACTGCCATAAGTATCGATGATGGGTTGGCAGAAACTGGCTTTTCGGTTTATGACCGTTTTTGTGGCGGCTGTCATGGTGCCGGCGCTGTTGGCAGCGGAGTCATTCCGGATCTGCGTTACAGCGCTCTGGTGGCCAGTAGCGATGCTTGGGCTGCGGTGGTGAGGGATGGTGTATTGTCTGACAGAGGCATGGTGGGTTTCAGTGCTGAGTTAAGCGCTGATGATGCCGAAGCGGTCAGGCATTATATATTGACGCGCCATCGTTTTGCCCTGAATCAAATGGGTGTGGAATAAACGGCTTTACTGACTGTTTATCTAGCTGAGTTTGGATAGAGTTAACTGAGATTGCCTGATTGAGCTTTCATGCCATGCGAAAAGTCATAGCTCCATAGCCTTATCGGCTTATAAAAGCTTAAACCAGCAAGCACCACATTTACTGTTAGGGATGCACTATGAACACTGAACGAAAATTTGTCGAAAATATCTGGTATGCCGCTGCCTGGGAGTGGGAAGTAGCCGATGCGGATAGCAAACTGGCCAGGACCATATGTGAGGTGCCTCTGGTTTTCTATAAAACCGAAAGGGGCAAGTATGTTGCACTGGATAATCGCTGTTGTCATCGTTCAGCACCACTTTCACTGGGGCGTATCGAAGGGGAATGCCTGCGATGCATGTATCACGGCATGCTGTTTAATGCTGAGGGTAAAGTGGTACAGATTCCGGGGCAGGAGCACATTGCAGATACCATGCGAGTGCGCAGTTACCCACTGGAAGAACGTGGTGGCATGTTATGGATATGGATGGGCGATCCCGAGCAGGCTGATCCAGCCCTGATTCATGATTTTGCTCCCCTGAGTGAACCGGACAAATGGCGTGGATTCGATAAGCAAAGTTACCTGCATTACGATGCCAACTGGTTATTGATTGTCGACAATCTGAGCGACTTTTCTCACGTGGCTTTTGTGCATACCACCACACTGGGCGGTTCAGAAGAATATGCCTATGAAACCAAGATTGAAAATCTTGAGAAACTCGACAACGGCTATCGCACTGAACGCTGGCACCGGGCCAGTTTGCCGCCACCTTTTCACCGTAAGGTAATCCCGGCTGCTGAGCATGAGCAAAAACTGGACCGCTGCAACCGCATGGGCATGTATTTGCCAGGCATCTTTTTGATGGAGACTGTGTTCAAACCGGTTGATACGGATGGCAAAGCGACCAAAGATGGCAGGCCGGTACGAGAATACCGTAATTGCCAGTTCATGACGCCAGAGACCTATAACACCACGCATTTCTTCTGGAATTACCTGCACGGTGACTCACTGGATAATGGTGAAATCAGTCCTTCTCTGAAAGACTCCCTTATTGAAGGCTTTATGGAAGACAAAATCTTTATTGAGGAACAGCAGAAGCTGCTGCAAGACAATCCCGACTTTGTTCCCCGTTCGTTTAACGCCGATGAGGCGCTGACCTATTTCAGGCTACGCTGGAATGCGAAGCTGAAAGAGGAAAATGAAGCGAACCCTTTGCAGATTAAGGAAAACAAACGCCGAATCTTATAGGTATTTTAAGTGGGATAATGTCTGCTTTCGGCCAATAGCGGACATTAGCCTAATATCAGTTTAGGGAGGGGGTT
>CAZSHI010000036.1:0-17977 GCA_964606735.1 uncultured Enterobacteriaceae bacterium
CGATCAAGCAAAAGAAACATCGGTTATCGATTATTTACGTGATTTTATCCGCCTGGAATCAGCCGGCGGAATTTTGCTGTTTGCGACAACCGTACTGGCGATGCTGATTAATAACTCCCCGCTGTCAGGCCTGGATGACATTTTTCTGGAAACGACTGTTGCCGTGCAGGTAGGTGCACTAATTGTCAGTAAACCCCTCTTGCTCTGGATAAATGACGGCTTGATGGCGGTATTCTTTCTCCTGATCGGTCTTGAAATAAAACGCGAAATTGTTGAAGGGGAGCTGTCTTCGTTTTCGCAGATTATCCTGCCAGGCCTTGGTGCTGTTGGCGGCATCGTTGTGCCGGCATTGATCTATGTGTTTTTCAATTCTGCTGACCCGTCGGGGATAGATGGCTGGGCAATCCCGGTGGCAACGGATATTGCTTTTGCCCTGGCAGTGCTGGGTGTTTTTGGTTCGAGAGTACCCACCTCATTAAAAATATTCCTGCTGACGCTGGCAATATTCGATGATCTTGCCGCTATTGTGATAATCGCCGTGTTTTATTCCGGCGATTTATCCGTCAATGCGCTGTGGATTGCCGCGGGCATTTTGCTTGTCGGGGTGTTCATGAATCGCTTTGGCGTCAGTAACAGTGCTGCCTACATCTTGTTGGGTATTGTTTTGTGGGTGACGGTACTGAAATCGGGTGTGCATGCCACACTGGCCGGTGTACTGATTGCTTTTTGTATTCCCATGCGTGATAGCGAGGGGCACTCACCGGTGAAGGACTTGGAACACAATCTTCATGCCCCGGTGGCCTATATGATTTTGCCTCTTTTCGCTTTTGCCAATGCCGGGCTCTCATTTGCAGGTATGACGCTGGCTGATCTGCTGCACCCCGTGACGCTCGGTGTGGTACTTGGACTGGTCATTGGCAAGCCCCTTGGCATCCTGCTCTTTATTGGACTGGCTGTTTTGCTGGGTCTGGTCAAGTTACCAGACCGGCTCAGCTGGTTCCAGCTAACAGCCGTTTCCTGCGCCTGTGGTATCGGTTTCACCATGAGCCTGTTTATATCCGGTCTGGCTTTTGAACATGGCAGTGCGGATTATTTTGCCGGTGACCGTCTGGGTATTGTGCTGGGATCCCTTGTTTCAGCGCTGCTGGCTTTTGTCCTGCTGCATCTTAGTCTGCCCACCCAAAAGCAGGCAGATGACTAGGAAATCAGGCGCCTGTTAAGGACTTAACGGGGCTTAAATAGATCTTGAAAAGACTGTTTTTTCCAGCATATGGCGATAATAGCTTTCCGCCTCTGACTCCTTAGCCAACTGTTTGAACAATACTTGTGCTTTTTCAAAGTCTTTGGCGTAGTAGCTTTCCAGGGCTTGTGCGTGAGTTTCCAGGCTGCTGGCCTGGGTTGCAGTCAGCTCTTCCTTAAGACATAAGGGCTGGTAGATTCGTATATGGTTGCTGCGTCCCTTGACCACCAATGTATCAAGCTCCCTGAAGGTAACATCCGCAGCACCCTTCATCGTATCCTCTCCGACAATTGTTGGCACCTGATAAACCCGCGTGAGACGTTCGAGACGTGAAGACAGGTTTACGGCATCACCAATCACCGTATAGTTAAGACGATAATTCGAGCCCATGTTGCCGACATTGGCCAGACCACTATTAATACCAATACCCATATCGGTTGATGGCAGGCCCTTGCTGCTGAGCAGAGGCTTGAGTGCACTGACTGCCTTTTGCATTTCCAGCGCTGCCAGTACTGCCCGTCTGGCGTGATCCTGATGCGGGATGGGGGCTCCCCAGAATGCCATCACCGAATCACCGATATATTTATCAATGGTGGCGCCGTATTTATACAGAATGGCGGACAGGGTATTGAAGTATTCATTGAGCATGCTCACCAGCTGTTTCGGATTCAGCTGTTCGGAAATGCCGGTAAAGTTTTTCAGGTCACAAAAGATAATCGACAGCGGTTTCAATTCGCCATCGAGGTCTATGAGATCAGGACGCTTGCTGACTTCCTCAACCACATCGGGGGGCACATAACGGCTGAATAAATTGATGATTTTCTGTTTTTTCTGCGTTTCGGAAAAATAGGTCAGTAGAACATTCATGCCAAACAACATCAGCATAACTAGCAAGCTGTACTGGAAAGGGACCGGGTTTTCGTAAGGATCCCGCACACCGATATAGAGCAGAGGCAGTGACAGCATCACTACCAGCAAGGACGCATATAGGGGCCGCAAGATGGGTAAAAAGACGGCCATGATGAGGGAGAATATCAGCAGCAAGCTGAATTCAAGCGTCTTTGCCGTTTCAGGCAGACTCAGGGAGCCATCGATGTTCTGGATGTTATCCAGAGTAAAGCGAAACCCTGGAAAAGTTGCTGTGCCGAACTCAAGCAGCCCGATGATATTCATTGAAAAAACCATGACCAGCCCTAGCAGGATGGAAATCTGGAGTTTTTCAGTGCTGAAGCTAGAGCCGGTCAGTTCTATCTTGCTTAGATTCATTGAGTATTCATTAATTAAAACGGCAATAAAAAAGGCTCCTCTCGGAGCCTTTTCATTGTAACACTGAATGGCCGCTTACATACGATAGCAAATCGTGTAGTTGTTATTCTCATTATAGGCTGTTGCAGCGGTTGTGGTACTTGGTGGCAGAACACCGGAGGTATCCTGGTTGCCACGGAAACGACCGCTGTCAGGTGAACCGTCATCCATCTGGGTATCCAGCGCAATAGCGGCTGAACCGGGGACGTTACTCATGCAGATTTTATTGCCGTTCATGTTGGTGAAAAGCGTTTCTCCGGTGACGCCAACCAGTCCACCAAAGGGGTTGGTGGGCAGAATAGCCGCAGTACCTGGAGCACTAGTCGGATCGCCGGTAATAAAGCCGGCAGCGCGTAGATGAGTGAAAAAGAATGAACCTTCACTGGTAGCATTACCGCTAAAGGTATTAGCTGCCGTAGCCGTGAGAATACCATCGGCATTACCGTTAGCAGTTGGGATGTTTGCCCAGGCGCCGCCACGGACTGAGAGATTTGTCTGTAAAGGACCATCGTCGCCTGGCATACGGCCATAGCGGTCCTGGTAGGAGAAAGCAGCGGCCGCAATACCGTTAAAGGTATTGACCGCATTACGCACACGTGAATTTTCGATCAACTGCTGACCCTGCAGAACACCACCCAGCAAGAGGCCGATAATGACCAGTACGATGGCAATTTCAATGAGGGTAAAACCGCTCTGTGTTTGTGAACCTTTCATGTTTCTTGGAATCTGCATTTTCTGCTCCTTTCCCAATCAGATGACTGGAATGTTCCTTACTTTAATTTGTATGTACTACGTAAAAAGTCAGCACGGAAATCATGCAATAATTTCATAATTGCAGCTATCTTAGTCTTCTTGGAAAATTCCTCAATATGTAGGTTTTTTTTACAGTAAAATATGTATATAAATTTTACACTTACGTCGGCAACTTAAGAATAAAAATAAGAGGGCTGTTGGCCATGGATTCTGCCATCAAGGAACCTCCTACTGCATAAGCCTGCTGCCTGGCCTGATACAGTCCAATGCCTCTACCGGTGCCAAATTCGCTCCAGAAGGGCTCAAACAGACGCTCCGGCCACAGGCAGGGTTCCCCGTTATTATCACTAATGGTAACCGTGACATAGCCTGCTTCTGAGGTATCCAGATCTATTTTGACATCCGGCTTTTGCGAGGTGCTTTTGTTCGCCTGGCGAGAGAAATTCCCCAGTATATTGTCCAGGATGCTTTGCAGGGTATTTCTGGGCAGATTTACGGTGGCTGATCCCGTGATGGTGGATGGCAATTCATACATACCGGCTGTCTGTTCCAGCAGGGCGTCCAGCTGATGTCTTATTTCAAGAGAGTCAGCTGTTTTATTGGTCAGGGTATTTAGCATGTGCTCGGCACGATCACGTACAGCCGGAATGACTTCACGCATACTCTCAATCAGTTTGTCTTCCTGGCCGGGCACCGGGTTATCCAGCTGTTCAGCCGTCAGTTTCATCAATTGCGCCATATTTTTCACATCATGCTGCAGAAATACCGTCATTTTTGCCGTTTGCTCAAAGGTAGATTTTACTGCGCCCAGTTTTACCCAGAGGTTCATTCGTACCAGAAGGAAGAAATTGTCAGCCAGGGCGCTGCTGATGAAGCGGTATTCCCAACTGCGTTTTTGCAGATACAGGCGGACTGTCAGGGTAATTTCCTGCACGTCAAAACGCTTTTCCAGCAAGGCGCCATCGGTTTTGCCATTGCTGCCACTAACATGGGTGCCAAACCAGTTAAGTGACCAGCTCAGCCCGGCAAAACCACTTTCCTTCAGCGAGGGCCAGCACTGGCGTAAAAAGTCAGGCAGGTCATAGTTCAGTTCTTCATTCAGGCGAATGAGTTTCTGGCTTAACAGTATCTGTGTCCGGTAGGAATAAAGCAGCCAGCCTGCTGCAACCAGGATTGAGCTGCCGATAATAATCAGATAGGGATAAAGTTCAGTCATCGTCGCGGCTTATGCCAAATTTCTTCATGAAATAATAGATACTTTCGCGTTTGATCCCGAGCCTCAAGGCGCTTTGATAAACATTAAAGCCGGTTTCTTTGAGGACCTGTCTTACCAGTTTTTCCTCGGCTTCTTCACGGACTGCCTTGAGGCCATCCGAGGTTTTGGTGCTGAACTGCAAGCGGGTGACCCCGTCAGCAGACATGGCCACTTCCTTGCTATGAAATAAAAAGGCGCGATTTACTGACAGAAGAATATCCTCAAAACTTGTGGGTTTGGATAGAAAATCAAAGGCACCTTCACGGATAGCATCCAGTGCGGATTTTTCTTCGTCCTGTCCTGTCAGCACAATGATTTTGACGGGTAACATTTCTTCAACGATAAGACGGATGACGCCCAGGCCTTCATCGGTTGTATGCTCCATCGGGGGCAAGCCAAGGTCCAGTATGACCACACTGATATTGGGGTGTTGCTTGAGGGTTTCCAGCGCTGGCTGCCGGCTGTCTGCCTCCAGGACATCAAAGCCTTGCATCTCCAGTGAATTAAACAGCATTTTACGCAGGGCCAGGTCATCCTCGACAAGCAGAATACTGCCTTTTTGCAGAGCAGTCTTGGCCGTTATCTGTCCAGCATCATCAAGTTGCGCTGCTTTACTCATGGCAGTTGCCCAGCCTGAATCAAACGAGAGAACAGAATATGCGGGGACAACCAGCGAATCTGGTCATCGAAGTTTTCTTCACTGTAATCCGTATCAACAAAAAAGTAATCGTCACTGACTTCATAAGCCGATGCGCCCAATGTGGTTTCGGCATTTTCAGTTTCATTGTCAGAGCTAAAGCTGGACCAGTTATCGCCCATTGAAAGAATAATGGCGGGGGAATTATTGATTAAGGTATTGGTACAGACATCATCATCACAGACATTGAAGAGGTTGGAGCCCAGTGTTCCCAGGTCATTGTCATTAAAGAGTTCTGACATGCCTGCTACCGAGGTGAAGGCCCTACCTGCGGTAACTGTTGCATCAGAGACGGAATAACGAACCGGATTTTGCCAGGCATCCAGCAACATGGAATCCGTGTTAATGGCGCCATAAATACCCAGAGTGACATTGGGAATCAGGCCGTGCGTTACAGTACAGGCACCGCCACCAGCAGGGTCTTCGATACCGTTACTGGTGTCGGTTGCCGGGCAGGGCAGGCGGCCGTTGGCCTGAGCAAAGCCATAAAGGGCTTCTTCTATCTGTTGTAGCTGGTTACGTGTCTGGGTAATCCGGATGGAACGGTTGCTGTCGCCGACGGCTACCAGCACACCGCTCAGTAGAATCCCCATGATCATCAGCACCATGGCCATTTCCACTAGGGTAAATCCGGCCTGCATTGCTGTGCTTTTCATGGGTATCTGTGACATACGTATCAACAGGAAGGCTGGCTGCGGCTAATGGTGCTGCGGCCCAGGCTGTCATTAAAATTCAGTGTGAAGGTAATCCCACAGTCGGCAAACGTGACTGTGGCAGTATCCACACCGCCGGTATAGGTGATGACGGAGTCCCATGAATCTGCTGAATACCAGGAAAGCGCTCCTGACATGGCGTTATCAAAGCTGGCATCTTCAGTGGTCCAGTTGCACTGGTTGTTGTAATAACCGAGGTAAACATGAGTGGGAAATACATAATCGTAAAACCAGCTTGAGCAGTTGTTGCTCGAGAAATCCTGCGCGTCGGTAATCAGACGGTAATAGCGATTACCCGCTTCATGAAAGATATCAAGCCGATCCCTGATTTCCATCATGACCCGGTTGACACTGAGCGTCATCAACTCTTTACGGGTAATACCCAGTACCTGGTCATTGAAGTTTTCCGGGTCGGCATCGTAACTGGATACATAAGTTGTGCCATTCTGGTTGCCACCTTCAAGATAATTGCTGTCATCGAGTGTGGAAGTAAATCGGTCCTGTCCGCTGACTTCTTCGCCGGGGGCAATCAGTACGGCAACATAATCGCTCTGGCCATCGACACTAAAGGCGCCCGTATTGGAAAAGTTAAGCGCGGCAAGCGTTGAACTGTGGTAATTAGGATCGACTGCGTACCAGATCTGCTGATCGAGATCACTGAACTCGTCACTGAAACTGAGCATGGTGCCACCGGCCGGATCCAGACTCAGGGGCAGACGTCCCTGAAAACTATCCAGGTCGGTACTGCAGCTGGCATCCGGAAAGCCATCGTTATCAACATCGGGGCAGGGAAGCCTGCCAGGGCCGTCGCTGCTGCCGGAAATTTCTGGGTAACTCATGGCGTAGTAGAGCAGCATTTCTTTCGCCCGCGCCAGTTCCTGCCTTACTTCAGCACGCTGTTGTAGGCGGGGGTTGTTGTAATTGGCAGAGGCCAGGATAAAGCTGCTGGCCGAGGTGAAAAGCACCATGATTATCAGGAGTAGGGCAGCTCCGTGTTGCCGATTGAGTGGGCTTTTACTGAGTTGTTGTATCAGCATTTTCCTGAGCTTCCTGAGCGGCTTGCAGGAGTTCAATCAGAGCATTCACATCTTCAGGGTTGTCTCCATTAAGCATCGCATTGATCGTTTCAGCGTTAATGCTCTGAATATCAGGCAAGTTTGCTGCTTCGCTGGTGGAACCGGGATTAAGGGTTTCCTGCCGGGAAACTTGCACCAGTTCCTGCTCTGCGGCCGTTTCCTGGCTGGCAGAGTCGGGTGCAGTATTATTTCTTTGCTCCTCGACACTTGTCGGGCCCGCATCAGAGCGTAAGCGCCAGTTTTCCTGAATCTCACCGCTGTTAACAGTCAGGGTCTGTCCGGCTTTCAAGTCATAGCGACCAGTTTCGGTGCTGATTCGCAGAACTGGCTGGCTGCTGTTCGATAGCAATTGCATGTTATCTGGCAAGTCTGCTTCCTGAATGCTGGAGCCATTTAACCAGACAACCCTGCTGCCGTTTGCCTGCATGAAAATACCCGATAACTGATATCGCGTGATGGCCGGTCCGTCGTCTTCCACTATATCTTCAATGATGGGAACAGGGGGGATGTCTTCATCGATATTAAAATCTTCCTGCGGATTCTGGCGTAGGAAATCCTGCCTCAGGAAGTCCAGATATTCACGCTCGGCAGGAGTCGTAAACAGGGTAGAAAAGCCTTGAGCGGTTTCCTGTGCACAGATCTGCCCACTCAGCAGGATGCCGGTTAGAATAAGCACAGGTCTAGTCATGTATCGTTTCATGGCAACTGTTTAGTCAATTAAAAAAATGGCTGAACCGGTAGCGGTGGATCAACGTCAAAGGTAAACCATAATAAATCACACTCGGCTTCCTGATACTGGCCCAGTACAATAAAATTGGTTTGACTGGGATTGCGCAAACTGACCGAACATTCCTTGAGAACATAAAGTCCGGTTGTATCCAGTAGGGAATCCAGCAAGCTGATCAGGTCGCCTTCGTGCAACAGGGGGAGACCCATACTCACATTGGTGACATTGACATTGATAGGCCCTCCAGGGGCTGTTTCATAAGGGTCATAAACAAGGTTGATGGTGCTTTGTTCTTCGATGCTGACCCGAATGGGAAACAAATCATGCTCGCGGCGGATTTCCGCAAATAGTTCCAGTAGCTGCAGGCGGTCTTCAGGATCAACGATGCCATCGGCGGCCAGCTCCTGATAACGGCCGATATACTCGATAATGGTCGCTTCTTCTTCGGCAATCTGGTCGATATTGGTGCGAGCATTCTGCAGTTCGGATTGTGCATTACGCAGACCATTTGCCATATCGCTATTCATCAGTCCGGCCAGGTAAAAGATGCTGCCGGCAACGAGCAGGCAGACAAGTACCAGCAGAATCTTCCATTTCAGGCTCAGGATATCTCCTTTGCTGAACAAATCTTTCATCACAAGCTCTCGATATCCAGTTGTAACAGAAATGGGGCACTCAGTTCGTTGTTGTCAATCGTGGTGTTGACCGGGGTATCAACGCGGACATTTGTGGGCATTCTGACTGGGGTTACTCTCACGCCAGGACGGGCTGCCAGGGCATCGGCAAAAAGCTGTACCTGCTGCTGCGCCTCTCGGTAACTGCCGGAAGAATAGGCAATACCGCTGATCTCAACCCTGAGACTGGTTCGATTATCAAGTACGGCAGCGATAAAGCCATCATCCGAGTTAATTGGGTAACTCAGATAGCGCATATTCGCGTATTCTGGTGAAGCAGGATCGGCGGCATTAGGCAGTAGGGTCCAGGTAATTTCAGTCAGCTGTAAAGTCGGTGAAGACGCGATGTTCTCACTGATATAGCTCATCGCGGCTATCGGAGAACTGACCTGTGCCAGAATCTGTTCATAGGACTCAACCACCAAGGCCATTTCTTTTGAGGGGATGGGGGTTTCCGGAAATCGCTGGGTCAGTAAACCGTATTCAATCTCCAGCGGCTGGGTCTGTGTGATCAACTCGCTTTGCTGCTTGGAAAGGTCCCAGGATTCCAGGTACATCGGAATACTCAGGGCAAGGCTCAGGACGATAATGCCGAATGAAGCATAGACTAGTGAGCGACCAACATTGGCCAGCAGAAAATATTTTCTGATTTTGGGTGAGGCATAGGTATTATGGATAAGCTTCTTCTGCAGCAGGCTGTGCAGAAAATAGATCAGGGGACCTTGCTGTGCCTCGGTCAGCGCCGTTGAATATTTCGCTAGCTCATGATGAATATTGATAAAGTCGAAGTGATTCAGGTGAGTGGTTTTCTGGATTAATTTGAGCTCATCATCGTCATGGCTGCAGTAAATTTTAATTTTCAAGTATTCTTCGTAAGGAAGCAGTTTGACGCGTTCAAGGTAGCTACGAATCTGCACGGATTCCTTGTAAATTTCCTTACCCAGGCTATCCAGGTTCCGCGAGGAAAGCGTTGTCAGACGACTGAACAGTATTTTGCCTTTTTTCATGAAGGTCTGGCGTAATTCGTTGTTGCGCTCCAGACTTGTCACCAGTGTGTAGGACTCTTTATCGAATCCTGCAGTTTTTGCAAAGGCTTCAGCCAGGTAGGCAGCTGAACTGACGCTTTGCACGGGTGTCTTGTTTTCCAGCAGAATTTTCAGCCAGGGCAGCAGCAGGTCGGGTTTGGTCAAGCCACTTAAAAGTATCCGGTTATCCCGGCGTCCATCTTTTTCCCGCTCAATGACAGAGGCGGTACGAAATGAGGTCTTGCGGAAGGCATAATTTAACTTGCGGTCCATCAAGGCCTTACGATCACTGCCGGATACTGGCGCGATGGTTTCACTCCTGAAACTTTCCTCGAGGATATTAGTGATCAGGATGGCGGGCAGCTTTTTCAGTTTTCCCTGCACCTGTTTGAAAGCTTCCAGAGAATGGCTGCTGCCATCAAACTCCGATACAAAGTGAAAACTCTTGTTCTCCCAGACATAAAGACGCATCTCATGATTCGTAATGATCATGAATTGCGAATTTTCCTGTTTGAACAGTGATCTCATGCTTAAACCTGAATATTACTCAGAGCACCATAAACCGGCCCAAGTACCGAAATCATGACCCAGCCCAACAGTGCACCAACAACACCGGTCATGACAGGCTGGATCAAAGCCTGGATTTTGTCGATCGAGTCCTTGATATCACGGTCATAAAAATAACTGACATTCAACAGGGCTTTATCGAGACCGCCAGTCGTTTCGCCGATTTTCAGCATTCTCACCACCAGCGGAGGAAACATGCCGGTGATCTCGAAGCTCTTTGATATCGGCTGCCCCTGTTCAATATCTTCCCGGGCACGTTCCAAGGCTTTACGAATCACCATGTTATCAATGACGCCTTCAGAAATTTGCAGACTCTGCAGAATTGGGATGCCGGCGCCATACATCAGTGAAAAGAAATTCGAAAACCGGGAAAGAATGATTTTTTGCAGTACGGGTCCGATTTTGGGCGCTTTGAGTTTCGCGGCATCCACTTGCATGCGGACTTTCTCATTGGTGGCCGCCATAAGTTTGAGACCAATAAAAAGAAGAATCGGCAGAGGAATCACAATGTACCAGTAGGCAGACAGAAAGTCGGAAGTGGCAATAAGTGCCCGTGTGTGTGGGGGAAGCTCTTCACCCATGTTGACGATAAACTCAATAAGCTGTGGGACCAGATACATCATCAGAAATATTGTGACGCCCAGCACCACGGTGCCGACTATCATCGGTGTCATCAGGAGTTTCTTGGTGCTTTGGCTTAATTCATCCTGCCACTTGATCATGTCGGCCAGGGATTCGAAAACATCTGCCATGCGCCCGCTGACCTCGCCGGCTCGAATCAAACTCACGAAGAGGGTATCGAATATCTTGGGGTACTCTTCAAGCGCTTCCGATAAATTTTTACCGCCTTCAATGCCTTCAATGACATTGGCAATAACTTCTTTGAAATGGGGGTGTTCCAGGCTGTCCCTGAGGTCAGTCAAACCGGCCAGCATTGGAATACCCGCTCGCGAGAGCTGAGTCATGTGGATACAGAACCCGATCAGATCTTTCTTTTCCACTTTTTTCTGACCGAAGCGGCTGCGTTTATCCTGGGTGATGCTGGCACTGATCAGGTCAAGACGCATGTGTGAAAGACGACTTTCCAGATCCGCCTCATTGGCGGCATCCAGATTCCCCATCAGTATCTTGCCATCACGTGTCATTGAGCGGTATTTATACAAGGGCACGGCTAGACTCCTACCAGTCGATCGGTTAGATCCACGACCCTGGATACTTCATCCAGACTGGTAATGCCATCGAGTACACGTCGGCAGGCATCTTCGGCAATGGGGACAAAGCCTTCGGAATGTGCCAGACTCAGCATTTCCCTTGTGCTGGCCTTGCGCGCAATCATATCGTCCATATCACCACTGATTTTCAGAATTTCGATAATGGAAGATCGCCCCTTGTAGCCTTGGTAATCACAGGACTTACAGCCTTGTGGATGGAATATCTTCACGTTTTTATTGCCTTTTTCAATACCCAGCAGGCGGTACTCGACATCTGTCGGTACTGCTTCCTGTTTACAGTCATTGCAAAGTATACGGACCAGTCGCTGGGATACTATACCAATCAGGTTGCTGGCCAGCAGTTCGGGCACGATGCCAATATCCAGCAGACGGGGAATGGCACCGATAGCCGAGTTGGTATGCAGAGTGGAAAATACCTGGTGACCAGTCATGGCAGCACGCATGGCCATTTCTGCCGTAACACTGTCACGGATCTCACCAATCAGGATGATGTCAGGGTCCTGGCGCATCATGGAACGGATGCCTTCACCAAAGCCCATTTGAATCGCTTCATTGACTGAAGACTGGCGGATCATCTGCATCGGGTATTCCACCGGATCTTCCATGGTCATGATATTGACCGCTTCCGTATTCAGGTGATTGAGCACGGAGTAAAGTGTGGTGGTTTTACCGCTACCGGTCGGCCCGGTGACCAAAATTACGCCTTCGGGGCGCGCCAGCATCAGTTGCAGGATGGACAGGTTTTCTTCCGTCAGACCGAGTTTATCCATTGGCACGATGCCTTTTTTCTTGTCGAGAATACGCAGGACGATATTCTCGCCATGGGTGGTGGGCTGCGAAGCCACCCTGAAATCGATCTGGCGCCCGACCAGGGACAAAGAGATTCGTCCGTCCTGGGGAACGCGTGATTCAGCGATATCCATCAGACTGATAATTTTCAGGCGCACTACCATGGCTGGCCAGTAACTTTTATGCAGACTTCTGACCTGACGCAGTACTCCGTCTACCCGGTAGCGAATCCTCAGGAAGGCTTCCTCCGGTTCAAAGTGAATGTCCGATGCACCCTGTTGCACAGCATCTGCCAGCAAAGCATTTACCAGGCGTACCATCGGGTGGCTATAGCGATTGTCGTCTTCCTGCAGGCTTTCAAAATCCAGTTCGCCGGTTTCAATTTCATGTAAAATTCCGTCAATAGACAGATCGAAGCCGTAAAACTGTTCGATACTGCGGACAATTTCCTGTTGCGAGGCAAGAATCGGGGTAATTTTGAGATTGCCACCGTGCAGGGCACGCACCTGGTCCAGCGCAACAATATTAAAGGTGTCTGCCATGGCCAGTGTTAACTGATGTTCATGCCTGTCATAGGACAGTGGCAAAATGGAATGACGCCTCGCCAGTTCCTGATCAATCATCTTGATGGATTCGGCGTCCAGTACGGCCTGGGATAAATCAACACTGCGTTGTCCGGTGTATTGACTGAGGGCATCACGAATGATGGAGTCAGTGATGAACCCGAGCTCTATCAGGATGGCACCCAGTAGCTTGTTGGAATTCTGCTGCTCGCGCAGGCCGATCATCAATTGATCCTTGGTGATGGAGCCCTGATCCAGCAAAAGCTTGCCAAGCTTTTGCGTCGGCTTTTTACTGCGTGGGGCAGTAGCCGGGGAGGGGGTTTCAACTTGTGCTGTGTGCTTGGCCATTATTCGAGCAATCCTTCCAGATAGGCAAGCCGCCTGTTCAGGCTTTGCATATTGAAGCCGGCAGGTGAACTTGCACTCAGGCTTAATGCCTGCTGGTAGTAAGTATAAGCCAGATTAAGCTGATTCAGGCGCTCCAGAGAAACAGCCAGATTGAAGGCATAATCAGGACTGACGGCCTCAGGTGCCGTTTCATTTGCAATCATCAGGGCTTCAAAATAGGCATTTTGCGCTTCATTCCAGCGTGCCTGTGAGGCATAAAGGTTGCCCAGTGCAAATGCCAGCGGCGCAACATTTGGGTAATCACTCCGCAGGTTAAGCAATTCAAGCTCCTGCTGTGAAGGGCTCATATTGCGCCCGCTTTCCAGCAGGCCGGCACGCGCCAGCGGGTCTCGAGGGTTTAGCTGTAGCATTCTTGAATACAGAGCCTGCGCCTGAGTACTGTTACCCTGTTGTCGATTGATAATAGCCAGGCCCAGTAAGGCATCCCGGTTGTTTGGCTGCAGCTCCAGCACCTGAGCATAGAGCCGTTCAGCCTGAGCCAGATCATTTTGCTGGTAGCTTTCATAGGCTGCCAGCAAATCGGGGTTGATGGCAGGACGGGTGCTTGTTCGGCTCAGCCGGATATCAGCAAGCGGCTCGGCAATCGCGCTGTCAGTGACAGGCGTTTGTTGGGCGGGCGGGGTGAAGGGCGATTGAGTCGTACTGCTGGGGTTACTGTCCTGGGTTGTATTGTCAGCAACAAGTGGAACAGGGCTGCCATTGCCGGCTTCAGGCGGAGCTGCATCGTCCGGCTCTGTGATTGGCAAGGTATTCTGCGGTGTTGCGGTATCGGGCTGAACATCGGCAAGCGTATCTGCCTGCACTGTTTCCACCGCTGCATCGGCATTTGGATCTGCTTGTACAGGGTTAGTCGGAGGCGCAGTGTTGGTGTTCAGTGCCACGCCTCCGGGGAACAGTTCCGGGCCACTCATGGTGTTGCTATATATCCAGTAGAAACCACCACCGAGCGGGAACAGGGCGATCAGAGCAGCAAGCAGTACAATCCGCTGACGTCGTGACTTCTGGGAATTCTTTTTAGCCTGAAACAGGGAATTGGCGGTTTGTCGATCCAGTACGGCCTGATTGACAGGTTCAGGCGTGGTGGTTTGACGAATCTTGCTGCGTTCAAATTCGCTGAGTTCCTCGGCAGCCTCCAGTGCTTCAAAATTATCGTCTGAGTCCTCTAGAAGGACTTCTTCAGCTGCTTGCACTGTTTCTTCTGGCTCTTCCTGTTCTGCCAGGAGGGGAGTTTCTGCATCGTTATCGAAGGAATCGTCGGTAAAATAACCGTGCAACTCGTCAACCCCACCAGCCTTCTCATCTAGCTTGTCGATGATGTCTTCATCTTCGTCGACCTCGGGGTGATATTGTTCATCTGCAGTTGGGTTGAAATATTCCAGCTCAGACTCTTCGTCTATACTTTCCGGTTCGGGTACAGCCAGCGGCTCCAGCGTCGGCGCTGCACCGGCACTGAACTCAAACTGCTCAATGCTGTCAGTGGACTCATTATCTTCTGTGGAATCGGCCGGATCGGGTAATGCTGTGGCAGTAGTCGTGTCAGTCTTCTCATTGGGCTCCAATGAGAGACTGTTATCAGGTCCGGGATCCTTTCCTTCCTGTTTGTTTTTAGCGGCCTCAGCTTTGCGCAGGGCCTCCATCAATAAACTCATCTGACATTACCTGACGACATGCAACGCGCTCGATAAGCGCAGTATCTGGCTCGTTTATGGATTACTACTGTCCAGTGCATTGCTCGGAAGGTAGTTGCGGTATCTGTTCAAATCTCCTTCCAGCGATGCCTGGTTGACAACAACCGGCCGTATGAAAACGATCAATTCCGTTTTGCTGGCAGTATCTTCACGAAAGCTGAACAAATTCCCGATTCCGGGCAAACGGGACACACCGGGTAAACCGGAATTGTTATTATCCAGGCTATCCTGCATCAATCCACCAAGCACGGCAATATCACCGCTAAACACCTGCATGACCGATTCCATTTCACGCACCTGGATTTCCGGGATCTCATTAACCACTCCATTTTGGGCCAATACAGGGTTGGGATCATTGACGAAGCGCACAATACGGGAAATGGTTGGACGGACATTGAGTGTAACCTTGTCGCTGTCACTGATTTGTGGCGTAACGGTCATGACAAAACCGACAGGAACGGTTTCCAGATTACTGGTATAAACGGCTGGTGATGTAACGTTGCCGTTGGGGCCGACCACTGCAGGCGTCACGTCTATGGTGAAGTAGACCCTGTTATCCACGACCCGCAACATGGCAGGCTGATTGTTCATGGCGATAATTCTCGGACTCGATAAGACCCGCAGATCGCCAAACTGCGAGAGCAGGCGCACAGTTGCGTCCACTGATTCTCCCGTGGTGTCAGCGCCAGAAATGTTCAAAACGCTGTTTGGTGCGCTGTTCAGGTTGGCACCCAGCAGGTTTTGGGCAAAATCAATATTCAGATCACTGTTATTGATTACCGCATTCCAGTCCACACCTGATTGATAGGAATCGCTCAGATTGACTTCAACCACGGTTGCTTCGATCAAAACCTGGTTGGATGAGCGGTTCTGAACGAGATTCAAAAACGCTTGAATTTCACGGTGCTGCCTGGCACTGGCCCGTATATTAATGAGGCCACTTTCCTGGTTGGCAACAACGGAGTTGCTTAAATCCAAATCTTCGCCGGTTGAAGCAATGTCGCTTAACAGAGCAGTGATATTCGAAGTCAGTGAATTCCAGAAATTATTGTTGGAAGACTGGCTCAGATTGGCAGACGAAGTATTGTTGCCGCCACCCGTAGTAATGGATGTTGAAATATCGGTGGAGGTTTCTGTGGTGCGGGCGACATTGACATAGTCCACCCGGTAGATGTGCCAGTAAGGGGTATCAGGCTCAACCAGCACATTGCCGTTTTCATCAAAGGTCCAGCGAATATCTATTTGCTGGGCTATGCGCTCAAGAATCTGGGGAATACTCTGGTCAATTGCATTAAGGCTTACCTGGCCACTGATGGCAGGATGAATATCAATATTGATTTCAGCATCGCGTGCAACCGTAAACAGCAAGTCTCTGACCGGGACGTCGATGACCGAGACAGAATAAAGGTCAGGCTCCTGAATGGGTTCGGGTACGCTGATCAGGGGCAGTGAATCCACTATTTCCGGAATGGCATTCTCTGCTTCACTGGCGCTGTCGCTGGGCATGTCCGGCGCTTCCAGATGGCGCCCTTGGTCGCTGCCGGGCGGCAGTGTGGTTGCAAGCTGGGTACTTGAACTGCAGGCATTTATGACCAGGGCTGAAGCTGCAAAAAAAGCCACGCGGGCTAGAATCCCTGAGAGCTTTCTGGAAGACCCGGGGAGAAATATTTTGTTTTTTGAAGTGGAAAGCTTTGAATTTTCAGTGAATGAACAGACAGGCAGCGACGAGGAAGTCGAGGCTCTTGCAGAGACTGATGAGGACGAGGTAGAAACCTTTGATTTTGGCAGTTTCAGCATGGATGAGCCCTCCGAACAGGATGCTGGAAATGATGCTCAATCTGCTGAAGACTCTGGAGACGAAGCTGAAGAAGCTGAAGACATACTCAGCATCTTAGGGGATTCTCTTAATTTAATATATAGATTTAAATTGCTTTAAGCCCAAATTGCAAGATACGCGGCAAAAAAACTCAATTTTTTAGCAAGTTACAGCAAGCAAACATCTTGTTGTCATCAGTATGTTGCTAGTGCTCAATACCTTAGACTGCCTCTGTCTGCGAGTGTTCCAGATAATGCACCAGCTCTGAACTGGTTGAACGCAAGCGCTGAGAGAGCATAGTTATCAGCTTGATCAGTATTTTGGAGCCGAAACTGGGCTCCTCCATGATGATTTTCACCATGCTCTCACGAGAAAGTACCGCAAAGGTCGTTTTATCAAGGGCGATACAGCTTGCAAAACGGGGTTCGCCATCAATCATTGACATTTCACCGAGTGTTGTACCGGGGCCGGCAATCGTCATTGGGCGGCGTTCACCGTGAGAATCAGTTTTGAGGATGTTGACCCGGCCTTCAATAACAAACAGCATATAGTCATCAATGTCACCCTCCCGGATAATCGTGGTGCCAGGATCAACTTCATAGGCCTGCATGAAGGTGGTGAGCTTTTCAACATCATCAACAGTGAAATCTTCAAAGAACTTTGACTGCCCCATCATGTTGAAAATTTTCTGCATCATGATGTTGGCATTGCCAAGCGAGTTGAAACTCAGTAAGAGTTCATTCTGAGGAGCATTGCCGTTATTATCTGGCATATAAAATTGGAGTTTTGCAGCAAATAAACACAGGGATCAGGCTGCTCATCAAGCTTGTGAAAATGTGTCAGAAAGAATAACCGGCAAAGGGCATGAAGTCTAGTAATTAGCTTTCTTGACGCCTCACAGGTGGGGTGATACTGTCCTTTAAATTCCGATCACTCCTGACGACCTGGAACAGTGCAGCCTCATGTATCTTGATTTCTTTTCATTAAAGAAATTTCCCTTTCGCATCACACCTGATCCCTCCATGTTTTTCCCGGGCGGTACAGACGGACCGGGCGTCGTTCTCAATGCACTGGTTTATGCCGTGAGTTCTGGTGAAGGGATTGTGAAAGTTGTCGGTGAGGTAGGCAGTGGTAAAACCATGCTTTGCCGGATGCTGGAAGAGCGTCTGCCGGACAATATTGAAATTGTTTATCTGGCAAATCCCAGCTTATCAGCCAGAGATATCATCTACGCCATTGCTTTTGAGCTGGATCTGGATGTGGATGCGTCTACTGAACGCCTCCTGGTCATGCACAAATTGCAGGATTATCTGGTCAAGAAGCACAGTGAAGGTGGCACGGTTGTTGTCTTTATCGAAGAGGCTCAGGGGATGCCCATTGAAACTCTCGAAGAAATCCGCCTGCTCAGTAATCTCGAAACGCACCGTCATAAACTGATGCAGATCATCC
>CAZSHI010000037.1:0-16951 GCA_964606735.1 uncultured Enterobacteriaceae bacterium
TGCTCCGAAAGCGACCCAACAGGCAACAAATCGGCTAGGGTTTCATTAGCAAAAAGATGAGTCCAGCTTCATTGCTTTTTTAAAATTCTTGATGGCCTCATCAGATTGACCATAATAGCGGTAGATAATAGCGAGGTTATTATAGGCTTCTGCCAGAGAAGGATCATTTGAGATAGCACGTTTATAGGATGCAATGGCCTCATCCATAAGACCAAGCTGCCTTTGAATCAAACCCTGTAAATTCAGCCTGCCGGCATGATTTGGAGTTCTTGAAAGTATGTTTTTTATGCCTTTATAGGCAGCCTGAAACTTCCCCTCCTTGTACAAAAACAAGGTATCCAATTGTTGGACCACCATGGAATCTGGATGCTTTTGCTTTAAAAGATTTAGCTTTTGTCTGGCATCCTGGGTTTCACCGGCTTCATATTCTGCCAGTAATGCCTCGCACTGTTTTTGCAGAGCCTGCCCCGGCTTTAGCTTACCGGTGACTGCACCGCTGAAAGACTCTCCCTGTTTGATGGTAATGGATATATGTTGGCTCACGCTTTGATTGCTAGTGCAGATTAATACACCGACACTTAATTGCCGGTGCTGATAACAGGAACCGTCGCAGAAATAACCATCCCGTTACTGAAACCCAGCAGTAGCCTGATACTGTCGCCTGCCACCAGGGACTGCCTGAGACCCTCCAGCATGATATGAAAACTACCGGGTTCAAACACGACGGATTGCTGGGGAGGAAGGTCAATACTCGACAGATGTTCCATAACCATCATACCATTTCGCGTGCTACTCAAGTGTATCATTGCAGATCTGGCAGCATCCGTTCTCACTTCAGTCAAGCTCAGAGGATGCTGACCCACATTGCTGATTGCCATGTAAACAGCTGCTGTTTCCGCACTGGGGGGCAGTTCCCTGATATAGGCATTCTCAATCTGGATATTCATTTGCGCCATGAGCATTGAAGGCAGCATAGTGAAAAGCAGGCCCAGGTATTTGACAAGATTCATAGGACTTTCCTTGGTCATCAGGATTGCGGGGTATTGACCTGAATGGTCGGTTGATTTCCGTAGGCAATGTTACCGCGCAAGCGGTAGCCCCCGACAGCTTCACGCATGATTTGATAAATCCACCTTGCCTCAGCATCATTGCGGGCCGTAATAATAAAGGTGGCATCCCGGTTTTTTACATATTCACCGATGGAGCCCAGTTGCGACATGATTTCCAGACTTTGTTCAGATAAGGCTTCCGGATCGAGAGCAAAGTAATCCCGCTTGAAGGCACGCTTATTCTCTAGATAAGCCCTGCTTTCAGCAATGGCTGGCGCGTCTGGCCGTATGCTGGCTGCCCGCAACAGATACTCTTCGGCATCAGCAAACTGGCCTACTTCAATCGCCCTGTTGGCCATGCTGACATAACGCCCGACAATATCCTCCACTCCCTGCAGTGCCACAGCATTGTCGGGTTCTACACTCAGGACTTCCAGATAACGGTCATAGGCATTATCGCCGGCTGGAAAAAGCAAACGCCCGTCCTCAAAGGCAAGGCTGGCTTCGTAAAGCATGTCTGCCAGAATGCGAGCTCGCAGTATATAGTCAGGCGTAGAGGGAGCCTCGGGCTGCTCGTTAAGCACTACCGGATCAGGTGTGCTTTGAATTCCTGGCGCCGATTCAGACTCTGCTTCCAACTGGTTCGTCTGACAGGCTGACAGCAGTGCAGGGCTGCCCAGGACAGCACAGATATACAGTGTTTTGAGGGCTTTCATGGCTGAATCATACTGTATTCACATAAACTACAGCAAACCGGAAAATGGCAGGTATGTCAGTAGTTCACCCTGGCGAATTGCACTTTTCGCTGGCAGCAAGGCCAGGCCATCTGCCCAGGATAATGAATTCAGCACACTGGAACCCTGATTTTCAAAAGCCACCAAATGGACCAGACCCTGGGCATTTGTTTCGAGTCTGACCCGCAGAAACTCGTCTCGAATGCCGCTGTTGTCCCGATCAAAACCGGATGCCAGCTGCAGACCCTGCATCCTGGGCCCGCTCGCTCCCTGCATGCGCAGCAGGCATGGTTTTACCAGCAGCAGAAAAGTCACAAAGACCGCAACCGGGTTCCCGGGCAAGCCGAAAAAAGGCGTGCTTCCAATAGTCCCGAAACTGAATGGCTTGCCAGGTTTTATCGCGAGCTTCCATAAGGAAAGCGTACCCAGTTTTTCCAGCGCCGCCTTGACATAATCGGCTTCGCCAACAGAAACACCGCCACTGCTGATGATGCAGTCTGCTTCAGCGGCTGCCTGTTCCAGGGCATTACAGGTGCTCAGCAAATCATCTTTAACAATGCCTGCCCGAATGACTTGCATCCCCAGGCGCGTCAGCAGACTTTCCAGGGTGAAACTGTTGCTGTCATAGATTTGGCCAGCCTGCAGTTGTTTTCCAGGGCTGATCAATTCATCCCCGGTATTGATAATGGCAACACGCAAGGGCTTGTAGACCTCTAGCTGTGAAATGCCAAGTGAAGCCAGCAACCCGATATCCTGTGGTCGCAAACGATGGCCCTGCTCCAGCACCCTGGTACCCGCCTGAATATCATGACCCCGTTTGCGGATATTCTCCCCTGGCTGGGGGGCATGCAGTAGCCTCAGTGTCGAATCACTGACTTCTGTATCTTCCTGAATAACCACCGCATCGGCACCTGATGGAATAGGCGCTCCGGTAAAAATCCGCGCTGCTGTGCCGGCTTGCAAAGGCTGACCGACATGACCCGCCAGTATGGTCTGGGATATAAGCATCGGCTCCTGATGTTGAAGATCCTGCACACAAAGTGCAAAACCATCCATGGCACTGCTATCAAATCCGGGCACATCAATCGCTGAGTGAATGTCTTGTGCCAGAATTCTGCCATCCGCATCTGATAAAGCGAGCGTCTCCCCGACACCCTGCGGGTGGAGCTTGTGCTCAAGTATGGACTGGGCCTGATCCAGACTGGTCAAGGTGGATGTAGACATCATTTTAGTAGGTACATCGATGCAATAAGCTCCTTCACGGCGGCTTCTCTGGAGCGTTGTTTGATGCCGAAACTGGACATAATGTGGTGACAGTCCAGCACCGAATTTTCGAGCTGGGTTTTACTGGACTGCTCGGTGATGATCTCCAGATGCTCCAGGCAGTTTGACAGTTCCTTGTCATAGCCTGCAGCTTCTTTGAGAAACTTCTCCACAAAGGTATGACGATGTGTTGCCTGCAGGGCGCAATAATGGAACAGACCCCAGTTCATGGCATCACAATCCAACTGCTTGTTGATCGCCAGTATTACCCGGGCAACATCATCCGCAGGGGTTGGACTGCAGCGCTGGTCTAACAGATGCAGTTTGCCTTTTTGATCTTTGCAAAGCCTGATACAGCTCTGGAAGAATTCCGCTCTGTCTTTGCTGAACATACCCTCAGTCCGCAGGATGAGATGCTTTTCATATTTCTCGACTTTCTTTTCCAGGCTATAAGCCAGCTTGCCCAGCGGATTTTTTGCCTTACAGGAATCACTTTCCAGATAAGGTTTGGGATTGGAGCCATCAAAGACAGCTGCCGAGGAGTGAAGAATCAGCGGAATCCTGTTTGCTTTTGCTGCCCTGAGCAAGTGAGTGCAGGCCTGAATGAGTTGCTGTTGGCGCGCCTTTTCGATAGTCCGTTCCGATTGAAAAAGTCCCGGGTCCAGACTGATGTTCACTAGCTGACTGATCCGCTTTTCTAGCAGCAGCTGTTTGAGGGAAACTGGATCAGACAGCACCGGCTCATCCTCTCTCAGGATGATAAACTCCGTGGCATTCTGCTTTAACAGTTGTGTATAGCTATGCCCGAGTTGATTGTCAGCACCAAAAACTAGAATGTTCACAGTCGAATCGAGGGCTCGCTATCCCTTGCTCAATGCCTAGAAGGGAATATCGTCATCAAAACTGTCCATGTCTGCGGGCGCTTCCTGGGCCGGCGTTGTATTCTTTTGTGGTGGCGGAGCAGCACTTGAGGAATATGAATCACCGGTACCGCCGCGAGTGTCGAGCATCTGCATTTCATTGGCAATAATATCCGTCGCATAGCGCTTGACGCCGTCCTGCTCCCAGGAACGGGTTTGCAGTCGGCCTTCTACATAGAGTTTGGAGCCTTTTTTGACATACTCGGCAACAATTTCAGCCAGCCGCTGATAAAAGGTCACCCGGTGCCATTCGGTACGTTCCTGCTGTTCACCGGTATTTTTATCCTTCCAGGTCTCCGAGGTTGCCAGGGAGATATTGGTGACGGCATTACCATTCGGCATGTATCGCGTTTCGGGATCCTGCCCCACATTACCAACTAGAATTACTTTGTTTACACCTCGACTTGCCACGCTGTACCTCCTTCTCTATGGATTGATAAGTCTAGCACGCTTAAGAAAAATTTCGATGAGATTCTTCTTTCCTGTTGCCGTCAACGTATAATGGCCCGTTTAGGCCAATTTTCTCGAAGTAGCTTTAATGGATGAAATAATCGTCAGAGGCGCTCGCACGCATAATCTGAAAAATATCGACCTTAGCATTCCCAGGGATAAACTGGTTGTCATCACCGGACTGTCTGGATCGGGTAAGTCATCACTGGCTTTCGACACGCTTTACGCAGAAGGACAAAGGCGCTATGTCGAATCCTTGTCTACCTATGCGCGGCAGTTCCTGTCAATGATGGACAAGCCGGATATGGACCAGATATCGGGTCTGTCCCCTGCCATCTCCATTGAGCAGAAATCCACCTCGCACAATCCGCGTTCAACCGTCGGAACCATCACGGAAATTTATGACTACCTGCGCCTGCTGTTCGCCAGGGCTGGTGAACCGTATTGCCCGGATCACCACCTCAAGCTGGAAGCCCAAACGGTCAGTCAGATGGTTGATCAGGTGCTGGCGCTGCCGGAAGGTACTCCCATGATGCTGCTGGCCCCGGTTGTGCGTGAGCGCAAGGGCGAGCATGTACATATCTTTCATGAACTCAAGGCGGGTGGCTTTATCCGTGCCCGCGTGGACGGCATCCTTACCGAACTGGACTACCCGCCGGCACTGGAAAAAAACAAAAAGCATACCATTGAAGTGGTCATCGACCGTTTCAAGGTGCGTGATGATCTGAGCCAGCGCCTGGCAGAATCCTTTGAGACAGCCCTGCATATTGCAGGCGGCCTGGCCATCGCCTCGCCTATGGAAGGTGAGGGGGAAGAAGTGGTGTTTTCCTCGCTCTTCGCCTGCCCGCAATGCGGCCACAGTATCACCGAACTGGAGCCTCGCCTGTTCTCTTTCAACAATCCTGCTGGAGCCTGTGAAGCTTGCGATGGCCTGGGCATGAAACAGTATTTCGACCAGAACAAGATCATTATTGATGATGAACTTTCACTGGCTGAAGGTGCTGTCAGGGGCTGGGACCGTCGCAATGTCTATTATTTCCAGCTGCTTAAATCACTGGCTGAGCATTATGCCTTTAGCATTGATACCCCCTATAAAAAACTCAGCAAGAAACATCAGCAACTGATTCTGTTTGGCAGTGGCAGGGAGCTGATCGAATTTACTTTCTACAATGAAAAAGGCAAAACCTATATCAACCGGAAAACCTTTGAAGGGATTCTGCCCAACATGGAGCGCCGCTATCGCGAAACCGAATCGCAAATGGTGCGTGAAGAACTGAGTAAATACCTCAACTCCCAGCCCTGCCCGGAATGTCAGGGCACGCGTTTACGTCGGGATGCCCGCCATGTCTTCATCAACCGTAAAAACCTTCCATCCATTACCGATCTGACCATCGGGGATGCGGCCGAGTATTTCGACAAACTCAGGCTGAAAGGCAAACAGGCGACGATTGCTGAAAAAATTCTCAAGGAAATCAAGGACCGCCTGCGCTTCCTGGTCGATGTCGGACTGAATTACCTCACCCTGAGTCGCAGTGCCGAGACTCTCTCCGGCGGAGAAGCCCAGCGTATCCGGCTGGCCAGTCAGATCGGAGCCGGGCTGGTGGGTGTTATGTACATACTGGATGAGCCCTCCATCGGCCTTCACCAGCGTGACAATGATCGTCTGCTGAATACCTTGCGGCATCTACGCGATATCGGCAATACGGTAATAGTGGTGGAACATGACGAGGAAGCCATTCGCAGTGCAGACCATATCATTGACATAGGACCGGGAGCCGGCGTTCACGGAGGTGAAATAGTCGCCCAGGGAACCGATAAGGACATCGAAAAAGTATCAGGTTCCCTGACCGGACAGTATCTGTCCGGCAAACAAAAAATTGAAATTCCCGCCAAACGGGTAGCACCAAATCCCGACAGACAACTGACTCTTTCGGGGGCTGCCGGTAATAATCTGAAATCTGTCACCCTTAAAATTCCACTGGGGCTGATGACCTGTGTCACCGGCGTTTCCGGCTCGGGCAAGTCAACCCTGATCAACAACACGCTTTATCCGCTGACCGCTACTGCCCTGAACGGAGCCACGACACTCAATGCTGCCAAGTACAAAGCCCTGGACGGTCTTGAATACCTCGACAAGGTAGTGGACATCAACCAGAGCCCTATCGGCCGCACTCCGCGCTCCAACCCGGCAACTTATACCGGCATATTTACTCCCATACGGGAGCTTTTTTCCGCCACTCAGGAAGCCCGTGCCAGGGGGTATAAACCCGGCCGTTTTTCTTTCAACGTTAAAGGTGGCCGCTGTGAAGCCTGCCAGGGAGATGGCCTTGTCAAAGTGGAAATGCATTTCCTGCCGGACGTTTATGTCGCCTGTGACGTGTGCAAAAGCAAACGCTATAACCGGGAAACCCTCGAGGTAAAATACAAGGGCAAGAATATTTACGAAGTCCTGGATATGACGGTTGAGGATGCCCGTGAATTTTTTGACCCGGTCCCGATGATTGCCCGCAAGCTGCAAACGCTGATCGAGGTCGGCCTTTCCTATATCAAGCTGGGTCAGGCAGCCACGACCCTGTCAGGCGGTGAAGCCCAGCGTGTCAAATTGTCGCGTGAACTTTCCAAACGGGATACCGGACAGACACTTTACATACTGGATGAGCCAACCACCGGATTGCATTTTCACGATATCAAGCAATTGCTCACAGTCCTGCATCGACTGCGGGACGATGGCAACACCATCGTGGTGATCGAACATAATCTGGACGTTATCAAAACTGCCGACTGGATTGTTGACCTGGGTCCGGAAGGTGGCGGTGGCGGTGGCAAAATTATCGCCAGCGGCACACCGGAATCCCTGGCCGCCGAAAAGCACTCATACACCGGGCAATACCTGGCCAAAATACTGACCTAGCTGCCTCGAAACTTTGCTGGATTAAGCTGAAGGACATGCTTTTAAAAACCCTCAAACGCTTCTGTTCAACTGTCACCCAAACACGAGAATGACCATGAAAAATAAACTACACCTGATTGCTGACCCCCTCTGCGGCTGGTGCTTCGGTGCAGCCCCCTTGCTCAGTGCTACCCGCCAAATACCGGATCTAACCATTGTGCTGCATTGCGGGGGCTTATTTTCAGGCCCAAACAGTCAGCTGCTTGAAGCAGGCATGCGCCAGTACATTCTCAGTCATCATGAACGTATTCTGCAGCTGACAGGGCAGGATGTCGGCGAAAAATTCCATACCCTGCTGGATTCCGGCAAAGCCATGCTGGATTCAACGCCTCCCATACGCGGCATACTGACCGCTGAAGCTGCCACCGGAGCGGCTCTGGATTATTATCAGGCACTTATCAAGGCTCACTTTATCGATGGCCGGCCTGTCACTGAAACCCAGACCCTGCAGGCCATAGCCGAAGAGTGCGGAATTGACGGGGAACGCTATAGTCAGGCTTTTGCTGAGCTGGATGAGTCTGCGGTCTCTGCACATATTCTGGCCACCCGCCAATTCATGCATGAAGTCGGATCGCAGGGTTTTCCTAGTTTTGTTTTCGAGCAGGGTTCTCAGCGACAGCTAATCAATCACCATCACTATTATGACGATCCGCAAGGTTGGCAGAAGCGCCTGGAAAAACTGCTTGCAGAATCTCGGGAGCAGACAATGCATTGAGACCCTCGTGCACAAAGGCTATTATCACCCGTCAAATAAGTACTACACTACACACTGAAATTCCTAAAAGAAGTCAGCAAGGGGACACAAATGCTCTCATTCAATATCAAATTCAATCCTACAACCTTACGCTTGTCAGTGCCTGTTATGCTGTTCAGCCTGCTGATACCAGTATCTGGCATGGCTGCTGAAGCCGCAGCAGACCAGCTCGAGCGGGTTAACCAGATGCTGGAAAATTTCGAGCCGGTAACAGATGACATGATCCAGAACCCGGATCCCGCCGACTGGTTGACCTGGCGCCGCACACTGAACTCCTGGGGCCATAGCCCGCTGAACCAGATCAACCGGGATAACGTTGACCAGTTACGCATGGTCTGGGTCCGTGGCCTGGACGCCGGTATTCAGGAAGGCACCGCACTGGTGCATGACGGTGTCATGTTTTTCCCGAGCCCCATGGATGTCATTCAGGCTATCGATATTGAGTCTGGTGACCTGATCTGGGAATACCGTCGCCGACTTCCGCGTGATTTACGGGACTATTTCCCGGTACCCGACATCAATCGAAACCTGGCCATCTATGAAGACCTGATTATAGATACCAGTGCCGATGATTATATTTATGCTATTAATGCACGCACCGGCGAGCTGGCCTGGGAAACCCAGATCATGGATTACTCCCGTGGAGCCCAGCAGACATCCGGTCCCATCATTGCCAATGGCATGGCCATTTCCGGCCGAGGTTGTGAACCGGAAGGTAGCCCCGAGGCTTGTATCATGGTGGCCCACGATGCCCGAACCGGCGAGGAAATCTGGCGTACCAGCACCATTGCACTGCCTGGTGAACCCAATGGCGAAAGCTGGGGTGACATGGCTGCTGAAGAACGCTGGCACGTCGGCACCTGGCTGGTGCCATCCTACGATCCGGAACTGAACCTCGTTTACTTCGGCACTTCGGTCACCTCTCCGGCACCCAAATACACCATGGAGGGCAATGATCTGCAGTACCTCTATCACAACTCCACGATGGCACTGGATGCCGATACGGGCGAAATTGTCTGGTTCTACCAGCACATGGTGGATCACTGGGATTATGACTTCCCCTTTGAGCGCCTGCTGGTGGACACCGCTGTTGCACCGGACCCCGACGCAGTGGAATGGATCAATCCGGATATCGAGCCGGGACGTGAATATAAAGTCCTTACCGGCATCCCCGGCAAGCCCGGTCTGGTTTATACACTGGACCGTGAAAACGGTGATTTTTTGTGGGCCACCCCGGTGGTCTACCAGAACCTGGTACAGGATATTGATGTAAGAACAGGCGCAGTCACCCTGAATCCTGAAACCCTGTTTACTGAAGTCGGCCAGGAAGTACTGACCTGTGGTGGCATCAGCCGTGGCTGGCCTTCCGGCACCTATAGCCCCAGTACCAATGCCATGTATTACTCATTGCAGCATACCTGTGAAACCGTTACCTCAACACTGACGGCACCGGACCTGAACAACCTGTATGGTCGTGTCCAAACGCTGAATGCTCCGCGACCCGATGGTCAGCCCTATCCACCCAACAGTGTAGCTGCCATTTCAGTGGAAACCGGAGAAATCCTGTGGAACTATGAACAGGAAGCCGTGATGATGTCGCTGATGTCCACGGATGGCGGCCTGATCTTCGGTGGAGACAATAACGGGCGCATGAAGGCTCTCGACCAAAGCAGCGGCGAACTGCTGTGGGAAGTCAATGTCGGCTCCACGGTCAGTGGTTATCCAACTACTTTCATGGCCAACGGCAAGCAATACCTGGCCATCAGCACCGGCCGCTCACTGTATGCAGGTGCCACTGATGCCAATCTGCTGTTTGTATTCGCCCTGCCTGATTAACAGTGCCATACACAGACAAAAAAAGTGACTAGGATGGCCACCTTCGGGTGGCCATTTTTTTGGCACCAAACACTGCGTTCCGCTGATTTGCTTTACCAGAACCCGAAGCCTTGGCTATCATCGGTGCGCTAAGTAATTAAGCGGCAAGCACAGTGGCTTTGCTGATATAGATACAAGAGGGGTAAATCATGAACGCAACCAGCAGAACAACACTACTTCGCTTTTCGAGCTGCTGTCTTTTCACTGCCGCAAGCCTGGTCAGTTCAAGTCTGCTGGCAGCAGAGAGCATGCCTGAGCAACAGGTGCGGGTAGCCCAGATGCTCGAGGATTTTGAACCGGTGACCGATGCCATGATCCAGAACCCGGATCCTGCTGACTGGCTGAGCTGGCGTCGTACCCTGAATTCCTGGGGACATAGCCCACTGGATCAGATCAATCGGAACAATGTCGACCAGTTACGCATGGTCTGGACCCGAGGTCTGGATGACGGTATCCAGGAAGGTACCGCACTGGTGCATGACGGCGTGATGTTTTTCCCCAATCCCATGGATGTGGTACAGGCCATTGATATTGAATCGGGCGACCTGATCTGGGAATACCGCCGGCGCCTGCCACGTGACTTACGCGATTACTTTCCGGTTCCGGATATCAATCGTAACCTCGCGATTTATGAAGACCTGATCATAGATACCAGTGCAGATGACTATATTTATGCCCTGAATGCCCGCAGCGGTGAACTGGTCTGGGAAACCCAGATTCTGGATTACACCCGCGGCGCCCAGCAAACTTCCGGACCCATCATTGCCAATGGCCTGGCAATCTCCGGTCGCGGTTGCGAACCCGAAGGCGGACCGGATGCCTGTGTCATGACGGCCCATGATGCCCGTACCGGTGAAGAAGTATGGCGAACCCGTACCATAGCCCGTCCCGGTGAACCCAATGGTGATTCCTGGGGTGATTTAGCCGACGAGAACCGCTGGCATGTCGGCACCTGGCTGGTGCCCTCCTATGATCCGGAACTGAACCTGGTCTATTTTGGCACCTCGGTCACCTCACCTGCTCCAAAATTCATCCTGGAAGGTAATGACAAGCAGTACCTTTATCACAACTCCACCCTGGCTCTGGATGCCTCAAGCGGAGAGATTGTCTGGTACTACCAGCATATGGTGGATCACTGGGACTATGACTTCCCTTTCGAGCGGCTGCTGGTGGATACCGCCGTTGCGCCCGATCCTGACAGTGTAGAATGGATCAACCCGGATATCACACCCGGCGAAGAACGCAAGGTACTGACTGGCATACCCGGCAAGCCTGGCCTTGTCTATACCCTGGACCGTGAAACGGGTGAATTCCTCTGGTCCACTCCGGTTGTGTACCAGAACCTGATTGAGGATATCGATGGACGCACCGGTCAGGTGACCCTGAACCCAGAAGTGCTGTTTACCGAAGTTGGTCAGGAAGTGTATACCTGTGGCGGTGTCAGTCGTAACTGGCCCTCAGGCACCTATAGCCCGACTACCAATACCATGTATTACGGTTTGCAGCATACCTGCAGTGAAACGACCTCCATCATGACCGAGCAGAGTCTCGACAATCTCTACGGTATTGCCGGTTATGGCAGCATCGTGCCATTGCCGGATGGATCCCTGCCACCGAACTCCGTGACAGCCATTTCGGCTGAAACCGGTGAAGTACTCTGGGAATATGAGCAAGAAGCAATCATGCTGTCCCTGATGTCGACAGATGGTGGACTGATTTTCGGCGGCGATAACAATGGCCGTATGAAGGCCTTGGATCAGCGTACCGGCGAGGTAGTCTGGGAAATTAACCTGGGTTCAACCGTCAGCGGTTACCCGACCACCTTCATGGTCAATGGCAGACAGTACATTGCAGTGAGTACCGGCCGTTCGCTTTATGCCGGTGCTACCGACGCCAATAACCTGTTTGTTTTTGCGCTGCCGGAATAATGCCGGTTTTGCCCCATTTAAAGGCCACTTGATTGTGGCCTTTTTTTATCGGACCCGTAAGCAAACAGCATAGTAGCAAGATTCACGCAGAGGAATAGTTTGAGCGCTCACTCCATACCGGTGATAAAGCGGCGTAGATCGAAACTAATCTACTATGTGATGGCCATTCCCTTTTACCTGATTCTGCTGCCACTGAACTGGTTTTTAAAAATTACCGGCAAGCCAGAGGCTTTGATGGCCTTTGTTGGGCGGAAACTGTTCAAACCTGAAAATAATCGAAAAATTTTCGCCGATTATTCTCCTGATGAAGGCGATATTTTTGTCAGCACCTTCTCAAAAAGCGGCACCAACTGGATGATGCAGATCGCTCATCAAATTGCCTGGCGGGGTGAAGGAGAATTCGAAAATATTCACGATGTTGTCAGCTGGCCGGACGTTTCACGTAAAAGTAGTGAAAAATATTCCACTCCCCTGAAATCTGATCTGATCAAGACATTGAGCCCTACCGGTATGCGGGTTATCAAAACCCATATGTCTGCCTTATATGTCCCCTACAATGAAAAAGCCAAATACATCATCGTGGTGAGAGACCCGAAAGAAGTATTTGTTTCTAGCTATCCCTTTGTCCGGGGTGTTGCCGGACCGCTGATGCCCAGTGTGAGCACCTGGCTTGAACTATTCATGAAACCGGAGTGGCCGATGAACTTTGGCAATACCTGGGCTGAACACACAGCCAGCTACTGGGGGTTAAAAGACAGGCCCAATGTGCTGATTCTGTCTTATACCCACTTGAAACAAGACCTGAACAAAGGCATCAAGCAGGTGGCCGATACACTGGGTGTCACTTTAACGGAAAAACAATTTCAGAGAGTAATGGAAAAAAGCTCTTTCCAGTACATGAAAGAAATCAATCACAAATTCCGACCAAGCGACATGGGCTCACTACCCTGGTCTTCTGGTTTTACCATGATTCGCGAAGGAAAGACCGGCAATTCTGCGGAACTGCTTAGCCCGCAACAGCAGCTTCGAATTGATGAGCATTTTCGCCAGGAGCTTAATAAGCTGAAATCCGATTTTCCATATGATGATTTTTTTCAGCCTGCACCATAGGCAAAACTATTCTGCCAGCAGATCGAGAATCTCCCGGGTTTTTTCTTGCATGAGTGAGCTGTCCCCTCTTGCTTCAACATTAAGGCGAATCAGGGGTTCAGTATTGGACATGCGCAAATTAAAACGCCATTGTCCCATGTCCATGCTAAGGCCATCGGTAAAGTCAATGTCACTGGCCCCTGCTGCATAGACAGACTCAACTTTTGCAATAGCAGCAGCTGCGTCACTCACTTCTCGATTGATCTCACCACTGGCTGGGAAAGCCTCCATGCGCTGTTCCACCAGGCTTGAAAGCGCCTGCTTGCTACGTGAAAGTATTTCAATAACCAGTAACCAGGGAATCATGCCACTGTCACAATAGTAAAAATCCCGGAAATAATGATGCGCACTCATTTCGCCACCGTATATGGCATCCACTTCACGCATTTTTTCCTTGATAAAGGCATGGCCACTTTTGGAAAGCACGCACTCACCACCAAACTCTTCAACAACAGCCTGGGTGTTCCAGCAAAGACGTGGATCATGGATGATTTTGGCGCCAGGCTGTTTTTTTAGAAAACTTTCCGCCAGCAGACCAACGATGTAATAACCTTCAATGAAAGTGCCCTTTTCATCAAAGAAAAAACAGCGATCAAAATCACCATCCCAGGCAATACCCAGGTCTGCGCCGTGTTGCCTGATCGCTTCTATGCTGGTGTGACGGTTTTCTACCAGTAAAGGGTTCGGCACGCCGTGGGGGAAATTGCCATCTGCCTCATGATGCAGCTTGATAAACTCGATGGGCAGATGCTTCTCCAGAAGGTCGATTATCTGGCCGGCGCCGCCATTGCCTGCATTGCAAACAACTTTCAAGGGGCTGAGAACAGACACATCAATATAGGATAACAGGTGTTCAATATACGCCTGTTTGACATCTACCTGCTTCAATTGCCCGGGCTCTGCTATCGGTGCAAAATCACCTGCTTCCGCCAGCTGCCTTATGTCGAGCAGCCCGGTATCGGCACTGATGGGTTTGGAATTTTCACGCACAAACTTCATGCCGTTGTAATCTTTGGGATTATGGCTGGCTGTAACCACGATGCCACCATCCATATTCAGATGACTGGTGGCGAAATAAATCTCTTCCGTACCGCATTGACCAATATGACTGACATTGACACCGGCATCCAGCAAACCCCTGCTCAGGGCTTCACAGATTTGCGGACTGCTCAGACGGATATCGTGACCCAACACCACATTTTTCGGCTTTAGAAAAATGGCAAAGGCGCGGCCGATACGATAAGCGACATCTTCATTGAGTTGGTCCGGGATGCGCCCACGCACATCGTAGGCTTTGAAACAGGTGATTTCCTTAAACACTAACTAGATTTCCTATACTGGCTGGTAAACCTTATCAAAATAAAATTGATTGGCGGCCATGAAACCCTCAACACTGCCACAATCGAAGCGCTGGCCCTTGAATTTGTAGCCCAGCACGCCTTTGCCTTTAGTTGCCTGTGTCAGCAAGGCATCGGTAATCTGGACTTCCTTGTTTCTGCCCGGCGGGGTTTCACGGATGATGTTAAAAATATCGGGTGTAAGAATATACCGCCCGATAATGGCAAGATTGCTGGGAGCATCTTCCGGCGCAGGCTTCTCAACCATGTCAGAAATTCTTAACACTCCCGCTTCTATTTCTTCGCCGGCAATCACTCCGTATTTGTAGGTTTCATCTGCGGGGACTTCCTCGATGGCCACGATACTGCACTGATACTTTTCATACAGCTCAAGCATTTGCGACAGAACCCCTTGTGTCGGGGAATAGCACAAATCATCCGCCAGTACAACGGCAAAGGCCTGATCACCAATCAGTGTTTCTCCGGTCAGAATGGCATGACCCAGTCCCTTCATCTCGATCTGTCGGGTATAGGAAAACACGGCGTCATTGATGATGCCGCGAATATCTCGCAGGTATTTTTCCTTGTCGGTTCCCGAAATCTGGTGCTCCAACTCATAATTGGTATCGAAATGATCGGCAATGGCCCGTTTGCCACGACCCGTGATAATGGCCATGTTGTCCATGCCAGCTTCGAGAGCCTCTTCGACGCCGTACTGGATCAGCGGTTTATTGACCACCGGCAGCATTTCCTTTGGCATGGATTTGGTGGCAGGCAAAAAGCGTGTTCCATAGCCCGCTGCCGGAAATAAACATTTTCTGATCACTGCATTACTCATCGAATTTTGCTAAGCCTCTGTGTTGGTTTTATTTGCCCCACTGTGGTGCAAGCAACTAAAGATTTTCCAAATTAGCGCAAAACATTAATAATCTCTGACAATTTTCTAAGCCACTTAAAATGATGCGACAGTTGCAGGATATTCAAATGCATCTTTTATGCCAGTCAACTTTATTGAAACATCCCAGAGCATGCTCAAGACTGGAAGTGGCGCATTATACCCGGATACCTCGGTAAATTATTATCGTTTAGGCTGACTTGTCTCTATAATAGCGGCTTTTTGTGATTGCCCGGCTGAAATGCAGGGTCGACCCAGACTCAAAGGATATTATGAAGACAGATTTCATACCCAAAAGCAGCTATAACCGTGAAGAACTCCTTGAGTGCGGCCACGGACACCTTTTTGGTCCGGGCAATCCGAAACTGCCGGTTGACAATATGCTCATGCTGGACCGGATTGTAGATATAAGTGCCGACGGTGGCTCGGAGGGCAAAGGCCATATTCGTGCCGAACTCGATATTCACCCTGAGCTTTGGTTCTTCGAGTGTCACTTTGATGGTGACCCTGTCATGCCTGGCTGCTTGGGGCTTGATGCCATGTGGCAACTGGTCGGCTTTTATCTCGGCTGGCGTGGCAACACAGGAAAAGGGCGCGCACTGGGTTGCGGTGAAGTAAAATTTACCGGCGAAATATTGCCTCACCACAAGAAAGTTGTCTATGAACTGGACATTAAGCGCCTGATTGAGCGCAAGCTGGTGATGGGTATAGCTGATGGAACAGTTTCAGTAGACGGACAGGTCATCTATACTACCAAGGGTCTTAAGGTTGGTCTTTTCAAACCAGATGAATCCTTGTCCTGATGACTAGGGAGTTTTGATTTATGCGTCGAGTAGTTGTGACCGGGATGGGCATTGTTTCTTGCCTGGGCCTGGATAAACCATCGGTTATTGAATCCCTTCGAACAGGCCGTAGCGGTATCACCTATCGTCCTGAATATGAAGAAAACGGCATGCGTAGCCATATTGCCGGTGCCGTCGAACTGGATTTTTCTGAGTATATCGATCGCAAGAATCTGCGCTTTATGGGCTCGGCTGCAGCCTATGCCTATATCTCCATGGCACGGGCAATAGAAGATGCCGGCCTCAATGAAAGCGAAGTCTCCAATGAAAAGACCGGCATTATCATGGGCTCGGGCGGCACATCGACCCAGGACCAGGTAGAGACCGTGGACATCATGCGTGAAAAAGGCCTGAAACGCGTTGGACCCTACCGGGTTACACGTACAATGGGTAGCACAGTATCGGCCTGCCTGGCGACTCCCTTTAAAATCAAGGGCGTCAATTACTCTATTTCTTCCGCCTGCTCCACCAGTGCACACTGTATTGGCAATGCCATGGAACTGATTCAGCTGGGCAAACAGGATATGGTTTTTGCCGGCGGTGGTGAGATGGAACACTGGACCCTGAGCTGCATGTTCGATGCCATGGGCGCCCTCTCTACACAGTACAATGCAACACCGGATAAAGCCTCTCGTGCCTACGATCAGGACCGTGATGGTTTCGTTATTGCCGGTGGTGGCGGTACGCTGGTCATAGAGGAGCTGGAACATGCGCTGGCACGAGGTGCCAACATTTATGCTGAGCTGACCGGATACGGTGCCACCTCGGACGGCTATGACATGGTCGCCCCTTCCGGTGAGGGCGC
>CAZSHI010000038.1:0-14647 GCA_964606735.1 uncultured Enterobacteriaceae bacterium
TGATATCGGCGGCACCATGACAACGCTTTATATTTTAAACGATGGTGTTTCTATTATCAAAGAGATTTAAGCCCTGCAAGGGCTGCGCCTGGGTATTAGTTCTCGGAGTTTATGAAAAATTCTGTTGATAACATTTTCCTTATTGGCCCCATGGGGGCTGGTAAAACCACGATCGGAAGATTGTTGGCAAGAGAGTTGAAACTCGATTTTCATGACTCTGACCAGGAAATTGAAGAGCGCTGTGGCGCTGAAATTTCCTGGATTTTTGATATGGAAGGTGAAGCCGGCTTCCGGGTTCGTGAAGAGAAAGTCATTGCAGATCTGACCCAGCTTAATAAAATTGTTCTGGCAACAGGCGGCGGGGTCGTGCTCTCTGAAGCAAATCGTCGCAACTTGCACAGTCGCGGGCTGGTTATCTATCTGGTAGCCACCATTAAACAACAGCTGGACCGTACGCGTCGGGACCAGAAGAGGCCATTGCTGCAGGTTGATGATCAGGAAGGCACATTACGAGCGCTGATGGAAAAACGAGACCCCCTTTACCGCGAGATTGCGGATCACATGGTAGAAACCAATCATAGAAGTGCCAAGGCCGTGTGCGATGAAATAACCCGCTTTTTACATGGCATAGAGGCCTAGGATGTCTGGCAACATTACTGTCAATGTCGAGCTAGGCGAGCGCTCATACCCGATTCACATTGGCGAGAAGCTGTTGTCGCGGTCGGAACTGATCAAGCCCTATATCAAAGGCAAGCAGGTCTGTATTGTCAGTAATGATGTGGTGGCGCCACTGTACCTTGAACAATTCAAGGCTGGGCTTGGCTCCTATGAGTTGAGTGAGTTCATCTTCCCGGATGGAGAAGCCGAAAAAACACTCGATAATGTTGCCCAGCTTTATGATGCTCTGCTGGCGAAGCGTTTTGAACGCAATGGCACATTGATTGCCTTGGGCGGTGGTGTCATCGGTGATATGACAGGATTCGCTGCTGCAACCTATCAACGAGGCGTCAACTTCATACAGGTTCCTACCACCTTGCTGGCACAAGTTGATTCTTCAGTAGGCGGAAAAACAGGGGTTAATCGCCCACTCGGTAAAAACATGGTAGGCGCTTTTTACCAGCCACGCTGTGTAATCGCCGATACGGATACGCTTTCAACACTGCCAGATAGGGAGCTGTCTGCCGGTTTGGCAGAAGTCATTAAATATGGGCTGATCAACAACCTGGAGTTTTATCGCTGGTTGGAGAGCAAAATGGCTTCTCTGCTTGGCCGCGATGCCCAAAGCCTGAGTCGCGCAATACAGATTTCCTGTGAGGAAAAAGCAGCCATAGTTGCCGCTGATGAAAGGGAATCAGGTATCCGCGCCATACTCAACCTGGGACATACCTTCGGGCATGCCATTGAAGCAGCCATGGGCTATGGATCTTGGCTGCACGGTGAAGCTGTTGGGGTCGGTATGCTGATGGCGGCTGACCTTTCATGGCGCCTTGGAATGATAGAAAAACAAGAGCTTGCGCGAATTCGTGCTCTGATAGAGGCTGCCGGCTTACCACTGGTCCCGCCGGACTCAATCAGCGTGGAACAATACCTTTCCCTGATGAGTCATGATAAAAAGGCCGAACAGGGAAAAATGCGCTTTGTACTACTACAAGGCCTGGGTAAAGCGCTGGTGCAGAGCGATATTGAGCCAAATCTGCTAAAACAGACCCTTCAAGCCGGTGCCAAACTGGGGCTTTCACCCTCAAATCCCGCCTGAGGCCCTTCCTGCCGGGCTTTCGGAACAGTTCTACTAGATTGCTGAAAACCAGCGCCTTGTGTAAAATGGGCGGCTCTTTGGCGTTTAAAAAGAGGCAGTTTCCCACCTGCTAGAGCGAGGGTTATACCGCCCTCTGTGACTTTATTTTTTGGAAGAGAACTGGATATGAGACCCGGGTTATATCACCCCAGCGAATTCAGAGATAACTGTGGCTTTGGCCTTGTTGCCCATATTGAAGGGCAGGCCAGTCATGATCTCTTGCTGACGGCGATCAGGTCGCTCACCTGCATGACGCACCGGGGCGGCATTGCTGCTGATGGTGTGACGGGTGATGGTTGCGGCTTGCTGATGCAGAAGCCTGATGCCTTTTTACGGGCTCTGGCCAAGGAGCATTTCGACACCGAATTAAGCCAGAATTACGGCATCGGCATGATATTTTTCAGCCGGCTTGAAAGCAAAATGGAAGTGGCCCGGCGCACACTGGAAGAAGAAATCAAGGATCAGGGCCTGGATCTGCTTGGCTGGCGCAAAGTGCCCTACGATGTATCCGTCTGTGGCCAGATGTCACTGGAATGTATGCCGGATATTGAACAAGTTTTTATCAATGCCGAGGGCATCGCTAAAGATGAATTGGCGGTAAAACTATTTGTTGCCCGTCGTAAGGCTGAAAACCGCCTTTTTGACGATGAAGATTTCTACGTCTGCTCCCTGTCGGCATCCGTGCTTTCCTATAAAGGACTGGTCATGCCGGCAGATTTGCCGAAGTTCTATCTGGATTTACAGGACCCACGCATGGAGGTTGCCATGTGCACCTTCCATCAGCGTTTCTCCACCAATACCCTGCCGCGTTGGCCACTGGCGCAGCCATTCAGGATGTTGGCTCACAATGGAGAAATCAACACCATCCGCGGCAATCGTAACTGGGCCAAGGCGCGAATATCAAAATTCCGTTCGGCGGCGATCCCCAATATCGAGGAAATAGCGCCGCTGGTGAATTTTACCGGGTCCGACTCTTCATCCATGGATAACATGCTTGAGCTGCTGGTGACCAGTGGTATGGACCTGTATCAGGCAATTCGCCTGATCATGCCGCCTAGCTGGCAAAACATGGAAGACCTGGATGAAGCCTTGCGCGGTTTCTATACCTATAACTCATTTCACATGGAACCCTGGGACGGTCCGGCCGGTGTTGTACTGACCGATGGTCGTTTTGCTGCCTGTGTTCTCGACAGCAACGGCTTGCGCCCTTCGCGTTGGGTAATGACCAAGAACGGTTACCTGACAGCAGCTTCAGAAATAGGTGTTAACGAATATAAGCCCGAAGATGTCATTGCGAAAGGCAGGGTCGGCCCCGGGCAGATTCTGGTGGTGGATACTAAAGAAGCCAAAATCATGCATACGGGTGATGTAGCTCACTATCTGAAAGTCAGGCAGCCTTACGCGCAATGGATCAAGGAACAGTCTGTCTATGTTGAGTCCAGTCTGGCAGAAAACCTGCCTGAACTACGACCGCTGCCGCCTGAAGAATGTGAACGGCACATGAAAATGTTTCAGGTGAGCTTCGAGGAGATGGACCAAGTCATGCGTCCTCTGTCCGAGAAAGGTAATGAGGGGACTGGTTCAATGGGTGATGACACCCCGATTGCTGTGCTGTCCCAACAGGTCAGGCCCTTGTATGACTATTTCCGACAGCAATTTGCCCAGGTGACAAATCCGCCAATTGATTCCCTGCGCGAAAGTATCGTGATGTCGCTGGAAACCCGTATGGGGAAAGAATTAAATGTCTTTGAGGAAACCCCAGAGCATGCCAACAGGGTTATTCTGACCTCACCACTGTTATCTCCCAACAAGTTCTACAACCTGTCCCATATGCAAAGACAGGGCTATGACGCTGAATTTATCAGTCTTGCCTATGATCCTGCTGTTGGCCTTGAGCAGGCCATCAGGGATGTGGTCGCCAGAGCCGAAGAAGCAGTCTTAAATGGCAAAGTGCTGTTGTTCATATCAGAACGACTACCGGAGCGCGGCCAGTTGGTTATCAATGCCTTGCTGGCTACTGCAGCCATTCATGAAAACCTTAATGGCAAGGGTCTGCGCTGTGACAGCAACCTGATTGTTGAAACGGCAAGCGCCCGTGATTCACACCAGATTGCCTGTCTGATTGGATTCGGAGCAACTGCGGTATACCCCTATCTCAGCTATGACATCATTGATCACATGGTCTCCCATGGCATGCTGAAAATGGGAGAACTGGAAGCACACAAGAATTACCGGAAAGGTATTAACAAGGGCTTACTTAAAATTCTGTCTAAAATGGGTATCAGTACCATCAGCTCCTATCGTGGAGCCCAGTTGTTTGAAATTGTCGGGCTGGCTGATGAGGTGACGGATTTGTGTTTCCCGGACAGTCCGAGCCGCATTCAGGGTGCGACCTTTGCTCACTTGCAACATGATCAGGAAAAACTGTCGCGGGATGCCTGGTTGCCTCGCAAGAAACTTCAGGCCGGAGGTCTGCTGAAATACATCCACGGCGGTGAATACCACATGATTAATCCAGACGTGGTCAGAGCCTTGCAGGACTCCGTAAAAAGCGGAGATTTTGAACTGTATCGAAAGTTTGCCCAGGTTGTGGATAATCGCCCGCTTTCAACCCTGCGAGACATGTTCAGTCTGAGAGAAGATGTCGAGAGTATTGATATTGAAGAAGTCGAGCCAATCGAAGGTATTCTGAAACGTTTTGACTCGGCAGGGATGTCGCTTGGCGCGCTATCGCCGGAAGCGCATGAGGCGCTGGCGCAGGCCATGAACCGCTTGGGTGGACGCTCCAATTCAGGCGAAGGTGGCGAAGACCCTGCACGCTATAACACGGATAAAGTATCCAAAATCAAACAGATTGCCTCTGGTCGATTTGGTGTAACGCCTCACTACCTGGTTAATGCCGAAGTCCTGCAGATCAAGATTGCACAGGGAGCAAAGCCGGGTGAGGGCGGCCAGCTTCCTGGAAGCAAGGTCAATGAACTTATTGCCAGGTTAAGATATTCCGTGCCAGGGGTAACACTTATTTCACCGCCGCCACATCATGATATTTATTCTATTGAAGACCTGGCTCAGCTGATATTTGATCTCAAGCAGGTCAACCCGGAAGCAATGGTTTCCGTCAAGTTGGTGGCAGGCCCTGGTGTTGGCACCATTGCAGCAGGTGTTGCCAAAGCCTATGCAGATTTCATTACCATCTCAGGGCATGATGGCGGCACCGGGGCAAGCCCTCTTACCTCCATACGTTATGCAGGCTCCCCCTGGGAGCTGGGTTTGAGTGAGGTGCAGCAATCACTGCGCGCCAATGATTTACGCGGACGCATTCGGCTGCAGACAGACGGCGGCCTAAAAACCGGTCTTGATGTGATTAAAGCGGCAATACTGGGCGCAGAAAGTTTTGGTTTCGGCACAATCCCAATGATTGCCATGGGTTGTAAATATTTACGTATTTGTCATCTGAACAACTGCGCTACAGGTGTTGCAACGCAGGACGACCACCTGCGTGAGAAACATTTTATCGGCGAAGTCGAAATGGTGATGAACTACTTCAGATTTGTTGCGCAGGATACGAGGCAGTGGATGGCGCGACTCGGGGTAAAAAATCTGGTAGATCTGATTGGTCGTACTGAGCTGCTGGAACAACTGGAGCCACAGACAGAAAAGCAGGCGAATATTGATCTGTCACGTCTGCTATATAACGATCATATTCCCGCTGACAAGGATCAGTATTGCACAACAGTCAGGAACGTCCCGCTTGATAAGGGAGAGTTGGCTGAACAGATGGTGCGGGATATTCTGCCGGCCATTGAGAACAAAAGTGGTGGTATTTTTAATTATGAAGTGCAGAACTTCAACCGCTCAATCGGTGCCCGGCTCTCAGGTGAGATAGCCAAACGATACGGAAATCTAGGTATGGCAGATGCTCCTATCAACCTGCGACTCACAGGCTGTATCGGCCAGAGTTTTGGTGTCTGGAATGCCGGTGGCCTGAACATGACGCTGGTGGGTGATGCCAATGACTATGTTGGTAAGGGTATGGCTGGTGGCAAGCTGGTTATTGTCCCGCCACCAGGAAGCAGTTTCAGGACTCAGGACACATCCATAATTGGCAATACCTGTCTATATGGGGCAACTGGTGGAAAACTATTTGTCAGCGGTCGAGCCGGCGAACGTTTTGCTGTCAGAAACTCAGGAGCCCATGCCGTTGTTGAAGGCGCCGGTGACCACTGTTGTGAATATATGACAGGCGGTATCGTAACTGTACTGGGGAGCACCGGCCACAACTTTGGTGCGGGTATGACTGGCGGTTTTGCTTATGTGCTGGACCTTAATAAAAACTTTGTTGATAAATACAACCATCAACTGGTGGAAGTGCACCGGATCCGACAAGAGGGCATGGAAGAATATCGAAATCACTTACGCAGCGTGATAGCCGAGTATGTTAATGAAACGGGCAGCACATGGGGTCAGGAAATTCTGGATAATTTTGTCGATTATCTGCGCAAGTTCTGGCTGGTTATACCGAAAGAAGCCAACATGAAAAACCTGTTGGAAAATGTTCACTTTGCACCGCATTAGTCTGAAGTAATTGATATGGGTGATACTGAAATTAAATCAAAGGATGTATTTCGCTTTCTGAGTACTGGTCGCCAGGATCCTGAAAAAAAACCTGTTGAAGTCAGAAAAACCGAATTCGTTGAAATATACGAGCAGTTTGATCAGCCACAAGCGGCGGTGCAGTCTGAACGTTGTCTGGAGTGTGGCAATCCCTATTGCGAATGGAAATGTCCGGTTCATAACTACATCCCCAACTGGTTAAAACTGGCCAGTGAAGGCAACATTCTTGAAGCTGCCGAACTGTGTCATCAGACCAATTCCTTACCGGAAGTCTGTGGACGAATCTGTCCGCAGGACAGACTCTGTGAAGGTGCCTGCACCCTCAACGACGGCTTCGGTGCCGTAACGATCGGAAATGTTGAAAAATACATCGTGGATACTGCGTTTGATATGGGCTGGCGTCCTGACCTGTCGAAGGTTGTCAGCACCGGTAAAAAAGTGGCCATCATCGGCGCCGGTCCTGCCGGACTTTCTTGTGCTGATATTCTGGCCAGAGCAGGTGTTAAGGCGGTGGTTTTTGATCGCTACCCGGAGATCGGTGGATTGCTGACCTTTGGCATTCCTATGTTCAAACTGGAGAAGCGTGTAATGACCCAGCGCCGAGAAATATTTGAAGGCATGGGTATTGAATTCAGACTCAATACAGAAATCGGCAAGGATGTTAACTTCAAAGCCATACTGGATGAATACGATGCCGTGTTCATGGGTATGGGAGCCTATACGGCACTGAAGGGTGGCTTTCCGGGAGAAGAGCTTGATGGTGTCCATGCCGCACTGCCTTACCTGATCGGCAATACCTGTGAACAGACTGGTCTGAAAGTGGCCGGCGCTGATCATACCAGCATGAAGGGCAAGCGGGTGGTAGTGCTGGGTGGTGGTGATACAGCGATGGACTGTAACCGCACTTCGATCCGACAGGGTGCCAGTTCTGTGCAATGCTTCTACCGTCGGGATGAGGCCAACATGCCAGGCTCCCAGCGCGAGGTAGAAAATGCCCGTCAGGAAGGCGTCGAGTTTGTGTTTAACCGTCAGCCTGTCGAAATTGTTGGTGAAAATGGCTGTGTTGTTGGTGTGAAGTTTGTCACTACACGCATGGGTGAGCCAGACGAAAACGGACGTCAGCGAGCTGAAACGGTTCCCGGCAGTGAAGAGCTCATTGACGCCGATGCTGTTTTGATTGCTTTTGGTTTTCAGCCAAGTCCGGAGGACTGGTTCGACGCTGCTAACATTAAACTGGATGACAGGGGGCGGGTACTGGCTCCCGAGCAAAGTGATTTCACTTTCCAGACCTCCAATCCTAAAATTTTTGCTGGTGGTGACATGGTACGCGGCGCCGATCTTGTGGTCACAGCTGTCTATGAAGGCCGCCAGGCCGCCAATGGAATACTGGATTTTCTCGAGGTCTGATGAGCACGTTAAAAAACGACCGTTTTTTAAAAGCACTCTTACGTGAAGATGTCGATGTCACGCCTGTCTGGATGATGCGCCAGGCTGGCCGCTATCTGCCCGAGTATCGTGAACTGCGTGCCAAAGCGGGAAGCTTCATGAATCTTTGTCAGAATCCAGAACTGGCCTGTGAAGTCACTCTGCAGCCCCTCAGGCGCTTTGATCTTGATGCAGCTATTTTATTTTCAGATATTTTGACCATTCCGGACGCCATGGGTCTGGGGCTGTATTTTGAGGTAGGAGAGGGACCAAAATTTCACAAGCCGGTCCGTAGTGAAGCGGATGTGAATGCCCTGCCGCTCTTAAATGCAGATGATGATCTGGCTTATGTCATGGATGCCGTTAAACTGATTCGAAAGGAACTGAATGGTCAGGTTCCGCTGATTGGTTTTTCCGGCAGTCCCTGGACTGTTGCGACCTATATGGTTGAAGGTGGCAGCAGCAAGGATTTTTCCACTATCAAGCGGATGATGATGAACAGGCCGGATCTTATGCATGAATTACTTGGCAAGGTAGCCTATGCAGTCACCGATTACCTCAATGCACAAATCAGTGCCGGTGCTCAGGCTGTGCAGATTTTTGATACCTGGGGCGGTGTTCTGAGTCCACAAAATTATCAGGAATTTTCACTGGCCTATATGGAGAAAATCATCAGGGGACTGATCCGGGAAAATGATGGACGTGAAGTTCCTGTGATTGTTTTTACCAAAAATGGAGGACTCTGGCTGGAAAGCATAGCCGGTTGCGGTGCTGATTGTGTTGGCCTCGACTGGACCATTAACATCGATGAGGCAAGGGCTCGTATAGGAGACAAGGTTTCCCTGCAGGGGAATATGGACCCTTCGGTACTTTACGCTGAGCCAGAAAAAATCCGTACAGAAGTAGCAAGAATTCTGCAACAGTATGGCAGTGGCAACGGGCATGTATTCAACCTCGGACATGGTATTCACCAGCATGTAAATCCTGAGCATGCCAAAGTTTTTATCGATTCGGTTCACGAGTTATCTGCACAGTACCACCGCTAAAAGCGACAGCGTTGGCATGGCTTTCAGTAAATCTGCCAAAAAGTAAGTTCCTTCACTCACCCTCCAGCATAGTCTATCTACATTGAAACTCGTCAAGGCGGTAAATCTGGCGTTACAATCCGGGGTATGCAAATCACCAATTTTCAGGATTATGCCTTTATCGGTCTGGGTTCCAACCTGGGCTCGGCTCTGGGAAGCCCTAGAGATATAGTGTTAGAGGCCAGCAGACGGATTGAGAAGCTCAGTGACGAGCGGCTATTGATGTCCGGTTTACACCTGACCGCTCCCCTTGACTGTCCACCAGGTTCGCCTGATTTTATCAATGCTGTACTGGCTCTCCTGCCGAGACAGCAGGACACTCCCTACAGCCTGCTTGAGTCCTTGCAGCGCATTGAAAGCAGTCTTGGCAGAGTCCGTAGCGGGATTGTGAATGAAGCGCGAGTGATTGATCTTGATTTACTGCTGTTCCGGGATGAACAAATTGATTCAGAGGATCTGTCATTACCACACCCGGCCATGCTGGACAGGGATTTTGTGCTTAATCCACTGAGGGAGTTACTGGAAAGCAGTGAGCTGTCAAACCTGGTGGCATTTGCAAAAAAAAACTCCGCCAGGAGACGGAGTTAAACAGGGTACATCATTTCCAGGGAGTCTATGACTCACGCATGCAAGGGAGTGCATGTAATACTGATTCCGATACTAGGCTTATGCTGGCGTAATTCTGCGGCCCAGTTCACAAATTATCGGCTTTGAACCAGCTTTCAGCGCATTATTGTGAAGCAAATTCCACAATAGCCTTGGTTAGGCTGCTGAGCTGCTGTGCGGAAATAATATAGGGAGGCATGATGTACACCAGCTTGCCAAAGGGTCGAATCCAGACCCCGCGCTGTACAAAAAAATGCTGGGCGTTTGGCACATTTACTTCCTGCTTCATCTCCACTACGCCGATGGCTCCGAGCACACGAACATCGGAGACTGAATCCATATTCAGGCAGGGTTGTAACTCTTCAAGCAACTGTTTTTCGATTGCCCATATCTTGCTCTGCCAGTCCTGCTCCAATAGCAGCTTGATACTGGCACAGGCAGTGGCACAGGCCAGGGGGTTTGCCATGAAGGTAGGTCCGTGCATGAAAACACCATTATTGGCAGAAATTCCATCACTGATTTGTTCACTGCACAGAGTTGCCGCCAGGCTCATATAGCCACCCGTCATGGCTTTGCCCAGGCATAGAATATCGGGTTCTACTGCGGCGTACTGGCAGGCAAACAGTTTGCCTGTACGGCCGAAACCGGTGGCGATTTCATCCGCGATCAGGAGCACATCATACTCATCGCAAAGGCCACGAACCTCGCTGAGATACTCAGCAGAGTAAAACCACATGCCGCCAGCGCCCTGCACAATGGGTTCCAGAATCACAGCGGCTATTTCATGATGATGAGCCTTCAGAAGGCTGCGAATGCTTTGCAGATGCTCATCCTTGCAGCTCTCTCCAAAACGGCAAGAGGGACGTTCAGCAAAGTAGTTCTGCGGCAGCACGCCTTTGAACAGCTCATGCATACCGGTGACCGGATCACATACAGACATGGCGGCGAAGGTATCGCCATGATAAGCACCGCGCAGGCTCAAGAGTTTATTTTTAGCGGCCTGGCCCCGGCTCATCCAGTACTGTTTGGCCATTTTGATGGCGACTTCCACCGCTACGGAACCTGAATCCGAGATAAAAACCTTTTGCAGTTTCGGTGAGCTCAATTCGACCAGCAGACGGCAAAGCTCAATGGCCGGCTCATGGCTGATACCGCCAAACATGACATGAGACATTTTATCCAGCTGGGCATGGACAGCCGCATCCAAGGTCGGATTTTTGTAGCCGTGAATGGCACACCACCAGGATGCCATACCGTCAATCAGTTGCCTGCCATCCTCGAGATTAAGATAAACATTATCTGCAGAAGCAACCGGATACACCGGCAGTGGGTCCTGCATGGAGGTGTAGGGGTGCCAGATATGCTTGCTGTCAAATTCCAGATCGATCATGGCGCATAATTTTACTTGAAAGACCGGGATATTGCCCGAAAGAGCTATTGGACTAATGTGGGGAACTTAGGTAGCCTTGGCGTTTGGAAATAATAATCGTAGCTAGCGGAGGTAGTATGAAGGCAATAGGCAAGAGCTTTGGGCTGGGGATGGCTCTTTATATCATGACAAGTTCACTGGGTTATGCACAGGATCGGCCAATTGGTGGCGCCGATTGCGAGAATCCGGTTCCCCCATCAATTACTGATTCAGCAAGCCAGAGCATGGATAATCTGCTGGATGCTCAGGATGCAGTACAGGCATATATCGCTGCTTCCAACGAGTTTATTGATTGCGTTGACCGCGTTATTGACCGGCGTAGCGGACAGGCATCACCCGATAACATCAATGCCTGGACAGATCTCATCAATGCCAATATTGATGCTCAGGAAGCGCTTGCAACCGCTTTTAATGAGCAGGTACGGGCTTATAACGAGTCTCAGGAATAAGCTAGTTCCGCAGCGATTAAAAAAAGGGCTTCAAGCCCTTTTTTTTTACCTCTAATTGAGGCCTCGTCTTTCCAGTAAGGGAGCCAGTTCAGCCTCCCTGCCACGGAATTGCCGATACAGGGTCATGGCGTCACTGCTGCCGCCCCTGGATAGCAGGGTATCCCGAAAATGCTGGCCATTTTCCCGCCTCAAGCCGCCATTTTCAAGAAACCACTCGACGGTGTCAGCATCCAGCACTTCACTCCAGATATAGGAATAATAACCGGCAGCATAGCCTCCCATGATGTGAGAGAAATAGGTCAATCGATAGCGGGGAGGAACTACGGTCAAATCATACCCGGCTTGCTGTAATACCTGCTCTTCGAAGGCCATGATCTCATCGGCGGCGGGGACTTCTTCCGGAGCCAGTTGATGCAGGGCCATATCAGTAATCGATGAGGCCAAATATTCTGTGGTGGCAAAGCCCTGGTTGAATTTCATGGCTTCGAGTACGCGTTCCAGTAACTCGGGTGAGAGGGGCTCTCCACTTTCATAGTGTTTGGCATAATTGGCCAGCACCTGCGGCCAGTCTGCCCACATTTCATTGACCTGGGAGGGGAACTCTACGAAATCCCTGGGTACCCGGGTGCCGGCAAAGGAGGGGTAGGTGACATTCGAGAACATGCCATGCAGAGCATGTCCGAACTCATGAAACAGGGTGCTCACTTCATCAAAGGTCAGTAAAGTTGGCTCACCGGGTGGCGGCTCTGGAATATTATGGTGATTGGCAACTACTGGCTGGGTCCCGAAAAGTTTGGACTGGCTGACATAGGCGTTCATCCAGGCGCCGCCGCTTTTACTGGGTCGCGCATACAGATCCAGGATAAAAAATGCCAGCGTGCTGCCATCTTCCGAGAAAACCTCAAACACGCGAACATCTTCCTGATAGACAGGCAGGTCGAAGCGTTCTTCAAAATGAATACCAAACAGAAGTTCGGCAGCATAGAAGACACCGTTTTGCATGACATTGTTGACTTCAAAATAGGGCCGTAACTGGCCTTCATCGAACTGATAACGTGCTTGCCGAAGTTTCTCGGCATAATAGGCCCAGTCCCAGGCTGCCAGATCAAAATCATTACCTTGTGCTTCAATCATGGCTTGCAGATCAGCTGCTTCCTGTCTGGCATTTCGCAAGGCCGGGGTGCTCAATGCAGCCAGTTGCCGGTTAACAGCATCCACGTCAGGTGCGGTTTGAGACTGCAAGACGTACTGGGCATAATGGTCAAAGCCCAGCAGCCGGGCCTTTTCGGCTCGCAACCTGGCGGTCCGGCTCAGAATTTCACGGTTATCGTAATTACCACCGCGCTGTCCACGTGAGAGTGAAATCTCGTAAATACGCTGTCTCAAGGCCCGGTTTTCCAGCTTGCTTAATACTGGCTGACCGCTGGTATTGAGTAGTGGAAGGACGTACTGTCCTGCCAGACCGCGTTGCAGTGCTTCATCGGCAGCGGCCTGAATTTCCGCCGGGCTCAAGCCGCTCAATTCCTCAGCACTTTCCACCACTACCGCCAATGAATTGACCTCATTGAGGACGTTCTGACCAAATTGGGCGCCGAGCTCGGCCAGCTCTGTGTTCAGCTCCCGTAAACGCTGTTTACCCGGGTCGTCCAGTTGGGCGCCTGCAAGAATAAAGTCTTTATAGCTTTCTTCCAGCAGGCGCAGCTGTTCAGGTTCCAGACTCAGATTTTCTTTTTGCTGATAGAGGGAGCCAATTCGGGAGAACAACAATTCGTTCAGGAAAATTTGGTCATAGTGGGCTGAAAGGCGAGGTGCAATTTCTGATTCGATCCGGTTCAGTTCATCATTGGTGTGCGCCGAAGTCATCGCATAAAAAATGGTGCTGACCCGGTCAAGCAAGCGACCTGACTGTTCCAGTCGCAGCAGGGTGTTGTCAAAGGTAGGGGCAGCGCGCTGATTGGTGATGGCATTTATTTCATCCAGATGTTCTGCCATACCCTGCTCAAAAGCAGGCAGGTAATGCTCGACTCTTATTCTGTCAAAGACGGGGAACTGCAAAGGCAGATCGCTGATCTGGAGTAGGGGGTTGCTTGCATCAATATTCGCAGTCATGTCGTTTGAATCTTCACGTATGAAATCTGTTGTCTGTTCCATGGACTCATCAGCGCAGGCGTATAGCAAGATAAGAGGCAGTGCCCCCAGTATTGTTTTGTGTATGCGTGACATAAGTTGGCTCTTTCCTATTTATCAGTGGCGATTTCAGGAAAACAATAGCTTAGCAGTTGAGCCAGAGCGACACCACATAGGATACCCAGACAGTTGGCCAGCATGTCCAGCCATTCACCATAGCGATTGACATAGGGCTGTATCAATTCAATGAGCCCGCTGAACAACAGATAGCCAAGAATTATCAGCCAGAAAAATTTCGGTTTGCGCAGAGCCGCTGGCAGGCTCAGTGCCGCGTAGGCGATCAAGTGATGAATTTTGTCGCTGCCTGGTGCCGGCGGCAGTTGTTCCAGCGGACTGAGAGACAGAATGCCGATCAATGCCAGCAGCAGTAAACTAATACTCTGCCAGTGCTGCCTGAGAAGACTCAGGGCTGTATGGATCATAAAGCAAGCCCCCTGAGACAGAACTCGCTGTCAGTTCTACCCCTTTGTCGGATTGCTGTTTGCAACTGCGTCAGCCAGCTTGATCTGCTCATACTTCAGGCTTTTCCTTGGTCTGAGTCTGGCTGTACAAATGCCATTCCCAGACCAGTCCATCTTCCGGATGCTGAGTTTCACCAGCCAGAGTAAAGCCCAGCTTTTGTAAAATATGTGTTGAGGCGTTTTTTTCCGGCAGCGTCTGCGCACAGATTGTCAGCATCGGCTCTTTATGCCAGGCCAGGGAAATCAGCTGGCTAGCCATCTCAGAGGCATAACCCTGATTTTCAAAACCGGCAAATGTGTAATAAGCGATTTCCACCCTATTGTTCTGCGGCTTCGATTTAAAAGCACAGGTTCCGATGATGTCATTTTCATCGGGGCGACAGGCCAGGTAGGCAATCCATGGCGGTGAATAAGTGGTATTGGCATACAACTGAGCACAGAAATTACAGATGGATGCCGCTTCTTCGCCAAGTGGAGGCCCATGACTGACGGAACCGTCGCTGTTTATTCCAAGTAGCTTCATGACATCAAAATCGATAAACCAAGTGCCAGCAACAGAAGACTCAAAATTAGCACAGTCAAAACAAGGGCATTGT
>CAZSHI010000038.1:14747-16653 GCA_964606735.1 uncultured Enterobacteriaceae bacterium
CCAAGTGCCAGCAACAGAAGACTCAAAATTAGCACAGTCAAAACAAGGGCATTGTTTTTTTCCGGGTAGCGGCGTTTGATAAGTTTTACGAGGTGCAACATGTTGGAGGCAGCTTCAAGTCGTTTCTTTTTCAATGGCGTAGAGTGCTTCGTTTATCGTATCGACAGAGCCATTGATGATTTTGCGTGCATCATAAAGCGCGCGATTATAATAATAGGGGCCAATTTCCCGGCTGAAAAAATCCAGTAAAAATTCGGCATCGAATTGCCCGATATCCTGATTCAGTTCACTGGCAAAATAAGATTTCAGCCTGGCGACAATAGCGGATTTTTCTTCATTTGAAAATTTTATATCTGACATGGTGTTAGCCCAGGGCACAGCCGGCGACGACATTCCATTCCCGTATTCGCCATTTGCTAACCAGAGAATTTTGTACATAGGGATCTGCTTGAGTGAATTGCTCGACTTCAGCAGCTGAATCCACTTTGAAAATCAATAAGGCACCATCCAGTGGCTCAGTATAGGCTCCGGCCAGCACCATTTTTTTTTGATCCTGGTAACTTTTTACCAGTGCCAAATGCTTTTCCCTGAAGGGTGCCCGTTTATCCAGCATATTCTCAACATAATCATAAAATAAAGCAAAATACATTCATGTTCTCCCGCTTAGTATGCTTTGTCCCCGTAGGCTTTTTCCACTTTGGCAATTCTGACATGAAAGCTGGCATACCAGTGTTCTTTGCCGGCTTCTTGCGCCTGCAAATGCTCGGCCTGGGTTTTCCAGTGCTGGATGGATGCCAAGTCTGTCCAGTAGGATACACTGATTCCCAACGCATTGCGGGCTGTTTCTATGCCCAGAAAACCTGGCTGGGTTTCTGCCAGTTCAATCATGCGCTGAGCAGTTGCTTCATAGGTCTCGCTATCGCCACGCAGTGTTGAAGTGAAAATGACCGCATAATACGGGGGCCTTGGGGTTGCTGCAATTTTTACTGTTTTTGCCATAGTGCTGCTCTGCCAAATTGAATAATTCCGCACTCAAACTTATGGTTTGAGCTGCGAAGAGAAACCGGTAACTCCCCGGTCAAAATAAATGTCTGAAAAATTTTAAGCTGTCCTGCTTTAGCCATCCAAAGTCCTGTCGCGGGCATTTATAAACACGGGTTGAACTCTTGAGAAGAGAGAATGAAAATCAAAATGGAATTTCATTACTGTTTCTGATACCAGGTAATGCCTTGAAAATATTTTTATGGACATTTGTCGCGAACCGAATATTTTGTTTTGATATCGCTAAAACTATGCGATAGTTTGCTCAGCAACAAGCATTAAAAAATCAGCATTTTGAGGGCTGGCTTCATGACAAATGATTCTGCAAAACTTTTATTGCGCCTGACTCTTGGCATACTACTCTTATTTCATGGCTGGGCAAAAGTCACTGGTGGTGTCGACTTTATTGTCGGGGTCTTGCAGAGCAACAGCCTGCCAGGTGGGCTTGCTTACCTGGTTTATGTCGGCGAAGTAGTGGCTCCCTTGTTCCTGCTGGCTGGAGCCTATACGCGGGTGGCTGCGGCACTGGTTATTGCAAATATGCTAGTTGCTCTGCTGCTGGTGCACACAGGTGATGTTTTTGCCTTAAACGGCACTGGAGGCTGGGCTATTGAGCTGCAGGTGTTTTATCTGATGAATGCAGTTGTGATTCTGATATTGGGCCCAGGCAAATACAGCTTCATGCCCGCCAGCAAGTGGAATTAAGGCCTCTTGGTGCACTTAATTCCGTGCAAGTAGCCAGGCGGTCAGCATTTTAATCTGCTGATCATCAAGGACATCTGCAAAAGCCGGCATCTGGCTATTGCGTCCTTCAATGATGGTTTTGCGGATGTCGCCGATTTCTCCACCATAGAGCCAGATATCA
>CAZSHI010000039.1:0-16264 GCA_964606735.1 uncultured Enterobacteriaceae bacterium
TGCCGGCCTGTCACGCCGGAGGTCGCGGGTTCGAGTCCCGTCCGGTCCGCCATTTCAAAAATCCTTTCTTTGCTTGAAACTTTCTGGAAATACCCAAAAAATCACAAGTCCAGCGAGAGCTGTCAGAATTATGGCTTAGAGTGGCTCTAGAGCCGATACAGTCCGGCGCTCTGGGGAAACAAATATTTTACGTCAAAAAGTATGCAGTTCTGTTTGCCAAGTTGCCGCAGCTTTTCAATTCCCATGCTGGCAAATTCCCGGTGTGCCACAGCAATGACCACTGCATCATAGCTTTTGCCTGCAGGGTCGTCGATTAAGCTCAGTCCATATTCCTGCTGTGCTGCTTCAGGGTTTGCCCAGGGATCATAGACATCAACGTTTACATGGTAATCCTGCAGGGTGCTGATCAGGTCAATGACTTTAGTATTTCGTAGATCCGGGGTGTTTTCCTTGAAGCTCAAGCCCAGAATCAGCACTCGGGAATCAACGACATTGATCTTGTTACGTGTCATGAGCTTGATCAGGCGCTCGGCAATATAAGCGCCCATGCCATCATTGATGCGACGCCCGGCCAGAATCACTTCAGGCCGGTATCCCAGTTCTTCTGCTTTGTAAGTCAGATAGTAGGGGTCCACACCGATGCAGTGTCCACCGACCAGGCCGGGACGAAAGGGCAGAAAATTCCATTTGGTTTCGGCGGCTTTGAGGACTTCTTCAGTGTCGATACCGATAAGGTTGAAAATCAGACAGAGCTCGTTGATCAGGGCGATATTAAGATCTCGTTGGGTATTTTCAATGACTTTCGCAGCTTCCGCCACTTTAATGCTGGAAACCGGGTAGGTAACTGCCGTAACAATGGAGGCATACAGTTCGTCGACAAACTTGCCGGCTGCCGGTGTTGATCCGGCAGTGACTTTGGTGATGTTGCTCAGGCGGTGCACCTTGTCGCCGGGGTTGATTCGCTCCGGGCTATAGCCTAGAAAGAAGCCTTCATTGAGCTTCAGGCCGGAGCCAGCTTCCAGGATCGGTGCGCAGACTTCTTCACTGGCGCCCGGGTAAACCGTGGATTCATAAATGACGATATCACCATCCTTTAAATAGGGAGCAATCATACTACTGGCTTTTTGCAGGGGTTCAAGTAGTGGGCGCTTGTGATGATCAACCGGGGTAGGGACAGTGACGATATAGACAGTACAAGCTGCCAGGTCAGACGGATTACTGGAGAAACTCGCTTGACGGGCTTCGGCCAATTCATCACCGCTGAGTTCCAGCGTGTCATCCTGATGCTGACTGAGGCTTTGAATGCGCTGTTCGTTTAGGTCAAAGCCCAGGCAGGGATATCGCTTGCCAAATTCCACCAGCAGGGGTAGCCCGACATAGCCCAGACCAATGACTGCAATTTTCATGTTTTCCAGATTCAAGGTGCCCGTTCTCCCTGTAGTCGCCCGGGCATTATAGACTCAGCTTCCGCTGAAACGATAGCTTGCCCGGGTATCGTGCATGATATACTTCACGTTTTACGCAAACTATCCTGGATTCTTCATGTCGGAATTCTCAAGTATCGGGTTGATTGGTCGACAGGACAACACCGGCATTAACGACTCGCTGAATGCGCTGGTTGATTTCCTGCTGCAGCGCCAGAACCTGACTATTGTTATTGATGAGGCAGTGTCTTCACTTTTGCAGAGACACGCTGCCTTCAAGTCGATGAAGGTGGTGGCGCAGGAAGAATTTTACCTGCATTGTGATCTGGCCATTGTCGTCGGTGGTGACGGTAGTATGCTCAAAGCGGCACAAACCCTGGCTAATCAAAACCTGCCGGTTGTCGGGATAAACCGGGGAAGGTTGGGCTTTCTGACGGATATTCTGCCGGAGGAAATTGAGCATGATCTGGCTCAGGTGCTGGATGGCAAGTTCAAGGAAGAGTCCCGTTTTTTGCTGGAAGTCAGGCTGAAAGGAGAAGAGGGTACCCGAGAGATTGGCTGCGCCCTCAATGATGTCGTGCTGCATCCCGGTATTGCAGCGCAGATGATTGAATTTTCCCTGCATATTGATGAGGAGTTTGTCTACCAGCAGGCCTCTGATGGTCTGATCGTGGCAACGCCGACCGGTTCAACAGCTTATTCCATGTCAGCCGGGGGGCCGATTATGCATCCCAAGCTTGATGCACTGGTACTGGTTCCCATGTACCCGCATTCACTGAGTAGCCGTCCCATTGTCATAGACGGCAAGAGCGAGATTACCATCGTGGTAGGAGACAGGCATCAAATGATGCCGCAAGTCAGTTGTGACGGCCAGGTGGAATATACAGCTGCCCCTGGTGATCTTATTTGCGTGAGCAAGAAGCCCGAGCATCTACGACTGCTACATCCCCGGGACTACAATTATTATGAAACCTGCCGCAGCAAACTGGGCTGGTCCCAGCGCCCGGGCTCTGATTAAGGAAACATCGGGAGCAGCATGTTCAAAGTTCTTGAACTTGACGGCAGTGAAGACCTCAGCCAATTCAGTCGCCTACTCTGGCAGCAGCGAATTTCTCATCGCATTTACCAGGAAGGTCAAACGCAGATACTGGCGATAGCTACAAGCACTGATGTGCAGCGTGTACTGGCCATGTATGAAAATTGGCGCAAGGGGGAGTTGCTGCCTGATGAAAATGATAGCGCCAGTGTCACTCCTTACCTGAATGTCAATCAGGGGATTTCATCCCTGTTTTCCGCCTTATTCCGTTATCCTGTTACACTGAGTTTGATTCTGGTCTGCTGTGTGCTGGCACTGATCGCCCCCTTGCAGGAAATGTCCGATCTAACCCGGCTCTTCCTGTATCCGGATTTTGCCTACGGGACGCGAACCATCAATCTGACGGCTGTACTTGAACGTTTCAGCTTTCAGCAGTTTCTCAATATGATCTCACCGATGCTGCTGCATGCCGGTCTGCTGCATTTGAGTTTCAATATGTTATGGCTCTGGGAGTTTGGACGTCGAATTGAAGCCAAACAGGCCAGTTGGGCGATGCTACCACTGATCGTGACGCTGGCACTGGTTTCCAATACCGCCCAGTACCTTTTCAGTGCCAGCATTTATTTCGGGGGGATGTCAGGGGTGGTTTATGGTCTGTTTGCCTATATCTGGATGTGGCAATTGTTTGATCCGGCAAAGGGCATTAAGCTGCCAGTTAATCTGGTCATTTTCATGTTGCTGGCTCTTTTTATCCTGACCATGCTGGGGCTGGAAAGTATTGCTGATACCGCACATGTCACGGGGCTGCTTTGCGGGGTGCTTTATGGAGCAAGTGTCGCCACCATCAGCAGGGTACAACGCGCAATGAAAAAACAGGAGTCTTGAGATGGAAGCAGCACCGGGAAGCTTGCAGGAATTGCTGGCTGGAATGACACCGGAGATACACAGCAAATTGAAGCGTGCCGTAGAACTGGGACGCTGGGAGAATGGCGATCGCCTGACTCAGGAGCAAAGGGACCTCTGCTTACAGGCAGTCATAGCTTATGATGAAATGCATCATGCTGCTGAAGAAAAAGTGGGCTTTATTGATCGCACAAAGCTCAAGCAGCAGCATTGTGAGGACTAGATGAAGCAGTTGGCCTCAGGCACCTTGCGTAAACTGCATAGCCGGCTTGATTCGCCGGTTTCCTACTTCCTGCCAGTGGGTGAGCAGGAGATTGCCTTGAATGACAGAATCGGCCAGACACTGAGCCTGGAATTTTCCGGTCAGATTTTTTGTCTTGCCTGTGAACGCAAGACCAACAAGAGTTTTAATCAGGGCTATTGTTATCCCTGTTTCCAGAAGTTGGCGCAGTGCGACTCCTGTATTGTTTCTCCAGAGAAATGTCACTTCGATGCAGGCACCTGTCGCGAACCCTTATGGGCAGAAGAGTTCTGCATGCAGGATCATATTGTCTATCTGGCGAACTCTTCCGGCATCAAGGTTGGGATCACCCGGGCTTCCCAGGTTCCTACGCGCTGGATTGATCAGGGCGCTGTGCAAGCATTGCCTGTTTTTCGTGTACGCACACGCCAGCAGTCAGGCTTTGTCGAGGTGCTGTTTTCCCGCCACATCAGTGACAAGACCAACTGGCGCAGTATGTTAAAAGGCGAGATCCCTGAACTGGATCTGGCTGAGGAAAGAGACAAACTACTGGCGCTATGTCGTAGCGATATCGAGGAGTTACAGGAAAAATTTGGCTTGCATGCCATAAATATTCTGACCGGCATGAAATCGGTGCAGATTGATTACCCGGTCGATAGTCTCCCTGAAAAATTCGGCTCATTAAATTTTGATAAGCAAAACCATCTGGTGGGAACACTGCTGGGAATCAAGGGGCAATATCTGATATTTGATCAGGGTGTATTGAATATCCGCCGCTTTGGCGGTTATGAAATCAGCATAGCTGGGGCATAAATAAGGTAAGAAAACCATGAGAGAAGCTCAAGCAAAAAATATCTATTTAAAAAACTATCAGGAACCGGACTTCCTTATTGATGAATGCTACCTGGATGTGCGTCTTTTTGATGATGAAACCCATGTGTTCAGTCGCTTGAGATTGAGGAGAAATCCTAAATCAGTACAAGCTGATGCAGCGCTGTTTTTGCATGGCCAGGAACTTGAATTGCTCAGCCTGAGTCTGGATGGGCTTCGCCTGTCTGCTGAGCAGTATGCAGCGGATGATGAGGGGCTCACAGTGCCGAATGTGCCGGACAGTTTCGAGCTGGAAAGTGAAGTCAGGATTTTTCCGCAGCTGAATACCAGTCTGGAAGGTCTCTACAAATCCAGCAATAAATTCTGTACTCAATGTGAGGCTGAGGGTTTCAGAAAAATCACCTGGTACCTGGACAGGCCGGATGTACTGTCCAGTTTTACCACGCGTATCGAGGCTGACAAACAGGCCTACCCGGTGCTCTTGTCCAACGGCAATCCTATTGAGAGCGGAGATTGTCTTGAAGCAGACAAGGCTGGCAGGCATTGGGCTGTCTGGCAGGATCCTTTCAAAAAACCGTCCTACCTGTTTGCCCTGGTGGCCGGTGATCTGCATTCTGTAGATGATTCTTTTACCACGCTTTCAGGGCGTGAAGTGAAGCTGCAGATATTCGTTGAGGAAAAGGACCTGGATAAATGTGAATTTGCCATGCGCTCGCTGAAGAAGGCCATGGCCTGGGATGAAGAGGTCTACGGGCGGGAATATGACCTGGATATTTTTATGATTGTGGCCGTTGATGATTTTAATATGGGGGCCATGGAGAACAAGGGGCTGAATATCTTTAATTCATCCTGTGTGCTGGCCAAAGCCGAAACCTCAACAGATTTTTCTTTCCAGAAAATTGAAGCGATTGTGGCGCATGAATATTTTCACAATTGGTCAGGTAACCGGGTTACCTGTAGGGACTGGTTTCAGTTGAGTCTTAAAGAAGGTTTTACGGTTTATCGTGATGCTGAATTTTCAGCCGATGTGGGTTCCCGTGCGGTAAAACGCATTGATGACGTCAATTTCCTGAGAACCGTTCAGTTTGCAGAAGATGCTGGTCCCATGGCGCACTCGGTAAGGCCGGAATCCTATATGGAAATTTCCAATTTCTATACGGTCACCATTTATGAGAAAGGAGCTGAGGTGGTCAGGATGTTGGCTAATTTGTTAGGCCCGCATGATTTCAGGCAGGCTACAGATCTGTATTTCGACACCTATGACGGCATGGCTGTTACCACGGAAGATTTCGTTGCCTGCATGGAGCAGGTTAGTGGTCTGGACCTGACACAGTTTCGGCGTTGGTATACTCAGGCGGGGACACCGCAGCTGGAGGTGTCTGCTTTCTATAATGCCGAGGCTAAAACCTATACCTTGCGCATAGAGCAAAGTTGTCCGCCAACACCTGGACAGCCAGAAAAAGAAGCTTTTTATATACCCTTTGCCATGGCTTTGCTTGATGCCAAGGGGCAGGAAATGCCTTTGTTACTGGAAGGGGATCAATTGCCCGAACGACACGGCGGCGGGCACAGTACCGTCCTGACACTCAAGGAACGTATCAACACCTTTGTGTTCACTGATGTGAGTGAAAAGCCGGTGCCTTCTTTGTTGCGCAGTTTTTCGGCGCCGGTGAAGATGAGTATGGATTACTCGCGTGAAGAGCTGATGTTCCTGATGAGTCATGACAGTGATGGCTTTGTGCGCTGGGAGTCTTCCCAGCAACTCTGTCTGCAGGTCATCAACGAGTGCATGCAACACCGCAGTGAGGATAAAACCCCGCAAGTTGATAAGCGGCTTGTCCTGGCAATGGAGCGTGTCCTGCACTCAGCACTGCAGGATAGGGAAGTCGATAAGGCCATGATCTCACGCTTGCTGCTGCTCCCTTCTGAAGCCTATATTGGAGAACTATCCAGCGAGATTGACGTTGATGGCATTCACGTTACTCGTGAACACATCCGTCATTACATTGCGCTGGCACTTGAAAACCAGTTGGCAGAGGTATACCAGCTGATGCAGGAGGAAGGGCCTTACCGGGTAGAGTCAGAGGATATCGCCCGACGCTCACTCAAAAATACAGTGCTCAATTACCTGGTCTTGCTAAGTGATGCATGGCTGGAGACGGCCTACCAGCAATATCAGGCAGCCAACAACATGACCGACCAGAGCGCTGCTTTACGGGCCTTGCTTGCCGGGCAATCTGAAAAAGCCCTGGCTCTAAAGGAAAGGGCTTATGCTGAATTTTACCAACGCTGGCATCATGAGCCCTTGGTGGTCGAGCAATGGTTGAGTATGCAGGCTGGCGTGTCACTCAAAGAAAATCTACCCGAGGTTGTTCGGTTGACGCAGCATGAAAGCTTCGATATCAAGAATCCGAATAAAGTGCGCTCCGTGATTGGCGCTTTTTCCCACCAGAATATCGTGGGTTTTCATCACGAATCAGGTTCCGGCTATCAATTTCTGGGTGATAAGGTGATTGAACTGAACCGGATTAATCCTCAGATAGCAGCTAGACTTCTGACGCCATTAACCCACTGGCGCAAACACCAGTCACATCGTCAGCGACTGATGAAAAATGAGTTGCAGAGAATCCTGCAGGAAGAAAAACTTTCCAGTGATGTTTACGAGGTGGTCTCTAAAAGTCTTCAGTGATCTGATGCAGGCTGAATGGGCAGCCTGTTAGTTGGAGCCTTGCAATTGGGATTTTAATTGTTTCGCTGCCATGGTGAGACCGCCACCGCCGCCATCGATGAAATGTAAATGTCCGCCCTGTTGTGTGGTTTCGACAAAACAGGTCATCAGGGCTTCACTGGCCTCATGCAGGCCATAATAAATCTCACCGTCACGATAGGCAGCTTCCAGCAGTTCTTGTATTTGCATATATTCAGCTTTCCGGCAGTCGATTATCAGGCGCAGGGTGTCATCGAACTTGCGATAATCACTGTGTTCCTTGATGGATGTCGTATATCGACTGTCATTGAATAGGCGCCACAGTGGATTGAAGTGGTGTCTGAAGATAAGTACGGAGAGAGTGATATCAATCAGACGTTTGAAGAATGCACCTTGCCATAGGCTGTCATGGTATCTTCGCTCGTCCTGCATTGCCTGTCTGAAAGTTTTATACCTGCCGTATTTCAGGTTAACCGGATTGGCATCTTCGATGCTGCAATTCAGAATTGAACGGATTTGCGTGATCAGTTTCTGATAGGTAATACTTTGATTGTTGCCCCTTGCCACTAGCAGCATACTGGCGATTGTGCCTTTGTCAGTAGGAACCGGGCTCCAGCGGCAGGAGAGGCCGCTCAATTCTTTAACGCTGCTGGAATGCGCCTTAATAGCAAATGTATTGTTCTCAGACTTGGACAGAGAATCTGCATATTCGAGTCCGCCTCCCCGAAATAAAGCTATAAATCGACCAGGCGTTATTTCCAGTTTGGCAACAAACAGGTCTTTTCCATTACGGTAAATTTCACTGACAGGAATGCAGGCGACTCGCAATTGTAGAGAAAAATTATTTTCTGCCAGACATATCAGCTTGGCCAGCTCATGACCAATCCGTTCAGCATCTTGAGGGGGGATGCATAGTGAGGCACCGTCTCCGCCAAAGATGAAAGGAAAGTCCCGGCCTTTCATGGCTTGTAGACTGAGTGAAATACTGGCAGCGCCAATCAGATTGACGTCCTTGTAGCAGCCTCGTTCAATCGCCTGAGTAAAGTTTTCAATGTCAGTGACAAAAACAGTCCAGTCTTCCGGCAGTCTTCGGTAATGAGTCTGTTCAACAAACTCTTCGAAATGAGTGAATGCCGGAAGCTGGCTGTAAAAGTTTTCGCTGATTAGGGGCTGACCTCAATATTTACAGCCGCTATGGTTTTGGCCTTATCTGCCGCTTTCTGGAAGGATTCAATTTCATTGAAGTTCAGGTAGCGGTAAATTTCACTGGACATGGTATCAAGGCTGTTCATGTAGGCCATGTACTCTTCCATGTTGGGGATTTTGCCAAGAATGGAACACACGGCAGCCAGCTCTGCAGAGCCAAGGTAAACATTGGCGCCATCACCCAGGCGATTAGGGAAGTTACGGGTGGAGGTTGAAATCACAGTGGATTTCGCTGCAACCCGGGCCTGATTACCCATGCAAAGAGAGCAGCCCGGCATTTCGGTACGCGCACCGGCTTTGCCAAAAATGGAGTAGTAGCCTTCCTGTGTTAACTGATGCTGGTCCATTTTGGTCGGTGGGGCAATCCACAAGCGGGTCGGAATAGAGCCGTCAACCTGCTCAAGTACCTTGCCAGCTGCACGGAAGTTGCCGATATTCAGCATGCAAGAACCGATAAAGACTTCATCGATTTTGGTGCCGGCCACTTCAGACAAGGGTTTGACATCGTCCGGGTCGTTCGGGCAGGCCAGCAGCGGTTCCTTAATCTCGTTCAGGTCGATTTCAATGATTTCCTTGTATTCGGCATTGTCATCGGCTTCCAGTAATTCAGGATTGGCCAACCAGTTTTCCATGGCCTGGGCACGTCGCTCGAGCGTTCTGGCATCGCCGTAACCTTCAGAGATCATCCAGCGCAGCAGGGTGATATTGGAGGTGAGATATTCAATGATCGGCGCCTTGTCCAGCTTGATGGTACAGCCGCCGGCGGAACGTTCAGCGGAAGCGTCGGATAACTCAAAAGCCTGTTCGATTTTCAGATTGGGTAGGCCTTCAATTTCCAGGATTCTGCCGGAGAAAATATTCTTTTTGCCTTTCTTTTCAACAGTCAGCAGGCCACGCTGAATCGCCGCATAGGGTATGGCATTGACCAGGTCACGCAGGGTGATGCCGGGCTGCATTTCACCCTTGAAGCGAACCAGAACCGATTCGGGCATATCCAGTGGCATCACACCGGTAGCAGCACCGAATGCAACCAGGCCCGAGCCCGCCGGAAAGGAAATACCGATCGGGAAGCGGGTATGTGAATCGCCACCGGTACCAACCGTATCTGGCAGCAACATGCGATTGAGCCAGCTGTGAATAATGCCATCACCGGGCTGCAGGCTGACCCCACCGCGGGTGCGAATGAAATCGGGCAGACTGTGCTGGGTATCGATATCAACAGGTTTTGGATAAGCCGCGGTATGGCAGAAAGACTGCATAACCAGATCAGCGGTAAAGCCTAGGCAGGCAAGATCTTTTAATTCATCGCGGGTCATCGGACCGGTAGTATCCTGCGAACCGACGGTTGTCATGCGGGGTTCGCAATAGGTGCCAGGACGAATACCTTCGACACCGCAGGCCTTACCGACAATTTTTTGGGCCAGGGTATAACCGACATTGCTTTGAGCTCCCGGGTCGGGTCGCAGGAAGGCATCAGACGGTTTAAGACCAAGCGCTTCGCAGGCACGGTCAGTCAGTGCGCGGCCAATAATAAGCGGAATGCGCCCACCAGCCCGGACTTCATCCAGTAATAATTTGGTTTTCAGGCTGAACTCACTGATGACTTCATCACTGCCGTGGCGAGTGATTTTGCCAGCATAAGGATGAATGTCGATGACATCGCCGGTTTCCATTTTACTGACGTCGCATTCCAGCGGCAGGGCGCCGGAATCTTCCATGGTGTTGAAGAAGATCGGAGCAATCTGGCCGCCTAGACAGACGCCGCCGCCACGCTTGTTCGGAATATGTGGAATATCATCGCCAATATGCCAGAGTACGGAGTTGGTGGCTGACTTTCTGGACGAGCCGGTTCCGACCACATCACCGACCAGGGCAACCGGGTGGCCTTTCTCTTCCAGTTCATTGATTTGCTGTACCGCATTGGTAACGCCGTCACGTGGATTTTTATACATGGAAAGTGCATGCAGGGGAATATCAGGACGTGACCAGGCATCCGGAGCGGGAGATAGGTCATCCGTATTGGTTTCACCTGGCACCTTGAACACGGTAACCGTGACGACTTCAGGAACCTTATCTTTGCTGGTAAACCATTCGGCATTGGCCCAGGACTGCAGGGTCGCCTGTGCATGTGTATTCCCGGCCTTGGCTTTTTCCTGTACATCATGGAAAGCATCGAACATCAAAAGGGTATGCGAGAGCTGTTTGCCAGCTTCTTCCCCGAGTTCACTGTCATCGAGTAAGTCTACCAGCGGGCTGATGTTGTAGCCCCCGAGCATGGTGCCCAGCAGTTTGACGGCATCCTGTTTTGAGACCAGTGGAGATTCAGATTCCCCTCTGGCAACAGCAGCCAGAAAGCCCGCTTTCACATAGGCGGCTTCATCAACACCGGCTGGAATGCGATTGCTTAAAAGATCCAGCAGAAAGTCTCCTTCACCGGCGGGCGGGTTTTTCAGCAACTCAATCAGGTCAGCAACCTGCTCGGCATTCAGGGGAAGTGGGACTATGCCTTGTTCGGCGCGTTCTTCTACGTGTTTGCGATAAGCTTCTAGCACTTCGTGGTCCTCATGAAATTAGTTCTTTATGAAACTCGGATGGACTGTAAAAAAAGAGGGCACAGTCTACTTAAAATCGCTTTTTTTCGCCAGTGATGCCTGTACTAACAGGCAATCCGCTCAGTCTGGCTGTTTCTGTCTGACTTTCCTCCAACTACCTGTTTTACCTGGACTTTGTTTTATTTAAGTCAGCAAGCAAGCCGGCTGTAGGCAGTTCGGCACTAAAATACTTGTTCATGGATTGCTGATTGCCTATCCAGTTTTATGGCGCCACGGCTGGGGAATATCTGATACACCAATGTCGGACAGGGGTGATAGAATTCACCCCATGACTCAAGTTAAAACTCCCTGTATTGGCATCTGTTCAACCACCTCCCTGGGTGACAGGATTTGCCGTGGCTGCAAGCGCTTTAATTTTGAAGTTATTCGCTGGAACACCTACAGCAACCAGGAAAAACTGGCCGTTTTCAAACGTATAGACCTGTTTACCGAGCAGATTCTCAGCAGTCGCTTTCATATCTTTTCAGTAGAACGCTTACAGGATGTGATGAATGATTTTCGCTATTTCTATCATCCGGACCTGTCACCTTACTGCTGGTTGCATGGTTTACTGCAGAAGTTTGGCTATCGCATCAAAACTCTGGATGAAATCGGCGTCCAATTGACACCGGCTTTTCAGGGCAGAGACCTGGGGGAGCTTTTGCTGGAAGTAAACCAGGATTTACAGGTGCTCAGCGAAGCACATTTCGAGCGCTATTTTCAAAGCTGAGCGGTTTCCAGACTGAGGCCGGCATCATCAAGCCGTACAAATTGAACCCTGTCTTCCCAGTCGCTCAAGACCATTCGCGTAAGCTGCCTGCCCTCACTTTCCAGTATATGGACGGCAGGGCGGTGAGTGTGGCCATGGATCAGACAGCTGGCTTTATGTGTCTGCATGAGCTGCTCTACCGCTGCTTGAGTGACATCCATGATGTCTTCTGGTTTGTTGCTGCTCATGGTTTTACTTTGCTGGCGTGCCTGCGCCGCAAAGGCACGACGCTCCTCAATCGGTCTGGCCAGAAATTCCTGCTGCCAGACGGGCTGTCTGACCATATCCCGGAAGGCCATGTAATCAATATCCCGTGTACAGAGTACGTCACCGTGCATCAGTAAAATTCTGCGTTCTCCATCATCCAGCACATGGGGTTCCTCAATAAGGCTTGCTCCACAGCTGGCGGCGAAATGGTCGCCGATTAAAAAGTCTCGATTACCATGCATCAGATAGATGGCAATACCCTGAGAGCTCAGCGCCTGTAATTTTTCTGCAACCTGCCGGTCCAGCTCGAAGGCTGCATCATCTCCCAGCCAGACATTGAAAAAATCACCCAGAATATAAAGGGCCCGGGCCTCAATTGCATAGCGATCCAGAAATGTAAAAAAGGCCTGCGTGATGTCAGGCCTGTTTATGTCCAGATGCAGATCGGAAATGAAAAGCAGGGGCTTGCGTGCCATCCAGTCCTCAACTAGTTCTCAACGCTGACGGATTCGATAATGATGTCCTCTACCGGCACGTCCTGATGGCCGCCTTTAAAGCCGGTTTCACAGCTCTTGATACGCTCAACGACATCCATGCCTTCAGTCACTTTGCCAAAGACGGCATAACCCCAGCCCTGGGCTGACTTGCCGCTGTGGTTGAGAAAATCATTGTCACTGACATTGATAAAGAACTGGGCACTAGCAGAATGTGGATCCATGGTGCGGGCCATGGCGATGGTGCCGGTGTCATTGCTCAAGCCGTTATCGGCCTCATTCTGGATGGGCTCGCGTGTCGTTTTCTGTTTCATGCCCGGTTCGAAACCACCGCCCTGTATCATGAAATTATCGATGACGCGGTGAAAAATGGTGCCGTTGTAATGACCCTCTTCGGCATATTGCTTGAAGTTGGCGGCGCTGATGGGGGCTTTATCAAAATCCAGTTCCAGTGAAATGTCACCGAGATTGGTATGTAATACGATCATGACTTACTCGCTATGTGCTATTGGTTTGTAGTTTGCAGCCTGCAAGGACGTTATAATACCGCCCTTTGTGTCGCATTAGAAAGCAAGCAGACTTTATGACGGAAGCACCCAGCAATTTTATTCACCAGATAATTCGCGAAGACCTGAAGAGCAACAAGTTCGGCGGCAAGGTACACACCCGCTTTCCGCCAGAACCCAATGGTTATCCGCACATTGGTCATGCCAAATCAATCTGGCTGAATTTCACTACAGCGCAAAAGTTTGACGGACTTTGCAACCTGCGTTTCGATGATACCAATCCGGAAAAGGAAAGCGTCGAATTCGTTGAGGCAATGAAAGAAAATATTCGCTGGCTTGGCTTTGACTGGCAGGATCGGGAATATTATGCCTCTTCATATTTTGATCGTCTGTATGAACTGGCAGAACAGCTGATCTCAGATGGCAAGGCTTATGTCTGTAGTCTGAGTGCCGAACAGGCAAGAGAATATCGTGGTACGCTCACTGAACCTGGTAAAAACAGCCCGGACCGTGATCGCAGTATCGATGAAAACCTGGCACTGTTTCGCCGCATGAAAGCAGGGGACTTCGCTGACGGTGAATACAGTCTGCGTGCCAAAATCGACATGGCATCGCCCAACATGAACATGCGTGATCCCGTGCTCTACCGCATTCGACATCAGACCCATCACCAGACCGGTGACAAGTGGTGCATCTATCCGATGTATGACTATACCCACTGTATATCTGATGCGCTTGAAGGCATTACGCATTCACTGTGTACACTGGAATTTGAAGATCATCGTCCTTTGTATGACTGGGTCTTGGATCAACTGGAGCTGCCAGCGCATCCTCAACAAATTGAATTTGCCCGGCTCAATATCAATTACACGGTAATGAGTAAGCGCAAGCTCAAGCAGCTCGTCGATGAAGCGCTGGTTGATGGCTGGGATGATCCGCGCATGCCAACACTGGCCGGCATGCGTCGTCGGGGTTACACCCCGGCAGCGATCCGGCAATTCTGTGAGGACATTGGTGTCACGCGCACCAACAGCATGGTGGACATGGCCATGCTGGAACATGCCCTGCGTGAAGACCTGGATCAGCATTCACCGCGAGCCATGGCTGTATTGCGTCCTCTTAAGGTAGTCATCACGGATTATCCGGAGGATAAAGTGGAAACGCTGAAACTTCCGTGTCACCCCAAAAACCCTGATATGGGTGAGCGTGAGATTCCATTTAGCCGAGAGCTCTACATAGATCGAAATGATTTTGAAGAAGTGCCTCCTCCAGGCTTCAAGCGTTTGATTAGCGGTGGTGAGGTGCGATTGCGCGGGGCTTATGTCATCAAGTGTGAAGAACTTATCAAGGATGAAGCCGGAAACATTATTGAGCTGCGCTGTACGCATGATGCTGCAACACTGGCGGCACGACCGGAAGGCCGGAAAGTGAAAGGTGTCATTCATTGGGTGCCGGCAGCAGAGGCGATTGATGCTGAAATACGCTTGTATGAGCGCCTCTTTAGCCATGAAAACCCTGACAGTGCTGACGGTGATTACCGTGACTTTATCAATCCTGACTGCAAACAGGTCCTCAGGGGCTGCAAACTGGAACCCAGCCTGGGGACTGCAGAACCTGAAGCTCGCTTCCAGTTTGAACGCGAAGGTTATTTTGTCGCTGACCGTGAAGCACATTCGAAAGATACGCCGGTGTTTAATCTGACAGTTGGTTTGCGTGATACCTGGGGCAAGGCCCAGCAGCAAAACAGCTAACGGGACGCTTGTGCTGAAGATATACAACACGCTGAGTCATCAAAAAGAAATCTTCAAGCCCATACAGGCGGGCAAGGTGCGTATGTATGTCTGCGGCATCACCACTTATGATTACCTGCATATTGGTCATGCCCGGATGCTTGTCGCATTCGATGTCATTCTTCGTTATCTGCGAGCCTCTGCCTATGAAGTGACATACGTTCGCAATATCACGGATATCGATGACAAGATCATCAAGCGCGCCAATGAAAACAATGAAGCCTTTAGCGCGCTGACCAAACGTTTTATAGACTGCATGCACGAGGATGAAATAGCCCTCAACATCGTGCCGCCCGATATGGAGCCCAGAGCGACACAGCATATCGATGAAATCATCGCCATGATTGCCACACTGGTGGAAAAAGGTTTTGCTTATGCCGCCAATAATGGGGATGTGTATTACGCTGTCGCAAAATTCACTGGCTATGCAAAACTCTCACGCAAGAATCCGGATGAATTACTGGCCGGTGCCCGTATAGAAGTAGGGGAAAGCAAGCAGGATTCGCGTGATTTCGTTTTGTGGAAAAGCGCCAAAGCCGGGGAGCCAGGCTGGGATTCACCCTGGGGCAGCGGCAGACCGGGCTGGCATATTGAATGTTCAGCGATGTCGACTGCCTGCCTGGGTGCAAGCTTCGATATTCACGGTGGTGGCAGTGACCTGATTTTTCCGCACCATGACAATGAAATCGCCCAGTCCGAAGCTGCTACCGGTCAGACATTTGTACAGACCTGGATGCATAACGGCCCGGTACGAGTGGATGATGAAAAGATGTCCAAGTCACTCGGAAATTTTTTCACCGTACGTGAAGTACTGAAGAAATATCCTGCCGAAGTGTTACGTTATTTTTTACTGTCCTCGCATTATCGCAGCCCGATCAATTATTCCGAGGATAACCTGCAAAGTGCCTATGCAGCACTGGAACGTTTTTACAATGCCCTAAAAGGATTGCAGCAACAAGGGCTTGCTGTTCCCGCGGATGAGGATTATACGCAGCGCTTCAATGCCGCCATGGATGATGATTTCAATACGCCTGAAGCCATCGGCGTGCTCTTCGAGCTGGCGCGTGAAATAAATCGCCTGCGTGACAGTGATGAACACAAAGCACAGCAACTGGCTGCCCTGTTGGCCCAGCTGGGAGCTGTGCTGGGCATTCTGCAGTCGGATGCAGAGAGCTTTTTGCGCCAGGGTAGTGAGGACATTGATGCGGCCTATATTGATGATCTGATAGAGCGTCGCAAGCAGGCAAGGGCAGACAAGAACTGGGCAGAGGCCGACAAAATCCGTGATGAGCTGGCAGCACTGAATATTGTTTTGGAAGATAAGGATGGCGTTACTTCATGGAGAACTGCACAGGGGACCGCATCTGCGGTAGTGCCCTCTGATATGAATTTGAAATCTGAAAAGTAACTTTCTTCGAAGCGTATTGCACAGCCCGCAAACATTGACGCAAGAGGGCCTCGCGAGTATCATGCCGCCTCTTTGCAAGAAGTCGATTTGAAGCACGTTCGGGGTATAGCGCAGTCTGGTAGCGCGCCTGCTTTGGGAGCAGGATGTCGGG
>CAZSHI010000040.1:0-15550 GCA_964606735.1 uncultured Enterobacteriaceae bacterium
GTACAGTGACGAGTCATCCAGATGCCCGGGTGGCGAAATTGGTAGACGCAAGGGACTTAAAATCCCTCGGATATTGCATCCGTGCCGGTTCGATTCCGGCCCCGGGCACCATATAAATCAATGTGTTCAATGCAAAGCAGGGATCATTAGCATGCGGCTTTATTCCGGCTTTACCCAATTCAACTCTGAATTGTTTATTTAGCTGCTGCCAGTGCCTGTTCAATATCTGAAATAATGTCATCGATATGCTCTATGCCAATCGATAAGCGAACCATTCCTTTACTGACTCCTGCTGTAGCCAATTCATCCTCGTTTAATTGCCTGTGTGTAGTAGAGGCTGGATGGCAAGCAAGGGATTTGGCATCACCAATATTTACCAGGCGCAATATCATTTGCAGCGCATCTATAAATTTCGCACCCGCTTCTTCGCCCCCTTTAATTCCAAAACTGAGAATACCTGATGGTCGGCCTCCAACCATTTTTTGACTAAGTTCGTAATAGGGGCTGGACTTCAAACCTGCATAACTGACCCATTCCGTCTGCTCATGGCCTTCCAGGTACTCTGCAACTTTTAATGCATTTTCACAGTGGCGTTCCATTCTTAACCCTAAGGTTTCAAGGCCCTGCATAATTTGAAAGGCATTAAAAGGAGATAATGCAGCTCCGGTATTACGTAGAGGGACTACACGACATCGACCTATAAAGGCAGCTTCACCCAGCGCTTCTGTATAAACCACCCCATGATAAGAAGGATCGGGCTCATTGAGCATGGGATATTTTTCTTTGTGGGCAGCCCAGTCGAATTTACCGGAATCAATAATAATACCGCCAATCGACGTGCCATGCCCTCCAATGTATTTGGTGAGTGAATGAATCGCGATATCTGCACCAAAGTCAAAAACTTTACATAAAAATGGTGTTGCTACAGTATTGTCCACGATCAGAGGAATTCCATGTTTATGCGCAATATTTGCCAACGCTTCAATATCTACAACATTGCCTGCCGGATTGCCGATGGTTTCACAGAAAAGTGCACGAGTATTATCATCGATTAAAGCTTCTAAACCCTCATAATCATCGAAAGACGCAAAGCGGGTCTCAACACCCTGTGCCGGAAGAGTATGGGCAAAGAAATTATAAGTGCCTCCATACAATTGCGATGTGCTGACAATATTGTTCCCTGTTTTAGTAATCGCCTGAATCGCGTAAGTAATTGCTGCCATTCCAGAAGCCACGCCAAGTGCTCCTATCCCGCCTTCCATTTCAGTTAATCTTGCTTCTAATACCGCAGTGGTTGGATTCATGATGCGGGTATAAATATTTCCTGGCACAGCCAGGTTAAACAAATCCGCTCCGTGCTGGGTGTTATCAAAGGTGTAAGAAGTCGTCTGGTAAATAGGGGTTGTTGCTGCATTGGTAGTCGGGTCGCCATCATAGCCGGAATGTAAAGCAATAGTTTCAAGTTTCATTCTGCATCCTCTTTTTATTTTAAAAATATTAAAATTATCTCTGTGTGAAATACACAAGCCCGCTGAACTTGATGAACAATGGCTTAGTGCACTTGAACGGCTAGAATGAGGCTAAGCCCTAATCTATACCTAGCTGCGATTATTCTTGTTTTATAGATTATTGTACGAGATAGCACAAATCCCCTCCAGGCAAAGCACATATCAAGTTGAATAAGTCTCTACGGGACTGTTGCAGTTCCTGACTGCAGCAAGTCAAACTAGATCGCCTATCCTTGATCATCATCTTTTTTTCTGTCAAGAAAGGAGAAACCGCTCAGAATCCAGAGCAGCGCCATAATCAGCACCAGAACAGAGAGCACCTTGATGCTATGCGGTTCATTAAGAAAATGATTAAGTCTTGTAAAAATCTCGCCCATGGGATTAGCTTAACGGGAAGTCTTATCGCTTGCCATGCCGTTAGGAGTCAACAATGTCAAAACGCATCAGTTTGATAGCCGCCGGTATTTTACTGTTACCAAGCGAGCTCAGTTTTTCTCAGGACTTGCAGGCCTGGGAAATCGACATCCTCGACCAGGATGGCGGTGTTCATACGACAGCCAATATGCAATGCGATCGAACAGCCTGCGACGCCAAAAGCTGGACCGTTCTATCACAGGAAACTGGCTGTCTCTATCAGCTTGATTTTTCAGTACAATTTTCTGGCTCGTCAGTTCGCTTGATGCTGTTTCACGAATCATTTGCCTCCAACTGTGCCAATATGCGCTTACTCGTCGCCACGGGCACTGGCTTTGCTGATAAGGCATACCCGGATGCAACAAGAGCCAGTGGAGAGGTGACACTGGGATTTGAAGCAGGCGGCATAAACAGCAGCGGCACTACTCGCTGGCAAGCCCGGCGTGTCACCGATTGACTTGTTATAAAGCCTCCTTTAGATAATAATCAAAAACCTTCAAAAATAACCAATAAGAGGAAGACAGCACGTGAAATCAACACTTCTGAAGAAAATTGGCCTGGCCACTGCCGTTGGTCTGCTCGCAAGCACTGCCAGCGCACACTTTAAACTCACTGCCCCCGCTTCCTGGATTGAAGAGGATGATCGAGGAGACCCACAGAAAATGGCACCATGCGGCGGCACCTTGGCAGATGGCGGCACCCGAACCGGTGCTATCACTGATGTCACCGGCGGACAGATGCTCAGGGTGGCCATTGAAGAAACCATTTTCCACCCCGGCCACTGGCGCATTTCACTAGCCCGTCGTATTAACTGGCTGCCGCAGGACCTTATGCCTACTGAAATGGTTGACACCGACAGGGGACCACGCTCTGGCAGTTTCGCAATTGATCCTAATCCACAGCCGCCTGTTTTGGTCGATGGCTTATGGGAAAACTATGAACGCAGGACCGGTCCACAAGAAACTGAAATTCGTGTTCCCAACATCGATTGCGAAGGCTGCTTTCTACAGATCGTTCAGTTTATGGAAGAACACCCGGGTTTTGGCGAAGGCGGTTTCACCTATCATCACTGTGCGGTATTGAATATTACCGCCGATCCAGCCCTACCCATGGATAGGGGTTGGTAAGCCAAGAAAGCCTATGGCAAACGTGCAAAAGAGGGGAAGTACATGAAACGCTTTACAGGTATCGGCAGCTTGCCTGCCATCGCCCTGGCTGTTCTGGGACTGGCTGCTCTGCCAGCCCAGGCGCAGATCGACATTACCGGTGAATGGGCCGCTGTTTTTCATGAAGACTTTGAGGAACGGCGCCCTGGTCCTGAAATGGTTGAGTACCAGGGCGTGCCGATCAATGAAGCCTCGCGCAGAAGAGCTTTGAGCTGGAGCCCAACACTGCTCAATATCCCGGAACATCAGTGTAAACCTCACCCCTCCGATTACGGCAGCCGGGGCCCCAGCAACATGCGCATCTGGAAAGAAGTCGATTCAGTCAGTCAGCAATTGATTGCCTACCATACACGTCTTCGCTGGCAGGCGCCTGAGCGCACCATCTGGATGGATGGTCGTGAACATCCACCGGAAAACGCGCCGCATACCTGGCAGGGTTTTTCGACCGGACACTGGGAAGGCGATACCCTGGTCGTTCGTACGACCCATCTCAAGGAAGGCTGGGTCCGCCGCAACGGCTTGGCCCGCAGTGATCTGGCAGAGTTCACGGAATACTGGTACCGCCAGGGCGATTTCATGACCCAGGTGGTGATTGTGAACGACCCGGTTTACCTGACCGAACCCTTCATCCGCACCAATAACTGGCGTATTGATTTACACCAGAACATTACGGCCTATCTGTGTGATGTTGTCGTTGAAATTGAAATGGAACGCGGCGAAGTCCCTCATTACCTGCCGGGACAGAATCCGTTTTTGGGAGAGCATGCCGAACGCTGGAACCTACCCCTGGACGGGGTGCTAGGCGGTGCTGAAACCATGTATCCGTCCTTCATCGAAGAATAAAACCCGCTAGTAGGAGTGTTTTCATGAGCTATTTTAAGCGTGGCATGCTCAGTTTGCTGGCCACACTGTGCACAGCAACGAGTCTGGCGCAGAACAATTTCGACGATGTCGAAATTCAGACCCTGCATGTGCAGGGCAATATCTACATGCTGGTTGGCGCCGGTGGCAATATCACCGTACAGATCGGCGAGGAGGGGATACTGATCATCGACACCATGTATGAACCGCTGGCTGACAGGGTTTATGATGCAATTCGTGAGCTCAGTGATGCACCATTGACTTTTATCCTGAATACACACGGCCACCCGGACCACATTGGCGGCAACGCAGTTCTGGCCCAGCGTGGCAGTAATATTGCCGGCGGCAATACTGTCGACCTGTTCGCTGCCGGTTCGGGTAATCAGGCCAAAGTGGTTGCCCATGAGAATGTGCTCACCAGCATTATCTCCCAGGATGAACCCATGGCCATCGAAGGCTGGCCGACTGACACCTATTTCAACGAACGCAAGGACCTGTTCTTCAACGGCGAAGCCATTGTTATATCGCATCAACCCAATGCCCATACTGATGGCGACAGTTTTGTCTTTTTTCGCCGTTCAGACGTGATTGCAACCGGCGATATTTTTACCACCACGGGCTACCCCTATATCGATGTTGCCAATGGCGGCACCTTGCAGGGCATTCTGGACGGTCTCAACAATCTGTTGGAAATGACGGTACCAGCTGACCGCCAGGAAGGAGGCACACAGATTATCCCCGGTCATGGACGCATTGCCGATGAAGCGGATGTGCTGGTGTACCGGGACATGCTGACCATCATTCGTGATCGCATTGCCTACCGTATCGAACAGGGAGATTCACTTCGTGAAGTGCTTGCCAGCGAACCGACTTATGACTATGACGCACGCTATGGCTCTGATAGCGGTTTCTGGACTACCAGCAATTTTATCGAAGCCATTTATAACGAACTCAGTGTGCGCTAAACGGGAAGAAAAACCATGACAATAAAAACCTTATTCACTGCTGTCCTGCTAATGACAGCCCCATGCGCAGCTCTCTGGGCGCAGGAAAGTGGGGAAGGCGAGAGCATGATGCTTTCACCTCGCGAAGCTGCCCCCATCGACCTGCAAGGTTACTGGACAACAGTCATCACGGAAGACTGGCGCTGGCGCATGGTCACGCCACCCAAAGGAGATATTTCCAGCTTTACCTTTCTTAATGATGAGGCCATCCGCGTTACCAATGAGTGGGACCCCCAGCGTGATGAGGGCACCTGCCGCCCATACGGGGCTGGCAACCTGATGCGCATGCCCATTCGCGTTCATATCAGTTGGGAAGATGAGGATACACTGAAACTGGAAAGTGACCATGGCATGCAAACCCGTTATTTCCATTTCAAGGCCGAGGACATCATGGAAGAAGCAGCTTCATGGCAGGGTGTCTCACTGGCTTCCTGGGAAGGGCAGACCCTGAAAGTGGTGACCCGCAAGCTCAGACCCGGCTATATCCGTCGCAATGGAGTCCCCTATAGTGAAAATGCAGTCGTGACCGAATATTTCAACCGCCATGATACCTATGGAGACGAATGGTTTGTCGTCAGCGTGCTGGTCGATGATCCGTATTATTACACGGAGCCGTACTTCTCCAGCTCCAGCTTTAAACGACTGCCAAATGACAACGAATGGAATCCGCTCCCCTGTGCAGATCGCTAGGCTAAGCTGAGCATATTTCAAAGGCAAACGGCATATGACGTTCTGGCAAAGACTTAGTTCATGGCTGTTTCCAAGGACTCTATGGCTCGCTATAGTGTCCACTTAAAAAGAAGAGGGGATGTCGATGAAACCGCTTGCTTATATCTGGCTGGCAGCCTGCCTGCTGCTGGGCTCACTATCCGCCAAGGCCCAGATTCAGACACAGCAGATCAGGGATGATTTCCATGTGCTCTATGGCCCGGGTGGCAATATCGGCGTTTACACCGGAGCCGAAGGCATTTTCCTCATCGATAACAAATTCGCACCGCTTTCGGAAGAAATCAAGCAGGCAATCAGCCAGTTCAGCACCGACAGCATCAATTTTGTGATCAACACCCACTGGCATGGCGATCATACCGGCGGTAATGAGAATTTCGCTGCTGATGGCGCTGTCATCGTCGCGCATGAAATGGTTTACCGGCGTCTGAGCATGGATAACTTCCTGCCGCTTTATAACAGCCGAACGGCACCGGCTCCAACAGGAGCCTTGCCCACGGTGACTTTTACCGAAGACATCCGTTTTCATAGTGGCAATGAAACCATTCACGTTATCCATGTTCCCAATGCGCATACTGATACGGACTCTATCGTTTATTTTGAAGAGGCCAACCTGATTCAGCTGGGCGATCTTTTATGGACAGATGGTTACCCCCGCATCGATGTGCAAAATGGCGGCGGCTCGGTTGATGGGGTCATCGAAGCCCTGCAGCGTGCACTGGCCTTGGCCGATGATGAGACCCAGTTTATTTCCGGTCACGGCCCGGTTCCGCCACAGGGACAGCAAGTGGTACGTAATTACCTGATGATGTTACGGACTGTACGCAATCGTGTGGTCAGCATGATTGCAGCCGGAATGAACCAGCAACAAATCATCAATGCACGTCCCACCGCAGATTTTGATGCAGACTGGGGTGGTAGTGACCCGTATATTGATGCAGACATGTTTGCCCGCATCCTCTATATCAGCCTCGCCAAATAAGCATCACAACAGGAGACAAACACATGAATAAGACAGGTATCTCCACGCTACTGCTTTCAGCTCTGCTTGCTGCTGTTTTTATTGCAGCAGGCGGGCAGGCACAAAACCCGAGTATTGAAGAAGCCAACAAACAGCTGCTGCTGGATTTTTTTAATTTCCAGGGCTCCGATGAAGAGCGCTTGCAACAATTTCTGGCGCCAGACTATGTTCAGCATAATCCACGCTTTTTGGCGATGGATAAATTCACCGGCGCCAGCGGTAACCGGGCCTGGGTTGAAGCCCGCCGTGAAGCCCGTGCCCGGGGAGGTATTCCACTGGTGGACCTTGGCGGCATCCGTTTGCGTGATCCGATTATCGTGATGGCCGAGGATGACTTGGTCACGGCAATTTACAAGGGTGATCTGCCTGATCCTGACAATCCCGGAGAAACGTATGAAGCTTTCGCTTTTGAAACGTTCCGTATCCGCGATGGCAAATTTACCGAACACTGGGATCAGGTAACACTGAAAGCAGGTTGGATGGATACTGGCAATACTGACTAATCATGAATAACGGAGGTGACTATGAAGCTGTTTAAACGAATCTTGCCATTTGGCATGGCATCATTGATAGGGCTGAGCTTTCCAAGTGCGGCACAAATGTCAGCACAGTCGATACTGGAAGACTCGGCCGAAGCCATGGGCGGCATGCAACGCATCATGCAGGTCGACAGCCTCTTGATGAGCGGTTTCAGCCAGACCCTTAATCAGGATGGCGGCAGCTCGGCATCGCCAGATCCACGGGCGCCTAAAAAATGGGCAGCCCAGAATGGAGTAGAACGCTATTTCAACCTCGAGACGGGGCAGGCATTGCAACGTCAGCGGCAGGGCTTTCTGTTCCCTTTTGCGCTGGCCTTTGGTCACAGCTGGACGCCGACATCACAGGTACAGGATGGCGTAGATGCCCTCAACAACCCGCTGGTGGCCCTGCGAGCCGCACTCGACAGTGAGACGGGCGCCATCAGTATTGAGGATGACAAAATCGTCGTTGAATTCATGCTTGATAGTGGCGAAACCGTCTGGCTCGGCATTAACCAGCTCAACAAGCTGCCTGCCTTTGTTCGCTGGATAGGCCCACATGCCAATCTGGGTGAAGTCACCTATACCACCTGGTTTACCGGTTATGTACCCTTTGACGGCATCCGTTTACCCTCCGGTTTCACAACCGAGATAGACTGGCGTGACAACGTGGTGACCACGTTTCATATCGATGGCTACCAGATCAATGAGCCTTTACCCCGTTTTGAAGGCGGTGGAGGCGGAGGCTTCGGTGGTGGCGGGGAACCTCAGGTTGCCGTTACAGAAGTTGCTGATGGTGTCTGGGACCTGCGCGTCGGCAGTAACGGCGGAGCCGTGGTTGAATTTGAAGATCACCTGCTCATGTTCGAGGTTTACGGCAATGAAGCCAACTCACTGGCACGCATTGATGCAGCCAATCAACTGGTTCCCGGCAAGCAGGTGACTGCCGTCATCATGTCACATCACCACTTTGACCACAGTGGCGGCATTCGCGCTGCTGTCTCGCGCGGCCTGACCATTATTTCCAAGCGGGAGAATGAAGGCATTCTGCGCGAATTGACCTCGCGACCCGCGCCCAACTACCCAGATGCGCTGGCTCGTAACCCACAGCCTCTGCATTTTATGCCGGTTGATGAACACCTGGTGCTGGAAGATAGCATGCGCCGCGTTGATGTTTATGAAGTCATCGGACACATGCACATGACAGATGCCGTGTTCGCCTATCTGCCCGAAGAAGAAATTCTGCTGCAGGGCGACATGTTTGATATCGGCTGGGACTGGCACTGGTGGAGTGGCAACTATCTGGACAGCGTTGAACATTGGAGTCTGAGCCCGCAAACCGATATTCCGGTGCACGGCAGGGTCACGACCTTTGATGAAGTTCTTGCTAATATTCAGATTCAACTGGATGCTGCCATTGCCTTTTGCGAGAACAACGAAGCCAGCGGCATTTACATGGCAGGCTGCCCGGTTAACTACCGGACCGATTAACCGATTAATACATACAGAGGAAAACCATGATCAGACAGACCTTGTTGGGTGTAAGCATCCTAGTCAGCACGACAGTTCTGGCACAGCAGAGCAACAACCCCTTCACCAATCCGATTGAAGCGGAAGATGACATCATTGTCGTCAACTATGAAGAGTTCGCCACCTTACCGGCTTTTGATGGCGAGCAGGCGCGCATGATGCAACTGCTCGCTGAACCGGACAACAACCGCCGCATCTGGGTCAATGACCAGCGCGGCCAGATTTACACCATCCCTTACGAGGGCGGTGAGGTGAATCAATACATTGATGTTGATGACTACGGCGTGCAGGTTTCTGACGGCAACCGTGAGCAGGGCATGCAAAGCTTTGCCCTGCATCCGGATTTCAACCGTACGGGCGCCCCGGGTTATGGCAAGTTCTATACCTGGACCGACAGTACCAACACCAGGCCACAGGCGGACTATGTGCCCAGGGATACCTCACTGGACGATCATGATCTCGTGCTGCACGAATGGACTGCCAATACCCCTATGGCGGCTCGTTATGACGGCGGCGCTCCTCGGGAATTGCTGCGTGTTCAGCAACCCTATCGCAATCACAACGGTGGTCAGATCGGTTTCAATACCCTGGCTGAACCGGGTGATGCCGACTATGGCATGCTCTACATCTCCAATGGCGATGGCGGCTCCGGTGGCGACCCGATGAACATGGCACAGGATCTGGACTCCATTTTTGGCAAGATGCTCCGTATAGACCCGCTGGGCGATAACGGCCCCAACGGCCAGTACGGCATACCGGCTGACAATCCCTTTGTCAGCAATAACGCCGCACTGGACGAAATTTATGCCTATGGCATCCGTAATGCCCAGCATTTTGTCTGGGATGAAGATACCGGCAACATGTACCTGTCCGATATTGGCCAGAACATCGTGGAAGAGGTGTCGCTGGTACCACGCGGCGGCAATCTGGGCTGGAACACCTGGGAAGCCAGTTACCGTTTTGAAGGCGGCGTCATCAACATGGCCAACCCCCGAAGCGACAACAGTGTCACTTACCCGGTTGTGGAGTGGGATCATACTGACCCCATCCTGCAAAACCGTGGTGCGGCTTCCGGTCTGCTGATTTACCGCGACGATGAGGTTCCGGCACTGGAAGACACCTTGCTGTTTGCTGACCTGGTCAGTGGTGAGATTTTTTATGTCGATGCCAACGCGCTGCCATCCAGTTACCCGGCCATTCGCCGCGTACTGTTCAATGACGGCGGCCAAGCCAAGACCCTCTTGCAGTTAATTCAGGAAAACGAAGGCGCTCCGCGTGCTGACCCCCGTATCGATGCCGGCCCCTTCAACTCTATTTTTGTCCTAAATAAAGGCGATGGCATCATCCGACGTCTGCTTCCTTAAGGGCATCACAAGAGGGGCTCCGTCACATGATGACGCGCAAAGATGAATGGAAGTTCTGGACAAGCCTGCTTGTCCTGATTCTCAGCGGTATCGCCATCATACAGGGGATCCTTGATGTGTTCAGCGGGGAGGGCACTGCCAGCCTCGCTGACACCCTGATTGGCCTCGTCATCCTCGTTATTATTTTTGGTCTTGCCGGCAGGGTATTCCTGAGACTGTCCGAACAATATGGCAACGAGGATCCTGAGGAAGAAAGCCCTTCGGCTGTCATTCAAACGCTAAGCAATACTATCAAACCAGCAGCAAAAGAAAGTGAGGAACTGCGCTATCTGGATTATTCAGGGTCTGCCAACATGGCCGAACGCTTGGAAAGCGCCTTTGAAAATGATCCGCGCGCTATTGATGTCCGCTGCAACACCGGCTTTCATTACACCACCGGTGAAAGCAGCGGCAGCTATGAGGAAAATGTGCGGGAAGGACAGCCGGAAGTCGGCGTCTTTAGCATGAAATACAGAGCAGAAGATGAAATCGAGATCATGGATGTCTATAAGAAAATCACCGTCAGCCCGCAAGACCGGGTGTCCGTCACCTTGTATCAGGCCGATTATGACTGCAGTGGTACCACGCTATCCAGTCTGGCAATAAGCTTCCGTCAGGACGAGCGCACCTTTGATGTAAACTTCAGTAGTGGACGTGATTATCGGGGCCCGGAAGGCACCGATGACAATCACACGGCCCCGGAAGACATCTACCGGGATCACGAGCTGACCTTCTCTTTTCACCGCATCTACCTTGATGACCTGAAAGAACTAATCGAAAAAAGCATTCAGGGTGAAGAGCCCCCGATCAAGGTACATATCACCATGCCAGAGGACCGACAGGCCAGCTGAGCGGTACTCAGGCACATTTCACCACCGGAATATCCTGCCAGCGCGTGGTATAGCGTGGTGACATGTAGTCACGCTTCATCGCCCACTTTGGCTGAATGCCAGTATTCAATAATTTAATCTGATGTTTACCATAACGTCCGTTGATCTGATCCATGACCTCCATGAGGCGACGAGACTTGTCGGACTGTTGCGGATTGAAAAAATCCTGCTGTTCATACTGACGTGAGCGCAGGTCCAGCAGGCCGATCCCGCATTTCTTGTAGCGGATGCCGGGCCGGTAAAGCTGTGCAATCAGGCTTGCAGCCTCCGCGGCAATGTGCCGGGTATCATTCGTCAGGTAGGGCAGCGTGCTTACACGCTGAGGGCGAAAATGCCCCAGCTTTTTATCGAAGCTTTCCAGGTAGACCCACAGCGTTGCCGTCAGACTGTTCTGCTTGCGCAGTTTCTCACAGGCCCGATCGGCATACAGGCTGATGGCCTGCTGCAGCTCATGCAGCTCAGTCACCTTGTAGGAAAAACTGCGGGTACAGATGATCTCCTTGCGCGGTGCCGGCTCCGTCTCCAGATCTAGACAGGCTTCACCACGTAATTCACGCATGGTTCGCTCCAGCCTGACACTGAAATGGCGCCGCAGGTATTTCGGGTTGCTCTCGATGAGTTGCAGGGCTGTGTGAATGCCCAGGTAGTCCAGTCGTGCAGCAATACGCCGTCCAATACCCCAGATATCTTCCGGTTTGACCCGTGTCAGCAGCCAGCGCCATTTATGTGGTGCATCCAGCACACAGACACCGTTCAGGCGCGGCATTTTCTTGGCCGCCCGGTTGGCCAGCTTCGCCAAAGTCTTGGTGGGAGCAATCCCGACACAGACCGGCATGCGAACCTGCTGCCACAACATGTCTTTAATGGCCTTGCCATGCTGCGCATAATCGTCGGCCCGCACCTGTAGAAAGGCCTCATCAATTGAATACACTTCCATACCGACACTGTAGCTTTCCATCAGCGCCATCACGCGGGCTGAAATGTCACCATAGAGTTCATAATTGCTGGAAAAAATCTGCACCCGGTACTTTTTCAACAAATCCCTAACCTGAAAATAGGGACGCAGGTCCGGAATGTTCAGCGCCTTGGCTTCGGCATTACGGGAAATGACACAACCGTCATTGTTGGAGAGCACCACGATCGGCTTACCACGCAGCGCCGGGTTAAAGATGGCCTCGCAACTGGCGTAAAAGGTATTACAGTCTACCAGGGCGTACATAGGGAGTTGATGGCATGCAGGACGACTCCCTCAATACTCAGAGCGGATTCTTCCTTAATCGGAATCGGCGGATAGGCACTATTGCCAGCCAGTAACTGCTGACCTGCGATATCTAATAACTTGCAGGTCAACTCGCCGTTAACGGCAGCAATCACAACGTGTCCCTGGCGAGGCGTCACGGCGCGGTCAACAATCAACAGAGCGCCATCCTGAATACCGTATTCAGTCATGGAATCGCCGCTGGCACGCACAAAATAGGTAGAGGAGGGGCTGCGGATCAAGTGCTCATTGAGGTCCAGCGTGCTTTCAACATAGTCATCTGCAGGCGAGGGAAAGCCGGCAGCAATCCGGGTAGAAAACAATGGCAAGGGCAGATAGGCAGCCAGCTCGCGTTTTTCGACATGAGTGATTTTCATGAGTCATCAGTGAAACTTTTTGAAGTTTTCATCTTCGCTGATTTAGCTGCAAGCGGCAAGCCAAAACCTTTCCGCTGGGGATAATTTATCTATTCCGGTTTATTTTCGAGCAGCTGACGATGTCAGCAACAAAATACTCATAGCCTCTTGAAAAACACAGACACTGACCCTAGTTTCTTATCACAGATGTTTTCATCTGATTTGCTTTTTAAGTTTACTTTTTTAAGAGGTAATGACTATGGAGACAACACCGCAACGCAATATTCTTATCAGTATTATCGTCACCGTTCTTGTCTGCCTGCTCATCGGCCTGAGCTTTTTTACCTGGGAGCTGTCCAGGGAAGTAGCGACAATGCGAGACAATATGTCGGCGCCAGGTAGCAGCTCAACACTGGCCCTGGCCGACAGTACAGTGCCCACACCACCGGCCGCGACAACCCAGCCACAGTCACCAACGCCGTCCACTCCGGGAACACAGCATTCCGTACCCGGCTCGGCCGATCCTTTGGCCGCACCATTTTCTGATCCCTTTGCCAGGAACTGGCCCGGCTTCATGGATCCCGGCGGTCAGATTGCCGAAATGCAGCGCCGTATGGACGAATTGATGAACTCCATGACACAGGGCTTTCCTTTCTTCAATCAACAGGATTTTGGCTTTGGTTTTATTAACAGCGGGCCGACTATCCGGATGACGGAAGATAGTGAGAGCTATCAGGTGAGCATCGAAGTCCCGGAAGGCCAGGAGGTCGAGCTGAATACCGAGCTGAACAACAATACACTGGTCGTTTCCGGCTCGGTCAGGAATGAACGGGAAGAAAGCAGCAGCGGGCTCAGCAGTCGCAGCATGCAGGAAAGCCGCTTTTCTCAGTCCGTTTATCTGCCAGGCCCGATTGACGCTTCCGCCATGCGTGTCGAACAGGAGGATACTCAGATTGTCGTCACGGTGCCGAAGGCCTGAGCTTCGGGAATGACACTTTGAATAGGGTAGGCAGTGAGAGCTCAGCTGCCTGCCCACCCGAATTAGCTTGAATTCACAGGACTTGTCTCTATACTCGGATAGCCAATTGTTCTTGAAAATACTTAATCTTATTCCCTTAAACACCTAATAAAAGATATCAATGGAGGTATCACGAATGCGTATTACTCTTTTAGTCTTATCTTCCCTGCTTGTGCTCAGCGCCTGCAGCCAGGAAGAAATGGCCAGCACGGAGTCCATGCCCGCAGCAGCGCCTCCCAGTGCAGCTGAAGTGCTTGCCAATGTACAGGCGGCCATGGGAACCGAAAATCTGTCTTCCATTACGGTAAGTGGCGATGCCTGGTCCATCAGAAACAGTTTCCGCCAGACCCGCCGGGCAAGTCCACCCTGGTTTCCCCTCAATGAAATAACGGGATATAGCCAGACCATTGACCTCAACACCGGCACCAGCCTGGCCAGTGGTGATTTTTTCGCCCAGAACCTGTTCTATGACCCACCCACCTGGCAAACCTATACCCAGTATGCAACGGCCGATGATGACTGGAGTGCCCAGCTCAATACCTGGCTGACTCCCTGGGGTTTTATCCAGGGCGCTGAAAACAATGGCGTCAGCTTGATCATGCAGGATGGCCAGCCCGTATTGAGCTGGATGAGCCCGGAGAATGTTACCTCTCCAGGCGGGCTACGTTATACCGTGAATGCCTACATCAACGCCGACAACCTGATCAGCAAAACCGAAACCTGGGTTGAGGACAACTTCATAGGTGACATGCATGTCAGTTTCATGTTCAGCGATTACCAGGAAATGGATGGCGTCATGGTGCCGGCCACGATTGAACGCTGGCAGGGCGGTGGTGCCATTTTCGGTATCGGCCTGAGCAGTGCCGATGCCAACCCGGCCAACCTGGCAGAAGCGTTGACAGCACCGGAGCCCCGTCAAGGTGGCTTTGGTGGCGGCAATAACGGGCCGGCTCCTGATCCAGCAGACTTGGTGGAAGAAGTTGCTCCCGGTGTCTGGCAGATTACCGGAGGTTACGGTTCTTTCGTCATTGAGTTTGAAAATGATCTGGTAGTTTTTGAAAGCGGGCAGAGTCAGCAGCGTGGCGAAGTGATACTTGAAGCCATTGCGTCCATATCCGATAAACCCATTCGCTTCCTCATCAATTCCCATCCTCATTCTGATCACACTGCGGGCCTGATTCCCATTGTGCGTGCAGGTATTCCCTTGCTGGTCAACGAAAATGCGCTCGACTTCATGAGCATGGCATTGAATACCCCACGAACCCTGCTGGGCGAGGAAGCACTGAACCCGCAATTTGAAGTGGCCCCGGCCGGCGAAGTGATGGTACTTGAAGATGACATGAATCGTCTGGAAATACATCATATCCCCGGGCTACATACTGATTCATTGCTGTTTCTGTATATGCCTGAGCACAGCCTGGCCATACAGGCCGACTTTACCGTGCGTGATGATGGAAATGGCAACACCTTGCCCTATGAAGCTCAGACTCCACTGGCCCGTGAAATAGCGGCCTACATAGCCCAAAGCGGCATGCAGTTTGACACCATGCTGGGTGTGCATGCGGCCAGTTACAACCAGGGCTTGGAAGATGTCCTGATGGCGGTGCCGGAAGAATAACTCTATCGTTTCCCACTTCAAGCATTTCATCTTACCGGCAGCGGGCCATTCTGGCCTCGCTGCCGGTTTTTATTGAGCCTATCAAAAGCGTTTAATTTCTTCCCGCTTAGCCCTTGCTTAACGGAGCATCAAAAGCCCTGCAAATGCGATTTAAAGCACTTTTAATCATCGGATATTAAAGCTGATAATGTAAATATGAGAGCACTCATCCGCCACAGCTTCACCATCTTCCTGATGCTTGTGTTGAGCATGCCAGGCT
>CAZSHI010000041.1:0-15047 GCA_964606735.1 uncultured Enterobacteriaceae bacterium
TGGGCTTTTTACTTCATCGGTCGGCTTGGCGACCTCTCCCCTCTTTACTGAGGGGGTACGCTCTAACCAACTGAGCGTCAGACCCAAATTCAACGATTGGGCTTTTTACTTCATCGGTCGGCTTGGCGACCTCTCCCCTCTTTACTGAGGGGATACACTCCCAACAACTGAGTGTCAATTCCATACTTTGCAGTCACGTGCAAATTTGCAGGAACGCGCATTATACAGATACTCGGACGCCAGACAAGCACCGATTCCAAGCTATTCCCTGTATGCCAGGCTGAACAATTTCTTGCCGCGCTTGAGCACAAAGTATTTACCGAAAAAGGCCGAATTCCAGTCCAAGCGAGCTGAAGGATCACTGATTTTCTCGCTATTGACACTTACTGCATTATTGCCAATAAATTCACGCGCCATTTTATTGGAGCTGGCCAGTTCACTGGCAACCAGCACCTCCACCAAGGATTGATCACCCGAAATTTCTATTCGCGGCATACCATCTAGTTTGAGTTGTTCAAAATCACTCTCGGTCAGGCCGGAAAGTTCACCACTGAAAAGGGCATTCGAAATACGCTCTGCAGCCAGCAGCCCCTCATCACCATGCACCAGGCGGGTGACTTCTTTGGCCAGAATCCCCTGGGCTTCCGGTCTCCCCTGTGCATTTTTGTCAGCCTCTTCGATGGCATTGATATCGGCAACATCCAGAAACGTGAAATATTTAAGAAACTTGTACACATCAGCGTCCGCTGAATTTATCCAGAACTGGTAAAAGGCATAGCACGATGTCCTGGCAGCATCCAGCCAGATGGTTCCTTCTTCCGTTTTACCAAATTTACCGCCATCAGCCTTGGTGACCAGCGGCAGGGTCAAACCGTAGACCTGCTGCTGATTCATACGCCGGGTAAGATCAATGCCCCCGGTGATGTTGCCCCACTGGTCGCTACCGCCAATCTGTACGGTACAGTTATGACTGCGGTTCAGTTCAGCAAAGTCATAGGACTGCAGAATCATGTAAGTGAATTCGGTAAAGGATATCCCCTCCCCTTCACGCTCAATTCGCTGTTTAACACTTTCTTTCTGGATCATGGCATTGACAGAAAAGTGCTTGCCGATATCCCGTAAAAACGTGATGACATCCATTCCCTGCGTCCAATCCAGGTTATTCACTACCAGCGCGGAGCTCTCTCCACAGTCAAAATCGATGTATTGCTCCAGTTGCTTCTTGATACTTTCTGTCCATGACTGGGTAATTTCAGCCGTATTCAGCTGACGTTCTTTTGACTTGAAACTGGGGTCACCAATCATGCCGGTTGCACCACCGGCAACTGCAATGGGCTTGTGTCCGGCCAGCTGAAAGCGTTTTAAAGCCAATAGCGGCACCAGACTGCCGATATGCAGACTGTCGGCTGTCGGGTCAAATCCACAGTAAACTGTCCGGCAAGCCTCGGCCAGATGGCTTTCCAGGGCTTCTTCCCCTGCAGTTTGAAACAGCAAACCGCGATCGCGCAGTTCATCAACAATATTCAAGCGTGCTACAGACATAAGGCCCCTGCCCCGACAAAAGCGGCAACTTTACAAGATAAGCCCGCAATTTCAAGGTTTAATTCGCCCAAACCCTCTGAACTCGGCCGAATCCATGTCTCAAAAATGAAAATTAATACTTGGCAGATTAAAATCATCAGGCTAGAATTCCAAGCAATTTTAGTGAGTTAGGGTATAAACCAGATAAGATGCTATAAGTAGAATATGAATCTTATTGATTTTCTTGAACAGCTATTCCAGAAGTTAATAGCTGAACGTTTACCCTACAAACACCAGATGGCCTGTTTGGGGCTGCTTGCCACGCTGATTTTACTAATCCTGATGCCTGAATCCCAATCAGGGGCTACACAGCTCTCTGGCTTATCCGTGCCCTCAATCAGCGGTTCGGACTTTTCCAGTTCCAATTTCAATCCCCTGCAGGCTGAGATACTTGAAACAGCTGCCATAACCGAATTAGAGCCGCTTGCAGACCCCTTTCAGTCTGAAGCCGATCTACAGCTTATGGCTGATAACAGGGTTTTTGAAGAAGTTCGCAGTGGCGATAATTTATCACTGATTTTTGACCGGGTTGGTTTAAGCCCCCAGGATGTCTACCGGGTTTCCAACAGCGGCGAAGATGCCAATATCCTGACCCGTCTTTATCCGGGTTATAAGCTAGCCTTCAATATTTCGGATGAAGATCGGCTGGAAGAACTGGAAGTCATTCTAAACCCCAAGGAAAGCTACTTGTTCAGCCTGAATGAGAGCAACCGTTTCCAGGTTGAGCATCAGCTTCGAGAGCCTGACATCATCCCGGTTTTCAAAGAAGCCAGCATAAATGATTCCCTGTTTTTGGCAGCTCAGCGTGGCGGTATTTCAGCCGGCCTTACCATGGAAATTGCCGGCATTTTTGGCGGTGTCATCGATTTCCTTCTGGACACCCGGGTTGGTGATAATTTCAATGTGCTGTATGAAGAACAGTACATTGATGGTGAATTTATCGGCAATGGGACTATCCGGCTTGCCCAGTACACCAATCAGGGCGAAACCTATACGGCTATTCGTTACGTTAACCTCGACGGTGAGGTGGATTACTATAACCTTCAGGGCGAAAGCATGCGCAAGGCTTTCCTGCGTAATCCGGTCGATTTTACCCGCATCAGTTCCAACTTTACCCTTTCTAGACGTCACCCGATTCTGAATACCATCCGTGCCCACAAGGGCACTGACTATGCAGCCCCTAGCGGCACGCCAATCGTTGCTGCTGGTGATGGGCGTATAACCTGGGCATCCAGAAATGGTTCCTTCGGGAATCTGGTCACCATTCAGCACGGCGAGCGTTTTGAAACCAAGTATGCACACCTGTCATCTTTTGCTCGCAGCGCCAGGGTCGGAGCTCGTGTTAAACAGGGAGATATTATCGGTTATGTTGGCATGACTGGTGGAGCAACCGGACCGCACTTGCATTATGAATTCCTGGTCGATGGCGTACATCGCAATCCGCGTACCGTGCACGACATGCTACCCAAGGCGGAATCTGTTCCTGCTGAAGAAATGGAACGCTTCAGGCAACATTCGCAAATACTGATGGCACAACTTAACACCCACACCTCCAGCAATCAGACCCTGGCTCAAAACAGCATCACCGACGCCACGGAATGAGTTCCGAGCTATTTATAGGGCTTATGTCCGGCACCAGTATGGATGCCGTGGACTGCGCCCTGGTAGACCTCGGCAATAAACCTAAAGACTACCTGCTGGATTTCATCAATGTTGACATTCCTGCCATGCTGAAAAGTAATCTGCAAAGCCTTTGTCACGAGCAACTGGTTTCCCTGCGCTTACTGGGAGAAACTGACAGCGCCATAGCCGAACTCTTTGCCAGTGCTGCCATGGCCATACTCGAAAAAAACCAGATAAGTGCTCATCAGATTCGGGCTATCGGGTCCCACGGCCAGACCATTTATCATCAGCCTCCCGTTCTGGATGAGCATGCATTTACATTGCAGATTGCCGACCCTAACCGGATCAGTGTGCTCACAGGCATCACTGCCGTCGCTGACTTCAGGCGCAAGGACATCGCTCTGGGAGGTCAGGGTGCCCCCCTGCTGCCAGTTTTTCATCAGCACCTTTTTGGCAACACACAGAACAGTCGCATCATTCTGAACATCGGGGGCATGGCCAATATCACCCTCCTGAGGCAGGATGACCCGCACCTCATCGGTTTTGATACTGGTCCCGGTAATATATTGCTCGACAGCTGGATTCAGGCTCAGCAGGATTTACCCTATGATGACCATGGTGCCTGGGCAGCCAGTGGAAGCAGCCAGCATGATCTTTTATCTTTCCTGCTGGAAGATCCTTATTTTTCCAGCCCTCCACCCAAAAGCACCGGCCGTGAATATTTCAACTTGAGCTGGTTGAGGAAACATCTGGAACATTTTGGTAAGGAGATTTCCGCGCAGGATGTTCAGGCAACACTGGTTAGCCTGAGCAGCAAATCCATAAGTGCAGCAATCAGAGACGTACTTGATACAGGCGAAGTCATCGTCTGTGGTGGGGGTGCGAGCAACAATTTTCTAATGCAGCAACTGCAGGAAGACCTGTCAGGATTCAAGCTAGCCAGCAGTGACAATTTTGGGGTAAACAGCAATGCTCTGGAAGCACTTGCATTCGCCTGGTTTGCCAAACAGACTCTTGATCAGAACGCGCTTGACCTCAGCAAAGTCACCGGCGCTTCACGCCCGGCCATCCTCGGTGGTATTTACTACGCAGGATAAAACCGCCAGCAGCGGACTATGGCTAATTTCAACCCTAGCTTTGCTAAACTTCCGTCTCCCCTTAGCAACTCAAGATCAACATTATTCTCAGTTAAGTATCCAGACCAACAATCCTGATCATCCGCAAATTGAGTGATTGCGTAAAATAGTAGATTTAGCGTAAAGCGCGTAGGCTAGTCGAGGTGTGAGCAGTTTTGAGAGCGGAGTTTACATAAGATGATAAATGAGCATCGATAAAACTGCTCACCACCAACAGTAGGAACCCAGTAGCTAAATCGAGAAAGACATGCCGCATCCACAGGTAGTCGTCGCCAATGGATTTTTAACTATAAATTTTGAGCCCTCAAGACCCTCACTGTAATCAATTTCTGAACCGGCCAGATACTGAAAGCTTAATGGATCAACCAGCAACTTGGCACCCTGATGCTCTATCACTGTATCATCATCATTCACAGCCTCATCAAACGAGAAGCCATATTGAAAACCCGAACAACCCCCACCGGTGACAAAAACCCTCAACTTGAGTGCAGGGTTTCCTTCTTCGGAAATCAGGCTGATTACTTTTTTTGCAGCGCCCTCTGTAAGAGCCATTGGCACTGCTTCATGGGTTTGAACAGCAGACATATGCGTAAGTTTATGAAGTCTTTCAGGACTTCACATTATGAAATACCCAAGTAAATTGGTCAAGTATTAACTGGAGGCCTTAACGGCAGCTTCTACGACCAGTGAACTGCGATCATTTTTAACAACGGTGGGTTTTTCCAGCTGCCTGGGCTTGAGTTCTTCAGCTGTTCGATGGCAAAGACTGCCATTAACTTCCGAACCCATCACCATTTCAATCAAGTTGTAATAGACGTTGCCAACCACTCTGGCTTTTGCTGCCAGTTCAATATGCTCGCTCGAGTAGACATCCCCTTCGACCATGCCATTGATGATTACTGAAGGCACTTTTATTTCTCCCTGAACAAATCCATTCTCACGGATTCTTATTTCTGCTGGCGCATCCGGGTTGGCATAAATATTTCCTTTGATTTTCCCTTCAACTTCGAGAGCTCCGGAAAAATTCAAATCACCGACAATTTCTGTAGATTTAGAAATCAGCGTTGTTACATTTTCACTAATTTTATTTTTCACAACAGATCTCTTAATAAAGTGAATACTTTTCTTTCAACGAGCCATACAAAATTTTTACTGACAGTTTTTGCATTTTGACCCTGTGACTCGGCAAGAATCTGGACAGCCTCAGGAATGAAGTTTTCCGGTATTACCAATTCGCCTTCTATATTTTGAAAATATCTAAACTGCAGTCGAATGTCTAACTGATCCTCGTCAAGGGCCAGTTCCCGTAATGGGATGGAAACTTCCCGGCCTTCCTGCATGCCGATAATATTGACATTAGCATAACCACTGACAACGTTGTCATTATTAGTCAGTTGTTTAAGCTCAATACGATAACGGACTCGATTCTCCTCCTCTGTCGAACTCAGGTCAAGCTGACCAATTACCAGGCCATTCTCGGTATTTTCCGGCGACATGATTTGCCGGTAAAAAAGCACATCTTCCTCAAGTTGTGCATTAACCTCCCTGAGCTCAACCAGTACGCCCTGAATTTCTAGCAATGCCTGACGGTCAACAGCGCTGGCCTGCTGAGCATTCACCGTTTGCTGTTGCAGGCTGTCCAATTGTTCAATAAAAGACTCAGTCTGGCTGCGAAGTTCATCACGCTCCTGACGCACATTTAAATTTTCATTCATGCCTTCACTGTAGCCAAAATAATAGCTTGCCATACCTGCCAGTATAATGATTACGAACCCGGAAAAAACAAATGCAAAACTACGCAGTGGATGGTGCGGAACCACCACCATTTTTAGTTGCTTGCTGCCTTTTACTACTGCCATGTCATTATTCGCTTCGCAATAGAATCAAGGTAAAACTGATACGATATCCAGCCCGGACGGCTCCGGGTATCCAAACATGATATTCATATTCTGTACTGCCTGTCCGGCAGCACCTTTAACCAGATTATCTTCCGCTGCAAGAATCACTATCTTATTACTGTCTGCGGGCCTGCTAATTGCAATATGGCACATATTGCTGCCACGCACAGCTCGTGTTTCAGGACTCTGGCCTGGTTCAAGAACATCAACAAAAATTTCGTTTTTGTAATAATCTTCGTACAGTTTTTGAATATCTGTAGCATCAGATAGCAGGCTTGCATAAAGGCTTGCCTGAATTCCTCGAATCATGGGGGCAAGGTGGGGCATGAATGTCAGATTGACCTGCTCATCACTGTGCTCATTCAAGCCTTGAACAATTTCAGGATGGTGTCGATGTCCCTGAATGGCATATGCTTTAATGCTTTCACTAACCTCACACAACAAAGTACCCAGCGCTGCTTTTCTACCTGCGCCACTAACGCCTGATTTAACATCAGCAATCAATGACTGCGGATCAACTAGCTTATTCCTCAGCAGCGGAATGAAACCCAACTGCACAGCAGTTGGATAACAGCCCGGGTTGGCAATCAGTGAGGCATTTTTTATTCGTTCTCGATTAACTTCGGGTAATCCATAAACAGCCTCGGCAAGTAATTCTTCACAGGCATGCTGCATGCCATACCAGCGCGACCATAATTGTGCATCTCGAATCCGAAAATCAGCCGAAAGATCAATAACCCTGACCCCCTTCCGCAATAGTTCAGGAACCATTGTCATCGCTGTGCCATTTGGTGTTGCAAAGAAAACCAGCTCGCACTCGGCCAGTACATCAATATCAGGCTCGCTGAAATTCAAGGTGATATGCTGTCGCAAATTTGGAAATACCGAGGCAACAGAAACCCCCGCTTCCGCTCGGGAAGTGACAACTTTAATGTTGACTTGCGGGTGCTGAACCAGAATCCTCAGGAGTTCAACCCCTGTATATCCGGTTGCTCCAACGACAGCAACGTCCATCTATAAAACCTCTTGGCTACTCTTAATTGTTCGGACAAGTCGCTATAATAAGAGTCTCGCCCTGAAAAAGCGACGAATCTTAACATAACTCAGGCCCTATCCCACACTTCAGGAGCAAGGATCTTTGTCAACACGCAGCAGCTTTCATCAAAAGCTCGCTAGAGGAGATGCAAAAATTCGCTTGGCAGGCCTGGGCGTTTTTGTCGGACTTATCGCCGGCCTGATAGTCTGCTTTTTTCGTTTTACCCTGAGCCGGGATATTCCTTTCATGGCGCAGGGCATGGAAGCCGAAAACTTTGAAAGCCTTCACCCTGCGTTACGTTTTGTGTTTCCAATTGCAGGCTGCCTTTTAATCATCATCATATTTCATTTTTTAAAGCCAGCTCCTGGCTCAATGGGCGTTTCTTACGTTATTCACAAGGTACAGAAATTTCGTGGCCATATGCCAATTAGAAATGCACTTGCACAATTTTTTGGCGCCACAATTGCCCTCTTGAGTGGTGGCTCATGTGGCAGAGAAGGACCTGCTATCCATCTTGGCGCAACTTCAGGCAGTGTTCTGGGTTACTGGCTACAATTACCACATAACAGCATCAGAACCCTGATCGCCTGTGGCAGTGCTGCAGCGATTTCAGCGTCTTTCAACACCCCGATTGCCGGTGTAATTTTTGCGATGGAAGTCATCATGATGGAATATGCCATCAGCAGTTTTATTCCGGTGATCATTTCGTCAGTCAGTGCCGCTGTCATCACACAGGTATTATTCGGCAATGAAGCCGTTTTTGATATTGCCTCTTCCCGCATGAACAGCCTGTGGGAGATTCCATATGTGGCCGTGCTGGGAATTCTGCTTGGCCTGTTAGCCAGCATCTTTGCCAGACTGCTTAACTACGCAGGCTCTTTTCATCAACTCAAATTCAGTACACGTTTGCTCTGTATCGGCGTTGCTACCGGCAGTCTCGGCCTGTTCATTCCGGAAGTCATGGGAATTGGTTACGACACGGTTAATCTGACCATTCAGGGAGGCCAGTCTGTCTATTTCCTGGGCTTACTGCTAACGGCAAAATTATGTCTGAGCGCTATGAGCCTGGGGCTGGGATTACCCGGCGGTGTAATCGGCCCGACCCTCATGATGGGGGGGCTCGCAGGTGGTATAGCAGGAGCACTTATCGCCGGATTTTTTCCCGGCAGTGATCCTGCCTTTTATGTTCTACTGGGCATGTGTTCGATGATGGGAGCAGCATTACAGGCCCCACTAGCAGCCCTGATGACACTGCTCGAGTTGAGCAATAATCCGAATATTATTTTGCCGGCCATGATTATCATAGTCTGCTCCAATCTGACTTACTCTGAAATCCTGCGTACAAAATCCGTCTTCTTTGGGACCAGTGCTGAAAATCACGCTGCTGGCCAGGAACTGGCACGATTTTTAAATCGATATGCTGTCAGTTCAATCGTGCAGAATAATTTCATCGAAGTTACACCTGAAACACCAAAGCAGGAACTGGAAAGTTTGCTGATTCAGCAAAACGACTGGATCATCCTGGATCAGGGGGACGAGGATAAATGCCTCATTCGTTTGGCAGACCTCAACAAAAACCTGCCGATTACACTGAGCACCCTGCAAGCTGTGGAAGCAGCCCCTCATCATCCTCTGGTAGCTGTTTCTGATCGGGCAACCCTGCAGGAAGCACTTGAAATCATGCAGGAATCAGAATGCAGTTATGCCTATATCTATCGTGGGCCAAAACACGAAAAGACCATACTCGGAATTATCACCATCGATCAGATCATTGCTTTTTACCGCGACTGAGCAGTCACTGAGCCCAAGTTTGCTCGCTGTTGGCAGCCGCTTTTCGAAAGATGTTATTATTGCCCAGCCATTCAGGAGTAATTATCTTTATGCTATATCTCTGGTTAAAAGCGCTGCATCTGTTCGCCCTCATTTGCTGGTTTGCCGGCATCTTTTATCTCCCCAGACTCTTTGTTTACCACGCCATGTCTGATGATGAAACCAGCCTGCAGCGTTTTAAAATCATGGAACGAAAATTATTCTGGGGAATCATGACCCCATCTGCGATCCTGACCATCGCATTCGGTTCAGGTCTGATAGCCACCAATGCGGCCTTTTACATGCAATCAGGCTGGTTCCATGCCAAGCTTGCCTGTGTATTCCTGCTCCTGATTTTTCATCTCATGTGTTGGCGTTACCTGCTGGCTTTCCAGGATGATCGCAACACACACTCTCACCGTTTTTATCGAATTTTCAATGAAGCGCCTGTGATTCTCTTACTCGCCATTATTATCCTTGTTGTCATCAAACCCTTTTAGGAAAACCCATGTCTGATGTATTGAATCTTTCCCGCTCTGTAGCCCTGTTTGCACTGGCCAAAGAACATATTCCCGGCGGCGTTAATTCACCCGTAAGAGCCTTCAAGGGAGTTGGCGGTGACCCTGTATTTTTCGTCAGAGGCGAAGGTGCCTACCTCTACGATGAAGATGATAATGCCTATATCGATTACATCGGTGCCTGGGGGCCATTGATTCTTGGACACTGCCACCCTCGGGTAATTAGTGCCCTGAAAAAACAGCTTGATCTGGGACTGGCCTTTGGGGCTCCAACCAGTAAGGAAGTTCAGCTGGCCGAACGCATCTGCGAGTTGGTTCCCTCGATTGAAAGTGTCAGACTGGTCAACTCCGGCACAGAGGCAACCATGAGTGCCATACGACTGGCACGCGGAGTGACCGAACGTGACAAGATTGTCAAATTTGAAGGCTGTTATCACGGACATGTCGATGCTTTACTGGTCAAGGCCGGTTCCGGTGCCTTGACCCTGGGATCACCTGATTCTGCCGGCATTCCGGCAAGCACAGCGGAACAGACCTACATCATGCCTTACAATGACAGTGAAACAATCAGCGAGTTGTTCCGTCAGTCCGGCGAAGAAATTGCCTGTGTTATCGTGGAACCTGTAGCCGGCAACATGAATTGCGTGCCTCCACAGGATGGGTTTTTACAGACATTACGGCAATTGTGCAGTGATTACGGCAGCTTGCTCATCTTTGATGAAGTCATGACCGGCTTTCGGGTAGCCGCCGGCGGAGCTCAGAGCGTCTATGGTATAGATCCGGATCTCACCACACTGGGTAAGGTTATCGGTGGCGGCCTGCCTGTTGGCGCCTTTGGTGGCAAACAGGAATACATGGGTATGCTGGCACCAAATGGCCCTGTTTATCAGGCGGGAACACTATCCGGCAACCCTCTGGCAGTTACTGCCGGACTGGCCATGCTGGAGGAAATCTCCCGTCCCGGCTTTTATGAAAATCTTACACAGATGACAGCTGGCCTGCTGAGCGGTTTGCAGGAGCGAGCCGATAATGCCGGGATTGCCTTTAGCACCAATCAGGTTGGCGGGATGTTTGGCTGCTTTTTCAGTGATGAACAGAAGATTAGCAGTTTTTCCCAGGTCATGGCCTGTGATACCGAACGCTTCAGAACGTATTTTCACCGCATGCTGGAGCAAGGCATTTATCTTGCTCCTTCAGCCTTTGAAGCCGGTTTTCTCTCAGCGGCACATGGCCAAAAAGAAATACAACGGACCCTGGATGCGGCCGAACACGCCTTTTCAAGTCTCAATCAATAAAGGATAAACATGAAGAAGTACCATATTTATGCCCTGGGCAATGCGCTCGTCGATAAGGAATTCGAAGTTGATGACAGTTTTTTTGCTCACGAGAGTATTCAAAAAGGCATCATGACACTGGTTGATGGTGAATCGCAGGCAACCATTCTGCAGCGGCTTACCGAGCGCTTCGGCCTGAAGAAACGTGCCGGCGGCGGTTCAGCAGCCAACACGCTCTATGCCGCATCCCAATTCGGCGCCAATACCTTTTATTCCTGTAAAGTTGCCAATGATGAATTTGGTGATTTCTACCTACAGGAACTTGGCCAGCACAACATCGAAACCAACCTTGAGAGTATCCGCGGCAATGACGGTGTTACCGGAAAATGTCTGGTCATGGTTAGTCCGGATGCCGAGCGTACCATGCTCACCTATCTGGGCATTTCAGAAAACCTGACAAAAGCCGATATCCATGAAGACGCACTGGCCAATTCGGACTACCTCTATCTAGAGGGCTACCTGGTCTCCTCACCAACTGCGCGGGAAGCCTGTATCCATGCCAGAAGAGTTGCCGAATCAAAAGGTGTGGCAACAGCGATCACCCTGTCAGACCCAGCAATGGTGCAATTTTTCCGCGGAGGCCTGGAAGACATGATTGGAGATGGCGTTGACCTGCTTTTCGCCAACCATGTTGAGGCGATGGCCTGGACTGGAGAAGAAACTGTCGAAGCAGCCGCAGAAGGCCTGAAAGCCATCGCCAAAACTCTGGTGATTACCCGGGGTGCCAAAGGAGCTCTGCTGTTCGACGGGCAAAAGTATATCGAAATCGCTGCTCATCCAGTGAAAGCCATCGATTCCAATGGTGCTGGCGATATTTTCGCCGGGGCTTTTTTATATGGCATTTCAAACGGCCTGGATTTCGAAACAGCCGGTCGTCTGGCCAGTTTAAGTGCCGCAACACTGGTTTGTGAATTCGGTCCCAGACTGGCGCCGGCAAGACATCTGGAATTACTGCAGCAGGTAGTCTGAGTTACATTGAGCCCAGCTGTAAGCGACGCTTGAAAAACTCGAGTCGTCGTTGCAGGCTCTGGGTATTCTCCGGCCCCAGTCGCATCAGCAGTTTTTCCACATCAGTGAAATTTTCCACCTCAGGATCAGCATACAGATAATTCAGACTCGGCCTGATCAGTTGCTGTGGCTGCGGTGCACTGCGGACATTCAGTACCTGGTCTATGGCTGTGATTAAAACTTCATCAAAATCGGAACCGGGAATCCCCAGCTCAGCATAGGCCCGACGAAACAACGGCAATAAGCGCTGATACAAAGACACAGCTGTTTCCGTATCGATATTGCTCAAGACATTAACCAATGCATCAAAGCGGCGGTAGGATGACTCATCCATCAGGAAAAATTCACTCCCCAATTCCCTGACCTGCATGGCCTGCTGGGGCCCCAGCACCGGCAGATTCCTGTCCGGAAATTCACCCCGGCTGACATTTTCCGTCAGAACGACAAACTTGCGTATCAATTCTTCTGACACCAGGTGTGTGAGAACAGCGGCACCACCGTCTATCTCGGCGAGTGAGGAAAGGACAAAAGCATCACTGTCATTCAAATCCGGCAAGGCAGCCGCTTGGGGCTCTACTTCTACTGTTACTGTTTCAACAGGTTCACTCTGGATTTCCAACTGGGCCTGAGCATCTTCTTCAAGCACCACCAGTTCCTCGATCGGTTCCACAACAGGCTCCTCAGCAAGAGGCGCTGCAGGAACCACCGGCGGCGGTTGTGGAATCTGTATCGGAGTCTGGCTGACAATTTCAGCAGGTGCTTCGTCATTATTACCACTGATCATCATGAACAGCCCGAATAGGATGATGATGCCGATCACCAACGAAAATATCAGTTTGTTGTCATTCATATTTGCTCACTGCTGACACTAGCTTGTCAGTTGATAAATCACAGCCCCTTGAGGACCCCAATAGTTTAATACCGGACTTATTAATACTGACAGTTAAATGGAAAAATAGTTTTTCAGTCATAAAAAAGCCCGAATTCTGACAGAATTCGGGCTTCCAGAGCACTACTGGCAAAGACTAGGCCTGGGCCTTTTCTTCCTCTGTGACGTCTTTCATGCTGAGACTGATCTTGCCGCGGTCATCCACTTTCAGGACCTTGACAACAATCTCCTGACCTTCGCTTAGATGGTCAGTCACTTTTTCGACACGCTCCTGGGCAATCTGTGAAATATGAACCAGACCGTCCTTGCCTGGCAAGATAGTCACAAAGGCGCCAAAATCGACAATTTTGGATACGACACCCTTGTATATCTGACCTATTTCGGCTTCAGCGGTAATTTCCTCAACCCGGGCCACAGCGGCATCACGGGAGGCTGCATCTTCACCGTAAATACGTACATTGCCATCATCATCGATATCGATGGAAGCACCCGTGTCTTCAGTTATCGAGCGAATGGTCGCACCACCTTTACCGATCACATCACGGATTTTATCCGGATCAATTTTAAAGGAGGCCATACTCGGTGCATTTTCAGACACACTGGCGCGTGATTCAGAAATCACTTTGTTCATCTCGCCCAGAATGTGCATTCTGGCAGCATTGGCCGACTGCAGGGCAGTTTCCATGATCTCTTCGGTGATGCCCTGAATCTTAATATCCATCTGCAGAGCCGTAACACCTTTGGCTGAACCGGCAACCTTGAAATCCATGTCACCCAGATGATCCTCATCACCCAGAATGTCAGTCAACACGGCAAAGCCGTCATCTTCCTTGATCAGACCCATGGCAATACCTGCCACTGGTGCTTTCAAGGGGACACCAGCATCCATCAATGCCAGGCTCGTTCCACACACGGAGGCCATCGATGAAGAACCATTGGATTCAGTGATTTCAGAAACCACACGAATCGCATAGGGAAATTCTTCTTCATTCGGCAGTACTGCAGCAACACCACGACGTGCCAGACGGCCATGGCCAATTTCACGCCGTTTTGGTCCGCTCATAAAACCTGTTTCACCAACACTGAAGGGTGGGAAATTATAGTGCAGCATGAAGGCATCTTTCTTGGTGCCGGATAAATCCTCAATCAACTGTGAATCACGGATGGCTCCCAGAGTGGCAACAACCATTGCCTGTGTTTCACCACGAGTAAACAGTGCTGAACCATGAGTCTTGGGTAAAATCCCGGTTTCAACCATGATCGGACGGACAGTATTGTTATCACGGCCATCAATACGTGGCTGGCCATCGATAATATTTCGACGAACAATCTTTTTCTCCAGCGAAGAGAAGATATCCTGTACTTCACTGACGCTGACGCCTTCTGCAGACTCTTCATCGGCAAACTGCTCAACTGCCTGTTCCTGCAAGCCTCTGAGGGTATCCTGACGCTGCATTTTGTCGGATATCCGGTAGGCTTCGGTTATACCATTACTGAATGCGGAAGAAATGGCATCAATCAGCGTGGTATTTTTCTCATCAGCCACCCATTCCCACTCAGGTTTACCTGCTTCGGCCTTGAGTTCATTGACAGCCTGGACCACCGTCTGCATTTCCTGATGTCCAAACAAAACCGCACCCAACATCAGGTCTTCACTTAATTCCTTGGCTTCAGATTCCACCATCAGTACAGCGGATTCAGTGCCTGCCACCACCATGTCCAGAGCAGATTCCTCCAGCTTGGCATAACCAGGATTGAGGATATATCCCTCACTGTCAGTAAAACCAACACGGGCAGCACCCAGAGGACCAGCGAAAGGAATGCCTGAAATAGCCAAAGCCGCTGAGGTGCCGATCATCGAGGCAATATCCGGATCGACATCTTTTTCCGATGAAACAACCGTACACACAACCTGTACTTCATTCAGAAAACCTTTTGGAAAAAGAGGGCGAATTGGACGGTCAATCAATCGCGAGGTCAGGGTTTCTTTTTCTGTCGGACGCCCTTCACGTTTAAAGAAGCCACCGGGAATCTTGCCGGCTGCATAGGTCTTTTCCTGATAATTCACAGTCAGTGGGAAAAAATCCTGACCAGGCTTGGCCGTTTTACTGCCGACCACTGTAGTTAATACTGAGGTGCCACCAATGGTTACCAATACTGCGCCGGTGGCCTGACGAGCAATTCTTCCTGTTTCCATGACAACCGTATCGTTGCC
>CAZSHI010000042.1:0-11651 GCA_964606735.1 uncultured Enterobacteriaceae bacterium
AGGCTATTAACCTATGCCGGTTTTCAAGACCGGTGCATTCAACCGCTCTGCCACTCCTCCGGAAGGGCTCGAATCTTACAGCAAATCGCTGCCCAGGCCAACCGCAATCGCAGTTATAGCAAGCCTTCCCATCGCCTGTTTTGCTTGCCTTTTGTGCCCGGCTTTGTATGATGGAAGCATTGAATTTATTCAGGAAGGCCCCATCTCTTACCTGGATAATCATTTTTGATACATAACTTTATTGGAGTTTGATAATGAACGAATTTGGTTACGGTGTAGAACGCTCGCAGCAGTCGATACTGGCGACCAACAAGGTATTGAAAAATACCTATCTGCTGCTGTCGATGACCCTACTATTCAGTGTTTTCACCGCAGCTGTTTCCATGGCCGTGGGGATTGGTCAGGGTGTCGCACTGATTCTCATGCTGGTGAGTTTTGGCCTGCTGTTCTGGGTGCATAAAGCTGCAGAGAGCAGCCAGGGCATCATTGCGATTTTTGCTTTCACGGGTTGTCTGGGAGCTTCGCTTGGCCCCATGCTGAGTTTTTACCTGGCCTTGTCCAATGGCCCTGGCATTGTACTGCAGGCACTGGGAGGTACCGGGCTGATATTCTTTACCCTGTCCGGCTATGCACTGACCACACGCAAGGATTTTTCCTTCATGCGCGGTTTTCTGTTTACCGGTCTGATCGTGGCAGTAGTTGCCATGCTGCTGAATATTTTTCTGCAGATTCCGGTGTTGAGTCTGGTGATTTCAGCCGCCGTCATCATGATCATGTCGGGACTGATTCTGTTTGATACCAGTCGCATCATTCATGGTGGGGAAACCAACTACATCAGAGCGACAGTGTCTCTATATCTCAACATTTACAATATCTTTATTCATCTGCTGCATCTGATTGCGATGTTTTCTGGCAGGGAATAAGCTTATTGCCACGTAGGCGAAGCCCCGCTGGCGAGGTCAGTGGGGCTTTTTTCTTTCAGGCTGACAGGTTAACCCATGCAAGGCTTTGCCCTGGTCATACACGCTGCACCTACTTCGCAGGCTTCCAGTACGGCATTGAACTATGCTCGTGAGTTGCTTGCCCAGGGGCATCGGATAAATCGTCTGTTCTTTTACCAGGATGGTGTATTCAATGCTTGCGCCTATCTGGTGCCAGCCCAGGATGAAGCAGACCTGGCGGCGCAGTGGCAGGCGCTGATCCAGGAACATGAACTGGACGCGGTGGTTTGTGTAGCATCGGCCTTGAAGCGTGGCATTATCGATCAGGCGGAAGCTGAGCGTTATGAACTGCCTGCCAGCAATTTACGTGAGGGTTTTGTCATTAGCGGGCTTGGCCAGTTAATCGATGCTGTGATTCAGTCTGAACGAACCCTGAGTTTTCTACCATGAGTACTGGCAGGCGCAAAAACATTCTGGTGATGATCCGCCAGGCTCCCTACTCCTCGACACTGCCGGCAGCTGCGCTGGACGTAATACTGACAGCCGCCGCCTTTGATCAGGAGCTGACACTAGTGTTTTATGGTCAGGGACTTTTACACTTACTGCCAGAGCAGCAGGCTGATAAAAGTGCTGTGAAAAATATCAGCCGCGCCCTGCCCTCACTCGACTTATATGGGGTAAGGCGTATTCTTGTCGAGGCTGAAGCGCTACAAAGCAATAAGCTGCAGCCTGGAGATTTACTGCTGGCGGTTGAACCCTTCACTCGTCAGCAAATTGCCGGGCTTATCGCTGAAGCCGATCAGGTATTTAATTATTAGCCATGACACTTCATCTTGTGAATAAGGACCCGCTTGCCTCGAATGCATTGTCAGATTGTCTGGCTGTGCTGGCAGTCACAGAAGAGGATGCCGCGCTGCTTTTGATCGAGGATGCCGTCAACCTTGTCTTGCAGGGAAATGAAGCACTGCATGGGCTGAAACACCCCTGTTATGTTCTGCAAGAGGATCTGCAGGCTCGTGGACTACTCGACAGGGCTGGCAATGGGTTTATTGTTGTTGATTACAGTGGTTTCGTGAAGCTCTCACTGGATTATGCCAAAGTACAAAGCTGGGGCTAAGCATGGCTGATACATTGAGCCTAGCAAACAAAAATATCGAACTGGACCGATACGGTTACCTGCGTTCACTGGAGGATTGGGATGAGCCTGTAGCCGAAGTGCTGGCTGCTCGAGAAGGCATTACACTGCGCGATGGACACTGGGAGCTGATCCGTTTACTGCGTGCTTTTCATCAGCAAAGTGGCCTGAGCCCCTCCACACGGGTGCTGGTAAAACTGATGGCGCGTGAGCTGGGGGATGACAAAGGTAATAGCGCCTACCTGATGCGCCTGTTTCCTGATACGCCACTGAAACTGGCCTGTAAAATTGCAGGTTTGCCTCGTCCGACTAACTGCCTATAGGCTCCATCATGATCGCACAACTGTTAAAGCAGCGACTGGGAGTCGATCCTGATAGCCAGATAAAACCCCCACCTGCAGATAGCCAGCGCTTGGCCGCAGTACTGATCCTGCTGATTCCAGGTGAAAATGGGCCTGAACTGGTGTTCACCCGGCGTAGCAAGGCGCTGCCAAGTCATGCCGGTCAGATCAGCTTTCCGGGTGGTTCAGTGGATAAGACAGATCCTGATCCGGTTTTCACCGCCTTGCGTGAATCCGAAGAGGAAATTGGCCTGCTTCGTGACAATGTTGAGGTTCTGGGTACCTTGGACTGGCATAACATGCCCAGCGGTTTTACGGTCCTGCCGGTTGTCGCTCAGTTACTGGAGGCGCAGGATTTTGTCGCCGAACCGGGTGAAGTCGTTGATATTTTTACCCTGAGCCTGGAGCAAGTACTGGATACAGAGCGTTTCAAGCAGGACTCGTTAGTTAAAAACAATATTAAAAGAACCTTCTATTATATTGATATAGAAGGATATTATATATGGGGAGCCACTGCAGCAATGCTGCGGAAACTGGTTCTTTGCCTGGGAGATGGCGCCCGGGATTTGCTACAGGCTTAGCTCCCGGTCACTGGCCTTCAGAAACTCCTGTTTCAGGTCCTCGTAAGAGAAAACTGCGGGAAACTGCGGAAATTCATCAATCACATTTTGCGGTGCCATGAACAGGATGCCGTGATCGGCTTCACTGAGCATGCTGGTATCGTTATAGGAGTCTCCTGCTGCAATAACTCGGTAGTTGAGGCTGTGGAATGCCTTTACAGACTGGCGTTTGGGGTCTTTCTGGCGCAGCAGATAGTCAATAACACGGCCCTTTTCATCCAGTTGCAGACGATGACACAGCAGGGTCGGGAAGCCCAATTGGCGCATGAGAGGCTGGGCGAATTCGTAAAAGGTGTCCGACAGAATAATGAGCTGAAAACGCTCACGCAGCCAGGCGACAAATTCCTGGGCTCCATCCAGCGGACTCAAGGTGGCAATCACTTCCTGGATTTCATGGTAGCCCAGATTGTGTTCGTCCAGAATACGCAGGCGCTGCTTCATCAGCACATCGTAATCGGGGATGTCACGGGTGGTGGCTTTGAGCTCCTCGATACCCGTTTTTTCAGCAAAATTGATCCAGATTTCAGGAATAAGGACCCCTTCCAGGTCCAGGCAGGCTAATTCCAAGTGTATTCTCCTTGCGTTTTGGCTTGAGCAGTGACAAAGGCTGACATTCTCACTTGTTTCGGGCGTCGGATGCAACTCGTAAGGCAGGCATTTTGGAGACGATGCCATGTAGTGTCACTGTGTCCAGTTTTATGCACAAGATATGGTGCCCGACAAAAAGAAAGGCCACAAGATGCTGTAATTGCCTGTTCAGATATGAGCGTAACTTATTAATTTTTAAGGTTTTTTTCACGTGAAACATCTATTAAATGCGGCTTTAGGATATGTCGCTAAGTTGTTGTTAATTTGACATTTTCATGTCAGCTATTAGGGATGTACAATAGGCGCCTTGCAAATAGGCCGGTACCGGCATTACTGGGGTATACGTGTTAAATAAAGAAAATCTTGCTCAGCTGGCTGTTGATTATGCTGACAAGCACCCGAAGGAAATTCTGGCTCTGGCGATTGAGTCAGTGTCTGAGATAGCCATTTCATTTTCCGGAGCCGAAGACGTTGCGCTGATTGATATGGCTATCAAAATTCGTCCGGATATACCGGTATTTACCCTGGATACCGGTCGCCTGCATCCTGAAACCTATCGATTTATCGAAGAGGTTCGTAATCATTACCGGCTTGATCTTGAGCTGCTGTCGCCTGATGCCGAGGCGCTGGAAGCCTATGTAAAAGCAAAGGGACTTTATGATTTCTATAACAGCAATCACCATGAATGCTGCGGCATTCGCAAGATTGCCCCTTTAAAGCGCAAGTTATCAAAGCTGGGTGCCTGGATAACCGGTCAGCGCCGTGATCAAAGCCCCGATAGTCGCAATAAAGTTGCTGTCTTTGAGTTGGATAGCAGCTTTGCCAGTGCAGAGCGCCCGCTTATCAAGATTAATCCACTGGCCAACTGGAGCTCGGCACAGCTTTGGGAATACATTCGCATGTTTGATGTGCCTTTCAATCCGCTACACGAACGTGGCTATATTAGCATTGGCTGTGAACCCTGTACCCGTCCGGTCAATCCGGGGCAACATGAGCGTGAAGGCCGTTGGTGGTGGGAAGAAGCCACCGCCAAAGAGTGTGGCCTGCATCGCGGCAACATCATCGCCAAGCAGCAAAACTAGCGCTGGGGAATCCCGATATTCTCGAACAGTGCCTCCCGGCTCTGGTTGTCGGGACATTGCAGTGCCTGAGCAATCCGCTGTGTGCCCAGATGTGGAGCAAAAGCCTGGATAAAATCAGTCATATAGCGTTTGAGGTAGTTGTCAGGCCGAAAGCCTATACTGGTTGTGCTGCGCTCAAACAGGTGGCTGGCATCCAGCGGCACCAGATCAGCGTCACGTTCGGCCTCCCAGGCCATGGAGGCAATAATGCCGATTCCCATCCCAGCGCGTACATAGGTCTTGATAACGTCGGCATCCGCTGCGGTAACCACCACATTGGGGCTCAAACCGGCCTGCATAAAGGCTTCATCCAGTCTAGTGCGTCCGGTAAAGCCAAAAATATAGGTAATCAGAGGGTACTGGTTGATCAATTCCAGGCTTAGCTTGCCTTGCTCTGTCAGGGGATGTCCCAGGGGAACCAGGATGGAGCGGTTCCAGTGAAAACTGGGCAGCATGATCAGGTCCTTGAAATGCTCCAGCGCTTCCGTGGCAATGGCAAAATCAACTTCACCATCGGCAGCCATCTGTGAAATCTGCATAGGTGTTCCCTGGTGTAAATGCAAGGATACCCGCGGATAGTTTTGCATGAAACGGCGGATAATCGGAGGCAGCACATAGCGAGACTGGGTGTGAGTGGTGGCAATGCGTAAAATGCCCTGTTCCTCATCCTGTGCTTCCTCGGCTATTTTGCGAATATTTTCGCTACGGCTGAGGATTTCTTCAGCCAGCTTGATGATGCGCAGGCCAGGTTCACTGATACTCTGCAAATGCTTGCCATGTCGCTTGAATATCTGCAGGCCGAGTTCCTCTTCAAGAAGGCGGATCTGTTTGCTGACACCAGGCTGTGAGGTGTGAAGCTTTTCTGCTGCCTGACTGATGTTGAGTCGGCACTGTGCAATTTCACGGATATAGCGTAATTGCTGCAATTTCATGGCGAATACCCAGGCTAAAATTATATAACTTTACATTATATAAATATAAAAAAATATTTCTTTTATTTATATAAGCTGCCGGGTAGAGTCCGCGCATGGAATTATTCTTACTTATCCTGTCGGGGGGGCTGGTCGGTTTTGCCATAGGCCTTACCGGTGTCGGTGGCGGCTCACTGATGACGCCCATTTTGCTATTGTTCAATTACCCGGTTGCCATCGCGATCGGCACCGATTTGCTTTACGCAGCGATTACCAAGTGCAGCGGTATGTATTTTCACCATCGTCATGGTCATGTGCAGTGGAAAACCATGGCGCTTCTGGCGGCAGGAAGTATTCCCGTATCGATATTGATCAACCTGTTCATCATCGATGAGGAAATGAGCCAGAACCCCGATTTCGCCCTCTTCCTGAGCTCTTTTTTAGGCGTCATGTTGATCCTGACAGCACTGGTAATGCTATTTCATCGCTTCATCCGACGGCGTCAGAATACAGATAACCCCTTGTCCTTGCGTTTGTTGCGGCCATACCGTTCGGCACTGGTGCTGTTGCTTGGAATTGTGCTGGGTATTTGCGTGACCTTTTCTTCGGTTGGTGCCGGTGCCTTTGGTGCCGCCATTTTGTTTATGCTGTTTCCCCATCAAAAGACTTCGCATATTGTTGGCACTGATATCGCCCATGCAGTTCCGCTGACCGCTGTTGCGGGCATGGGTTACCTGTTTAACGGGCTGGTGGATTATCAGCTTTTGCTGGCGCTGATACTGGGTTCCTTGCCGGGGATTTATCTAGGCACGCGCCTGTCATCTCACCTGCCGGAAAAGTTTTTACGGACGGTACTGATTGGAGTGCTGCTGGTGCTAGGTCTGTATTTCAGCTTTTCACCGGGACATTAGCCACGCCGTGCGGTACATGCCCAGTCGCCACGTGCTCCCGGGTGGATTCACAGTGACCTTCCTGGTCATCAAAGAACACATCCGCATTGTAGGCGCGCAGAAAGGCGCCCTTCTCGGCGCCACCGAGAAACAAGGATTCATCAATCTTGATGTCCCAGGCACGCAAGGTCCGCACTACCCGTTCATGGGCTGGGGCTGCACGTGCCGTGACCAGGCAGGTTCTGATCGGGCAGTCATCGACATCAAATTCGCGTTGCAACTGTTGCAGGGCTGCCAGAAAAGGCTTGAAAGGTCCACCACTCAATGGTTCCTTGGCCGACTTGCGTTCACTGGCAGTAAAGGCTTCCAGGCCCTGAGATTTATAAACCTGTTCGGCTTCATCAGAAAACAGTACGGCATCGCCATCAAAGGCAAAGCGCAGTTTATAGTCATCCTTATTAGCGATGCCTGAAGGCATAATGGTTGCCGCTGCAATGCCGGTTTCCAGCGCCTGACGGACATCGCCACCATCCGTGGATAAAAAAAGGTGACTGTTAAACGCGGAGATATAGCGGTATGGACTCGATCCACCACAAAAAGCAGCTTTGCTGATCGACAACTGGTGATGCTCGATGGAATTGAAAATACGCAAACCGGTATCTGCAGTATTGCGCGATAGCAAAATGACTTCTACCTGTTCTCGCTCCAGCAGGCTATTGATGTGCAGCAGTTTTTTTACCAGGTTAAAAGCATCGCCCGGAGCGAGGGCTTCATCTTCACGTTCAATCTGGTATTGCCGGTATGCCTCGACACCCTGTGTTTCATAGACCGCATGGCTTTCACTGAGATCAAAGAGAGCGCGTGAGGAAATTGCGACGATCAGTTTTTCGCTTGTCTGTGCCATGGCTTATTTTACCGCGCCTTCAGGTGTAACACACGCCAGTACCACCGAGCCCACAATAACCGTCTGGTCTTTTTGCCAGGTATTGCTGGTGATAGTCCTCAGCATAATAAAAGGCCGCGGCCTGTTGAATTTCGGTACTGATTGGCGCATAGCCCTGAGCAGATAACATATCCTGATAATGTTCGCGGGAGTTCCTGGCAGCTTCCAGCTGTTCAGCGCCATAGCACAGAATCATGGAGCGGTATTGCGTGCCCAGGTCATTGCCCTGTCGCATCCCCTGTGTCGGGTCATGAGACTCCCAGAATCTGACCAGTAGCGCTTGGTAGCTAATTATGCCCGGGTCAAAGACCAGCCAGACACATTCCGTGTGGCCGGTCTGGCCGCTGCAGACTTCTTCATAAGTAGGATTGGGGGTAAAGCCGCCAGCGTAGCCAACCGCTGTTGTATAAATGCCAGGCAAGGACCAGAAACTTTTTTCCGCTCCCCAAAAACAGCCCAGGGCAAACATGGCCTGTTGCAAACCCCTGCTTTCAAAATACCCGGCAGCGGGTTCTTTAAGCGGAGCATCCAACACAGCATGCCTTTTGGCGACAGGTATCGCCTCTTCCCTGCCGGGCAAGGCTTGCGCTGGGCTGATTAAAGTCTGCTTGTGAGAAAAAATCGACATATAGGAACTCCGGTCAATTCAATGGCACAGCTGCAGATAGTTGGCCACAACTTTTTCAATGCCTTGATCGATGCATTCAACCGTCAGAGCGTGCCCGATGGAAACTTCCAGAATATCCGGGATGCTGAGGAAGCGACCCAGGTTGCGTAAATTTAGATCATGTCCCGCATTGACGCCCAGACCCAGGGCCTGAGCAGCAGTCGCTGCCTGATAGTATTGGGCAAGCACCTCGTCTTCTGTTGGATTACCAAAGGCCTGAGCATAACGCTCAGTATACAGTTCGATACGATCAGTGCCACTTTGGGCTGCCAGCTCAATCTGCTTGAGGTCCGGATCGATAAAGGTAGCTACGCGTATGCCGGACTCTTGTAGCCCATGGATAATTGGCGCCAGAAAATCCAGTTGTTTGCTGAAATCCCAGCCATGGTCAGAGGTCAGTTGGTCTTCAGCGTCAGGCACCAGAGTGCATTGACTGGGATGGCATTGACTGACCAGCGACAGGAATTCATCAGAAGGATAACCTTCAATATTGAGTTCAATCGCTGGAAAATTACTTAAGAGCTGACTCAGAGCCAGGGCATCCTGGCGTTTGATATGGCGTTCATCGGGACGTGGATGGATGGTCAGCCCCTGCACGCCTAGCTCTATAAAACGTCTGGCATACTTGAGCAGGTCGGGGAAATTATGCCCGCGGGAATTCCTCAGCAAAGCCAGCTTGTTCAGATTTACACTCAGTACTGTCATGACGAAAAATGGCTGTGATCCAGCAGCTGATTTTAGAATAAAGCGCTCAGGAAAAACAGAAAAGTAAAACCTGGGTAAACGTGGTCATTACATTCTTATCGGGATGCTTTTATTAAGGGGCGTGCTTTTAAGCGCAACTGTATAAACTTTGATGCTTTAAGCGTTCAGTGCACTTTTCGCTCAGTATTTTTCCGGGTCAGCATTAATACCATTAGCAGGCAGCAAAAGCCTACGGAGAGAGGAAACAGGACGGTCGCCAGTGAATAACGCTCCAGTGCTAGCAGGACAAAAGCGCAACGAATCAGAAAGATAAAATAAAAGCTGATGTCTTCCTGTTCGGGTTTGATGCTGGCTTTACGTAATGTCGGCACAAAGGCAGACACATCAATTGCGCTTACCAGAACAACTGCCCATAAGGGGTCATCTGTCACATACCATAGCGGGATAGCCAATAAGGAGATAGTAAAAAACAGGAAGTCGATCATTGAAATATTGAGATCGCTCCTTTTTAAAAAGCCAAGCAAAGCAATATAAAAAGTAATGATGCCGGAAAGCAGCACAGGCCAGGCACCAACACCTGCGCCCTCTTCTACCTGAGCCAGATAGACAATGATGGTTGTCAGCCCCCAAACCAACCAGGAAAAATAATGCGGGCGGGTCTGGCCACGATGGATGCTTAAAATGTAAGGGTAATAAGCAGTTAGGGTCAGAATTATGGCAATTAGACTAAAGACTTCTTTCATGATTGAAGACAATGATAGACTGGCAGTAGATTGCTGCCTAGTCCAGGAGGCTTGTGCAGCCAGGATGCTGTGATTTGCCAATCGGGAGTACGACCTTGGATTTCAAAAAATTAACGGAATCACGTTCCTATGTCTTTGGTTATATTCTTGACGGTAGAGGGGGTGGTGTTCCGCTACAGCGAAGCAAGGATATTGATACGCCGTTGTGGTGTCACCTGGATTTCATGGAAGATGATTGCCGCCAGAATCTCGAAGACCTTTCCATCCCAGAACATGCCATTGACAGCTTGACCCGACTGGATTCGCGCCCACGTACCATGCTGCATGAAGAAGGTATGTTAACCATTTTGCGGGTGATTAATTTGAATCCCGGAGAAGCACCGAATGACATGGTTTCTTTGCGGATATGGATTGAGGCAGAGCGTGTGATCAGTTTGCGCCATAAAAAAGTTCTCTCTACTCAGGACATCAAAGATGAACTTGATAGAGAAAAAGGGCCCAAGAATACCGGCGAAATCATTACTGGAATTATTGAGCGTGTATCTGACCGGATTGCAGACTATGTGGATGATGTTGAGGCGAGGATGGAGACGCTGGAAGATTCTGTGGGCAGCGAAAACCTCGTTTCACTGCGTACCAGTGTCGCCATGTTGCGGCGTGAGGCAGCCATGGTCAGGCGCTTTCTGGCTCCTCAACGTGAATCCTTGGAAAATCTCTACCGCCTCTCCGATAAGCTGCTGATAAAGGAGGATCGCCATTATGTTCAGGAGCTTTCAGACCGAATAATTCGTTATGTGGAAGATCTGGATCTGGTGCGTGAAAAGGCCGTTGTATTGCAGGAAGAACTGATGAACATGATGGCACAGCAGCAAAATGACCGCATGTATGTGTTATCGATAATTGCCGCGATTTTTTTACCGATTTCTTTTATCACCGGTCTGTTTGGCATGAATGTCGCTGGCCTGCCAGGCATTGAGGAGCCTTCGGCATTTATTTATGTGGCGGGATTCATGACCGCGATGGTCATTTCTACGCTGGTTATTTTTCGCCTGAAAAAATGGCTGTAATCTAACGACTCAGTTTCAGTTCGCCATCCAGGTGTATGTCCCGTTGCGGGAAGGCGATGACAATCCCGTTTTCAGCAAACAACTCTTCTATCCTGAAGCGCAGATCCGAACGGATGACCCGTAAATCCCGTTCACCTTCTGTATTGATCCAAAAGAAGAGATCAAAGATCAGTGCATTGTCACCAAAGTCCTCAAAGATAACCAGTGGGTCTGGATCCTTGAGTACCAGTTCATGATCAATTGCAGCCTGATGAATGAGCTGAGAAACCAGTTTGACTGGTGAGCCATAGGCTACCCCTACTCTTACCTGCCCTCTGGCCAGGCGATCTACCAGAGTCCAGTTCACTACCGTGTTTTCCAGCAGTTGACTGTTGGGAATGAGCAGGTGTACACCGTCAACTCGCCGTATGCGAGTTGAACGGGTGTTTATGGTTTCAACCGTGCCTTTGACATCATTGATTTCCAGAAAATCGCCGATACGAATCGGCTTTTCCCACATCAGAATCCAGCCGGATATGAAATTATTGATGATATTCTGCGCGCCGAATCCTACACCAATGGCGACGGCGCCTGACACAAAAGCAAAGGCGCCCAGTGGCACATTCAGTATGGCCAGCGTGGTAAATACCAGCAGTAGTAGGCAGACAATAAAATACAGACGATGAAACAGCAGGATCAGGTCAGGATCCAACTTGCGTTTTTTAAGACGGGTAATGAAAAATTCGCCGCTTTTTTTGATCAGCACATAGGCCAGTAAAAAAAGAACTGGCAGCAGGGTGATTTGACCGACAGTAAAGGCCTGCTCGTTAAAGGTGAATAGCGTGTAGGAGAAAATTGCGCTGAATTGTTCCATATGATTTATCACTCAAAGCTGCGATAAGCATAGGTGCTGCAAGTGTGTTCGGCAACCTTTATTTCTCAACAGTGTAGGTCATGTCAATGCTCTGTGAAATGCCGCTTTGTACTTCAAGCCGTAGCC
>CAZSHI010000043.1:0-11290 GCA_964606735.1 uncultured Enterobacteriaceae bacterium
ATAAAAATAAAATTAACAGTTGTGTACTTATGCGCTTCATCGTCACCTGCCCGTGTTCAGTTCTGCGCCTATTATGACTCAAACAAAATAGCGAATCACCAGCCCCAGACCGGCCAGCCCCGACAGCACCAGAATGATACGTTTAAACCAGAGCTGGGAAATCCAGTTGAGGAAAAAACGACCGACAATAGCACCGACATAGACCAGTGGGATGCTCAGCGCAATGGAAGGAAAATACGCCGGAGTAAACAAACCCTGATACTGGAAGATGGGTATTTTGATGGTGTTGATGGTCAAAAAGAAGATGCTGCTGGTGCCGACAAAGGCTTTCTTGTCGAGTTTCAGCAGTAAAAAATACAGGGACATGACCGGCCCTGCCGCATTGCCGATAGTGGTCGATACACCCGCTAACAAGCCTGATCCATAGCGTACGCTATGGGGATAATGAAAAGCCCATTTCTCCATTTTCGGCCTGAATGGCTCGAGGCTCACCAGCACTACCACCATCAGGCCAATAGCCAGCCCCAGGCTGTCATTGTTGAGAAAGCTCAGCATGATGCCGCCCAGAGCGATACCAATAATAGTCGGTGGCAGCATCTTCAGGTATTCGGAGACATGTGCCAGACGCCAGTAAAAACACACGGCCACCAGATCACCGGCCAGCAGGTAGATCAGAATGATGCCCAGTGCTTCGCGCGGGGTGAACACCATGGCAATCAGGGCGGATACCAGCATTCCCAGGGCAGGAATACCGGCTTTGACAAAACCGATGGCAAAGGCTGTTAAACCCAGTATCACGAGGTATTCAGGTGCTAACAAAGACAAGTATTCGATCCGCTTGCTGCAGGAAAGGCGCCATTCTAGCAAAAAGCGACACCTGAGCCCGTGTTTTTATCGTGGGAATTTTCACATTGTTTACTTAATAATCCGGCGGTTTTTCCTCAGTTTTGTTTCATAGTAAGCACTACGTATAATGCCAGCTTCGATAATTCCACGGACCAGCCAACGTGTTGTCACAAGTGACCCATAGCCTCAAGCGCCTCGCTTCGCTCATGCTCTGCCTGCATGCGCCTGCTTCGCTGGCATGGGACTGGCAAAGCCTGTGGCTGAATGATGATCAGCTGGGGCAACGGAACTTTGAGCAGCAGCAATACCGAGACGCCGTCAACCAGTTCGAAAGCCTGGCCTGGCGGGCAGCTGCCAATTACCGGCAGGGAAATTTTGAGGCGGCCCTGATTGACCTGAGCGAACTGCAAGACATTGATTCGATCTACAATCGTGCCAATGCCCTGGCGCAGCTTTATCGCCTGTCAGAAGCCATCGAAACCTACCGAGAGGTGCTGGATCAGAAACCCGATCATCAGGCAGCAGCTGTCAATCTGGAAATCGTTGCCGCGCTGCTGGCCAGCATGACCGATGATCCCGGTGCTGACTTTGATGTGGAACGTGAAGAAGGCGAAGAATCGGATACCCCACCACCGGCAGAACAGGAAGAAATCACCGCAGCCACCAATGGTCAGGAAAATGAAGTTAATCAGGAAGATACCTCAGAGCGTCTGAGTCAGCAGGAATCGCAGGATGCCGATGGCAACACCGGTACCAGCCAGTTGGAAGACCCGGAAAGTGCCGAAGAGCAGGAATTTTCTGCAGCACTGGAACAGGAGCTGACGCTGCAGCAGTGGCTGGGACGTATCCGCGATGACCCCGCCGCCCTCTTGCGCAATAAATTTGAGATGCAAAAACAGCAAGAAGATATGCTGCGCATAAACCTGTTTAGCGAGAGTAACCAGCAATTATGGTAAGGCTGCTGTCCATCTTCCTGCTCCTGAGTGGCTGCGCGACTGTGTTTGCACAAAGCGATGCCTTGCCCAGCGCCACACTAAACAATGAAGTCATTCTTGTCACCACGCTATCCAAAGAACAGGTTTATGTGCAGGAAGAACTGGTCTACAGCATCAAGCTGTATTATCGCTACGCCTTTGAACGTGGCGCAGCCTTTTCCCGTCCGGAAATGTCTGATGCCGCCATCAGCCGTCTCGGAGAAAGTCTGGAATACACCGAGGAAATAAACGGAGTGAACTACCAGGTTAACGAAAACCGTTTTGTGATTTTTCCGCAGAACAGTGGCGACTTTATTATCGAGCCCGTCAGATTCCGCGCCTACACGCAAACGCGCAGCAGCCGTGAGAATCCAGATCTGCTGACTACTGAAACACGCCAGCGAATCGAACTGCAAAGTAACGCGCATCAAATCCGTGTCTTGCCGGTACCGATGTCCTTTCCCGGCAGCAACTGGCTACCGAGTTCTGATATCAGCATCAGTGAAAGCTGGAGCCGCCCACTGGAATCCATGCAGATCGGTGACTCGGTGGTACGCAGCATCCATGTAAAAGCCGAAGATTTGTTTTCCTCCATGCTGCTGAATCTGGATTTCACCGCAGACACCAGCATGCGCGCCTATCCGACAGCACCGGAACAGGTGGATATCCGCGAGAATATCGGCACCCGTTCCGAACACATTCAAAACATTACACTGGTTGCCACGCAGGCCGGCCAGCTGACCCTGCCAGAAATCGCCATCCCCTGGTGGAATACCACAACAGACAGCCTCGAATACACACGCCTGCCGGCGCGCAGTGTGGACATACTCACAGCAGATGGACTGCAGTTCAGACCAGAAGACCAGAGCACCATGAACGAAGAACAACAGAGTCGGCTGATCTTTGGTGTGAACCTTAACCTGCTATTGTTTGTTGGCATGCTGGTGCTGATTTCATCCCTGTTTTTTGCCCCGGCGCTGGTCATACTGGCCGAAAAAACCAGGGGCCAAGTGCTCAAACTGCTGCATAAAGGCAAGACTGCTGAAGCCTCACAAAAATCCGAATTGAAGCAACTTAATCAGGCCTTTCGTGCCTTAAAACAGGCCTGCCAGCAGGAGGATCTGAAGAGAGTCTATGAGCGCTTTCTGGATTGGGGACAGGCCTATTTCAGCAAGCGGAATTTGTACAGCCTCGATAAACTGAGTGCCGCTTTTGCCAATACTGAACTCAATACCCTGCTGCTTGCCATGCGCAGCAGCCTGTATGCCGATACGACAAAAGCCGAGTTTGACTATGCGCAGTTCATGGCGCTTGTCTCAAGACTGCAGCAGGCACGTAAACAGAAAAGTAGCCGACAAGTCAGGCTCGAATTGCCGCCACTTTATCCGCATTAATACTGAAGTTTGGCACTCAATCTCAGCTAGGTGGTGCTTCGTTAGCCTATACAACAACTTTTTTTAAAGCTTGTTGGGAGTTGAGGAAGTTTGAATTTTCTCTAGATTTTGTGAATTATTACGCAAGTCTGACTTCAGTATGAAAATTTGAGATATATTCCATAAAGTTTTAGATTTAATGCTGCTTTACTCGTTTGACTTGTAGGGAAGTAAAAACGACAGGCAGTATTAAAGATAATTAAATTGAAATCTATTTATAGTTATGTGGATTCTGAGATGAAAAATAAAAAAATATTGATATTTTTTTCGCTATATATGGTTTTGATCCCTTGGCTAAGTTTTGCCCAAAACAGAAATTCAGGTCCAGATTTCCCGGCCCATCGAATTATTGGAAACCTTTACTATGTTGGCACTTATAATCTCGGAGTTTTTTTACTCGCCTCTGAAGAAGGACACATATTAATTAATACGGCCTATGCAGATTCTACTCCTCAGATTCAGGCGAGCATTGAATCCCTTGGTTACTCAATGGATGATGTGCGTATTTTATTGACACAACAAGCACACTTTGATCATACGGGTGCGTTGGCTGAAATAAAACAACTTACCGGTGCGCAGATGTGGGCCACTCGAAATGATGCCCGTGTATTGGAAGATGGCGGGTTCAGTGATCCGCATAATGGTGGCCCTGAAAGTAGGTTTGCTTTCGAACCTGTCGAAGTAGATCGAATACTATACGATGGCGATGAGATTGAATTGGGCGGAAATCGACTCGTAGTTCATATCCATCCCGGCCACACAGAAGGTAGTTCAAGCTACTCCATGGTGGTTAGGGAAAACGGCCGCGATTACCGTGTGTTAATTGCCAACATGGGGACAGTCAATGCAGGAAAACGTTTGGCTGTCGATCCAACCTATCCAGGCGTTGCAGCAGACTTTGCCTATACATTTACCAATCAAAAATCTATGGATTTAGATATTTGGATAGCCCCACATCCGGATCAATATAATCTACATGATAAGTGGCAACCAGGACAGGCCTATAACCCGGAAACCTTTGTCGATCCGGAAGGCTTTCTTGAAGCTGTTGATGCTCTTGAAAATCAATTTTTAGAACTCTTGGCAGAAGAAAGAATAGACTAAAAAGTGCCTGATAACTTTCTGATTAATCAAATATCTTGTTTTACTTTAGTGAATGTCCGCTTTCGGCCTGAAGCGGACATTAATTTGTACCCAAGCTTGTATAAAGAAGGTATGAAATTTGCTTGTTCAAAATGCAATGAACATAATTATTGTCATTTAAATAGGAAAGGCTTGGGACACTAAGCGGCAGCATAATATTCCTCTATCTATTGTTTGCTAATCACATAGCAGCAAATGTGGATTTTACAGTCAGTGGAGCTAACACTTTTGGTGCACCAGCAATTAAATTGCATCTAATTAAGGCATTATCACAGCATTACTTTGGGGATTAGGAATTGTTTTTTTCTATATAGGTAAAATTAAATGTTAAATACTAAATTGCCATCTAAACTTGCAAGAGCCATATTTTTAGCCACAGCGTTGACATCTTTAGCAAATGCACAAAGCCTCAATGATGACCAGTTCACCTCAATCAGGCTTGATATTATCGAAGACATTGATGAGAAGGCTAAAATGGCCCAGGTCATGAATGATACGATTTTTAGTTTTGGCGAACTTGGCTTTCAGGAGTTTGAAACGTCAAGCTACTTGACTCAGTTGCTGGCAGAAAATGGTTTTGAAATTGAAATGGGTATTTCGGGAATTCCGACTGCATGGATGGCAACCTGGGGTGAAGGCGAACCCGTCATTGCGCTGGGTTCTGATATTGATGGCATTCCAAAGGCATCACAGAAACCTGGGGTCGCTTATCAGGACCCAATTATTGAAGGTGCGCCTGGTCATGGTGAAGGTCATAACTCAGGAAACGTCGTAAACATCATTGCCGCACTAACTGTCAAAGAATATATGGAAGAGAATAATATACCTGGCACTATAAAAATATGGCCTGGTGTAGCCGAGGAACAACTTGGTACTAAAGCATATTATGTGAGGGACGGCTATTTTGATGATGTTGATGCGGTTTTATTCTCACATGTATCAAATTCTCTTGGTGCAAGTTGGGGCGGCGGACGTGGAAACGGATTAGTATCTATTCGCTATGATTTTAACGGTGAAAGTGCTCATAGTGCTGGCGCGCCTTGGCGTGGAAAAAGTGCTGCTGATGCAGTTGACCTCATGAGCATCGGGATCAACTTCCGGAGAGAACATTTACGCCTGTCACAACGTATTCATTCGGTTGTTGTAGATGGAGGGGACCAACCAAATGTTGTTCCTTCTAAAGCCAGCATTTGGTATTTCCTGCGTGAAACCGATTATGAACATATTAAAGAATTATGGGATATGGCTGACATGATGGCTGAGGGGGCTTCATTGATGACTCAGACTGAGTGGAGTTCCACGGTGCTAGGTACAGCATGGCCACAGCATATGAACAGACCAATGGCTGAAAGATCTTATTATTATGCTCAACAAGTAGGCATGCCCGAATGGTCAGAAGACGATATTGCTCTCGCCAAAGCGGTCCAGGCTGAATTAGGGGTGGAGGAAGAAGGCTTGAATACTGAAATAAGTGAGCTTACTGACCCACCCGATCCTGAGACAAATACTGGTGGTGGATCAGATGATATTGGTGATATTTCATGGCAGGTACCGACCATCACCCTACGTTATCCATCCAACATTCCCAATTTACCAGGCCACAACTGGTCTAATGCTATTGCTATGGCTACGCCTATAGCCCATAAAGGAATTGTGGCCGGGGCAAAAGTTCAGGCATTAACCTTGTTTGATTTAATAACTGACGAGGCATTGCTTGAAGACGCCTGGAGATACTTTAACGAAGTACAAACCGCTGACATGACTTATGTACCTTTACTGCGTCCGGGAGATGAGCCAGCGATTCATTTAAACGAAGGAATTATGGCAACTTGGCGACCAATAATGGAAGAATTTTATTACGACCCTGAGAGGTATGATACGTATATGGAGCAGCTGGGTATTGAGTACCCAACGGTCCGATAGATGATGCTATATGAAGATGTAGAGAAGGAAGATAAAACATTACATTCTTGGATTATTGCTTCAACTAGATAATTTAAAAGGCATCGAATTTGCTTTGCTATTTATTATCTAATTTAAATCTCTTGAGTGTTACGCAAGAATTTAGATATGGCTTAATCTAGAAGCTGATTATCAGATTCTAGTAAATATTGATTTTAGAGAATATTGACAATTTTTGGTGCGCCCAGGCTAGATTAGTGCAAAATAAGACATATACACTATTCTTAGCAAAACAATGTCTAAAAGATTTTATTCGGAGTATGTAATGATTTTCCTGAAAATTAAGCACTTAACTTACTTTTGTTGCATAGCATTGACCTTGATTACAGCTAATACTTTTGCTCAAACAGAAGATCTAAGTGAATTGAAAGCCGAGGCTATTCAATCAATTGAAGATAAAGCAAAACTTATTCAAGAAATTGTTGACAGTCTTTTCTCTTTTTCAGAATTAGGTTTCCAAGAGTTTGAAACCCAACACTACTTAACTGATATCCTCAAAGAAAATGATTTTGAAGTAGAGTTGGGTGTTGCTGGTATTCCCTCATCTTGGTGGGCCACATGGGGAAGCGGCCAACCCGTAATCGCATTAGGATCTGATGTTGATGGTATACCCAGATCATCGCAAATGCCTGGTGTCGCTTATCGCCAGCCAATAGTTGAAGGAGCACCTGGTCATGGTGAAGGGCATAACTCTGGTCAGGCAGTCAATGTTGCTGCTGCTCTCGCTGTAAAGGAAATTATGGAGAGAGAAGGCTTGCCCGGAACAATTGTGTTATGGCCTGGTATTGCTGAAGAGCTTCTAGGAGCAAAAGCATGGTATGCCAGGGATGGTTTTTTTGATGATATCGATGTTGTGTTATTCAACCATGTATCAAATAACATGGATGTAAGTTGGGGTAGGCCTATAGGTACAGGCCTTGTTTCAGTTGAATATATGTTTGAAGGAGTCGCTGCTCATGGTGCTGGCGCACCCTGGCTTGGACGGAGTGCACTTGATGCTGTTGAGCTGACTAATATTGGCTGGAATTTCCGTCGTGAACATCTTCATCCCCTTCAGCGTTCCCATTATGTAATCACCAATGGCGGTGACCAACCAAATGTGGTGCCTTCTTATGCGAGTGTATGGTATTTCGTTAGAGAAGTTAGCGCTGATGGGATCCGGGAGAATTTTAATACGCTGCAAAGAATTGCTGAAGGAGCGGCAATGATGACGGATACTACTCTTAGCCGACGAATTGTTGGTACGGCATATCCAAAGCATTACAACCGTCCAGTCGCATTAGCAATGGCAGAAAACATTTATCAGATAGGGTTGCCAGAATGGTCAGAAGACGATCAGGTTTTTGCCAGAGCACTTCAGGAGATGATGGGTGTCAATGAGGTTGGCTTGGCCACTGAAGTTGATGGAATTGAAGAGCCTGCCGAGTCACCTGTGTCTGGCCCTTCTGATGATATTGGTGATGTTTCCTGGAACGTTCCAACAGTGACCCTGAGATTTCCTGCAAATGTCCCTGGGATGCAGGCACATCACTGGTCTAGCGCCATGGCTATGGCGACACCGATTGCTCACAAAGGTGCTGCCGCTGGTGCCAAGGTTGTAGCGACTACCATGTTGGATTTATTGCTGAATGAACAACTGGTCCAGGAGGCTAAAAATTACTTCAATGACATCCAAACCGCCAACGAAGAATATGTACCGTTTATAGGCCCTGATGATGATCCGGCAATCGAAAAAAATGCGGAAATTATGGCGGAATTCAAACCCATGTTAGAAGAGTATTATTACGACCCCTCACGATATGATACCTATCTAGAGCAACTGGGAATAAACTATCCACAGCTAAGTCCATAGATAATTGAGGAACAGATAGAAGCACTTATCCAGGATTATCAACACGGTAATTTCTGTTAACTCCAGATTTAAATGGGCCTGGTCAACTTCAGTAAAAAAAGAGCCTTTTTAAATCAATCTGCAGTAAAGCCTGAACCAATCAGCTCACGTGTGTGCTGGTGCTACTATCCAGGAATTGAGCCTGTCGGCATTAGGATCGACTTTTAAGTTGCTTAGACCAGCATATGAAGTTTGCATATATTCCACATCGTCATAATTGGCTACTTTGCTATGCCCTGTATTTTCAGCAAAATCAATATTAACAATTTCATTCGTGCCCGATTCACAACCCATAATCAAATCCGCCAGGGATTGACCTGCCTGAACTTCAGATTTGAAATCCAAGCGCTGTTGGCATTGGTTGAGCATTTTACTGGGGCCCTCCATACGGTGATTAACATGACCGTTCTCTGCGAAAGAATGTTCTCCACGGTAAACCACACGGGTTCCGTAACTTCTGCCTAACTGTTGCAGACAAAACATGGGCCTGAAATTGGTGACACCAGCAACAGCAACTGGCATTGTCTGCCAGATTTCCCTTAACTCTTCATTCCAGAAGACAGTTGGATCACCATCTTCAAGCACGTGGATGTCAAAACCCCGGGCATTCATTTCCTTAGCAAAGCTCATGCTTTCAGGATAACGTTTATCCGCTAGAATCTTATAAAAAGGGATGCTCTTTTCAGCAGTATCAGAAAAGAATGCCTGCAGAGTATTGGCTTTAACTGATGAAGCTGCCAGAGGAATTGAAGAAGAAGCAATTCCTATTTTTAAAAACTGTCTTCGGTTAGCCATAGTTTTATCCACTATTTGTTTAATTCCAAAATATTAATTATTAAAGCCCGAGACTTAATTCGGATTATTTCTGGTTAAATAAGCCTTTAATGCCACCATATCTTCATCACTTATTTCTGTTTTTCTGAAAAATGGCATCAGACTAATTCCGCCTCGAACAATTGCTTCAATAAACTCAGGAGTCAGGTTTGTTCGGTCTTCAAGTTTGGCAGGCAATGCACCTTGATAACGCTCCTGCAGGCGTCGCGTTCCTATCATATCTATTGGATTGGCGGGTTCGCCGTGACAGGCTATGCACCACTTATCGAAAACCTGATTCCCTTGTTCTACCAGTGATTGAGCCTGAGCAAAGCTTGAGTGAGTGGTATTTACACCCAAAGCTACCAGCAAAATCATATATATTTTTCTGATCATGCCTGCTCCTCCCGGAAATTTCTGGGCCAGATTCCTCCTCGTCCGGGTGAAATAATGCCGTTTGGATCAATGCCGTCTTTCAGTTCTTCACAAAAACGTCTAAGTATATTGTTATTGAAAGAGTAAGCATTCATGATTTGATCAGCAAAGGCGGGTGGAGCTCTATACTCACCCCATCCCTCTGCAGCGGCAGCATCAATACACATTCTGAAAGCCTGCCTGACACGGGCATTCAAATCTCCATCGGTACGACTTAATGGAAAACCATTGATAAGAATGAATGTCCTTGGATGCCATGTTGCCGGTCCCTGATATGGATTGGGTCCAGCTCCAAGCCCCATTTCCCGATAAATTTCACCAAAGACTTGCTGACCTCTGAATATTGCGTCAGCACTTCGTGGCACCAGTGCAGAAAAATATAGCAGGCCATCCTGAGGAACAATCCTGAATATTTCCATGTTTGGGACACCAATGGCGACACGGTGAGGGAAAGTTCGCTTATCCTCGTCACTCATTGGAAACCGGTAAACTTGTCCCGGCTCAAATTGGACCCCTTCAATATCTTCAGAGATTTTACGCTGTGCAAAAGCCCAATTAGCCAACACTGTTTCTTCAGGTCCGTAAAACTGAAGATTAACAGACCAGGAGCCTACACCTCGTCTTGCTGCGAGAGCGTCAAGCTCATCATCACTCGCACCTCCCGGTCGTGCCAGCAACTCCCGCAATTCAGGATTATCGCCACCAAATCCCCCCGCCGGGCTTCCATATTCAGGCTGGCCGATCAAACCAAGATCTTCGAAATTGTTCACATGATTCACCAGAGGAGCCAGATCACGTCTGCGAGGAACAATCACTCTACCCGAATAATATGCTTCGGGTTCAGGCAATAAATGGAAAGCCATTCTGGTGACAATTCCAAAGTTGCCCTGCACAAACAATCCGTCTACTTCCGGCCCGAAACCATAACGATAGTTGCCCATTTCACCGCCGGGAATTGCCCCCATGCCGGTTCTTAAGACTTCACCGTTAGGGAGAACAGCTTCAAGCCCTGCATGAGAACCGAAATGATCACGATAGCGGTTATAGGTATAGCCAACTCCATGATCCAGTGCGTTGCCCACAGGGCTGCCCCAGCCCGGGTCTGGACAGTCTATCCATACCTTGAGGCCACGTTCCTGAATATAGTTATACAGGTCAAAATAAGAAACTCCAGGCTCTACAATAGCGTAATTTTTATCTTCATTGACCTCAATTACACGGTTCATCCGCTTCAGGTCTACAATCAGACTACCTGACAGGTTTGGAGAGGAGCCGCCATAACCAAGGTTTTTTCCTGTTGATATAGCGTAAAGTGGAATACTGTACTGGTTGGCAATTCTGACAATAGCCTGAACCTGTTCAGTAGTGTCAGGCGCAACAGCGGCTGAGGCTTCCAGAGTAAGCTCGTCTTGTCCCCAAAATGGGTTATAAGCATCTCTATACAAGGCTACATCTTCGTCTGAACTGAAGACCCAATCCGCACCAATGGCATTGCGGAATTCATTCAGTGCAGATTGAAAAGTTTGTTCACTGACTCCTGGAGGCAGAGTGGCCATAGCTTTCTCCGGCTAGATGTTGTCAGGTCCATTTTTTAACATAGATCAAGATTAAACAAAATAGTTTGGCTTTTATTTAAATAGTCCAGCTATGAAAACACTGCATTCTTTTAAGTACACAGTAGCTGAGGCATGGTGGCGAAGAATATTCCAATTTTAGAGATTCAGAGGCACTAGCAATTATTGGCATATTGTCTGCTTTTGGCCAAAAGCAGATATAGCTCATAAGGCCCTTAG
>CAZSHI010000044.1:0-10744 GCA_964606735.1 uncultured Enterobacteriaceae bacterium
TGGACTTCTCTATTTCTTAATATGGTGCGGACGGAGAGACTTGAACTCTCACACCGAAGTACTGGAACCTAAATCCAGCGCGTCTGCCAATTCCGCCACGTCCGCACGAGGCGCGTATTCTAGTCTATAAGCAGTAATTAATCTAATCAGCCCGCAAGAGTTGCAGAGGCTTTTGCCTGAGCACTGACAGCGTGGCGATCAGCGCCGTCAGCACACTGAGCACCGTGATGGCGAGGATGCTGAATAAGGTGCTGCCCCAGGCCAGTTGCCAGATGGAATCAAACACGAACCAGGCGATGGCATAACTCATCAGCAAGCTGATGGCGATGCCGGCGAAGGCGGCGAAAAAACCCAGGATGCCGAACTCGATCTGGATCATGTTTTTGACGTCAGAGAAATTGGCGCCGAGAATCTTCAGCAGGTTGATTTCCCAGAAACGGGATTTCACTTCATAGCGTGCGATGGAGAAAAGCACCACCAGGCCAGCAAAAATCGCCAGGTAGGCCATGACCTTGATGCCCCAGCTGATCTGCGAGGTGATATCCAGAATGCGGGCGACAATCTGGCCGACATTGATGATAGATATGTTCTGCAGTTCCCCGACAATGGCGTTCTGGATGGGCAGCTGCTGTTCTGATGGAACATTGCTGATGGCAGCAACAAAAGTCTTGGGTGCCGGGTCCAGCACGCCGGGCTGAAAGGAAATAAAGAAGTTGGGCTGGAAAGAGTTCCAGTCAACCCGGCGCAGGTTCATCACCTGACCGGAAATGGGGACGCTTTGCACATCGAAGGTGATGGTGTCGCCGATGCTGGCGCCGATCCGCTCGGCATAACCTTCTTCCAGGGATATGCCAGGTAACTCATCAGAGCTGAATTCCCAGGGCTGGCTCCACATGCTGCCTGCGACCAGTTCTTCGGAACTTTTCAGCACATCCTGATAGGTCAGGTTAACCGAGCGTCGCTCGCGCATCTGTTCCTCACGGCTTTCTTCATAGGCATCGACATCACCGGAAGATATATCCTGCATACGTGCCCGCACCTGCGGTGACAGGTAACTCAGCTCATGACCATAGCTGGCCAGAATAGCCTGCAGGGGTTCGAGCTGATCCGGTTGGATATCGAACATGAAAAAGTCCGGTACCGAGAAATCATCCGGTTGTGAAATTTCTTCCTGCAGGCCTTTTTCTATCTGCGGAATCAGGTTAATCAGCAGGGAACCCAGGCCGATGGCCAGAAAACAGGAAATGGCACCGAGCTTGTTGCGGCTCAGATTTCGCAGGGCCAGCTTGCGGGTCACTGCTGAAGTAGCCGACAGGGAATCACAATAATCGAGGATGAACCAGGCCAGGCTGCCGAGCACAAAAATCGCCGCCAGAAAAGATGCGATGAATATCGAGCCGATCAAGAGCGAACTGGATTGCCAGACACCCAGTGCCCAGAACACCAGCAGAATCGGCGCATAACTCAGCGCATGACGCTGCCAGTGAGGCAGGGTTTTGCTGGGCTGTACCTTTTCATGGAAGAGTGCAATCGGGTGGAGATCGTAGATTTTCGACAGGATGGGCAGACAGCAGATGACTGAGCCCAGTGTGCCCAGGAACAGGGCCAGTACTACCGAGGAAACTTCCATTTCATTGACGAAGCCGCGCGGCAAAAAATTGGCAAAGAGCTGCGGCAGGACCGGCAGTGCTGCATAGGAAATCAGGGTGGCGATCAGCGCCGAGATGGTGCCCAGCAAAGTGATCTGCAAGAGGGTCATGATATAGGCCTGTTTCGGTGTGCCACCCAGGCACATCAGAATGGCCATGTCCTTGAAGCGACTGGTGAAAAAGGTTCGGAACAGGTAGGCCGCACCGACACCCGCCAGAAACAGGGCAATCAGTGCAATCAGGCCGAGATAATCATTCATATAGCCCAGAATACGGCCGAGGTCTTCACTCTGTTCTTCATGAGTGGTCATGCGGATACGGCGCATGTCGCCGAGAACTTCCAGTTCAGCATCACGGAATTCATCTTCCCAGGTGTCCATGTTGAGGTCTTCATCAAAACGGTAGAAACGGGAGTAGGAGACCCGACTGCCCAGCTGAATCAGGCCGGTTTCATTTATCTGCTCAAGACCCATGTAAATCGGCGGAAAGTTCGACATGACTGAAATGGTGCTGCTGGGGTCAATGTCGATGACATCAGCGATGACGAAATCAGTGCTGCCGATACGAATGCTGTCGCCGACAGCCAGGTCCAGACTCAGCAGCAAGTCCTGCGCTACCCAGATAATATTGTTGTTCAGCAGTTCTTGCCGCAGCTCATCATTCAGCAGGCCGCCGTTACGCAAAATGAATTCGCCATACTGTGGGTAGTTACCGTCGATGCCAATGAGCTGGCTCATGCGAGAAGCCTCTTCACCGGCCACCATGGAGAGGAAGGAAATTTGGTCCGAGTATTCGTAATCGGCATTGAAAATGCTGTCGGCCAGTCCGTATTCCACCTCGGTCAGAGGCGAGTTGGAGCTGATCTGGGCATCTGCCGTGAGGATGGCTCGCGAATTGTTGGTCAGGTGGGTGTCAATGGAATTCTTGAAGGAATCCAGCGCGATAAAGCCAATCAGACCAATCGACAGATTGACGATAAAGAACAGGCTGAAGCGGAAATTATTGGTGATTTCCTTAAACGCGAGACGAAACCACAGCATCAGATAAACTTCCCGTCCTGCAGGCGCTGCTGACGGGCACAGCGCAGAGCCAGGGCTTCGTTGTGAGTGACAAAGACCAGTGTCATCTTGTGTTCAGCGACCAGATCGAAAATCATGTCACTGATATGTTCACCGGTGGAATTGTCCAGATTGCCGGTCGGTTCATCGGCCAGCAGGATAGCGGGTCTGACCACCATGGCGCGGGCAATGGCCACACGCTGGCATTCGCCTCCGCTGAGCTGGTGCGGGAAATGGTCCAGACGATGTGCAAGGCCAACCTGTTCCAGCGCTATGCGGGCTTTTTCGATGGCATCTTTATCCTTGAACAGGTCCAGCGGCAGCGAGACATTCTCCAGTGCTGTCAGGTGCGACATCAGGTGAAACTGTTGAAAAATAATACCGATGTTCTGTGCCCGGAATTTGGATAAGGCCTCTTCATTGAGTTTGGCCATGTCCTGTTCATTCAGCAGAATTTCGCCCGAGCTGGGGCTGTCCAGGCCGGCCAGCAGACTTAGCAGGGTGGATTTGCCACTACCGGACTGACCTAGGATCGCGAGGGTTTCCCCGGCCTGCATGGACAGGTTAAGGTCTTTAAGAACTTCAATCGGTTCCGGGGATGCAGCTGTTTCAAAACGTTTATAGAGTTGCTTGACTTGCAGGATCATCGGCAGCCTTAAGGCAGTAGTGGCAGTAAAAAGTCATACACATGCTCAGCTACAATTTCCGCCCCGCGCACATTCGGATGGATACCGTCAGCCTGATTGAGTTCACTGATGCCAGCAACATCCTCCAGCAGAAAAGGCATCAGGGGAATATCATGGGTTTGAGCCAGTGTCGGAAAGACAGCGGCAAAGGCATCTGTGTAGTCCTTGCCCATGTTGGGTGGAATCAACATGCCTGCCAGGGCTACCTGAACACCATTTTGCCGGGCAAAAACAATCGTTTCATCCAGATTCTGTTTCATGTTTTCCACGCTAAGCCCGCGCAGTCCATCATTGGCTCCGAGGGCTAGAAACACCAGGTCGGGCTGCGAGCGGATATACCATTGCATGCGCTCCAGCGCACTGGCCGAGGTGGAACCACTGATACCGGCATTGATGATGTTGACGTGGCTATAGCCTGATTCGTGTAATCTATCGGCAATCAGGCTGGGGTAGGCCTGTTCGGCATCCAGACCCAGACCTTCAGTTAATGAATCGCCCAGAAACACCACGGTGAAAGGTTCGGCTGTCTGTGCGTGGACAGGCAAACAAATAAACAGAAGGCTCAATACTAGTGTTCGCATCATCGCGATATTCTAACCCAAAGCGTAAGAGGGAATAGCTTCGATTGTGAAAAACCGGTGGAAACGTATCGTTTCCACCGGCAAGCATATTACATGCTGAGCAGTTCGCTGTAGATAGCTGTCAGCATATCACTCGGATCGCCCCAGCGATCATCATATTCGGCAGTCAGCCCGGCAGCCTGAATCTGAGACAGGCTCATGCCATTGGCAATCGCACTTTTGACGCGGTTACTGATGGTGATGAACATGTGCAGTTGATCGCGGACATCAGCCTGTGAACTCAATACCCCGTGCCCTGGCAGGAAGCGGGTATCAGCATTGGAGATATCCAGCAGGGCTTGATAAGCCTCAACGATGCCGAAGAAGCTGCCGCCTGAGGTGGTGTCAACACGTGGATATGCATTGGTACGAAACACATCCCCGGTATGAATGAAGTTCAGATCCCGGAAGTAGACGAATGAGTCGCTGTCGGTATGGCCCGGCCCCAGATGAAAGACATGAATATCGTGACCGTTTAAATGGAAATTCATGCTGTCGGCAAAGGTCACTACAGGCAGGCTCATGCGTTCCTGGGCGCTGGGCATCATGCTGTTCTCGAAGCCAGCGATGATGTGATTACGAACATTGTCGTGGGAGAAAATGACCGCACCCTGGGCTGCCATATTGGCGTTGCCACCGACATGATCGCCGTGATTATGGGTATTGAAGACGAAGCGTACCGGATCACTGCTCAATTCGGCGATGGCATCCAGAATTTTGCCGGATAAAGGGGCAAACTGGTCATCGATGATGAAGACGCCGTCTTCACCGATAGAGACGCCGATATTGCCGCCCTGTCCTTCCAGGTAGTAGAGTCCATCAGCAAGTTGATGGGGGATAATTTCCACATTGCTCATATCGCCCTGGGCTGACAAATGTAATGGGGCCAGTGCGAAGAGAAGCGCGAACAGGCTAGGGAATAATGTTTTGTTAGGCATGGGACTTCTCCGGTCAGTTTTGGCTTTGTTTGATGGCACTGAGCATACCTGCTCACCATCCGTTCATCCAACTTTTTTGATCTTTCGTATAACTCAATGGGCTCTGAGTCTCAATCCGCGACAGAGCACTACAAAATGATAGCGGTAGCGCTAAATCAGGCATGGTCAAATTGACTGATTGTTGGTCTTTTTAAAATTTCAGGCTCATTCAGGCTGCTCTTTTTAAAAAAAATATCACTAAATATCAATAAGATATAATATTTCCAGTAAAATGGCACGGCATCTGCATAGTCCTGAATAGTTAGCATGTTAATTCATTGCTAATCAATTTAGGCTATTATAAAATGTCATACTCTAAAATATATTATTTAACAGTGAGTGGTCAAAGCATGAATACACGAACACTCTGTCTGGGAGTACTTAGTCTGGGCAAGGCCTCCGGCTATGATATCGGCAAAAAAATGGACGAGATTTTCAGTCATTTTGTCGATTTCGCCCATAGTGGCGTTTACCCGGCCTTGAGAAGCCTTGATGAAGAAGGCCTGGTCAAATGTGAAGTGGTTGAACAGGAATCCCTGCCCAACAAAAAGATTTATGAGCTGACCGATGCCGGCAGAGAAAAACTGGTCGAGGAACTGGCGGTACTGCAGCCGACTTACAAAGTCAGATCGCAGTTCATGCTGTTGATGTTTTTTGCGGAATTACTCTCTGCTGAACGTCTGGAGCAAATATTCAATGAGCGCCTGAATGAATTGAACTGCTTCTTTAATGAAGCAGAGGATATCAGAAAGCAAATGTGTGATACCGCGGGTAAACAGTTTTTACTGGATTTTGTGGAAGCCAAATTTCGTGCTGAAAAAGAATTTCTGGAAAGCAAGTCGGGTGAATTTCTGGAACAGCTAAATGGAAACGCTGAGGTTTTATTAGGAGAAGCATCATGAAAAGTTCCTTATTGATATCGCTGGCAGTCTGCCTGGGCCTGATTATCTGGATGGGTGCCGGGATGGTGAGTGCTGATGGCGATGTTGCCATGCAGGCTGCCAGTCAGGGCATGCCTGAAGCCAGGGATAACCGTGTGCTGGTGGAAGTGACGCCGATGCAGGCTCAGGAGATTACCTCCTATATTCTCAGTAACGGCAGTATCACGCCGGACAGAGAAGTTGTGCTGCGTGCTGAAACAGCCGGTCAGCTTGAAGATATTCTGGTAGAAGAAGGTTCCTACGTCGAAGCCGGCAGCGTCATTATGCGGCTGGAAATTGATGACAGGGGCATTCGTGAAGAGCAGGCTGTCATTAATGTGCAGGAAAAGCAGCGCATGTATGACGCCACACTCACGCTGCACGCACGCGATTTTGCTTCGCAGACAGAAGTAGATAATGCGCTGACGCAACTGAAGCTGGCTGAAGTTGAGCTGGAACGTTTGCGGCTGGAAATCGAAAAAACCTACATTCGGGCGCCCTTTGCCGGTTTTATCGAAGAGAACATCGTTGATCTTGGTGAGTATGTCGGCATCGGTAATGAAATGGTGCGCATCGTCGATAATGATCCGCTCGTTGTTACTGCCCACATTTCACAGAATGACATCGAATATCTGAATCTGGGGACAGAGGCAATCGTTCAGCTTATAAATGGACAGGAGCGTTTTGGGCAGGTGCGGTTTATTTCACCCAGAGCCAACGAATTAACCCGGACCTTTCGTGTAGAAATTGCCATTCCAAATTCAGATGGACTCCGTTCGGGTAGCAGTGTTACTGCCAGCATTCCCCGGCGGCAGGTGATGGCGCACTATATTTCTGCCGGTCTGCTGACCCTGAATGAGGCCGGTGATATTGGTATCAAGACTGTTGATCTGGAAGGCCGGGTGGAGTTCCATCAAATTACCATTGAGCGTTCTGATGTCGATGGCATGTGGGTCAGTGGTCTGCCGACGATGGCACGAGTAATTACCGCTGGTCAGGGTTTTGCGCCGATAGGTGAAACGGTGCGCATGACGGTGGTAGATGGCCTGCTTGAAACCTATTAATTTAACCATTTGACAAAACAGCGAAGAGAACCATGCAAACCATTATTGATGCAGCTTTTTCACGGCCCCGGGTAGTCATCCTGGTTTTGGTTGCCATTTTTGCCGCCGGTATTTCGTCCTATTTTTCCATTCCCAAAGAATCCAATCCGGATATTCCAATTCCGATTGTTTATGTTTCCATGGTGCATGAGGGCATCTCGCCTGAGGACGCCGAACGTTTGCTGGTTTTGCCAATGGAACGGGAGTTACAGAGTCTGGAAGGCCTTGACGAGATGAGTTCAACGGCCTCAGAAGGCCATGCTTCCGTATTGATGGAATTTGATGCCGGTTATGATATCGATCAGGCGTTGGATGATGTGCGTGAACAGGTTGACCGGGCCAGAGTCGAACTTCCCCCCGAGACTCTTGAACCAACCGTCAGTGAGGTCAACCTGGCCGAGTTCCCGGTATTGTCGGTGTCCCTGTCAGGCAGAGTTTCCGAGCGCACGCTGATCACCATAGCCCGTGATCTGGAAGACCGTATCGAGGGCCTACCTAATGTGCTGGATGTCACCATCGGTGGCGACCGTGAAGAAATGCTCGAAGTGCTGATTGCCCCCGATGTGCTGGATGCCTATCAGATTTCTTTTCAGGATATTTCAGCTCTGGTTCAGGGAAACAACCAGTTGATTGCAGCCGGCGCTCTGGATTCTGGTTCCGGCCGCATGGTGCTCAAGGTGCCGGGTGTCATTTCTGAACTGGATGACATGATGAACATGCCCGTCAAGGTGGTCGATGACCAGGTGGTGCTTTTCAAGGATATCGCTACCCTGCGCAGAACCTTCAAGGATCCGGAGAGTTTTGCCCGTATTGACGGTGATAATGCCGTTGTACTGGAAATTTCCAAGCGGACTGGTGCCAATATTATTGAAACCATTGAAAGTGTTCGCGCCCTGATCAGTCAGACCCAGCAGGCTTGGCCCGAGTCCATTGAGGTGACCTATCTGATGGATGGTTCCGAACAAATACGTTCCATGCTGGGAGACTTGGAAAACAATGTTATCACTGCCATCCTGTTGGTGATGATCGTCATTATTGCTGCGCTTGGAGTCAGACCTGCCCTGCTGGTAGGTCTGGCCATTCCCGGCTCATTTCTGGCCGGCATCCTGATACTGAATATCATGGGGCTGACCATGAACATGATTGTCCTGTTCAGTCTGATTCTGGTAGTCGGTATGCTGGTCGATGGTGCGATTATTACCATTGAACTGGCTGAACGCCTGCAGTCAGAAGGTATGGTGAAAAGGGAAGCTTTTGCCAGAGCCGCCAAACGCATGGCCTGGCCGATCATTGCTTCAACGGCTACCACGCTTACCGTGTTTGTGCCCTTGCTGTTCTGGCCGGGTATGATCGGGGAGTTCATGAAATTTTTACCGATAACTGTACTGGCGACACTGGGGGCTTCTCTGTTCATGGCGCTGCTGTTTGTCCCGGTCGTGGGTGGAGTTATCGGTCGTCAGATCAGTGCGGCAACCACGGCCAAAGTAAGCGAGCATAATCCTCATCAGAGCCTGGAAGCCGCTGGCTACCTGACGAAAAAATACCTGGGCTTTCTGGGTGTTCTACTCAGACATCCGGCAAAAGTACTGGTGCTGATGGTCGCCTTCCTGATGGGCTCCTATGTGGCCTATGGCATGCTGGGTAAAGGTGTAGAGCTGTTCCCGGCAATTGAGCCTGAATTTGTTCAGGTGCAGGTGCATGCCCGTGGTGACCTTTCGGTTTATGAAAAAGACCAGATCATGAGCAATGTCGAAAATTTGCTGCTGGACATGAATTATCTGGAAGCGGTCTATACCCGCACTGGTACCAGTGGTGGTGGCGGTGGCGGATTTGGCGGCGGCAGCTCTAGCGAGGATACCATCGGTGTCGTGCAACTGGAGTTCGTCGACTGGCAGTTGCGCCCCCCGGCCAATGTTTTACAACAGGAAGTTCGACAACGCCTGGCCAATGTACCGGGCATACAGATTGAGATGGCCGAGCAGGAAAATGGTCCGCCGACTGGTAAACCCCTGCAGTTGGAAGTGAGGGCCAATGATTTTGATGTGCTTGATAGTACAGTTGCTCAGATTCGTGCGGCCATGGATCAGGTAGGTGGTTTCACCAATATTGAGGATACCCGCACCTTGCCCGGTATTGAATGGGAATTGCTGGTTGATCGTGAAGAGGCCGCCAGATATGGAGCGAATATTTCCAGTCTGGGTAGCGCCGTGCAGTTGCTGACTACCGGTCTCAAACTGACCGAATATCAGCCTGATGATGCGGATGAAGAGCTTGATATTCGTGTTCGTTTTACCGATGACAGTCGTAGTCTAGAACGACTGATGCAGTTGACGATCCCCACTGCCAGTGGCCTGATTCCCATCAGTAATTTCATCAGTTTTGAAACCTCACAAAAAACGTCGGTGATTAACCGCATTGACGGTTCGCGTAGTCTGACCATTCAGGCTGACGTTGAGGATGGGATATTGGCTGCCAACAAGATTAATGAACTCAGAGACCTTTTGTTGCAACAGAGTTTAGATCCGCAGGTTCAGGTACAGTTTGGCGGTCAGGACGAGGACCAGGCTGAAGCCGGCGCATTTCTGTCACAGGCTTTCATGATTTCAATTGTATTGATGATGGTCATTCTCCTGCTACAGTTCAACAGTTTTTATCAGTCCTTCCTGATAATCTCTGCCGTGGTGTTTTCCACTGCCGGTGTGCTGATTTTCCTGATTGTCAGTGGCCAACCCTTCGGCATCGTTATGTGCGGTATCGGCGTCATTGCGCTGGCAGGTATCGTGGTTAACAACAATATCGTGTTGATCGATACTTACAACGAAGTCAGACGGGATACCGATCTCTCGGTCATTGATTCGGTGCTTGAAACGGCTGCCCAGCGTCTGCGGCCGGTGCTGTTGACCTCGACAACCACTATCTTGGGTCTGGTACCCATGGTGCTGGCGGTTTCCATTAATATCATTGAACAGGAGATCATCGTGGGCGGACCTTCTACCCAGATGTGGGTGCAATTGTCCACGGCCATAGCCGGAGGGCTGCTATTTGCCACTATCCTGACGCTGATTTTCACCCCCTGCATGCTGGTGCTGGGTGAGAAAATATTCAAGACAGGTAAGGCTCGAGAGCACCTGCATGTTGTCCAGAGCCCGGCCTGACCAACTTAAGTTCAACCGCAGATGTCAATAAAACAGGATCTGCATCTGAAGATACTACTGGCTGAAGATAATAAACCCAGTCAGTTGGTCAGTGAGGCTATGCTCAAGAAAATCGGAGCAGATGTCGTTATCGCCGAAAATGGTCATGAAGTTCTTTCTAAACTGGAGGAACAGAACTTTGACTTGATTCTTATGGACTGCCAAATGCCTCTTATGGACGGCATGCTAGCGACTGAAAAAATCAGGGAAAGTAAAAATTCTCGTTATCAATACATTCCGATAATTGCTCTGACTGCAGATGTGCAGCAGGAAACCCGCAATAGATGACTGGAAGCAGGTATGAATGACTTTCTCAGCAAGCCTTTTACTTTTCAAATGCTCATTGAGATTTTAGAAAAAAATATAGCCAGGAATATCGCCTAAATATTTTAAAGGCACTGAAGTGTTCCAAGTTGGACTATTAGGTCACTGCTTTCGGGATTTGAAAAATTGGCCTCACAATGAAAATTGCCTTTACTAACTTCAAAGTGTGAAGTGCCATGATCAATTTCAGCCTGAAGATAGCCATTTTCATCT
>CAZSHI010000045.1:0-10572 GCA_964606735.1 uncultured Enterobacteriaceae bacterium
GCAATACCGGCCCACAGGTGCACCTGAAACAGCGCCTTATTGAAGAGATGGGTTTTCGGCGCCTGTACCCACCGTTGCCAGGATTTCAACGAATACTAGTCAAGATCATAAGTGGTGAGACTGGGTGAATTTAACCAGCCATTTTGCTGCCACACAGAGGCTCTGGCTTCTGAATCGCATACACCATCATTGGGACGGGCAATGGAGCCATCTTCTTTTTGTACAAAACACATGGCACCTGCAGGCTCTCCGGAAACCAGTGGCTGCATAATCACCTTCACTCTCTCGCCAGGCTGAAAGGTGGTGCCATTAACTCCCTGACGCATGGCATGAACCTGGGCGGCACCTTCAAAACCCCAGGTGATCATTTCACCATTCTCATCAGCTGCTTCAATGTACAGCCAGGTATGCGGATTGTTAAAGGCCCAGCGAACAACCGTTCCTTCGATGATTCTTTCTTTCGAGTTATCGAACATGGCAAAGGAGTGGTGGCCGAAGGCAAATTGCGCCAGGGTTAAAAAACTGCCGATGATTATTGCTGTAGACGCCATAATTAGTTTTTTCATGTCTATTTCCTCAATTAACTTTTCGTTGTTCTTATCTTATTCCTTATTGGCCCATCGGATTCAGGGACTGCCCTGGAATATCTGGAAAATCCGTAAAACCACGAGGATCCCTGAATTCCGGGTCTCCGGGCAAACGGAAGAAGGTTCTGCCGTCTTCATCCTGGAAAGAATTACTACTGCTTGTGCATTCCCAGTTACGTATGCGTGCACCAAATTCTTCCAGGTCCGGACTGGCCGTGTGGGTATAAACCGCTGACTGGGGTGACTGCAATCCAATCGGGTCATAAAAAGTCACCTGCGTCACCAGTTGGCGCTGGCCTTCTACCGTGATGATCTGTTGCCAGGTTTCAACGATTTCAATCTGATTACTGGTCAGCGGCATACCCCGCAAATAATCTGCCGGGTTTATCCACTTGGTCCAGACGATCAATTTATCATTGTCCCAAAAGCCGATGCTGTCACCGGTAGCAGAATGCTTGCCATCAATATTCACATGCTCGGCATTGATATAAACGCGACGTGTTTCATTCATGAAATCATTCAGCATCCAGGACTGATCTGGCATGTTGACGAATTCCTTCACGTAAGGTTCCCAAAGCCAGCGCGGCATCCCGGGATATTCACAATTGGTCAGGCGGTCATAGAGTTGGGAGCCGTTTTCATTGATCTCGGCTCGTCGGGCTCTGAAGTGCTCTTCATAGGCAGGTGTTAATACACCTTCCCGCACTTCTCCACCAGGTCGCATGGCAATAGCCATTGAGCCTTCTTCCAGGAAGATGGCAGGCATACTGTTATAACCGGCACTCCACAAGCCATCCCAAACAGGAATTGTTGCCATCGTATGCTGAGTGCCACCGCTTGCCTGCTCCAGGAGATAATTGTAATGCTCCTCAGCCGTGGCAAAATCCCGTGGTGGGTATTCGACTGCCGGATTTTCTCTGGTTGCGCCTGGAATAGCTGCCTGCTCAATTGCAGTGCCCTGAGCCAAGGCCTGTAGCTGAAAACCGCTCCCCACAATGGCACATAGAAAGCCCTGAATAAGTGTTGTTTTTATTTTCATTATGTTTTTTTCCCTTCTGAATTAACCCGCCAAGCATAGCCAGTCACATTTCAAATGTCTATTCCCAGACACGGCATAAAAGCCCTGATTTGCCGGCATCTGCTAGCGCCAGCCTGGCAGTTCTTAAATTGTTAAGAAGGGATTAATTAGCACCGGGGTCTATTGACCCAAACAATAATTATGGGTAGTGTAAGCGCGTCAAACAGGAGACCTGTTTACTCTATGCAATTTGACGATAGTTACGCTCAAATACTTCGTTTGAACGTTGCTGGTAATCCAATCGAATGGCTTACCTGGCAGGAAGCCACCACCCTCTACGCCAGAGAACTCGTTACCTGGACCCTTGGAGATACAATCCGCACCGTCTGGGGCGGCACTTCACGTTTCAGTGGTGACCGTAGCTTCATCGAACTGCACAGCATTATTGCCTGCGCCGGCGACGTTCACCACAACCACCACAAGAAACCCGCCCTGAGCAACCGGATTTTATTTCGCCGGGATCAGAATCTTTGCATGTACTGTGGCAAGGAATTTCTTGATAAAGACCTGAGTTGCGACCACATCCTGCCGACCTCACGTGGTGGCAGGAATATCTGGACCAATGTTGTCGCTGCCTGTCGCCGCTGCAACCATTTCAAGCAAGACCGCACGCCAGAAGAAGCACATATGGAACTACTTGCCCTGCCCTTTGAGCCGAATCCGGCTGAATACCTGGCCCTGATGAACTCCAGACGTATACGAGTTGACCAGATGGAATTTCTCAAGGCACAGTTTTCAAAAAACTGCCGCCTGCAGTGAAAGGCCCCAGCTAAGCAAGTAAAAAATCACGCGCTATTTTCAGGAACTGCGCCGGTTTTTCACTGTGCACCCAGTGCCCACTTCCGGGTATGACTTTTATTTGTGCCTTGGGGAAAAAACGCAAGGTCTGGTCCCTATATGCGGGCATCAGGTAATCCGAATGTTCGCCTTTAACAAAGAGTGTCTCGCCGTTAAAAGCCTCTTGCATGCGCATACCGGCCCGTAATTCTGTATAACAGGCACTGATTGCCTGCAGGTTCATACGCCACGTGTATCCATCGCCGTCCCGCCGCAGGTTGGTCAGCAAAAAATCGCGAATCCCTTTTTCGGGAATATCTTTGTGCAACTGCTCATCCGCCTGCTGACGGCTGCTGATCGACTCCAGATTCAAGTTCATCAAGGCACTCAGGACCCGGTCCGGTCCGCTCATATAGGATACTGGCGCAATATCGACTAGCAGTAGTTTACTGACACGTTCAGGCCAGTTCAGGGCAAATTGCATGGCCGTTTTACCACCCATGGAATGCCCGATAAACAGGGCTTTTTCGATCCCGAGCGAATCCAGAGTCTGTCTCACATCATCTGCCATTTCAGCATAGCTCATCGTATCGGCATGTGGCGACTGGCCATGATTTCTGGCATCCAGGCCATAAACCGCAAAACTGTCTGACAGATCTTTTGCCTGAGTTGCCCAGTTCCCCTGCTGGCCAAACAGACCATGCAGGATAATCAGGGGAGGACCTTCTCCAGAATACTGCCTGTGGAACAAAAGCATTGGGAATCTTAGAGCAGATTAGCTTTTATAAAGTCAATGACATCATCGTGATGGGTTTTGGTATTCACCTTTTCCATGATGTGTACCAGCCTGCCATCCTTGTCGATAATAAAGGTTATTCGATTGATGCCCATGTATTCCCTGCCCATGAATTTCTTAAGACCCCAGACACCATATTTTTCAGCAATGACATGATCCTCATCCGACAAGAGCGTGAAATTCAGCTCATCGCGCTCCTCAAACTTGGCAAGTCGTTTAACCGCATCAATACTGACCCCGAGCACTTCAACCCCCAGTTTCTTCAGTGCCTTTTCACTGTCGCGTATGCCGTGAGCCTGTACCGTACAGCCGGGAGTCATTGCCTTGGGGTAAAAATAAAGCACAACTATCTTGCCTTTGTAGTCTTTCAGACTGCGTTTATTGCCGTGCTGATCTTGCAGAACAAAGGCAGGTGCCATGTTGCCAATTTTAGGTAAAGCCATCGCCAACTCCTCAATTAATCTATTGCTTCATTTAAGTCTGTCAATGCTGCTTCAATGTTCACATCCGGATAGCTTTCTGTAAACAGTCGTATTTCCTCTGCCGCCTGGGCAGGCTCGGTCGCCTGCAGGCGCTGAATTTCCCTGAGCCAGGTATCCGCATTCTGTCGATAGCCGGCCTGGGCTGCAAGCGGCTCGACAGTAGCACTACTCAGTTCGCTGGCAAGCGTGTCAGTTACAGCAAGATCATCCTCACTGAAGCGCGTTGCAAGAACATCCTCTGCAGCTTCCTGCCTGACAATAATGGCTTCCTGGGATGCAGCCTGAGTTTCCACCCGTCTGACTGATTCGACTTGGGTATTGAGAGACTCCAGAGCATTGGCTTCCAGCTCTGCAGCTTCCGGTATAAAAATCTGTACTTCATCGGCTGACAAAAATTCCACATCCGGGTTATCCATGATCTGAATCTGTGACTGTTCAAACAAATCCCTACTTAGCTGCGAACCACTGTTTAAATACAGGGAAATCAGCAACACCGACACACAGATACTTGCTGCAATCGAGTAGGCCTGATAAGGAATGCGCTTTTTCGTCCGGCCCTGATCCTCAAGTGCTGATCGGGCTGCCTGCAGGATTTTGTCGTCCAGTTCTGCCGAAGGTTTTTCCTGAGAAAAACTGGCATAGCTGCCAGAGACTCCGTCTTTACCCTGCAGATAGTCACGTAAATCATTTTCGTCAGTTTCTTTCATAGCAACTCACTGTACCCTATCTTCATCGCTGTTAAGCGATTGCCTTAATTTCTTTACCGCATATCGCAGTCGACTTTTGACCGTTTCGACATTTTCTCCGGTAGTACTTGCTATCTCTTCCAGGCTAAGTCCGGCCTCCTCTTTTAACAAAAATGTTTCCATCTGTTCGCGCGGCAAGCTTTCCAGATGTACCCGAAAACGTTGAATCTTTTCCTGTGCGGTAAGAATGAGTGCCGGGTCATTACTGGCATTGGCCGGAATCTTCTCCTCAACCAGTTCAGTGTCATCCTGCTCCACAGGTTTGCGAAAAAAATCCACCAGTATGTTATGTGCAATATGATAAAGCCAGGTACTGAATCTGGCTTTGTGCGTATAGGTTTCACGTGCCCTGATCACCCGTAACCAGACTTCCTGATAAAGCTCTTCGGCCACTGCCTGACTGCCACACTGCCTCAAAAAAAAGCGGTAGAGGGCATCCTTGTGTTTACCATACAGCATCTCAAATGCACTGGCATCACCCCTGGAATACGCCAGCATAAGCTGGGCATCTTTATCCGTTTTATCCAGAAAACTTACCAGAGGCACCTTTCAATTTCTTCCTTTTATTGTTTTACAAAATTTAAAAATCATTTGAGCACAGACTATTCAAGGTATGGGGAAAATCTAACAACGGAATTTACTAACAAAGTAACTGCGTTTGTTAAATTTCCCCTATTACAATCGTTAGCAAGCGCATTGACTGTTTAATGAAGCGAAAGTGCCTGGGCATTTCTAACCAGCTGGATGAACTCACCGCGATAACCGAACTCATCCTCACCTTTCGCACTCTGTGCAAGGCTAAGCACTGTATCATAATCCAGATTACCCGTTTGAGTATTACCCCGTAGCAGCTGTGCAAGCCCTGCAACGGCAGCCGAAAACCGATAGTTATCCGAACTGTTCGCAATATCTGTTTCGATATCAGCCAGCATCAGCGCCCGCTCCAGCAGAAGGCTCTCATCAGCCGCCGGCTCCTTATAGCGCAGCTTGAGAAATGCCAGTTCCTCTGTATTAGAGCCAGACTGTTCGCCCTGTTGCCGATATCGCAGCGGGTCAAGGCTTTGCCCCTCGCTGTCTGCCAGGGCAATTTCATAAATAGCCGTTACCGTATGACCAGCCCCAATTTCACCGGCATCCACCCGATCATTATTGAAATCCTCTCTTGCCAGTGCACGGTTTTCATAGCCGAGCAAACGGTATTCAGCCACGGTCGCCGGATTGAATTCGATCTGTATCTTGACGTCCTTGGCAACCGTTTGCAGTGTTGAGTTCAGCTCATCGACCAGCACTTTGCGTGCTTCATTCAGGTTATCAATATAGGCATAGTTGCCATTGCCGCTGTCTGCCAGTTGTTCCATCATATGATCATTGTAGTTACCGCTACCGAAGCCAAGTGTGGTCAGACTGATTCCGCTGTCACGCTTTTCTGCTATCAGTTCCTGCATGGCATCTACACTGGACATGCCGACATTAAAGTCACCATCTGTTGCAAGCAGAACACGATTGATACCACCCTCTATATAAGCCTGTTCGGCCAGCGCGTAAGCCAGTTCAATACCGGCCTCACCGTTGGTGCTGCCGCCCGCTTGCAGACGATCAAGCGCGGCTGAAATTTCCCGCGTCTGGTTCCCTGCGGTTGGCTCCAGTACCACACCGGAGGCTCCGGCATAGACGACCAGAGCAACACTGTCTTGCTCGCTTAGTTGCTGCGTCAGTAGCTTCAGCGATGTCTTGAGCAGGTCCAGTTTGTCCGGGCTGTCCATTGAGCCGGAGACATCCACCAGAAACACCAGATTACGGTGCAGCGTCTGTGTGCTTTCCGGTTCATTGGCCCTGATACCGATATGCAGAAGATGTCGTCCGCTGTTCCATGGGCTCACTGATATTTCTGTGTAGATACTGAAAGGAGCTGGGGAGTCCACCAGTGGGTAATCATAGGCAAAGTAATTAATCAGTTCTTCAGCCCTGACCGCATCGGCCGGTGGTAATGACCCCTGATTCAGAAAACGCCTGACGTTGCTGTAGGCACCGGTATCCACGTCAATACTGAAGGTAGACACCGCATTTTCAATGACCCGGTAAATGCCGCTGTCCTCAAAATCGGCATAATTCTCCGTCGACTGCTCAGACCAATAGCCTATCTCCGGCGGCAGGTGCATGACGCTTCCCGGCATCAGGGATAACTCACTGACAGCCGCCATATCTGCTTCCATCCTGCTCTGGTTCTCCTGTCTTTGCTGGCGCTGAGCTACCATTATGTCAGACGTGGCCACTGTTAACGGGGCTTCAATTGCACTTTCAGTGTAACTGCCATCATTCAGGTCTTCATCCTGGGCCGAGTGACAGGCGACCATCAGACTCGCTGCGATGGCCAAAGAAAGTATTTTTGGTTTCAAGCTTGGGTTTTTCATATCACGCTCCTTAATGGGCAGCACTTACAAGGTTCTGCAAGCACCGCAATTTGTCATTGTCAGTGCTATAAACGTGATATATCGGGAAAAGGGTTAAATCGCGTAAATTTTTTACTCAAGAACGGACAATTCGTCCGGCAGAAAAGGTTTACCCTGGGCATTCACGGCAGTACCGGTGATTTCAGCACTCAGCAGAGGTTTTTCTTCTCCATCACGGACTATCTCCTGCAGGAAAACAAACTTGAGGCGGGACTTTCTCAGGTACCGGCTTCTGACACTAAAGCGATCCCCGCTTTTCAGTGAGCCCCGGTAATCCAGCTCGGCACGGATAACCATCAGGTTAATGCCAGCTGCCGTCAGTACAGCAAAATCAAGGCCCTTGGATTTGATAAATTCATGCCGCGCATGTTCCAGGTAATTCTGGTAGACCGCATTATTAACGACACCCTGCAGGTCACACTCATAATCCCTGACGCTTAGGCCCAGCTGGTGCTGTATTTCTTCCACTGATTTCTCCTGATTTCAGGCCGAGCTTACTTTAAGTGCCCCTCGTCAAACAAGTTGTTGCACCGAGCCTCACGGAAATTTTATCCACAGGCCCGTCAGCAGATCGGCTAGCTGTGGATAAATGTGTGTAAAACTTAGTGACTTGTTATTTGTCAAGGCTGTCACAGAATTGAAATTTTCGACTTGGCGTCTTGATTGTCTAATATTTTCCTTTAAATACAATAACTTATATTTTTGAAACGGCTTAATGATGAGTTATTTGATCTTCTTAAACACCATTATTACGAAATTTCTGTATGTGCATAAAATCATTATATTTATTCTCCTATCACTATTTTGTATATACACAATAATGAGCTGTGATTTTGTTTTAATATCAGAATAATCCTGCCCCTAAACAGTAAATTGTGCATGCAATTTAGGCTGCTATCGGCCCAAAAATTACGCGACCAGATTTTGCACGCAAAAAAAAAGCGGCATGAGAATGCCGCTTTTTGTGCTCAGGATAATGCCTGCCTAGCGAAGGTCAAAACGGTCCAGCGTCATGACTTTTGTCCAAGCTTCAACGAAATCCTCAACCAGTTTCGCTTCACCGTCTGCCGTTGCATACAGTTCGGAAAGCGCCCGCAGCTCCGAGTTGGAACCAAAGATCAGGTCCACTGGTGTTGCCGTCCAGCGAACCGCTCCACTGTTACGGTCACGACCCACGTAGACGCCTGCATCATCAGACTCCGACCATGTCACCGACATATCAAGCAGATTGACGAAGAAATCATTGCTCAGCGTGCCGGGAGCATCAGTGAAAACACCATGCTGTATGCCATCTGCATTCGCATCCAGTGTACGCATGCCTCCTACCAGAGCCGTCATTTCAGGCGCTGTCAGGTTCAGCATGGCGGCCTTCTCAACCAGCATTTCAGCCGGGGAGCGTGGACCTTCGTCAAAATAGTTTCTGAACCCGTCAGCCACCGGCTCCAGATGCCCGAATGATACGACATCGGTTTGCTCCTGTGAGGCATCCGTTCGTCCCGGGACAAAGGGAACGTCCAGCTCATACCCACCTGCTTCGGCTGCACGCTCAATAGCCGCAGCACCACCGAGTACGATCAGGTCAGCCAAAGACACCTGGCGGCGGTTGTTGCGACTGTTAAAGTCATTCTGTATACCCTCGAGAACACCAAGTACTCGTGAGAGTTCATCCTGATCATTGACATCCCAGTCTGCCTGGGGAGCCAGGCGGATGCGTGCCCCATTGGCACCACCGCGCATGTCAGTCCCCCTGAACGTCGATGCCGAAGCCCAGGCAGTCCTCACCAGTTCAGCATTACTGAGGCCTGATTCCAGGATATCGCCTTTGAGAGCTCGAATATCACGATCATTGATCATGGCATAGTCAGCTTCAGGCACCGGGTCCTGCCAGGTCAGCACTTCTTCCGGAACCAGACTGCCCAGATAACGCGAACGCGGTCCCATATCACGGTGCGTCAGTTTGAACCAGGCGCGGGCGAAAGCATCCGCAAACTCATTCGGATTATCCAGCCAGCGGCTGGTGATTTCACGATAGGCCGGATCCACCTTGAGTGCCAGATCAGTGGTAAACATAATCGGCGCGTGCCTTAATGAGGGGTCGTGTGCATCCGGCACCAGATCTGCAGCGGCACCACGGGCCGGCACCCACTGGATTGCGCCCGCCGGACTTCGGCTCTGCTCCCAGTCATAGGTATATAAATTTACCAGATAACCATGTGTCCAGGCCGCCGGATTGCTTGTCCAGGCTCCTTCAAGTCCACTGGTGATAGTGTCGCCGGCATTACCGGAACCGAAATCGTTTTTCCAGCCCAGACCCATCTGCTCAATACTGGCACCTTCCGGTTCAGCTCCGACATATTCGGCCGGGGAAGCAGCACCATGGGCCTTGCCAAAGGTATGACCTCCGGCAATCAGGGCTGCCGTTTCTTCATCATTCATTGCCATGCGACCAAATGCTTCACGAATGGCATTGGCTGCCAGCTGTGGATCCGGGTTGCCACCAGGACCTTCAGGGTTCACGTAAATCAATCCCATCTGGGTCGCACCAAAAGGTCTGTCCAACTCACCATCGGCAGTGCGACGATCTGCTGCAAGCCATTCGCCCTCCGGTCCCCAATTGACGTCATCAGGCATCCAGGCATCTTCTCGTCCGCCAGCGAAGCCAAAGGTTTCAAAACCCATGGACTCCATAGCAACCGTACCAGCCAGTACCATCAGGTCAGCCCATGAAATACTGCGTCCATATTTCTGCTTGACCGGCCATAAGAGACGATGCGCTTTATCCAGATTGGCGTTATCGGGCCAACTGTTCAGTGGCGCAAATCGTTGCATGCCACCATCGGCACCACCTCTGCCGTCAAAGACACGGTAAGTCCCGGCACTGTGCCAGGCCATACGGATAAAGAAAGGACCGTAATGGCCATAATCGGCAGGCCACCAATCTTGCGAAGTGGTCATCAGCTCAACAAGATCTGCCTTGACGGCATCAAGATCCAGGCTTTCAAATGCCTCGGCATAGTCAAAATCGTCATCCATCGGGTCAGCCAGCATCTGACTCTGACGCAGGGGATCCAGATCCAAACGGTTGGGCCACCAATAGTTATTATCCGGCATGGACTGCTGTGCCATGGCCAGATTAATTGAAATCGCGGAGCTGACACCGACAGCAAGCAGCTTCCTTAACAGTTTTTTTCTTCCCATCATGTTGAAATTACCTCATCTGTTTTTTACAAGTTTGTAAAGACATCCCTTGTTACGTTAATTAAACATCCAGCTCTCACTTTGCTTTATGTCAACTAGAGTGCTTTGCCTTAAGACATAAAACGGATAACTGTCAGCATGGTATAGGGATATTGATTAATCTGTAAAACAGATATTAATGATACTTTTAATCGATTTATTCGATTAAATAGCTCGCGAAGAGAAACCCAGAAGGACCAGCACCTGCTTTACCCTGATAGACTCGAGTGATTCTGCTACTGAAATAAAAAACCCCGACGCTTGCGCTATCGGGGTTTTTGTTTGGTGCCGGCACCAAGAGTCGAACTCGGGACCTACTGATTACAAGTCAGTTGCTCTACCACGGCTGAGCTATGCCGGCGAAATCTGCTGACTTACCATGTTAAACCGTCAAGTCAGTTGCTGCTCTTTATCCTCCG
>CAZSHI010000046.1:0-8033 GCA_964606735.1 uncultured Enterobacteriaceae bacterium
GTCGGGCTCATAACCCGAAGGTCGTAGGTTCAAATCCTGCCCCCGCTACCAATTCAGTAGCTGCTATGCCCGGAAAGGTCACAGGTTCCTTTCCAGCGGCTAGCGATTCAAAAAGCCCCTATCAGGGGCTTTTTGTTAGAGGTACAGATAGATTGTTTTTAGTGGGCCTAGTGCCCACTTTTTGTTTCAGATGCAAGGTAAGACGAATGACAAACACAGAGTCTAGATTGGCAGCCTTGCTACAGCCGCTCATCGAAACGATGGGTTACCAGCTTTGGGGTCTGGAATATATTTCTCAGGGCAGGCGCAGCTTGCTAAGGATATACCTGGACAAAGAAGGCGGTGTGAATATAGAGGATTGTGCCCAGGTCAGCCGACAGGTTAGCAGTTTGTTGGATGTTGAGGACCCAATCAGTGGAGAATATACCCTGGAAGTCTCTTCACCGGGAATGGATAGAGTTTTATTTAACCTGCAGCAGTTCAGGGAATATGCCGGTTATCATGCTAAGGTTCGTCTGGCCAGAAGCTTCGAAGGAAAACGAAATTTTACAGGTCAGATTAAAAACGTGGTAGATGATGAAGTCGTGTTAATTGTTGGTGATGAAGAATTAACATTACCTTATGAGTTAATAGAAAAAGCCAATTTGGTTTCGCAAATGTGAAGGTAGCAATATCATGGCAAACAAAGAAATTTTAATGGTGGCGGATGCCGTCTCTAACGAAAAAGGTGTTTCCAGAGATGTCATTTTTTCTGCTATTGAAGCAGCACTCGCAACGGCAACGAAGAAACGTTACGTTGATGAAGAAGCCGAGTGTGAAGTAACAATTGACCGTGAATCTGGCGATTATGAAACGTATCGCGTCTGGACTGTCGTGCCTGATGATGAATTGGCCATTCTGGGTTCACAATTTACGCTTGAAGAAGCGCATGAAAAAGACCCGAAACTGCAGCCAGGAGATATCTGGAAAGAAAAAGTAGAAAATGTTGAGTTCGGACGAATTGCAGCACAGACAGCCAAGCAGGTCATTGTCCAGAAAGTCCGTGAAGCCGAACGTGAAATTGTCGTCAATGATTATGCCGATAAAGTAGGTGAACTGGTCACCGGTACGGTTAAAAAAGTTACGCGCGACAATATTATTGTGGACCTTGGGAACAATGCTGAAGGACTTCTGCCACGCGAAAATCTTATCCCGCGGGAAACTTTCCGTATTAATGATCGCTTACGTGCCTTATTGCTTGAAGTTCGTGAAGAGGTGCGTGGTCCGCAGCTACTGTTAAGCCGTACGGCCCCTGAAATGTTGACTGAACTTTTCAAGATTGAAGTGCCGGAAATTTCAGAAGAAATCATTGAAATCAAAGCAGCTGCCCGTGACCCGGGTTCCCGTGCCAAACTTTCTGTAAAAACCAATGATGGTCGTATCGACCCTGTTGGCGCCTGTGTGGGTATGCGGGGTTCGCGTGTTCAGGTGGTATCTAATGAACTGGCCAACGAGCGCATAGATATCATCCTCTGGGATGACAATCCTGCGCAAATGGTTATCAACGCTATGGCTCCGGCTCAAGTGGAGTCCATTGTTGTCGATGAAGAATCGCACACGATGGATGTTGCTGTTGCCGAGGATAATCTTGCACAGGCCATCGGTCGCAACGGACAAAATGTAAGATTGTGCAGTGAATTAACGGGCTGGAGCATCAATGTCATGAGCGTGGAACAGGCAGCTGAAAAACTGCAGGAAGAATCTGCCGGTACGGTTTCTACCTTCATGGAAGCACTGGATGTGGACGAAGATGTTGCCGAAATTCTGGTGCAGGAAGGTTTTGCTTCACTGGAAGAAATTGCCTATGTTCCACTGGAAGAGATCGCTGAAATTCAGGATTTTGACGAAGAAATTGCCAATGAATTACGAGAGCGTGCCAAAGATGCCTTATTGACCAGGGCTATCGCAACCGAAGAAGAGTTAAGCAAGGCAGGCCTCAAGGATGACCTCTTGAATATGGACGGCATGGATAATGAACTGGCCATGAGCCTTGCTAAAATGGATGTGAAATCCATGGAAGATCTGGCAGAACTTTCCATTGATGAATTAATGGAAATCAAAGGTATGACGGAAGAACGGGCAGGCGAGTTGATCATGACAGCACGTGCTCCCTGGTTTGAAGAAGAATAAGCAGAAAGATACCTGACAAAGATTACGCAAATAGAGGAAGCAAATGGCTGATTTAACAATAGCTGAACTTGCCAAACTGGTTGGTGTGGATGAAGCGCGCTTACTTGAACAGATCAAGGAAGCAGGCCTGCCCCAGACCAAGGCCAGTGACTCTATTTCGAATGATGAAAAAACCAAGCTGCTGATGTCCCTGAAAGGCAAACATGGTGATGACAGCAGCAGTAGTCCACGACGTATTACCCTGAAAAGAAAAACCATTGGCACCCTGAAGAGTGCTGATAATCAGGGTCGAAGCAAATCGGTCAATGTCGAAGTCAGGAAGAAGCGTACTTATGTAAAACGCAGTGTGGAAGAAGCCAAACTGGAAGCCGAAAAAGCTCGACTGGAGGAAGAAAAAGCCAGGCAGCAGGCTGAGGAAGAGGCCAGTAAAACTGAAAAAGAGAAAGCTGCTGTGGCAAAAGAAGACACAGTGGTTAATGCTTACCCCGCAAGACCAAAAGAAGCGCCTGTGCCGGTAACGGAAATTCCTGAAGAAGGTAAAGGTGAAGCGCGCCGTGACTTTAAAAAAGGCACGCTCAAAAAAGAAAGTTTCCGTCAGACGGAAGATGAAGAACGCAAAAAGGCCAGTCCCAAACGTCGTGGTGCTGTGGCTGAAGAGAGAAAATTCAATAAGATTCGAACCACGGATGATTTTATTCTCGATGGGGAAGAAGAGTTCAGCGGTGGGCGTCGCCGTGGGCCCCGCAAATTAAGTCACGGACAGAAAGAACACAGGTTTGAAAAACCAACTGAATTCATTTCCCGTGAAATTATGGTGCCTGAGGCAATCACCGTGTCTGATCTGGCGCAGAGAATGTCTGTCAAAGGAGCAGAACTGGTCAAGGCACTAATGAATATGGGGGTAATGGCCACCGTCAATCAGGTGCTGGATCAGGATACCTCTATCCTTCTGGTAGAGGAGCTGGGGCATAAAGCCAAGCCGATTTCGGATGACAAGATCGAGGAAGATCTGGTCGAGGCTGTTAAATATGAAGGTGAAGAGCTGCCACGTGCACCAGTGATAACAGTGATGGGTCACGTAGATCATGGTAAGACCTCCTTGCTGGATTACATTCGTAAATCCTCCGTTACCGAAGGAGAAGCGGGTGGTATTACCCAGCATATTGGCGCTTATCATGTAGAAACTGATCATGGCATGCTGACTTTCCTGGATACTCCGGGTCACGCTGCGTTTAGCGCTATGCGTTCACGTGGTGCCCAGGCAACCGATATAGTCATTCTGGTTGTGGCAGCCGATGATGGTGTTAAACCCCAGACTGAAGAAGCCATACAGCATGCCCAGGCTGCTGGAGTGCCTATCGTGATCGCGGTTAACAAGATTGATAAGGAAGGTGCTGATGTTGATCGTGTAAAAAATGAATTGTCCGCCAAGGGTCTGGTTCCTGAAGACTGGGGTGGTGATAACCAGTTTATAGAAGTGTCTGCACTGACAGGCCAGGGCATTCCTGAATTACTGGAAGCTGTTTTGCTGCAGGCCGAGATTCTGGAACTGAAAGCTGTGGTCGATGGCCCAGCCAAAGGTGTAGTGATTGAATCAAGCCTCGACAAGGGACGCGGAGCGGTAGCCACCGTGCTTGTACAGAACGGTACACTGCGAGTCGGTGACACACTGCTGGTAGGACATGAATGGGGCCGTGTGCGTGCGATGGTTGATGAGAACTTCAAGCAGACCAGCAGTGCAGGACCCTCTATTCCGGTTGAAATTCTGGGTTTGAATGGAACCCCGGAAGCCGGTGATGAGTTTGTCGTGGTTCAAGATGAAAGGCGTGCCAAAGAAGTTGCTGAATTCCGTCGCCATAAATTCCGTGAAAACCAGATCGCCAAGCAGCAGATTGCCAAAATGGAAGGCATGTTCGCTACCATGGGCAAAGATAACGTCAAAGTTCTTAACCTGGTTTTGAAAACAGATGTTCGCGGATCACTGGAAGCCATCACCTCAGCGCTAACAGGACTGGGGACGGATGAGGTCTCTGTCAATATCGTTGCCTCCGGCGTCGGTGGTATTTCTGAAACAGATGCACAACTGGCACAGACTTCCAATGCCAGCATCATCGGTTTCAATGTTCGTGCCGACAAGGCGGCAAAATTGCTGATTGAAAATGAAGGCCTCGAATTACGCTACTACAGCGTTATCTACAATCTGATTGATGATATCAAGGCCGTACTGAGTGGACTGTTGGCGCCTGACCTACAGGAAGAAATTCTGGGCGTTGCCGAAGTTCGTGAAATTTTCACCTCACCCAAATTTGGTGATATTGCCGGTAGTATGGTGATTGAAGGGACCGTCTATCGCAACAAGCCCATCCGCGTTCTCCGTGACGAGGTTGTTATCTATGAAGGTGAGCTGGAATCTTTGCGGCGCTTTAAGGATGAGGCCAATGAAGTACGTAATGGCATGGAGTGTGGTATTGGCGTGAAGAATTACACGGATGTACGGGTTGGAGACAAGATTGAAGTTTATGAAACCAAGGAAGTCGCTAGGTCTCTTTAACGAAGCTACAGCGCTTGCGATTTCTTTGTTGAAGCATGTATTACAGTCGGTCACTTACTAAAAATGTAAGTTCCCTCCTGTAAACCGAACTTTGTCTCGAACTCGCTGCCCCTGCAAGGCTACTTCAATTGGTGGTGTTTTTCTCTTGACGCTGTTAGGTTTTTAGTGAATCCCCGACATGCTGCTTGGTTTTTTCTGCTTGAAAAAATTGTTTTAAATCTTGAAACGTTCTTTAATTCCTGAAACCTGATTTGTTAGCCTCATAAAGATGCCTCGAACTTCCAATCGTAATGACAAAATAGTGGATCTCCTGAAGAAAGAGCTGGCGCTGCTAATTCAGACAGAAATCCGTGATCCGCGGGTTGGCATGGTATCGGTGACGGCAGCCAAGGTCAGTCGCGACCTTGCCTATGCAGAAATTTATGTCAGCTTTCTGGGGAAAAGTTCAGCCGATGAGGTTGAAGAAAGTCTGCAGGCTCTTAACAGTGCCGCTGGTTACCTGCGTTCCCTGTTGGCAAAAAATATTAACCTGCGTAATACGCCGAAGCTCAAATTCACCTTTGATGACAGTTCAATACGTGGCAATTATTTATCCAAACTGATTGATGATGCGGTTGCCAGTGATAAGAAAAAGTAGCATTAACGGGCGCTGAAATGGCAAAAAAGCGTGGCAGGAATATCTCTGGCATTCTGATCCTGGATAAACCTGAAGGAGAGAGCTCCAACCGTAGCCTCCAGCAGGCCAAGCGTCTGTATCAGGCAGCCAAGGCGGGACATACGGGCAGCCTCGATCCGCTGGCAACCGGAGTTTTACCGCTGTGTTTTGGCGAGGCCACTAAAATTTCACAGTTTCTGCTGGACTCCGACAAGGCCTACCGGGCCAGTATCAAGCTCGGGATTAAAACCGATAGCGGAGATTCTCAGGGCACACCTGTCGCCGAACATGATGCCAGTACCATTGACGAGGAACAGTTGCAGCGGGCGCTGGCCGGATTTCGTGGTGACATTGAGCAGGTTCCTTCCATGTATTCTGCCCTAAAACATCAGGGTGTTCCCCTCTACAAATTGGCACGAGAGGGTAAAACAGTTGAGCGCAAACGGCGCAAGGTCAATATCCACCATCTGGAGCTGATTGCCTTCAATGAAGAGAGCCTGGTTCTGGATATAAGCTGTAGCAAGGGCACCTATATTCGAACCCTGGCAGATGATCTGGGGGATGTGCTGGGTGTTGGTGCTCATGTAAGCGCCTTGCGCAGAACCAGAGCCGGACCATTTACCATCGAACAGGCACACAGCCTTGAGAGTATTACTCGTGCCTACGAAGAAGGAGGTTTTGAAGCCATTGATGCACTGTTAATTGCAGCGGATCTGGCTGTACAGGAACTGCCCGCCCTCGACTTGCCTGTCATGACAGCCGACTATATCCAGCAGGGGCAGGCGGTGATAGTACGCCATGCGCCAACCCAGGGTCTGGTCAGGCTCTATCGTGAATCCGCGTTCATCGGAATTGGAGAAATCCTGGAAGATGGCAGAGTGGCACCGAAACGTCTCTTTGTCAGCTGAAGCCTGTTTTCAGGCCAGGCCTAGCACATGATTTTAGCCGGAAGGTATCTGGAGATTATGCCGGAGGTAGTGTAATTTTAAGGCTTCGTGATTCAGGATCGGCCAGGTGCCGGGATATTTCAAGCGAGAGAGAAAATTATGTGTGACTTAAAAACTGTAAAAGATACGGAAGAATACCTTAAATTAAATCGACGTCAGTTCGGTAAGGCTACCGCAGCTGCAGGGCTGACCATGGTGCTGCCTCCGGTTGCCAATGCCCAGGATCTGACGGAGTCCTATCATGATATTGAAACGGCTGATGGTGTGGCTGATTGTTATTTTGTCCGCCCGGCGACTGGTCAGCATCCTGGCGTTGTGATCTGGCCGGATATTCTTGGGCTGCGTCCAGCGTTTGAAATGATGGCCAGACGTCTGGCGCAATCTGGCTATTCTGTTCTCGTCCCCAATCCTTTTTATCGTGGTGCTCGTGCACCTGTTGTTGCGGAAGGTGCGAGTTTCCAGGATCCGGCCGTCAGGGAAGTTGTTTTTCCGCTGGCTGGCATGCTCAATGCGGAGACACATTTCACCGATGCACGTGCATTTATCCAGTTTCTGGATGCTCAGGATGCGGTCGACAGCTCACGAGGTATGGGAACGACCGGTTATTGCATGGGCGGGCCAATGGTTATGCGTACCATGGCTGCCAGTGACAGAATGAAAGCCGGAGGCACCTTCCATGGAGGCGGCCTGGCTACCGATGCGGAAAACAGCCCGCATCTGCTGATTCCCGAGATGCAAGGGGCCAGTATGCTGATTGCGATTGCTCAGAATGATGATGAATCTGATCCGAACGTGAAGAATGTGCTGCGTGATGCCTTTGCCGCCAATAATGTGCCGGCTGAAATTGAAGTCTATCCAGCCCAGCATGGCTGGTGTCCTCCGGATATGCCGGTTTATGATGAAACCCAGGCAGAGCGTGCCTGGGCGCGACTGCTCAACCTCTTTGGCTCGGCTCTCGCGTAAGTGCATTAGTAACAAGACCTGAAGATCCGGCAGGGGGACACCCTTGCTTTTCTCCTGCCGGATTTCCTCACGCACTTCGGCGACCAGCGAGCGACAATTTCAGACACTAAAGCCCCTGCCTATACTGGCCTTACTCTGCAAGTAAGTGCTTAATATTCAAGAGCATTCGTCCTCAAAATAAGTGTAACCCTTGCCATTTTGTGCTATTGTTCCGCTCCCTCGTAACAGATGGGGCAGGAAGCATTCCAGATGACTATCAATATGCATGGTTATTCTGGCTGATAGGGAAATCTTTACTTAGATGCATATTCACAGGAGCTAACAATGGCTTTATCAGTTGAAGAAAAAGCGGAGATTATCCGAGACTTTGCCCTCGCCGAAGGTGACACGGGTTCACCAGAAGTGCAGGTTGCATTATTAACCAATAATATCAATCACTTACAAGACCATTTCAAGGATCATAAAGCTGATCATCATTCCCGCCGCGGACTGATCAGAATGGTCAATACTCGACGTAAGCTGCTTGATTACCTCAAACGAAAAGACCTGGAGCGTTACAGCAGCCTGATCAAACGACTCGGCCTGCGTCGCTAATTTCGTTTTCATCCCTCACCTGGTTGGCATGGGGCTGGCCAGGTTCGTACGTTAGGAAAAGAAAATATGTTAAATCCGATAAGGAAAGAATTTAAGTACGGCAACGATACGGTTGTCATGGAAACAGGAAGAATTGCTCGTCAGGCCACCGGCG
>CAZSHI010000047.1:0-7350 GCA_964606735.1 uncultured Enterobacteriaceae bacterium
GATATCAGCATTGTCCGGCAGGACTGCCTGTGCTATCTGATGGAACGCTACCAGCTGGAATGGGGTGAAAAAAGCATTGATGACAGTAAGGATAGCTGGAGCGCTTAAGCCTCAGTCTGCGCACAGGAAATGCATTGATCCGCTTCCGGCAAGGCCACCAGACGTTGCTCACCGATTTCTGCACCACAACGGGAGCAATAGGGGTAATCGCCACTTTCAAGTCGCTCAAGTGCCTGTTTGATTTTCTTTAATTCAAGCCGCCCTTCACCATCCAGCGCGTGGATAATTTCTTCGTTTTCCATTTCAGTGACCTGCTCACTGAAATCAGCGCTCACCGGTTCATCCCGGTGATGAATATGATGATGCGTACGGTCAACGCGGGACATAATTTCCTGCTGTTTTTCCAGCAGGGTCTGTTTGATTTCTTCCAGATTCATAGTAACTCCCCTATCTTGTATAACCTGTGTCCAAGCGTATATGCCTTTTTTGACAGGGTAAATGATTTGGCTCAATTTTCCAGTCAGTTTAGCATCAAGCGCCTGGCAAAAGCAGAATTGACAGCATTCAGACTCGGGGCTAGCATGCTTTACCTTTCAGCGAGTTAACAGGAAATTGCATTGAAATATCTTAGCTTCTTACGTCCCGACCAGCAGGCGAGTATTGGCAAACTGGAAAACGACAAGGTCATCGAACTGCTTGAAACCGGTGGCGCCTTCACCTCCCTTAAAAAAGTCCTGAGCAATGATACGCTCGATCAGCTTGAAGAAGGCGCAATCTATAATCCGGATGAAATCACCTATCTGCCCCCGATTCCTGATCCCGATAAAATCATCTGTATCGGTCTGAACTATTCCAACCATATCGCCGAAACCGGCAGGAGCCCCGACGCCAAGTACCCTGTGATCTTTACCCGTTTTGCCGATACACTCGTCGCACACCGGCAGCCTATTGTACGACCGACGCAATCGGATAAACTGGATTACGAAGGCGAACTGGCAGTCATCATTGGTAAAACAGCCCGGCATGTCAGTGAAGCCGATGCCATCCAGTATGTCGCCGGCTACAGCTGCTTCAATGATGCCTCGGTACGCGACTGGCAACGACATGCCAGTCACTTTACCCCTGGTAAAAATTTTCCTGCAAGTGGTGGATTCGGGCCCTATCTGGTCAGCACCGATGAAGTCGCAGAGTTGGGCAAGCAGCATGTGAGAACACGTCTCAATGGTGAAGTTTTGCAGGACCAAGCCCTTGCAGACCTGATTTTTCCTGTTGCCAAACTGATTGCCTACATTTCAGCCTTCACGACACTGAGACCCGGCGATGTCATCGCCACCGGTACGCCCGGTGGTGTCGGCTATGCCAGAACCCCTCCGTTGTGGATGAAACCGGGCGATGAAGTCAGCGTTAGCATCGACCAGATCGGCACCTTGGTCAATCCTGTAATTGCCGAGTAGAGAATTTCGGCCATGATGCCTGCTTCGCCGATCAGCCCCTTTTTATAAAGGTTAAGGTCAGCTAGAAGGTAAAGCGCATCATCAGCTGCCAGGCTGTTTCATTGAAGCCGGCACGACCTTTGTTGTGCCAGTAATTGTATTCCAGCCCGAATTTCAGGAGCTCGTTATAGGTCCAGAGAAACTGCGGCTGTACGATCGTGAAATTGCTGGCATTACCCTCAGAACCTGCTGAATCAAGAAAACCTTCAATGCTGAACTGCTGCGATCCCAGGGTAAATGGATAATTCCAGCTCAGTGTGATTTGCCCGGCGCTGCCCGGCTGTGTTGGATCGTTGCGGGCTAGCAAGGAGAACTTGAAAAAGCGGAATCCTGGCAGAGCCAGGTTGCTGCTCAGGCCGGCCAGATAGATATTGTTATGTACACGCTTGTTATGTACTCGGTCGATTTCAGCCATGAAAAACACATCGCTGAATGGCCCGAAGGCCAGTGGAGCATCCCTAAAAAGCTGCCCCAGACTCAAGCGGGGCTGCCATTCAAAATAGAAATTTCCACCATTCTCGATATTCCCCAGATGGGCAATATCCAGAAATAAAAAACTGTCTCCTACGCTCCAGGTATTGTTCTGTTTGTAGGTAGCGATCATCTGGTCTTCCCGGCCACGACCATCAAATGCATCCGAATAAAGCAGCTCCAGTTGCTTGTTACCCTGAGCCAAGACCCGAGCAGGGGACAGGCCCAACACAATGACACAACTTGCAAGCACTAAGGCAGGAAAATGCCTGAAATCCATTCCTACATTTTTCAATACTGACAACATAAGATTTTCTTTTCTTCCTTCTCAAAAAAAGAGCCGACAGAAAACTGCCGGCTCCGTCTGTTTCGTCAATAATTACAGCTTGATAAATGCCAGAGCATTATTCGGATTCATTGGAATCACCAGCTGATGCTGCGTCGAGTCGTAACACATGGAGGCGGCGCTGGGTATTCCCGACGCAATGACCTCTGCATCCTGCCCCGGTCGAATACGTGAAACACTACCAAATCGTACACTGCTGGTGTATTTGGTGCCATCAGCCGTAACCACTACACCATCATTGCCTGCTTCAACGGAATGTTCTGTCAGAATGACTTCGCCTTCACGGTTAAAGGTAAGCACATCATTGGTATTGATATTCACTACCACGACATTCCCATCGTTATCAATGGCAACACCATTAGGCCGGGCCAAAGCCGGGCCTTCATAAAAGACAGAACTTCTACCGTCTGCTGTCACTTCAATAATCCGCTCATTATTGCTGTCGGAAATAAAGGCAGTGCCGTCTTCCGCCACACCTATGCCATTTAAAAATCCGGCACCGGGGACCTGAAATGAATTCAGCGGCCGACCACTTGCCAGGTCAAAAGAGCGCAGGTAACCGGAATCCACTGTGTAGAGCACACCATTTCTTACTGCACTACCAATGGGATCAACTAAATCCAGACCATCACGTGTGGCGCCGATAAATCTTGGTGTGTGCACACTGCCATCGGGATTGATCAGTGAAACAAAGCCGTCTTCAGGCGCACCTTCGGCCCGGTTACCGGCATTCATTGAAACAATCAGGTTCTTGTCCGCATCAAAGGTACAGCTTTCAGTAAAATGAAAACTGCCATACACCTTAACGTTACTTGACATGGGCACATATTCGCCCACCTGATTGATGGCGCTCAGGGGAGGCCCTGCCTGAAATTCCTGCGCTGACAAAGGCAGTGCCAGGAGTCCCATTAAACTTGCTGTTGCTGTTATTCTGATTGCTTGTTTCATTTTTTCTCCTTGTAAATTTTGATTGTCACTCATTGCATTGGCGACCATGAGGTGGTCTCCATAAAAATGGATACTACATTCTCGACTATCTGCCCATCTCGCTGGGAATCGCTTGCTACCTGTTGCCATTGTGGATCATTGCGAAAGGCTGTCCAGTTCTGCATTGCGCTTTCCCTGTCTGCATGGGAAACAATGTAGATCAGCGTGTTGGGCATATCCTGAGGTACCCAGTAAGCCACATTGTGAATGCCATGCTGCTCGAAGATACGCATGGTGTGATCTTCAAATCTCGCCAGCAACGCATCCAAACGTCCATCATAGGTGGTATAGGTTCTCAGCTCATAGATATCCGCACGAGCCATGCCCGCGAACATCATCAGCACACTAAATAGACTCACTTTAAAGCATTTCATGTAACTCTCCTCAGTATCATTTCTTGCCAGCCGGAATAATACCCTGAACCGTCAACAATGGGTATGCAGCCGACAATGGCAGTGGTATTCTCGGCGCTGGCTGGCAAAAAATGCTCAGTTTTATTGCAAAATATTATCAGGGAGTCTCTCATGAATTTAAACAAATCCTTATTATCGCTTCTATTCATACCCATGTTCTTACTCAGTCTGTTCGCCAATGCCCAGGGACAGATGACCGCACAGGAACAGGCCAACTTGCAGCTGGTGGATGAATGGTGGCGCACCGTACTGATGGGCGGCCGCCTCAACCAGGCCGACCAGTTCATGGCCGAAAGCTATACACAGCATAACCCAAACATCAGCACGGGCCGTGCAGCCTTTGTTGAATTTTTCAGCAACTTCGCCCAGGAGCGCCCGATTCCGGAAAGCATCACCCCTGCACCGGTCATACAGTTTGCCAAGGGCGACTACGTGGTATTTGTCTGGGAGCGTCAGGCCAACGACCCCAATACCGGTGAAGAGTACGATTACAACTTCTTTGATATTGTCCGGGTAGAAAATGGTATGGTGGCAGAGCACTGGGATTCCGTTTTCCGCACTGCTCCACCTCCCGGCGCCCCTGTGATGGCCGTCAATCCCGGCATTGGCCCACGCCCAGTAGCCCCCAGCAACTATTCACGCGCCGAGCGGGATGCCATTGAGCTGGTCAATATCGAGATGAAAGACATTCTGCAGTACGACCAGATAGACCTGGCCGCAGAAGTGATGGCCGAAGACTATATCCAGCACAACCCGAATGTCCCCGATGGCCGCGCCGGCTTCGTTGATTTTTTCAGCCGCTTTGCCGACCCGCAGCCGGTTCAGGATGAGTGGATTGATGAACCGGAACTGATTCTGGCCAGCGGCGATATCGTACTGTACATGATGAAACGTTACTCCGAGGATCCCTCGCGCAACAATGAAGTCTACAAATGGAACTGGTTCGACATGTTCCGCGTTGAAGACGGCTGGATCCAGGAACACTGGGACATGGCAACACGTGATGGCAATGTTCCCGCCAGTGTCGAGCGTCCGATGAATTTCCGCGAATACAGCAACTAAACAAACGCCTCTTATATAGGACAAAACCATGACTACCGACAATACTGATCTTAACAAAGAGCAAGAGACTGTGTTGCCTGAAGTAGACCGGCGGGCCTTTCTCGGACTAGGCGCCGTGGCAGCCGCTGGCGCAATCACAGCCTCGACCCGCCTGCATGCGCAGCAGGCTTCGGCAGCTCCCTATGTCAACGGCGAGACTGTAGAAATCGAAAGCGGCCGTCTGCGTGGCACACGCCGTGGCGCGGTACACGCCTTCCGGGGGGTGCCTTATGGTGCCCCAACCGGCGGCAGTAGCCGTTTTTTACCAGCCCGCAAGGTTTCACCCTGGAGTGGCGTCAGAGATGCGCTGGACATTGGCCCTCGCGCCCCACAGACACAGCGTCCCCTGATTCACGAATGGGGTGTGCTGTATCGCATGGAGCCCTCCAGTGAAGACTGCCTGGTCTTGAATGTCTGGAGCAAGGGCCTGAATGATAACCGCAAGCGACCAGTGATGGTCTGGTTACATGGTGGTGGATTTTCCGGCGGCTCATCCGGTGGTCACGTCTACGATGGCACCAACATGGCTGACGATCACGATGTGGTTTTCGTTGGTGTCAATCACCGCCTCAACGGCTTTGGCTTTCTTTACCTGCCTGAAATTGGCGGCGAAAAATATGCCGAGGCCAGTAACGTCGGCATGATGGATGTGGTCATGGCCCTGGAATGGGTGCGCGACAATATCGAAACCTTTGGTGGTGACCCTGACAATGTCACCATTCTGGGGCAATCCGGTGGTGGTTCCAAAGTCAGCACCCTGCTTGGCATGCCGGCAGCACAGGGGCTGTTCCATCGCGCCATCGCGCAAAGCGGCAGCCAGGTTCGCTCCCAGTCTGCAGACAGGGCAACGGAAACGGCCTATAACGTGCTGCGGGTGATGGATATCAGCCCCAATAACCTGGATGCACTGCAGGAAGTCCCCTTTTATATACTGCGGGATGCCCTGGCTGAGAACCCAGGGGTCGGTGGCTTTGGACCGGTCGTTGACGGTCGCACCCTGCCCACGCATGTGTTTGATCCTACGGCCAGTGCGCTGTCAGCGGATGTTCCGCTGATGATTGGATCCACCGAAACGGAAGTCACCTGGAACACCGGGCAGAGTTATGACGAACTGGATGAACAGGCGCTGCGCTATTATGTCAGCCAGGCGCTGGGCACCAATGACAGCGACACCAATCGGGTCATTTCGCTGTACCGCTCGAACCGCCCCCAGGCCAGCAATCTCGATTTGTATCTGATTATTGCCACCGATGGTTCAGGCTTTCGTCAAGGAACCAATCTGCAGGCTGAACGCAAGGCTGCGCTGGGCAGAGCTCCGGTCTATAAGTACTATTATGACTTTTATTCACCGGTGCGAGATGGCGAGCTACGCGCCATGCATTGCATGGACATCCCTTTTGCCCTCAATAATGTTGCTGTGGCCGGTCCTGCTATCGGTAGCGGTCCGGCCCAGGATGCCCTGGCTGTCATCATGTCCACTGCCTGGGCCAGCTTTGCCCGAAGCGGCAATCCGAACCATGCCGGCATACCTGACTGGCGACCTTTCACCAATAGCGAGCGCGCCACCATGGTGCTCAATCCGGAACCCGAGCTGGTGAATGACCCCTGGGGCGAAGAGATCCGACTGATTAACAGTCTTATTTCGTAAAACCCTTCAGAGAAAATAAAAAAACCGGCCCAAGGGCCGGTTTTTTTTCACCCGTATAACAGAATCAATGTGGGGGGGCTTAATCGCTCATATCTCAGCATGCTTTCCTGCTCCACCATCTATTATACGTTACATTGCCTCACGCAGGTTTTGAGCTCTGCGCACTCCACCTTTTATGCATAGCATTAGTTTGATGCATAGCATTAGAATGATTGGCGATGAGCAAATTCCTCTGTTGCACTCTTTGCCACAGCATATTGAAAGCTATCAATGCCTCTTTTCCCTAAATGAAGTTCAATTCCAAGCTCCTGTATGGCTTAAATAGGGCTTAAAAGTTGAATTACAGCAAGAAAAACGCAACTCCACAGTTAAAAAATCCAAGCAAAGCCCCGAATTATGTTTTTTTTATGCAAAGTTCCTTTGAAGCTCCACCTGCATTTTTTATATAAGTTATTGTAAATATTGGATTATTTATTTTTTCCTATTGTTTCAATATAAAAACAGTGTTTTTAAAAAAACGTATTTATCTCCGTTTTTTTTATTTATTTTTTTTTATTCTTATATTTCAATATGTTATGAATTAGTCATGCCTGCATAAACCGCCCCGGCTAGAGCTTTAGCATAATAATTGTGCATTTATAGTGTAAACATTGTGCACGTTTAGGGTACTCTTACGGGGCTGAGTGCAAAATTCAGCATGAGGTGTTGTGTGTCCTTCGGACACAGCAGCAATTTAATAAAAAAGAGGGAGTGCAATCATGAAACATGTTTCGATAAAAAAGCGCCCGCTAGTCACGTCAATTGCAGCAGCCGTTGCAATGACGAGCATCATGGGCTCTGGCTCCGCTTTTGCACAGCGAGCCATTGAAGAAGTTGTGATCACGGCGGAAC
>CAZSHI010000048.1:0-6386 GCA_964606735.1 uncultured Enterobacteriaceae bacterium
ATCTCGGACATATCTTCCATAGCAAAGCGGATGCCTTCGCGACCCTGGCCACTCTCATTGACACCGCCATAGGGCATGTTATCGGCCCAAAGGCTTCTTCTGTACACAGGGATAAATGACCTGGGACATTTTCAATGAGAGTGGCTTCCAGCATATTGCCCTAAGGTAGGCTAGAGTGAGTCAGGCCAATCTCTGTCCGATTTTTTTAACCCCTCATAAGCAGAACGCTTCAATGAAGTCCCTAAAGTTCTGCGATCTCCCGCCTGACCGACCAAAACACGCGCAAGGGTATCCATCAGAGTCTGCAATAGCTCAGGCAGGGGATCAGGCATCGAGCCATAAGGGTAAAGCAGCACAATGATACCGATAACCCGGTTTTCACTGAGCAGCGGAAAACCATAGAAATTCCCCAGTGTTTTTACTGGTGGCTTACCGTGTAGCAATTCAATCGAATCTACGCTCAATTCTTTTTTCTGTGTAATCACCTGTGCGAAATAAGCTTCCAGGCTCAGCGGACGCTGGTTTAGCTCATCAATGTGCAGGGATTCACCCTGAATCCTGCGTAGATCCAGATCCCCAAGCTGGCTGATGAGCACGCTGTCAAATTCATGAGGTGTTTTGTGGTGCAGTCGGCACATGAAGCCGTACTGGCAATCGCTCAAGTTCTGCAACTCTTGCAAAACCTGCTGGAAGAAGCGCCTGTCTACTCTGTTTTCCATGTAAGCCGCCTGAATTTTCACGATGAGTTCTGCCTGCTTCTGTCTCAGCAGTAGTTCCTTCTCACGTTTGCTGGCCTCTTCCCGTAAGAGCACATTCTCGGTCAGGCGGCTGATAAAGCGGCTGCTGTTAAGAAACAGATAGACTGAATAGAACGGAATCATCAGTGCCATGACCAGTGGCATGGAGCCCGGCAGACTGAAAAAACAGAAAGTCAGCGGCAAGAGCACGGGCAGCAGATACAAAAGCAGGGACACCCGATCGATGCCAAGGCTGCTGGTAGCCCCAGCGGTGATGCCGGCAAACACGAAAGCTACGAACACCAGTTCAGTCAGGCCAACATTATTCAGAATCAAAACCGGCAAGGCGCCAATCGTCAGGGCGGTCCCCAGTGTGCCCAACCTGAAATTACGAAACATGGTAAATACTGAGTAGATTTCGCCCTGCTGGATGAAGCGGTAATATAGATAGTCCGCCAGGCGAAACGACTGCAGGAGACTCAAGCTGAGATACCAGATAAAAAGGCTCTGGGCATTGCTTTCATTGCTCACGATGGCAAACAGCATGCCATTGAGCAGCATGGTCATGAAAATGGCCAGCGGATAGTTGGCGTAGAGGTATTTAAGGATTTGCCGTTCCAGCATTGATATTCGTCTTCCCTGCCGATCAATGCCTGCATTCTAGTGGACTAATACGCCAACTGACCAATGAATTTACTCACGGTAATGGCACAATAAGGGCATTATTGCAGTATGCTGAATTTTTATCGGAAATATAAATAGGCTTTAAATACCGATATAAAACGAATTCTAACCAGGAGGAATTGCACAAAGAAAAAATAGCAGAGCGCTATTACTAATTCCGGAACAGTAGGTTGATAATAAAAAAGCCGCCCGGCAAGGGCAGCTTTTTATTATCGATACAAGGTTTTGAGTAAGCTGTAAAACTCAGGACAGACTTGCCAGTGCCGCATCATAATCCGGCTCGTCGGCAATTTCCCCCACCAGTTCAGCATGTTTTACCGTGCCGTTTTCATCGATGACGACAACCGCGCGGGCGGTCAGTCCCGCCAGTGGCCCGTCGCTCATTTTTACGCCGTAGTCACTGGCGAAATCTGAACGGAAAGCGGATGCCGGCACCACCTGATCCAGACCCTCGGCACCGCAGTAACGATTAAGCGCAAAAGGCAGGTCCATTGAGGTGCAGACGACAAGAGTGTTGTCCAGCGCGCCTGCCTTGCTGTTAAAAGCCTTGGCGGATAACTGGCAAACCGGCGTATCGATGCTGGGAAAAATATTGAGAATGACACGCTTGCCGGCCAGATCCGCGGAATCCAGCGCAGACAGGTCTGTTTTTACCAGTGAAAATGCCGGGGCCTTCGTACCTGGAGCAGGCAGTTCGCCGTTGGTGTTAATCGGATTACCTCTTAAAGTGATTTGAGCCATCTTTGATCCTTTACGCGTTTAGTATGTTAAGCAGTCGTGCCCCTTGGCACACCTGCCATGAGTATAAAGCAGCTTGCCCGGCTTTACATCGCCTGTTGAAAGGGAAGTCAGTGCATCAATCGCTGGCATCCCGTACCTGGTAGGCAATTTTCGGTGTACCAAAGGAGCCGATCCACACTTCATTCCCCGGAGTCACAATTGCCATGGTTGCCCGACTGAAATCCGGATTTGCCGGCGCATCCAAAATGGTACTGTCTTTCATGGTAAGGGGGTGGATCGATACCGCAATGGTGCCACGAGGGCAATCACTAACCGGTGGCAGCCCGGTACCCCGACAGGCGGGTTCATCATCACGCATGCCGGCTGTCAGCAAATAACCGTCGCTACCCAGCACCACATTATCCGGGGCAAACGGCAGCGTGCGCGTGCGCCGTAAAACACGGGAAGGATTGCTGTTTGACAAGGCAACCACTGCGCTCAAGCCAGAGGCCGCGACAAAAATTTCACTTTCATCGGCCGATACCTGAATGCCGTTATTCCCCGGTAATGCAGAGCCTTCAAGCATGGTGAAACCGTCCATACCGGGGCTCCAACGATACACACCTCCTGTAGGCCGACCCGAGAGCAGGTCATCAAACGTGTTACCGGGATGCATCAGCACGGTAGCCAGAATGGTGCCGTCACGCATCGGGCTGACATCATTGGCATCCAGACCTTCCGGCATCATCACGCAGCCCACCCAGGTGATTTCAGGGCGAGCAGCACTGGTATCCAGCTCGAAGACCTCAATAGCTTCACGCGCACCATGGCTGACCGCATACAAATCAAACACCTGGGTCTCACCGGCTTTGGGCAGGATACCCAGGCCATGGGTCTCCAGCTCATCTCGCCGTGGCGCTCCCGGGCATATTCCGTAACGATTTCGGTTGTGGCGGTCCCTGCCCTCGCCTTCGCCATACAGCACGGAAACCTGTTTGCTGTAGCTATTCACCAGATACAGGCCCACCGGGTCACCGGGCAGGTAGGTGCTTGCCACCACCCACTCAGTGCCGGGCACATTGACCAGATCCTCTGGAGCGCCATTGAAATCACAAATAAAATTCAGCCCCCCAGTGCTGCTGCACTCATCCGGCTGGGCGCTGAGGCCCAAGCTAAAAAGCCCGGCACAGGACAGTAAAAGCAGCATCGGCGCTGTCATCAATAATTTTCTCATATCTACCATCTCGCTCTTTATGTGTGTTTATCCGGTTTGAAACTCGCGCAGCGATACTAGCATAGCCTGAGAGGCTAAGGCTCTCGAAAACGCTGCATTCATCTGCAATCGACTATAACGGCCAGCCAGAATTGATGGTAGTATCTGAACCCGGCATCCGGCAGTCTATGCAATTTGCCGGGTTATAAAACCTTTTTAGGGAACACCAAAGAATCCAAGAGGAATGATCGTGATAAACATAAAAACACCTTTGATAATTTTGACTAGCCTGTTTGCCGCCAATATGGCATTGGCACAGAACGGCGAACAGGAACCCATGTCCTTCTTTATTACGAGTGTCGGCCTCGATGGTGGCGATCTGGGCGGTCTGGCTGGCGCTGATGCGCACTGTCAGGCACTGGCTTCTGCTGTTGGCCGTGGCGATGCCACCTGGCATGCCTACCTGAGCACTCAGGGCCCCAATGCCGTCAATGCGCGTGACCGTATCGGCAACGGCCCCTGGTATGGGTCTGCTGGCAACCTGATTGCCGAAGACCTGGATCATCTGCACGGTGATTCGCTGGAACGTGCGCGTGAAGGCAGCGGTTTACATCCATTTCACGCCAGAACAGAAAACGGCGACATCGTGAATGGCATTCTGGCCCGTGAATATGGCCTTGGCCCCAGCGTTCATGACATCCTGACTGGCTCCACCATTCGTGGTGCCGCTTTTCCTGCCGGCGATGATATGACCTGCAACAACTGGACCAGCAATGATGAAGGCAGTGCCCGTATCGGCCATCATGACCGTCATGGCCGTACTGATAATTCCTGGAACTCGGCTCACAACACCCGTAGCTGCAGCCCTGAGGGGGTAGCCGCTGGTGGTGGTGCTGGCCTGTTTTACTGCTTCGCGATTGATTAAGCAGTCAGTGCTTTAAGCATTGAAAAGCCGGCCATATGGCCGGCTTTTTATTTCGCAGGCAGGACCAAACTGCTAGAATTCAGGAATGGTTCTGTCCAGTCAGCAAGCAAGCAGCAGCACCCTCACCTTACTGCCCAACCGCTCGGCCACCTGGGCTGAAACCCGGTTGTCGCTCCTGCTGATCTGCGGCACCATGCTAGCTATCGGCACCTTCTGGGCCTTCATCGGGGCGTGGATGATCTTGCCCTTTTCCGGCATCGAAGCTGCTCTTGTGGCCTTCTTTTTATACCGGGTCTGCCTGGCGACTTATCAGCGCCAGGTCATTACTTTTTCGCCAGGTGAAATTCTGGTGCAGGTCGGTAGGCACTTTCCCAAACGCAGCTGGCACTTCAACCGTGAAAGCTGCTTTCTGGAACTTACCCATCCACGGCATCCCCATGCCCCACTGGGTATCGAAATCAGTGATGGCAAGCAAACCCTGGAACTGGGCAGCTTCCTTAACAAGCAGGACAAGGAAACCGCACTGGGCAAGCTCAAGGATGCCGGCCTGTTTATTCGTACTTACAAGCAGGCATCGTAAATCAGGGACTAGTCGAGCAAGAAACGCCTGTAGTATCATTCCCCCATGCCTATTTTTGAATACAAATGTCTGGATTGCGGGAAACGCTTTGAGAAGATCGTACTGGTCAACGAGAAGCCTGACTGTGATTTCTGCCAGAGCGCCAATCTGGAAAAACAGTTTTCACCTGCCGGCATTCGCACCAGTAAAAGCACCCGTAAATCCGAAAGTCAGGAGCACCAGGCGCGCAGCAAGATTCGCAAGGATCGTGCTGTCGCCGAAAGCGATTTCCTCAAAAAAGAATTAAGCGAAGGACACTAATATCATGAAAACACTGAGCACCCTTTTTACCGGTCTATGCCTGTTTTTGAATACCAGCTTCTTGCTGGCACAGGAATACACGCCCGCAGCTAACACGCCAATTCATATTCGTAATGCTGTGTTATCCGATCAGCGTAGTGCAGAAGATACCGCGCGCGACAGCACACGCAAACCAGCAGAGGTGCTAACTCTGTTCGGCCTTAATGAAGGCGACCACATCATTGAATTATCTGCACTGGGCCAGTACTACTCGACCATTCTGTCTGAAGCCATCGGCCCGCAAGGCCAGCTGGACATGTACGATCTGCCACCCTGGCAGCGCTTCGGTGCCGATGAAAATGGCATTGCCTTTGCGCGCTCCCATGCCAATGCTGGCTATACCATGGTGTTCTACCATCAGGCTCCCTATGCACAGAATGCTGATGCGGCCTTTATCATCAACTCCTATCATGACCTGCAGCCGACTGGCGTGGATACCGCACAGATGAATGCCCTGCTGTTTGAAGCCCTCAAGCCAGGAGGTAAATACCTGGTGATAGATCACCGGGCACCTGACGGTTCTGACTGGGCGGTGTCTGAAGAGCTGCATCGCATTGACCCCGCGCTGGTCATTGAAGAAGTCACTGCCGCCGGTTTTGAATTGCTTGACCAAAGCGCTCTACTGTCCAATCCGGATGATGACCGCAGCACGCCCGTCTTTGGTCTGGAAGGCCCTAGTGACCGCCTGCTGCTGATCTTTCAAAAACCCTATTAATCAGTGACCTGGCACGTTTTCGTGCCGCACTCAATAAATGGGCTGCTTGACGCGAATCAAGCAGTCCTTTTGCCGGTAACATAGACTGTGAGAATAAGCACAACCTGATCAGGTAGGAAGTAGCATGTTCGAAGTTGCCGAAATTGGCCATAAACTTTCCAAGAAAGAGTTTAACCAGCTAGAAGCCGAGTTACATACCCGCCTGCTGGATCAGCAATTTAAACTTAAAGGAACCCGGCACTCCGTCATTATTCTTTTATCTGGCGTGGATGGTTCCGGCAAGGGTGATGTCGTCAACCGCCTCAACCAGTGGCTTGATTCCCGCGGCATAGAAACCAATGCTTTCTGGGACGAAACCGATGAGCAAAGTATGCGCCCTGAATTTTGGCGTTTCTGGCGCGCCCTGCCCCCTCGCGGGGATATCAGCATTGTCCGGCAGGACTGCCTGTGCTATCTGATGGAACGCTACCAGC
>CAZSHI010000049.1:0-5410 GCA_964606735.1 uncultured Enterobacteriaceae bacterium
CTCATCCGCCACAGCTTCACCATCTTCCTGATGCTTGTGTTGAGCATGCCAGGCTTCGCTGCCGAAGCGCCCAATATAAGCATAGACGGTGCCGATGAGGACTTACGCAATAATATTCTTAATCATCTGCGTATCGGTGGTGAAAGCTGCGATACCGGCATGGGACGTTTACTGCGCCTGCAAAACCAGGTCAGGACAAACACAGAACGTGCTGCCAATGCCCTGGGCTATTACAAAAGCAGTATTGATCTGCGTTTTTCCAGCGATGACACCTGCTGGTCCTTACTCATAGAGATTGAACCCGGTGAGCCAGTCCTCATTGGCGACCTGAATATTGCCCTCAATGATAAGCAGGCTCCTGTGATTTTCAGTGACATCATCGCAGCAAGCCCTTTGAACCCGGGGCAGCAGCTTAATCACGGACTTTATGAAAACCTGAAGAACGAACTCAGTGCCACAGCCGTCGAGAATGGTTATTTCGCAGCGCGTTTTTTGCGTTCAGAAATAGCCATTGACCTCATCAATAACCGGGCCGATATTGATCTAGTGTTTGCGCCGGGTCCTCAATTTTATTTCGGTGAAGTCAGCCTGAATAATTTTTCCGCACTGGACAGTGAGTTTGTCCGTAGCCTGATCGGAATCAGGGAAGGGGAGGCTTACTCAAACGACACGCTGATGAACTTGCGCAACAATCTGGATCAAAGCCAATATTTTTCACAGGTAGCCATAAATCCGCAACTTGCTCAGGCACAAAATCAGTCAGTGCCTCTGAGCATCACCCTCGAGCCGCGACCTCGCTATGCCTATTCTGCCGGACTTGGCTTTACAACTGATACCGGGCCCCGTATCAGGCTCGGCTATGGCAACCGCTACCAGACCCGCCGTGGTCATCGTCTGGATTCAGATATTTCCCTGTCGAAGATACGCTTTCAAAGCAATCTTCATTACACTGTTCCCATTCGACGCAACCCCCTGCGAGAAAGCCTGCAATACGCAGCTGGCTATATCCGCGAAGATAACGACACCTTTGACAGCAAGCGTGTCGAAGTGGAAACAGCCTATCGTAATCAATCTGAAAGCGGCTGGTTACGCAATACCTTTATCAATTACCAGCGTGACAGTTATGTAATCAATACCGAGTCGGATGTCTCCAATCTGGCCATTCTCGGATTTAATCTATCGAAAACCCAGGCAGATGATTTGATCAATCCTAGACGTGGCTGGAAATTTTTCTCAGAAATCAGCGGAGCCAGCAGCGCTGTTATCTCTGATACCAGTTTCATACAAACCAATATCAACGGCAGCCGCGTACATTCACTGAATCAGCTCACGCGTCTTTTGCTACGTTTTAACAGCGGTTTTACCTGGATTGATGATCGTGAAGAGTTGCCAGTCTCCCTGCGTTTTTTAGCAGGGGGTGACCAGAGTCTTCGTGGTTATAAATACCGGACCCTGGGGCCCGTCGATGAAAACAACACGATAGTTGGCGGTAAACATTTACTGAGCAGCAATCTCGAAGTCGATTACCTGTTTCGTCCGGGCTGGCGAGTTGCTTTGTTTACCGATGGCGGTAATGCCTTTAATGAATTCGACGATATCGACTGGAAACAAAGTATTGGTGTTGGAGTGCGCTGGTTATCACCGATCGGGCCCTTACGTTTCGATCTTGCCCATACGCTGAACGATAACGAGGGCTTCCGTATTCATGTCACCATGGGGCCCGACCTCTGATGCGCCTGCTTTTGCTGAAAATTTTTCTACGCGCTATTTCCGGCATACTGGTATTAAGCCTGCTTGTTCTGAGTATTGCCTATTACCTGCTCAACAGCACCGCTGGAGCCAACTTTATTCTGTCATATCTGCAAGACTCCCTGCAGGAAACTTATGCTATTCAATACAGCTATGAACGCCTGGACGGAACGCTGAACGAAGGACTGGATTTCAGCAATTTACGTATCACGCACCCGCAATTCACTTTGCAAAGTGAGCGCCTCAGCAGTGCATGGTCATTATGGCCATTACTTGAGAGGCGCCTAGTGATACAAGAGCTTCAGCTCTCCAGCCCCTTACTGGAGCTGCCACTGGCTGACACAACTGCCAACTCGACAGAGAACGCTGAGCCACCTCTGCAAGCATTGCAGCTTGCTTTTCAGTTGCCCGTTGAGCTGAGTCTGGAAAACTTGTCACTGGATACAGCAACTCTGCGACAGGGCGAACAGCGTTTTCAGTTGGAACAACTATCTTTCGGCCTCGAGCTGAATGGTCAGCGCCTGCGCTTGTCAAACCTTAAATTTGCTGGTTATGAAGCGCTTATCACTGGATCACTTGCCTTGCAGTCAAATGACTTCTTGTTGGATGGCAATCTGGACTGGCAACTTGAGGGGCTGGCACTGCCAGCACCCATCACAGGGGACTCACTTGCCGGCACACTGTTTTTCAGCGGCGACATTGACACGCTCGATATCAGCCACAGCCTGAGCCAGCCATTCAGTATTGAAAGCGAGGGCATGCTGTTAACCGGACTCAGCAACGATACCGGATTGAATTTCAGTTTCGAACACCTGTTTGATTTAAGTTCTCTGCTTGAACCGCAAAATTTTATCAACGGTATCAGCGGCAGTCTCCTGACACATGGCTCACCGGAGCTGCTTTTTCTGGATGCCAATTTCACCGTGCAAGTTTTGGACCTTGCACCTATGACCTTACTGCTTGCCGGCGAATTTGCCGAATCCTTGCTCAGCTTTGAGACCATTAATCTGAGCAGTGATGAGCTCGCTTTGCAGGCCCTGGCCGAAATTTCGCCACAGCCCTTCAATATGAGCATGGATTGGGGACTCACCCGACTTGATCTGGACGACTATCTACAGAGCATCAGTCTGCAGGATGTTCGGGCCGGTGGCAGTCTGAATCTTGACGCCGGTGGCAACAGCGATATCAGCCTGTCATTTCTTGATGCCCGACTTAATGGATACGCGATGAATGCCAGCGGCTTGCTTGAATTGGAAAATGGCCGTTTGCAAGACCTTGATCTCAACATCAGTACTGGCAGCAATCAGCTTTTACTCAACGGGACTGCCGCTGAAGAACTTGCCATTGACTGGCAGCTGTCAGCGCCGGACCTGTCCATTGTACTGCCTGCTTTGAGTGGTCAGATCTTTGGATCGGGCCGAGTTGAAGGCGCCATGCCGGAACCCCTTATCCGCGGCAACCTTGATGGCAGTTCACTGGCCTATGAAAATCAGGCGGGAAATCTATTACTGGATGACTTCAGGGTCAGCTTTGACGCTGCCGACGGCACCCTTGAAGCAGCGTTGGACCTCGGCAGTTTGAGCGCCAGTCTCAACGCCCGAGACTTTGTTATCGATGAAACTGTTCTCGATTTCAATGGGTCTGCCAGTGCGCATCAGCTAAGCCTTGCGCTGCGTTCACCACAGATCAATCTCCAGGCAGATATTCAGGGCAGTTACGAGAACAGCAACTGGCAGGGCAGTGTGGATAGCGCCGCACTGAGTGGTAATTATGGTGACTGGGAACTCGAGGGCCCCCTCAGCAGCAGCATCAGTTCTGAAATGTTGAGCCTGTCTGCGCATTGCTGGACCTACCTGCAGACAGGTCTATGCCTGGAAGCCAGCCTGGCTGAATCTGAGTATACTGTTGATCTGGATATTCATGCCCTGCCACTGGCCTATCTGAATAATGATGCCATCGTCATACGTGTTGACGATCCACTGCTCAATCGTGAGTACAGCGGCAAGCCCGAGGCGCTCAATCAGCTGCAACAGGATTTCATCCTGTACTTGCCCCAGGATACCTTCTTGCAGGGGACACTTGACGCCACCTTGCTTGCAAGTGGCAGTATCGATGCTTTGCCCGAGTCAGATTTTGTTCTTAACCTGAACTCAGGGGAACTCCAATGGAGTCTCTACCGTGCCATTGCCGATGAGCGTCAAAGTGTGCAGCCCGACATCAGAAACTTCCTGATTAATCACCAGGCACTGCAATTATCCCGTAGTGCAGGCCTCCTCAATGGCAGTGGTTCATTGAGCATTTTCCAACAGGACAGTGGAGACCTGAATGCACAGGGGGATATCATGGCCTCCCTAAGTATGGGTAGCGACAGGAGTCTTGGAGGCAGTATCAATATAGATGTTTCCAGCCTGGATTGGCTGGAGGCTCTGTTACCCAGTTTGCGAAATACGCGCGGCTCCCTGAATGGCAATCTGGCATTGCAGGGTTATCTCAACGATCCTGTCTTGCTGGCAAATCTGAATATTGAGAATGCTTCCTTTGACCTGCCCGAATACGGAATTCAGGCCGAACAGATCAAGCTGAATTTCCTCAGCAATGATCGCGACACCATGCAAATTAGTGCTTCAGCAGTTTCCGGAGAGGGTAGTCTCGTTCTCAGCGGGAGTGCCAATCAGATCTTTGATCCGCAGCGTACTGTAACTCTCGCTTTGCAGGGGCAAAACTTCAGCATCATAAATACCTTAAACGCCCAGATGAGTGTCAGCCCGGAGCTTGCCCTCAGTTTGCGCGATAATACACTGGATCTTCAGGGAACTGTCCTGGTTCCCATGCTGAACATTGATCTGCGCAATGATGAAGCGCTTCTCCAAAACAACAGCATTGATGTGACGCGTGATGCGGTCATTATTTCGGCGCCACCGGCACAGGCTCATCTTCTGCAAAATCAGCAGCAGGGTATTGAGGAGATTCCTATCACAACCGACTTGCAACTGGTGCTGGGGAATAATGTTCACTTTCAGGGGCTGTCTCTGGACATGTTTCTTGACGGACGGTTGCAGCTACAGCAGGAACGTGAGCGTCCCTTGCTGGCCTATGGCGATATTTCCATTAGCGAGGGTTTTTACGAAATATATGGGCAACGACTGGATGTCAGCAACGGTAAACTGATCTTCTTCGGCAACCCAAGCAACCCGGCATTGGATATTCGCGCGTATCGTGCTACAGCAGATATACAGGCAGGCTTGCAGATCAATGGTACGCTGCGCAATATGAATAGCCGCCTGTTCTCAACCCCCAGTCTGCCCGAAAGTGAGATACTGGCAATTCTGATTACCGGAAAATCCTATCAGGACATCAATAACCAGGATCAAAGTAATCTGCTTGGCGCCATTGCCTCCCTCGGCATCAATCGTGGGCAGGGCGGTATTACCAGCATGATCAGCAGTGAACTCGGCCTGGACACGGTACAGATAAACAGTCAAGCAGATCTCGACCAGAGCTCACTGGGCTTAGGCAAATACCTTACACCCGATCTTTTCATGCATTATGAAGTTGGCCTTTTCGACAAGGAATCCGTACTGTCCCTGGATTATATTCTGAATGAACGGCTACGGCTTGAAGTACAAAGCGGCATTTCACAGAGCATTGACATGACCTACAC
>CAZSHI010000050.1:0-4729 GCA_964606735.1 uncultured Enterobacteriaceae bacterium
ATCTTCGCTATCTGCCACAGGCTCATCCACCGCTTCGGCTATAAGCTGATTGCCGGTAAAACTGCCGGTCAACACAGTACCATCAGGCAGTATCATGCGGGCGGGGCCATCCAGCATATCGTTGCTGAAATTCCCTTCCAGTCGTGTTCCATCTGACCAGGTAATAACGCCCTGACCTTCCTTCTTGCCATTGAGTACGCCGCCTTCATAGCGGGTGCCGTCAGGCCATTCCAGAACCCGATCCTGGACTCCTGTTTGCTGGGCGAACACCAGATTCTGCGCCATAATCAGGCCAGATAAGGCAGCTACTACTGAAACTGTGAATCTGTAAAACGTCATGTTTTATGCATACTACCTGTTCTCGGCAGTTTTCGTCTAAAATCCAGTTTCCCGCAAGAATACAGCAACAAAGCGCTTCTTGACACGATTAAAAAAGCTCTCGGCTCTGCCGTCAATGACGACAGTACCACGAACCACCTGCTCCCCATTCAAGTTCTCTGGGTTATTGAGCCCCAATTCAATGCGGTAATGACTGCTGACCAGGTTAAGCGTCCCGTCCTGTGCTTCCCGTACGGCGACATTTCCGCCAAAAATCGAAGCCTGATACATATTATCCAGTTCCTCAATAGCAACCAGATCTATCCCCTTCACATAGGCATCCAGCACACCGAATTCCAGATTTTCTGGAAAAAATTTCGCTGCCATGCCCAGCCTGATCCGGTCTAGCTGGGCTTCATCTATATAAGCAACGATATCCTGATTTTCCGTATCAACGACAGTCGCTATCTTGAATCCGCTCGGCAGCCAGTCTCCTTCTTTGATATCCGGAGCAACATCCACCATTTTACCAGATATTGGCGCCCTGATAAGCAGTTGTTCTTTTTTTTCCAGCAAGCCTCTTAAAATCTCATTTTGCGTGAGCAGCTCCGAGTTGACCACTCTGGCCTGGCTGCGCAGGTTATTGTTGAAACCCTGTGAAGCCTGTGTCCAGCGTAACTCCGTGTAACGTGATGTTGCCTGCTCAATATCCCTGTCGAGTAACAAGGAATTGATTTCAAACAGCACCTGCCCCTCTTCTACCTGTAATGCCCGGTCTGCCGTTGGCAGTTGCGGCATACTGACCAGTCGTCCGGCTTCGGGTAAATACAAATCGGCAATTTGGCCCCGTAAAACGGCCGCTACCGGCACATTATTCTGCCAGGGGATAAAAACCAGCCCCAGCAGGACCAATAAAACACCCAGGGTGGAGGTGGTGTTTTTGTTCATGCTGATTTTTTCCCGGAAGTCCCACCATACCTTCAACTCACGTAATACGGGCATTATCAGGAGCTGGATAAAGGTCGCGAAAAACATGGCAACACCCAGCGCCTTGAAGAAAAAGGTATAGACCACATAGGTGATGCCTAAAAACAGAAAAAAACGGTAAACCCAGACACAATAGGCAAACACCACAAGCACGGGGCGGAAATGCTCCGGGGGCTCTATGCCGATTCCAAAAATCCGCTCCCTCAGCCACCACTTGGCCATACTGAAGGATCGTGCTTCAAGATTGGGGACCCTCAATAAATCCGATAAGAGGTAGTAACCATCGAAGCGCATCAGTGGATTAAAATTCACAAACACCGACATTATCCAGGTTGTTGTAGATAACAGGAAAAAGGCGCTTTTTAGGCTGCCCTCCGGCCAGATACTCCACAGAAATAAAGAAATGGAGGCTATCACCAGCTCAACAGAGACGCCTGCCACCCCAATCTGCATGCGTTTAACGCGAGACGGAATTTTCCAGGAATCAGTTGTATCCGTATACAAAACTGGCCACCCCATCATCAATGCCACGCCTATCATCGGCACCCGGCAACCATGTGCTTTGGCGACATAGGCATGGCCCAACTCATGAAAGACCTTGATGAAGGTCAGTGCAAGGATATAAATGATCAGGCCTGACCAGCTGAAAAAGTACTGGAAGGTGCTAAAGAAATCGTCTATTTGTCGTGAAAATAAATAAATACCTAAAAAAGTGATCAGCACAAAGGCATAAATCATGTATTTGTTACCCATCCACCGGATAAGGGGCAAGGTGCTGTCGAGAAACTTATCAGGATCCCAGAGAGGAAATCTTAAGAACAGTGGCTTGCGAATGTATGTAGCAAACCAGTCCTGTTGTTTGTTTTGGGCGATTTGAGTCTGGTAATAACTGATCTGTGCCGAATCAGCTTTAACCAGATTATTCAGGCGCAAAAACTTTTCCAGCTCTTCGATTTCATCCTTGTCAATTTCGCCATGAAAAACAACTTCATTGAGTTTTTGCAGGTCTTTAGAGTCTTTCTGGCCGAACAGGGAAAGTAACTGGACATCACGATCATTCAAACGAAAATACTTGTTTGCGACCGGATCGTGTAAATGCCATAAAGGCGCACCGTCAATATCGTACTCTGCAGGATACAAAGCCAATTCCTGCCTGATTTCAGGAAGCTTTAGCTGCGGCTTCGCTGGAGCCTGTATGTTTAGAGTCCTATCCATTGCCTGAGCACTGATAAAGGCCTTCTAAAAAGGAAATACAATAGCGTTACATCCTCACCATAGATTTTTGCAGTACCACGCCAGCCTATTCTCAACTCATTATTTAAAATAAATTCTGCTCTACCGCGGTATCCGAGGATTCCATCCGGAGAAACCTCAGCCTGGTAATTTACATAACGCACATTGCCCCGATGAGCCTGTTCCGGGAAAACATTCAAAAATAAGGTGACATTTGCGTTATAAGGCAGAGGAATGGCATCACCAACGGCAAGCCAGAACTCCATTTCTATGCTGCCCGGTTCTGCCAGAGAGAATAGGCGTTCGCCAATCTGAACGGGCATGCCTTCAAGCTCTGTCACTCTGGGGATGACGACAATGCCTTGCTTTTCAGCATATAGGTTAGATCTTTCCAGCAAGGTTTCAGTATATCGAAGCTGTGTTTCACGCTGCTCAATCACTGCCTGTAAGACCGGTAATTCCGAGGCAATATCCCTGTCACGTACTGCTGCCTGATTGGCACTTTGAAATTCTGCGCGGGCGATTGCCAACTCCTGTTCGGCCAGATCTTTTTGAGACTGCAGGTTGGTATCATCAAACGACATGATCAAGTCACCGGGCAGGACACCCTGGTTAGGCTCGACGTAAACCTCCCCGATAATGCCTTCAATGGGAGAACGAACGATAGTGGCTTCCCGGGGAACCACTTCGGCTCGGGCATTCACCGACAAGGGCACCGGAATCCAGGCCGCTACAAACAGGATCACCAGCACTATCCAGATAGCACGCTTGTGCGTAAACACATGCTTTACATGCTCAACTGGTTTTTTTCGAACATTGGTGAAGGCAGCGATGGCATGTGTCACCGCACCTGACCAATAATTTAACAGTGCGAGTTCTTCCTCCAGCCAGGGCTCGCTACGACCAAGCAACAGGCCGCCGATTGTCCTGTTCTGAGATATTAGCGGCACCCACGCCAGGTCACTGGGGAAGAATTCACGCCAGCGGATTAACTGGTCTTCTGTAAAGTCTTCTTTATTAACGACTGTTGTTTTTTCAAGATCCTCTGTCCTTAACTGCCTACAGATACTCTCTACCCAGGACGTAAATGGTGTGTGTTTGACCGGTTCTGGCAAACCCGAAACTGCCTGAATCGAGCCCTTTCCTGCCTGCGGGGAAATCCACAGTACTGAAATTTGGTATTTGGCGATGCGTGAGGATTGATTGACAATGGTATGACCCAACTGGAGCATACTTTTGCTCTGACGCAGCTTCTGCTGTAGCAATAATAAGTCAGTTGCATCAGTCATCGTTAGTTAAGTCCAAATTCTCGCGAGTTATGGTTTATTCTGGAAAAAACACAACGCCGCTCATACCCGGCATCAGGTTATCAGGCGGCTCAACAAGTGTTCCGATAACTCGAATAGTCTGGCTAACCGGATCAATTATATTAACCACACGATCAATAAGCGCATTAACACTTTGGTCAGTTTCATCAATTAAAAACTCAAAGTGCTGCCCTGGCTGATAACGCAACAAATTCAGGGAAGGCAATACCATTTCGATTTCCAGATTCCTGGTATCTGTCAGTTCCAGCAAGACTTCACCACGGCTTACGAACTGAAATGCCTCAACGTACTTTTCTGTCACGGTTCCCGAAAATGGTGCACGGATTATGCATTCGGAAACAATAGATGAAGTTCTTTCCACCTCGGCACGTGCAATATCCAGCTCAGAACGACTAAGCTCCAACTCGAGCTCACTTAAATTATTCAGCTGGCGTAAGCGTTCGTTCACTTCAACACGACGACTGGCAGCTTCTTCACGAGCCTGTTCTATGGTGCTATTGGCCCTTTCAACCGCACAATTAAATTCGGCAATAATTTCGCCTTCTTCTACACGGTTGCCAGCTCTGACGGGAAAACTGATCAGCTTGGCATCGATACCGGCTGATATTTGGGTAAAGTTAACCGGCCTGAGCTGTCCACGAAAACTCTCCCCCTGGTTACTTCTTGCCGGAGTGGCAGCATTGAGTGCAGACATGATCTCATCAACACTCTGAGCTTGTGTTATTGGCGATCCGACGCCAATAATGAGCAAGCATATACACAGGGAAAGTACTGATGCCTTCGGCTTGGTCCGTTCCGTATACATCAGCAATCCCTCAAGAACTGTCGTTAAGATCTTATTCTAACATTGGCTTTTTTCAATG
>CAZSHI010000051.1:0-4521 GCA_964606735.1 uncultured Enterobacteriaceae bacterium
CTTTATCAATCTTTTTATCAGCCCTTTCCTTCTGCCAGTTTGATCAATGGCATCAACTATCGCAACTACAACAGTCGCATGAGGCTGCATAACCGGGCTTACAATGGCAGGGCTTATCAGCGAAGTTACAGGAATGGCTTCGAGCATGGTTTTGACAGGGGTTATAGTAAAGGACGCAGAAGCATTAATCACAACTATCAGGAAAATCTCTACACTCGACCAGCACGCTCCTGCTATGAAGTTTATTATGATCGTAACGGTAATCGTGTAGAAAGAAGTTTGCCGGCTTCAGCCTGCAGGCATTAATCTGTTTTCAGGTTTACCTGTAAGGAAGCGCCGCCTAATGCGCTGTTTTCCACTTTCAGTTCACCGCCGTAGGAACTGATGATGTCCAGCGCTACCGCCAGACCGATGCCTTGCCCGGTTTCGCGGGTATCGGCCCGGGCTCCGCGCTCCAGCACCCAATGGCGATACTGTTCTTCAATGCCTGCACCATCATCTTCAATTATTATTGTTAAACTCTTATCAGTTTGGGTAATTTGAATTTGCACCTGCTGCTGACAATACTTGTAAGCATTATCCACCAGGTTACCCAGAAGTTCAGTGAGATCACTTTCTTCACCGTAAAAAGTCGCCCCTTCACTGACTTCAAGCTCTAGCTTAACTTTTTTATCCAGATAAACCTTATTCAAAGCTGCAGATAACTTTTCAACTACCAGTTGAATCAATACCGGGGTTACCAGCATTTTGCTTTGACTGGTTTTTGTTGCACGATTGAGCTGATAAGAAACAATCTGATTCATGCGTTCAATTTGCTCAGAAATGTCCGCCATATCTTTTTTATTCAGCTTCCTGTCCTGCTGTGCTACGCCTGAAATAACCGCTAATGGGGTTTTCAAACTATGGGCCAAATCACCCAGCGTTGTTCGATAGCGGCTCTGCCTTTGCCTTTCACTCTGGATAAGCATATTCATGTTATGACTCAGATTGTGTAATTCACTCGGATAATCTTCGCCAAGCTGTTCCTTGTTGCCTGCTTCTATTTCTGCCAGATCTTGTGCCAGTTGTTTTAGCGGTGTCATCCCCCAGCGTAGCAATACAAATTGAGCCAGCGACAGGAATACCGCTAACCCCCCAAGCCAAAGCCAGAGATTGGATTGAAACTCGTTTATTTCGGCATCAGTCGGCGCTACAGACTCCAGCACAACAAAATTGAATTCCTGCTCAAGGCTCGACCAGTAAGTGCCATAACTGGCAAATGACATCGGCCCCTGCTCTTGCGTCTGTGTGCTGCCATAGACCATCTGGCCAGGGTCTATATCCTGCACGGTCATATTTAATTCCGACAGCAGCATATTAACGGCTGAAGGACTGCGCCAGACTTCATTGCCATGTTGATCAAAAATAAAGGCATAGAGCCCTGAATCAATCTGGGAAAAGCGTGCCTCTTCAAGATCCGGCACAAAAAAAGTCGCATCAATATCAGGCTCAGCAACACCAAGCACAGCATAAATCTGCAGTTGCAAACGCTCTTCCACGGAAGCTTCTATGCTTTCCTGAAAAGCCCTGTCCAACACCAACCCGGTCAAGCCCAAAAACAGGATGAGCAGAATGCCGAAGGCCAACACCAGGCGTTGTTGCAAAGAATACTTTGTCAGAGAATTAATTGGGCGGGACATTAAAACGATAACCTTGACCACGCACGGTATCGATTGGTTTTAGCGACTCTTCAGGATCAAGTTTTTGCCGTAGTCTGCGTACAAACACTTCCAGCACATTACTGTCACGATCGTAATCCTGATCATACAAATGCTCGGTTAGCTCCATCTTGGAAACCACCTGGCCGGGATGCAGCATCAGATATTCCAGTACCTTGTATTCGTAAGCTGTTAACTCTACCGGGTTGCCAGAAACCGTTAATTTTTTAGCTGAAGTATCCAGACTTAAATGCGCAAAATCCAGGCTGGGTTTAGCAAAACCGGCGGCTCTTCTAAGCAGGGCATTCAAGCGGGCTTTGATCTCTTCAATCTGAAAAGGCTTAACAACATAATCATCAGCACCGGCATCCAGACCTTCAACCTTGTCGGTCCATTTATCACGTGCTGTCAAAATTAATATCGGAAAAACCTTACCTGCCGACCTGATCGCCTTGATAAGGTCTATACCGTTTATTTTAGGCAGACCTAAATCGATAATGGCAGCATCATAAGAAAACTCATTAGCCTGGAACAGGCCCATTTCGCCATCCTGTACACTGTCTACAATATAGCCATTATCTTCCAGTGCTTTGACTAACTGGGCTCTTAACAGATCTTCATCTTCTACTAGTAACAGGCGCATGCTGATACCCTTACTGCATAGCGTTGTCTGGAATTAATCGGCAAATCGGCTGACTTCACCGGTGCGGCCATCAACAAAGACATTAAATACCGTGCCGTTTTGATCGATACGTACTCGCCAGTTACTACCGTCCATACGGACACTCAAAACTCTGCCCTGAAACCTGTCACGGGCCAGATTCAATGCTTGCTGTCTGGAAATTGAGGCAGCCGGATCCAGTATAGGCGGAGCCAGACCATTACCAGGGCGTCCGGGCTGTCCACCAAAGGGAGGGGCTTGCTGATCAGTCCTGGGACCTGACTCAGGACCACCTCGTGGCGCCTGAGCAAGTACCCCGGAGGAACATACCATTGTAGCCATCATCAATATTATTGCTGTCTTATGGGTCACTTATTCGCCACAGGCCATCGTTTATGAAACTTAGTTAAAGTACAGGTTCTACATTCACTCTGACCCTGATAGTAGCACCTGGATCTCGTTGAGTACGAACACTATATTCCTGATTATTGTAGCTATAAAGCACATCATAACCAACCAGTCTTTCCTCCAGGTAAGTGTCATAAACGGTTTCACAACGTTCTATGGTTTCATAATAGACATCTCGTGACCTGTTCGTATGAGTGATATCCCTTGCAACAGAGGCTCCCAGGACGGCCCCAACAACAGCACCGACACGCTGGTTACTTTTATTATGACCAACAGCATTGCCAATTGCGCCCCCAATGACCGCTCCCAAAATATTGGGTGTAGTTGAGCGGTATTGGGGACGACTTTCCCGAACGACCTCTTCCAACCAGCATTCCTGTCTTGGTGTTTGGGTTTCTACCGTGCGGTAAACTGCAGTACTTTGAATCACATCAGCTTCGTAATAACTGGTGGAACCAGAAGCTGTGGAAATCAAACCGGCGCTTAAGAAAGCTGTTACAGCAACTGTATTAATACGATTTAATAGTTTCATGATGTTCCCCCTTTATTTAACAAAAATTATCAATAAATGCTTCTCGGTAATTTTCTGATTGACTGAAAGCTTAACAATCGCAATATGAACAAAGGCTTAACATCTTGAAATTTCGAAAAATATGAGACTTGGGTCAAGGTTTAGTACATTGTATAAAGCCGTAAATGCAGGGATAATGATTTTGATTCACTATTCTAGAATGGTATTAAAGTCAGTTTTACTGGCACTTTCTAGCACAACGAATAAAAAGACGAGTGCTGATTATGGAAGTCATTTCTATCCTGATACTCATGCTGGCGGGTCATTTTGTAGGCGATTTTGTGCTACAGCCTGGCCCTATGAGTTCAGGAAAAAATCGGAATAAAACCCGCGAGCAGTTCGATGATGGTTTTCCTCAATGGTATTACTGGTTATCAGCACATGCTTCTACTCATGGTCTGATTGTTTACTTCTGTACCGGAAGCATTACTTTTCTGGTTGCCGAGTTTTTAAGTCACTGGTTAATTGATTATGTTAAATGCGACAAGATTATTAATCTTCATCAGGATCAGTTTTTGCACATACTATCCAAAATCGCGTATGCCCTGGTAATTTTATTTGTCGGCATGCCGACTTAGTAAGCTAGCAACTCAAATATTAATTATGGCTGAGAAATTTTCTGAGTTAAGTCCCTCACTAATTAGATTTATTGAAAAACAGCATATGTTTTTTGTTGGAACGGCGCGCTCAACCGGAACGGTTAACGTTTCACCCAAAGGGATGAACTCCCTTAAAATTCTGGATTCAACCAAGTTGGTCTGGCTGAATTACACGGGCAGCGGTAATGAATCTTCTGCACATATTTTGGAAAACCCGCGCATGACAATCATGTTTTGTTCTTTTGAACGTAAGCCGCTAATTTTGAGACTGTACGGAACAGCTCGAGCTGTCCATCCAAGGGATGAAGACTGGCAAAGCTATCTGAATATTTTTCCCGAATGTTCAGGCGCCCGGCAGTTTTTTATTATGAATATTGATCTGGTACAAACATCCTGCGGCTTTGCTGTGCCTTTTTACGAATTCAAGGAAGATCGCAAAGCCTTATTAGAATGGTCTGATAAAAAAGGCGAACAGGGTATAGCATCCTATTGGCAGGAAAAAAACCAACAGTCGATAGATGGCTTTGCTACAGAAATCCTGGATAACACCACTGAAAAACAGGATTAATCCCGCCTTGGATACAG
>CAZSHI010000052.1:0-4399 GCA_964606735.1 uncultured Enterobacteriaceae bacterium
TTCATAAACTCCGAGAACTAATACCCAGGCGCAGCCCTTGCAGGGCTTAAATCTCGTTGATAATTGATGGCGTGATGAAAATCAGCAACTCGGTTTTGGTTTCTGTATTTTCAGTTCGCCTGAACAGGTTTCCTATATAGGGCAAATCCCCCAGGAACATGGTTTTTGAGGTCGTGGATACCACTTCTTCACGATAGACACCACCAAGCACTACTGTGTCGCCATCATCAACCAGTACACGGGTAGTCACATTGTTGGTAGAAATCGCAGGAACACCGCCACCACTTGGAGCAATGGAATCCTGATGAATATCCAGCAGCATGATAATCCTGCCATCAGGTGTAATTTGGGGTGTGACTTCCAGCGACAGCACGGCAGACACAAACTCTGTGGTAGAACCTCCAGCCGTACCGCCTGCCTGGGCCTGGTAGGGAATCTGTAGACCAGATTCAATCCTCGCAGTTTGCTGATCCTGTGTCGTAATGGAGGGCTGTGCCACCACCTCACCGTTACCGCTGTCTTCCAGCGCTGACAGCTCCAGCTGCAGGAGGCCATTATCACCGGCATAACCAATTGCAATAGATGAGTTAGAAGCCGAAGGACCTAAATCCACAACCAGCTGGCTATCGCTGAAAGAGGTGTTGCCCAGGCCATCTATACCACCACTGAGCACAAACTCATCACCAAATTCAGGAAAGGTTTGAACCCCGCCCCAGCGAATCCCCAGGGCATCACTGAAACTGGTTTCAGCATTTACAATTCGTGCCTCGATTAAAACCTGCTGAACCGGAATGTCGAGCCGTTCCAGCATGCCCCTGACTTCGGCCAGAATCACAGGTGCATCCTGGACAATCAAGGTATTGGTTCGGGTATCAACGGTTGCCGACCCCCGGTCTGATAAGAGGCCTCTGCCTTCTCCACCCTGAATCAGGTTGAGCATTTCAGTGGCAACTGCATAATTCACTGGAATATATGCTGTCTGCAGGGGCACCAGTGCTTCCACTTCCTGGTTGGCTTCCAGCGCTTGTCGTTCAGCCTGTGCTATATCTGCAGCTGGCGCTATATAAAGTACATTGCCTTCCAGACGCTGGCCCAGTCCACGCGAACGTAAAACCAGATCCAGGGCCTGATCCCAGGGGACATCAACCAGTCTGAGCGTAATATTGCCGGTAACCGCATCGCTGACAACCAGACTGAAATTCTGGAATTCAGCGAAAATTTGCAGTACCTGCCTGATGGGAATGTCCTGGAAGTTAAGCGACATACGCTCGCCGGTATAGTCAAAATCATTGCCGCCTGCCACTGTTGCAGTATCAATTATCGGACTGACATCTATGATGAACTCTTCAGCACTTTGATAGGCTATGTAGTCATATTCACCGGCAATGTCTGCGACAATCATGACGGAGCCGTTTTCCTCATAAACATCGATATAGCGAACCGGCGTAGAAAAATCCGTGACATCCAGTCTTGCCTGCTGATCAGAATCAATGCCGGCATTTCTGAATTCAAGGCTTAGCGATGGGCCCGAGCGGCTAATATCACTGCTTAAGCCGTTGCCTGCCATTTGCACGATGATTTGCCCTTCTCCATTTGCTCCGCGTCTGAAATCAACATTCTCAATATCTGAATCATTACTGGCCACATTGGCGCCTCGCACCGTTGCAGCCGCAGCACTGACATTGCTGCCGACATTTCTTTGTGTACTGCCCAACACAACAAACAGACTGTTCCCCTGAACGCGCGTGGTATAAGGTTCAAGCTCAGCCAGATTAACGACCATACGTGTTCTGCTCTGATCTTCCAGAATCATGACGCTGTCTGCAAGGTCAATATCCAGCGGAAAACGACGTTCATTCAGCTGGCTACTGACATTATCAAAGTCCATTGAAAGGCGCGCCGGATTGGCGATCTCGAAAATAGCCGGGGTTGGCGGCTCATTATTGAACACGAGTTCAATTTCAAGCTGTTCACCTGGCAAGGTAACAAAATTAATATTATTCAGTGTGGTCTGCTGCGCGCTTGCAACAGTCGACACAACAATACCGCCCAGCAGTACAAGTGTGCTGATAACAGTTCTGCATAATGAATTACTAATACCAGTAATCATATTGAAACTCCTGAAGGCATAGCAGAAGCAGGCTCTTTATCATCGCCTGAATAGTCAATCACTGCCTGACCTTGTTTACCCATAATGTAGATTATTCATTCAAGGTGATGGTTTGGGGGCGTTCGATCCAGCCACCACCACCACTTGGCACAATTTCAATTAAATCAATCTGCTCTTCGGATATTGAAATCACACGACCGTGATTTCGCCCCATATAATTGCCACTGCTTACATAGTGCAAATTATTGTTCTCATCTTGTATCAATGCCCAGATGGTGTCGTCCCGGGACATGATGCCGCGCATTCGCAGGGTTCCAATGGGGAAAGCCTCTAGCGGTTCACGCGCTCTGTTTAAATCGGGCTGGATATCGCTGTTCTGCTGGTTCAGTGTAGCCAAAGAAATATCCAGTGGAATATCAAAAGGACTGCGCAAGTTGGCAGCACTGTACGTAAATGATTCGTACGCCACCAGTTCCGGAGGTGGTTCAATTTGTCCCGGCGGTCTGTTGACTTGCTGGTTCACGTAGTTCTGCACGGCAATCAGTTCTTCATTATTGCCCATACAGCCCGACAGCATCAGCAGGGCAACAATCAGGAGGCCTTGTCTGTATTGCTTATTCATTGTCAGCTCTATACCGGTAAGTTCTTGCCGTAATCTGCATGTTCAGTGCACTTCGATTACCGCCGGCATTAATCGTAAAATCATGCAAGGTAACTATCCTTGGCAGACTGGCTACTGCACTCACAAAGGCGCCGAAGTCATGATAAGTACCATTGACCAAGATATTAATCGGCAACTCAATATAGAACTCTCTGGTCTGCTCGGGCTGTAATTGGATTGAATCGAATTCAACACCACTGCCCAAGCCAGTTTCATTGATATCCTCGAGCAAGCCAGGCACTTCAGTTTCACCTGGCAATTGTGCGAGCAAGGATCCAAAGTCTTCTTCCATCTGAGCCAGCTGACGTCGATAGGATTCCAGATTTGCTGCCAGTATGGCTTTTGTTTCCAGCTCATTGCGCAGACCGTCTTCACGATTTTGGACTTCCACCAGACTTGCCTGTAAATCCTTGACATGAAACCAGTAACCCGCCCCAAGGCAGGCAACAAAAAGCACCATGCCCAACACAAATTTGACAACATTGGGCCATACCCCGATGGTCTCGATATCACTCAAATTATTCCAGTCGAAATTTTTGAGTTCATCGACAGAGGCGATAGCTTTATTTTTTATGAGGTCTACGGCTTTCATTTTCTAGTTACTCTTCGATTTCCTGCACAGGCGTCGTGACAGCAACTTCTAACTGAAAAACATACGTTTCCTGTTCGTCATTCTGGGAATTGATTTGCTGGAGGCTGGCATTGGCAAACCAGTCTGATGACTCCAGCGATCGCATTAATTCAGATACCAAATTGTTCGATTCAGATACACCAATCATCTGGATGCTATCTCCGGTACGCACAATCGAGTTGTAATAAATCCCATCAGGCAAGCGCCGAACCAACTCATCAAACAGTCGAACAATCACCGGACGCGTACCTTGCAGATCCTGAATGACAGCCATACGCTCCGTTAACTGGGTACGCTGTGCCTGTAGATTTCTGATCTCCGCAATTTCCCTGTCAAGCACGGTAATCTGCTCAGATATAAAATTATTGATACGTTCCTGGCCGTTAATTTCATTATTGAAATAGCGGTCTACGCCAAATAGAATGCCGGCTGCTACCGCAACGACAATACCGAGGGAAACAAAAAACTCCTGCTTTCTTTCTTCGTGTAGCGTCTCACGCCATGGCAGCAAATTAATCGTTGTCACTTCAGAAACTCCCTGGCAGCTAAACCGGCAGCCATTAACAGTGACGGAGCATCATTCTTGATCTGTTTTTTGTTTACTCTAGACCCTATGCTCATTTTTGCAAAAGGGTTGGCAACTACCGTTTTACAGGATAGGGCTTCTTCCACCTGATCAGCCAGACCTGTCGTAGCTGCTGTACCACCGGCTAAAATGATCAAATCAACATCATTATACTGACTCGAAGAAAAGAAGAACTGTAGAGCCCTGCTAATCTGCTCGGTAATTTCTTCCCTGAAGGGATGCAACACATCTTCTTCATACCCTTCGGGTAAATCATTATCAACAATTGCCGCTTCAACCTCATTCGGTTGCAGCCCATAACGCGCCTGTATCTCACTGCTGAGCTGCGCACCTCCGAAAACCTGTTCTCTGGTATAAATAGAAACACCATCGTTTAAAATATAAAGCGTTGTCATGGTGCCGCCGATATCA
>CAZSHI010000053.1:0-4057 GCA_964606735.1 uncultured Enterobacteriaceae bacterium
TCGTGCCAGCCAAGGTCAGGGTCTTTGTGGACTTCCTGGTAGATAACCTTGGAAATGAAGAATTACCGCTGCGATAACCCTAGAAAGCCAAAGTGCACTCTGTGTTTCAGCGCAGGATGATCAGCGTCCAGACAAGCAGAATCAGGACGTAGGGAGTAAGAACCACTGTTGCGGATTTCAGGTAAGTGGACGCAGTAAAGATTCTGTGACCCATAATCATTAACAGCACACTCCAGATGGTAACCAGATTAATGGCACTCAGCATGCCGGCAAAATCGCCTTCAGACTGGAACAGCAGATAGTTCAGATTAAGGGGGTTCATGGCCTCTATTTCAATCAGCCTGCCAGAACTCAGTATCGCCAGCCAGGCTGCCAGCACGGTGAAGATTGTCGGCACATTGCACCAGCTGACCAGTGACAGCCATTGCCGATAAGTGATGGAGGTATCGCTGAACTTACTGACTAAAAAAAGATACACGGCGCTGATCGCATAGATCAGCAGAAGACCAACAAAAACAGCAACAGAAGATGACACAATCAGAGGGGTGGTATTTTCGGTAATGCCTTGCATTGCGTTGCGCAATTCACTCTCAGGAATCCCTGAATCCATGCGCTGTTCGACAAGCTGGTCCAGCAGATACCCGGGGTCGATCAGATTGTAAAAACCCAGTTGCACTGTCACGGCCAGCAGGGCTATGACGAGCCAGGGAATAAACCATGAGGGCTTTTGTTTTAATCGCTCAAATACCTGGTTGGGGGCAGCAATAATATCGATAAAATTATTCACGCTCGGCACTTCCTTTTGGATTGTGTATTTTTCTTGCCAGCTAATTTATTCATAACGCAGGGCATCTATCGGATCGAGATTGGCCGCCTTGGCGGCAGGCATCAAACCAAAAAGAATACCAATAAAAGCTGAAAAGCTGATGGCCAGCAAAGCCGCCCAGAACGGAACGACTGCACCAAGATCACTGATATAGAAGGCAGCTACGACTCCCAGGCCATAACCGACTGCCAGACCTATAACGCCCCCCAGCAAACATTGAAAGACTGCTTCAAACAGAAACTGCAACAGAATCTGTTGACGTTTGGCGCCTATTGCCTTGCAGATGCCTATTTCTTTGGTGCGTTCTGTCACGGACACCAGCATGATATTCATAATACCGATACCACCCACCAGCAGTGAAATACCGATAATGCCTCCCATCGCCAGTGTGATAACCGTCAATATGGAATTGATAGATGCAGCCAGTTCCTGAGAAGTCTGTATCTGAAAGTCATTTTCCTCGCCGGGACCGAGCCCATGCGCATCTCTCAGCAAAATTGCAATGCGTCTTTCTGTCGCGTCCAGTAATTCGACATCACTGATATTCAATTGAATTCCAATATCCGGGATCAGCTGATTGCCCATCAGGCTGCGCATGGTGTTATAGGGAATCACCACATTATTATCCCGACTCTGACCAAACATCTGCCCCCTTTCCTCAATCAATCCGATCACCCTGAGCCATTCGGAACCCACCCGAATAAATTCTCCGACCGGGTTTTCCGGCAATGACAGGTTCACCCTGACATCTTCACCAATAACGGCTACTCGCCGCCGGGTCTGGTTGTCGCTATCCGAAATAAAACGTCCCTGGCTGGTATAAAACTGCGACACCCGCTGAAAGTTGTAGGTAGAACCCAACACCTGTGAAACAGCTGTTTCGCCCTGATACTGCAGTTGGTTGATCAAATTATTGGTCAGTATCGGTGTGATTGAAGTAATGCCATCAATACGGCTGGCTACCAGCTCGTAATCTTCGGGTGACAGGCGGTTGATCTTGCCCTGCAGCCGGTCTTCCTGGGACGTAAAGGATTGAATCACCATACCATTGGCGCCCAGCGATGAAAGCTGGTTTTCCACAAAAGCGCTGACCCCCTGAATAATGGATACCATGGCAATGACTGCGGCAACACCGATCGTGATACTGATGGTCGTCAGGATTGAGCGGAAGCCATGTGCCCGGATGGAGGCAAAGGCTGAGCGTGCACTTTCGATTAAAATAAACATCAGGCGGCCCGCTGTCGACTTTCATCAGAGGCAATTTTTCCGTCTTCAAGGCGGATCACACGCTGGCAATGCTCAGCAATATCCTGCTCATGCGTAACTATAATAATGGTGTGATTGCTGGCATGCAGCTCATCAAAGAGCTTCATGATTTCTGTTGTGGTTTTTGAGTCCAGGTTTCCTGTGGGTTCATCAGCCAGCAAAATACTGGGCTTGGTCACCAGTGCACGGGCAATGGCGACACGCTGCCGCTGCCCGCCTGACAGCTGGTTCGGCACATGCCCCATCCTGTCTGCCAGACCAACCTGCTGAAGTGCTTCAACAGCCCTGACTTTACGTTCTGCCAGTTTTATCCCCGAATAAATAAGCGGCTGCATGACATTTCCCAGTGCATTGACTCTGGGCAACAGGTTAAAACTCTGAAAAATAAAACCGATTTCCTGATTCCTGATTTCCGCCAGTTCATCATTTTTCAAGATGCTGACATCTTTGTGATTGAGGATGTATTTGCCCTCACTTGGCCTGTCCAGGCAGCCAAGAATGTTCAGCATAGTGGATTTACCAGAACCGGATGACCCCACAAAAGCAAGATATTCATTATGCTGAATAGTCAGATTGATATTATTGAGCGCCTTGATTTCCTCCTGTCCCATTTCATAGCGCTTGCTCAGACTTTGCAGTTTGATGAGCTCCATGTTGATTAGCCTTCCGCTTGCGTTACACTATCACCGTCGTTCAGATTGCGCAGGATTCTGTCCGGCCCGACAATGATCTGCTCACCCACCTCAAGTCCCGTCCGTATTTCCTGAAATTCATCATCTGCGATACCCACTTCAACCTCGGTTTTTCTCGCCACTCCCTCTTCAAATTTGTAAACGCTATAAGTTGCCTGGTTCAGACTCAGGTTTTCTTCCAGGCTGATTGCCTGAATGGGAACGGCGGTTCGTTCAATCTCATCATTACTGGTAAAAATCTCAGCCCTGACCGACATGCCGGGACGAAGCACAACACCATTGGTGTCGGTAAAACTCAATTCCACAATAAAGCTGAGTGCCTGATTGCCCCCTTCCTGCCGCTGCCTTGCCGATACTGCAATAAAATCGACTACCGCTTTCATGGGTTGATTCGGATAGGCAATGGCGACAATTTCCGCCTCCTGGCCAACCGCCACGTCAGCTATATCCGCTTCGTCAACATTCAGTTCAGTAATCATGCTCTCGGGGTCCGCAATGGTCATGAGACTGGAGCCGGCAATATTGGTCGTACTGGATATAGCGGTTTCACCAACTTCAATATCCAGGATGGTGACCAGTCCATTGATGGGCGAGTACACCCGTGTTTTGCCGAGCTGATCTTCGGCTTCCTCCAGCAAGGCAACGGACTGGCGCAAGGCTTCTTCCAGTGAACGCACTTCAACTTCTGCCAGCGCCACCTGGTTGCTTAAGTTGTCAAAGCTCTCTTGGTCCAGCACTCCACGCTCAAACAGGTTACTCTGCCGTTGCCATTGCTGCTGCAATCTCTCCAGACGCAGACGCTGACTCTCAATGGCTATTTCCTGCATACGAACCGCCGCCTGTCTTTGCTCCACCGTTTTCGAGAAGGTCTCATCATCTATCTGCAGCAGGAGTTGCCCCTGCGTAACCGTATCTGCTTCTTCCACAAATACGCCCGTCACACGACCTATTACTTCGGTCGTCAGGTTGACTTCCTCATCGTAAATAAGGGTGCCGGATGCTAAAACGGAGGAGTTAATGACATGGGTTGTGACATCTTCCACCAGCACTTCTCCGGCGCCTTGTGAAAAGACATTCAACCTGATCAGGGTGATACCTATTACGACAGCGACTATCCCTAGAATTATCAGTATCTTTTTCATACTTGTTATTCCTTGGTCACCCTAAAGAATCTACTGCCTTCAGTGATACATGAAAATACATTGACCTGGATCGTGCCTTTGAGTTTTAGTCAGGATTCGGGTCATGTGCTGCCTATTGATACAGGAAATGC
>CAZSHI010000054.1:0-3541 GCA_964606735.1 uncultured Enterobacteriaceae bacterium
AACGTACTGTGACCTTTGCTCTGTCTCCATCACTGAGGAAACGTATCAGGTTGCGTAGTTTTACCTGATAATCTCCTTCCTCCGTCCCTGGTCTGAATTTGATTTCTTTAACGTGAATGACTTTCTGTTTTTTCTTGTTGGCAGCTTTTTGTTTTTTCAGTTCAAAAATATGCTTGCCATAATCCATGATCTTGCAAACAGGCGGATCCGCATCAGGCGAAATAAGCACTAGATCTAGCTTTGCTGCATTGGCTTCTTCTTTTGCTTCCACCAGACTGACGATGCCTTTCTGGCTGCCGTCATCGAGTATCAGCCTTACTTCACTGGCCTCGATATCATCATTGATTAATGCCCGTTTTTTGTCAGTATCACGCTTAATAATTTACTTCTCCGTTCCTGTTAATCTCGACAGCTTCCCCGTCACTCTAACTTGCCATATGTCGCTATGTCTTTTTCCAGCAATGCTTCCAGCTGGGATATCTCCATGACTCCCAGGTCTTTACCCGTTCGGTCGCGGACAGAAAGCGTGTTGGCGGCTACTTCTTTATCGCCTGCTACAAGCAGATAGGGAACTCGCTGCACCGTGTGCTCGCGAATTTTAAACCCGACTTTCTCATTTCTCAAGTCAGATTGTATTCTAAACCCTTTATTTTCAAGGGAATCTGCGATTTTTGCACAATACTCGGCCTGCTTGTCCGTAATGTTCATGATGACAGCCTGTACGGGTGCCAGCCAGGTCGGGAATGCGCCCTCATAGTGCTCGATCAGAATACCGATAAATCGTTCGAAGGAACCGAAAATAGCGCGGTGCAGCATGACCGGTGTGGCGCGGCTGTTATCTTCAGTGACGTATTCTGCACCGAGTCGGCCCGGCATGGAAAAATCCACCTGGATGGTGCCGCATTGCTGTTCCCGTCCCATGCAGTCTTTCAGGGCAAATTCAATTTTCGGTCCATAAAACGCCCCCTCGCCGGGCAGTAACTGCCACTTACGTCCGGTATTATCCAGTGCTATTTTCAGCGCTTCTTCAGCCTGGTCCCAGACTTCATCGGAACCCACACGCTGTTCCGGCCGGGTCGACAGCCGCAGGATGACTTCTTCAAAACCAAATTCCTGATAAACCTGGTAGACCAGTTCGATGAATGCTGACACTTCACTTTGGATCTGATCTTCCGTGCAGAAAATATGGGCATCATCTTGGGTAAAGGAGCGTACCCGCATCAGGCCATGCATGCTGCCGGAAGGCTCATAACGGTGACAGGACCCAAACTCAGCCAGACGCAGCGGAAGATCGCGGTAGGATTTCAGTCCCCGATTAAATACCTGAACATGACAGGGACAGTTCATGGGTTTGATCGCATACATGCGGTTTTCCGACTCGACACTGAACATTTGTTCTGAGAATTTGGCGGAATGTCCGGATTTGTCCCACAGACTGTAATCGACCAGTTGCGGCGTGTTGATTTCCTGATAGCCATTGGCAACAAATAGCTGCTGCATGTAACGTTTAATAATCTGATAAATCGTCCAGCCATGTGGGTGCCAGAACACCATGCCGGGGGCTTCTTCCTGAAAATGGAACAGGCTCAGTTTTTTTCCGATTTTACGGTGGTCCCTGCGTTCAGCCTCTTCCAGCAAGTGCAGGTAATGCTTCAGGGCTTTTGTATCCGCCCAGGCTGTGCCGTAAATACGCTGTAACATGGCATTTTTGGAATCGCCACGCCAGTAGGCACCTGCTACCGACATCAGCTTGAAAGCTTTGATGTGACCAGTACTTGGAATATGCGGACCACGGCACAGGTCGATAAAATCACCCTGCTTGTAAAAAGACAGTTTTTCTTCGCCGGGGATGCTCTGAATAATCTCGACCTTGTATTTCTCTCCCATTTCCTCAAACAGCGAAACAGCATCCTGCCGCTCCATCACGCTGCGTTCAAGCGGCACATCCTCAGCAGTCAGGCGTGTCATTTCTTTTTCTATGGCCTCGAGATCTTCCGGGGTAAAAGGCCGTTCATAGGCAAAGTCATAATAAAAGCCGTTTTCAATCACCGGACCAATGGTGACCTGGGCTTCAGGAAAGAGGTTTTGTACGGCATTGGCCATCAGGTGAGCACAGGAATGACGGATAATTTCCAGTCCTTCCTCATCACGGGAAGTGACAATAGCCAGCTCGGCATCTTCCGCAATGACATGAGAAGTATCAACCAGTTCACCGTCAACTTTGCCGGCCAGGGCAGCCTTGGCCAGGCCTGGGCCAATAGCTTCTGCGACCGCAAACACGCTGGGGGCTTGCTCGAATTGTTTTTGGCTGCCATCAGGCAGAGTTATCGTAACCATCACACCAACAGGAGCCGAGCCCTGTTTTCCTTTTAAACTGTTGTGGATATACAGATTTGGTAGGCACGACCAGATTCGAACTGGTGACCTCTACCATGTCAAGGTAGCGCTCTAACCAACTGAGCTACGCGCCTGCATTCCATGAAAACCCTGTAAACATGCCTTTTTGCGGGCATCTCAGGGAGACGGCGATTATAGAGATAGCCGCCGAAAATCACAAGGAAATCAAGGGGGTCTGAAGCCTTATTTAACAATTTATCAGGCCAGACTCCCTTCTTGCAGGTTTAAACTGCCTGTAGCAGAGGTGGATTGAATAAACCGCGCTCTAATGAGTGGCTGTGGAACTCGGACGGCATGAAGTATTTTTTGCAGACCTCGATGGCTCGCTGCTCATCAAAGCGCTTGCAGGAAAACACATCAATGTAGACCTGACCGAGATTCTCAGCAAAATGTGCAGATATATTTGATGTTTCAATCAGTTGCATCAGGGTAAAACCGGCTGCATCAAATGAATGGCTGGCAAAATGCTCCAGCACGGGCTCACCAAAAGCCTTCATGTCGATAGCCCCGATCAGTTCTTTTACCCAGCTACGGATATGATCGGCTGCTGTAAGTTGTTCTCTGGGACAACCTGCTAGATCTAGAATTAAATGTTGGCCCCAGATAGGTGCATCGTGACTCATAAATGCCTCGCGAATGATAGTGTTACAGTGCTCATCAGCGACTAGCAATGGCACTGCGGCGGGCACTTTACTCTTTTTACTGGGGAAGGCAAGTACATTCAGCTAGCGAAAAAGGCCATTTGCTTATCCGCTAGCTGATGAACTCACTCAAACTGAAACAGTGTGAGCTTAGGGGCGTTCAGGCTCTACGTATTCAACCAGAATACCGTCAGGATCTATCGCAAACACAAAGCGCCCAAAAGCACGCTGTATAGGCTCGGCATCCCAGCTCAGGAATTCATAGCCTGCATCCTGCGTCAGCTCTATGAAGGCATCAATATCGCTCACCTGCAGTTGAAACTGGGGAGAACCCACATCCTGAATGGTCCAGCTCAGCGCGCGTGGAGCAGGCATCGTTCCCGCAGGGAGCTGATATTCATCCAGAATCACCATGGTATCTGTGCCCGGGATAATCATTGTAGTCTGGTTGAGACTGCCAGCAGCCAAACCGTTTACTTGCAAGTCGGCCACGCTACCCTGGC
>CAZSHI010000055.1:0-2655 GCA_964606735.1 uncultured Enterobacteriaceae bacterium
TCCCTCTATTCGGGGCTTTGGGGGTCAAATGCATCGAGAAATTCCTGCCTCTCAGGGGGAGGAATGAATCTCTCAAGAAATTTCTCAATACTGGGAGCTGGCAAGAAAGCCTCCAGATATTCCTGAACGCTTGGCCCGAAACCTGGCAATATCTGTAAACGCGAATCTGCCCGATTCTGTGACAATCCGACAATCCTGAAACTCACCTGATCCATTTCACTGTTTTCATTAGTCAGGGTATAGGTAAAGAGCTCATCCAGCTCATCATAATTGAAATCTTCCCTGGCCGGAGGCATATAGGTATAGGAGCCATCCCTATTGATAAGCAAGGTTCCTCCCGCTTCTGTCATGATTTCCTGTCCAAGAGAAATATTATTATCGTTCCGGTCTGTCAATGCAGAAACTTGCGCTTGCACTTTACTGATATCATTGTTCAGTAAATTCCCATTGATTTGGGTGTCATTGATATAAACTGTCTGCCTATCCTCAATGGCATTGAGCCCCATAAAAGGCTCCATCAACACCACGAAATTTTCTTCAATATCCTCGGCCAGCTGGTCAAGCGGCATCTGCATATAGGTATTGGGGATTGGGTTAACACCCAGGCTGGTCAAATAAGCTCCATAAGCGGTCTGGGCCGAGGCATAGGCCTCTCGCTCACCCATGGCAGAACTGAAGGCACGCAGTTTACTCTGTATGGTCGCTATACTGGTACCGACTGCATTGGCTTCCTGCAAATTGGTTAATTCAAACAATTGAGCATCAATTTCATTCAGTAAAATGGCTCGATCAAATTGCAACAATGAATTCTGATAGTCCTGCCAGGTAATATTAACCCCAGCTACAACTGCCATATTCATGGCCAGCTTACGGCTGATGGTTAACTGCTCTGAAGTATCTCGAAGTTTTCTGATGCTTGGTAGATTAACCAGGTTCATCAGATCGCCGGTAAGATTGGCAGATGCCTGTCCCCAGTAATTATTTAACAGAAAGCGGTTGCTTGCATAATTCTCGCCATAGGCAAACTCCAGGCCCGGGAACAACTGTAGAAGGGTTTTACGGGTTTCTTCCTGTTCAATGCGGGCATTATAAACTTCGGTGATGTAGTCCGCTGAATTGGTTAAGGCAAACATTTCCATTTCTTCCATGATCTGGGGGTCATCGGAAATTCTGTATAACTTGGCGTACTCATCCGGAACTTCTAGCCTGATAGAATTCAGATTTTCAACATTGATCAGTTCAGCGAGGCGGGTTTTTGAGTTGTTAATGGACTGCCTTACCTGATCGAGCACCTGTAGGGTTTCTATAATGGTTCGCATTTCGGTCAGTACCGAGATGGGATCCTGCAAGCCCTCACGCCGATTAATCTGCAAATCTTCAAGAATTTCTTCAGCTTCCTGGTAGATAGCTTCCAGTTCACTTTCCATTGCCTCCATGGCGACCGCATACCAGTAAGCACTGCGAACCTCCTGTAACAAGGTCAGCATGACTTTTTCGCGGGCTTTTTGGGCTATCAGGTAATTATCAGCTCCCTGCTTCGCGGTCAGATAACTGATGCCAAAATCCAGCAGATTCCAGGAAAAGGTAATATCAGCATTGAGCTGCTCCTGCTCCTGTGACGATGAAGATTCCAGTGATTCATCACCGGTAATCACTGAATTGCTGAATTGGGCTAGCTGATTATCCCGATTGCTATAGCCTGCATTGGCAGCCAGTTCCGGCAATAGTTCACTGAGATTTAAATCAAAGGTATCACTGGCAAGTGTAGTCTCAAGCAAGGCCACCCGGTTTTCCAGGTTATATTTCAGGGCCATTGCAAAGGCTTGTTCCAGGGTCAAAAAATTTTCAGCAGGAAGGACTTCCTGTGCGCTGAAGATACGCTGACGGTCGGCTCGGGCTATTTGTGCCAGTTCGGTCTGTGTAAATGGTTCAGGGACGACTGTACATGAAGCGAGAAAAGGAGCAACGGTGAGTATTCTGAAATGTTTAGTAAGACGACCTTTGAACAAGCAATCAGCCTCGACTAAATATTTTTTCTAGCAGCGTTTTCAGCTCCATTTTTTCCTGCTGGTAACCAAACTCCCCTGCCCTAAGAACCTGCTTATTAAGGTTTTCTTTGGCAAAGTCTTGATCAGACTCGACATTATCACTCTCTTCTGTTGCCGCTGCTGCTTCAGAAGCTTCTTCTGCTCCGACATCCTCAGCTTGCGGGAAGGCAGTTTCACTACCTTCCAGTTCAACATCCTCTGCATCGACCTGGATTCTGAAGCGTGTTACTACTGAATTGCCGGCAGTATCTTCCGCTTCCAGCACCACAACCACTTCATCAATACCCATATTTCTGGCCATCTGGCCATCGATATAAAACTCCTGGGTATCCGGATTATACACAATATACATTGGCAGCGGATTGCCATCATCGAGACGGGCTCTGATCGTCAGGATTTCCTGGCTATCACTGTGCTGGAAACTGTCTGCAATAGACACCACCACCATTTGCTGATCAATGGTAATTCGTTGATCTAAAGGCTTGGAAACCAGCGAAAGTCGGCTGGGCTCCTGACTTAGATCTGAATCCACAGCCGGTGTTGTACCAATACCGGCGGAGGCGGCTGTATTAGCATCGACAACTGAGAATTTGGAGGTGACAGCATT
>CAZSHI010000056.1:0-2603 GCA_964606735.1 uncultured Enterobacteriaceae bacterium
CAGGGTGAGCCCCAGCAGACCAACCTGTACGTAAAAAACATCAGGCCGTTCCAGCGTAAAGGAGAGATAGGTTTCCGAGTAAAAGGCGGCAAGTGTTCCCACTGCCGCCAGAAAAGTACCAATGCGGTTCTGAAAAAGAATGTTGCCTGTCGCAATCGGAACAATCACCAGATGAGCCATGCCGGTAGCCACACCGCCACAGGTATAGCTAATAACAATCAGAATAATGATGTCAATGATGATGACGCCAAGATATTGTAAGTGCTCAGTTTTTTCGAACTTTGGTAAAATGCCGCGAAATAAAATCAGTACATTGAAAAAAATGTAAAAACTGTTGGTGCGGTAGTAGAGCTCGGGATCGAGACTGCCGAGAAAGTTGAATTCCGACGTAAATATAAAAGAAAGTAAAAGAATTAATGAGAGTAGTAAGCGGTAAAGACCGTAGATATTGAAAACCGTATTGTTCTGCTGACGACGTTCTTCATCACTGCTGATGGTTGAGGACTTGAGCATTTGTATTAGGCGTTGTTATAACGCTCTTTATGATCCTGGCAGCAAAAATAGAGACTGCCCTCAGTAATGGCATCCTCTTCTGGGATGTGAGTAGCGCAATATTCACATTTCACGATGCGTTCCCGTGAAGTAATTTTGGGTTTGGGGGCGTCAGCCTTCAACTTGGCCTGATAGTTTTTAATCATACGCCAGGCAACAAGCACGATCAGGACAAAAGTGATGAGTCTGAATAATCCCATGGGGTAACCTGCCTGTTTTGTGAGTCTTTTGCAGCTTTACTTAGTACGAACGAATAACAGACAATACCCTACCTGTTTGACAATATCCACACTCGAAAATCACTCTGAATAAGCATTGAATGGCTCAAGAGAATTATGCGTATTTTAATGGTTCAACTGAATCCACTGGTCGGCGATATACCCGGTAATACCCGCAAACTTATTACTGCTGCGCGTCGGGGTCTTGCAGAATATCAGGCTGATGTAATCGTTTTTCCAGAGCTCGTTCTTACTGCCTATCCTCCCGAAGATCTCCTGCTGCGCCCCAGCATTGACAGGCGAATAAGTTCAGCACTGGCGGAAATCCGGCAGGCAAAAATTCCTGCCTGGCTGGTGGTCGGTCATCCAAGCCGTCACAACAAGCGTTTGTATAACAGCCTCAGTGTCATCCATGAAGATCAATGTATGGCTGTTTATCACAAACAGTGTTTGCCCAATTATCAGGTCTTCGATGAGAAGCGATATTTCGATGCCGGCACAGAGACCTGCGTGCTGGAAATAATGGGAATTCCCGTAGCTTTTTCCATCTGTGAAGACTTGTGGGAAAAAGGTCCTATGCAGGCGGCGGCTAAAGTAGGAGCCAAACTGATGATCAACATCAATGGCTCGCCCTTTCATAAGAACAAGCTGGCTGAACGTCAGGCCGTCATTCGGGAGCGGATTCAAGAAACAGGTATTCCGCTGGTTTACGTTAATCAGGTAGGCGCCCAGGATGAACTGGTTTTTGATGGAGCTTCCATGGCCTATGATGCGCAGGGTGAATTGTGTGCCATGGCGCCTTTATATGAAGAAACCATGTTGCCGGTAGACTGTGAGATGAATGAGACCGAGCTGCGCATGCTGCCCTCTGATATTGCTCCTTTGCCAGAATTTCTGGCAGGGGTCTATCAGGCACTTGTGCTGGGCTTGAAAGATTATGTCAGTAAAAACCGATTTTCGGGGGTGGTGCTTGGTCTGTCCGGCGGCATTGATTCGGCCCTGACCCTGGCTATTGCTGTAGATGCATTGGGTGCCGACAGGGTCCACGCTGTTATGATGCCCTATGCCTACACCTCTGAAATGAGTCTGCAGGATGCCCAGGCCGAAGCCAGGTCCCTGCAGGTGAACTATCAGGTTATTCCCATCGCCGAGATATATAACAGTTTCATGCAGGCTTTGAGTGATGAATTTGCCGGTACTGAAATGGACATCACTGAGCAGAATATCCAGGCTCGCAGCCGTGGTGTTTTGTTAATGGCCATATCCAATAAGAAACAGCTGTTGGTGCTAACGACCGGCAATAAAAGTGAACTGGCCGTGGGTTACTCGACGCTTTATGGCGATATGGCAGGAGGCTTTGACGTGCTCAAAGATGTTCCCAAGATGCTGGTTTATGAGCTCTCGCGCTATAGGAACAGCCTCGAAGAAGTGATTCCGCAAAGAGTCATTGAGCGACCACCCTCAGCCGAACTGGCTCCTGGCCAGGTGGATGAAGATAACCTGCCACCTTATGAGTTGCTGGACCAGATTCTGGAGTTGTATATCGAAGATGACCTGAGTGCTGAAGCAATAATCGATAGGGGCTTTGAAAAAGCGGTCGTTGAACAGGTTATCAAACTGGTTGATCGTAATGAACACAAGCGACGACAGGCGCCGATTGGTGTTCGCATCAGTAGAAGGGGCTTTGGCAGGGACAGGCGCTATCCTATTACTTCTGGCTGGAAGCTGGGGGACTAATTTGGATTTATTGCGGCATCTGCTTCGTTAAAAACAAACATTGCTTTGATCGGAGTAGGCAGCTCTCATGTGAGTTTAAAGTCTGCTTTCGGCCAA
>CAZSHI010000057.1:0-2519 GCA_964606735.1 uncultured Enterobacteriaceae bacterium
AAATTTGCCTTCAGAAACCTGCTTAATGATGAGGCTCATGAAATTACCGTCTCGGCCGAGACCCCGGAAGTGGTGGAGTCCATTCCTGGCTGGGTACATAACATCAAGAATATCGGCACCGAGGAACTGATCGTAGTGCTATGGGCCAACGAAGTGTTCAATCCGGCATTACCCGATACCAACCAGGCTGAAATGTGATATGAAAAAACTGAAAGTGATGACAGTGGTCGGCACGCGCCCTGAAATCATCAGGCTCTCGCGGACCATTCCCCTGCTGGATGCCCACACTGATCATGTGCTTGTCCATACCGGGCAAAATTATGATTATGAGCTGAATGAAATCTTTTTCGACGATCTCGACATTCGCAAACCCGACCATTTTCTGGCCGCTGCCGCTGACAATGCTGCGCAGACCATAGCCAATACCATCAGCAAACTGGACAGCCTGCTCGAATCAGTCATGCCGGATGCCCTGTTGCTGTTAGGCGATACCAACAGCAGCCTGGGTGTGATACCAGCCAAACGTCGCAAGATTCCGGTTTTTCACATGGAAGCTGGCAACCGCTGTTTTGACGATCGCGTGCCTGAAGAAATCAACCGGCGAATAGTCGATCATACGGCAGACATCAACCTGACTTACAGTACCATCGCCCGCGATTACCTGATCCGGGAAGGCCTGGACCCGGCCCGTGTTATCAAAACCGGTAGTCCGATGAAAGAAGTACTGGATTACTACAGGCCCAGAATCGATGCCTCTGATGTGCTCTCCAGGCTCGATTTGCAGGAGGGACAGTTTTTCCTGGTCAGTGCGCATCGGGAAGAAAATGTGGACTCGGAAAAGCAGTTCGAGAACCTGCTCGAAGTGCTGGAAAGACTGGCCGCAGATTACGGTTTGCCGGTGATTGTTTCCACGCATCCCAGGACCCGAAAGAAGCTGGATGCCCGCGCCAGGACTTCCAATGCGTTAATCCAATTCATGAAACCCCTGGCTTTCACCGACTATGTGAGACTGTTGCTGGCGGCCAAGGTCACCCTGTCAGACAGTGGTTCCATTACCGAAGAGTCTTCCATCCTGAATGTGCCGGCGCTGAATATCCGGGAAACCAACGAACGCCCGGAAGGTATGGAAGAGGGGGCTGCTATGATGACAGGCATGAACGCGGAGCGGATTTACCAGGCCATTGCTGTCCTGGAAACGCAAAAACGTGGTGAGCAGCGCAATATCGCGCTGGTTGCGGACTACCAGGCTGATAATGTTTCGGAAAAAGTCCTGCGTCTGTTGCACAGCTATACTGACTACGTTAACCGGGTTGTCTGGAAAAAGTATTAACCTCATACCGTGAAGCTAGCTGTCGTCGCCGACGCTTATCCGCCCATGAAGACCTCGGGCGCGGTCCAGATCAGGGATCTGGTTTCGGAACTGGTCGGGCAGGGGCATCAGGTCACGGTCCTCTTGCCTGATGCCTCATTACCACGTGCCTGGGAGGAATCAACCTCAGGCAATTTGCAGGTGATGCGCCTGAAAGCGATGGCCACCAAGGACGTGAGCTATACCCGCCGGGCCATTGCCGAACATCTGCTCTCCGGCTTCATGCTGCGCAACTACCTGAAATCTCCACTCAGGGACACACAGTGGGATGGCATTATCTGGTACTCGCCATCCATTTTCTTTGGCCGTTTTATCGGCAGATTGAAGGCGATTTCCCGGTGCCGCGCCTATCTCATCCTGCGCGACATCTTTCCCGAGTGGGCTGTTGATATGGGCTTGCTAAAGCGAGGGATCATTTACCGCTATTTCAAAGAGGTGGAAAAGCTCCAGTACCGTCAGGCATCCACCATTGGTATCCAGACGCCTTCCGTCACCCGGTATTTTGATGAGCAGCACAGTGAGCTTGACGCTGACATCGAGGTGCTGAATAACTGGCTGGCGCCACCCAATATCTCACCATCCAGTATCCAGCTGACAGAAACGGTGCTGGCCGGTAAAAAAGTGTTCGTCTATACCGGCAATATAGGTATAGCCCAGGGCATGGATATTCTTATCGAGCTGGCAGCAAACTATAAAGGCGATGACCGTGTCGGTTTTCTTTTTGTGGGGCGTGGTACCGCTGTGGAATACATGAAGAAGCAGGTCGTCTCGCGTCAGCTGGATAATGTTCTCATCCGTGATGAAATAGATCCCAATGAAATCCCCTCGCTGCTTTCACAGTGCGAAGCTGGCTTGATTGCGCTCGACCCGCGTCACCGGCATGACAATATTCCCGGAAAGTTTCTTGCCTACATGCAGGCAGGTCTTCCAGTTCTGGCTACGATAAACCCGGGGAATGATCTGGAAACCCTGATCAATGAAATGCAGGTAGGGCGCGTAATCACCAGTAACAGGGCAGAAGACCTGAAAGCAGAGGCGGATGCCTTGCTGGCATCACTGGCTAATGATGATGGCTATTCGACGCGTTGCAAGACGCTGGCTGAAAGCCGTTTTTCCTCCCGTGCCGCCGTTCAGCAAATCGTTGCTGCCT
>CAZSHI010000058.1:0-2415 GCA_964606735.1 uncultured Enterobacteriaceae bacterium
CGACATGCGCGGTCTGTACGAAAGCGGCATGAAGACTTCAGTATCTGCTGCTACTGAAGCCATGAAAACTGCCTAAAGCGCTCCCCCGCTTTAGGAGAAGCAGACCGAAGAAGACAGGTCTATAAACATGGTACTTCTTTAACCTCCGTCCCCCGCGGAGCAAACCCCGGAATCATCCCCCCCCTGATTCCGGGGTTTTTTATTGTGCTAATAAAACTATTTTTTCATGAATTTAATCCTAATACCGTGAGCATCAGTTAAACTAAGCGCTGAGTTCTATTGGATAGTAAAGATGGTGCATTTAGTAACCGGTGCAGCCGGATTTATCGGCATGCATGTCGCCAGAAACCTGCTGGAACGTGGCGATAGTATCGTCGGCATTGATAATCTGAATGATTATTATGACCCGGCACTTAAACAGGCCAGGCTGGCAGTCCTGGAGACTTACCCTGGATTTACTTTCATCAAGGGGGATATTGCCGATACAGAGTTTGTGACCTCGGTGTTTTCCAGGCACCACCCGGAAAAGGTCATTCATATGGCCGCCCAGGCCGGAGTCAGGTACTCCCTGGAAAACCCTTCCGCTTACATCCAGTCCAATATTGTCGGTTTTGGTAATATCCTGGAGGCTTGTCGGCATCACAAGGTCAAACACCTGGTGTATGCCAGCTCATCCAGTGTCTACGGAGCGAACAAGTCAGTTCCGTTTTCAACAGAAGACAACGTGGATCATCCTGTCAGCCTTTATGCCGCGTCAAAAAAATCCAATGAATTAATGGCTCATACCTACAGTTATCTGTATGACCTGCCCACAACCGGGCTGCGTTATTTCACTGTCTATGGCCCCTGGGGCAGGCCCGATATGTCGCCCTGGCTGTTTACCAGTGCCATTGTTGAAGGCCGCACGATCCAGGTATTTAATAACGGTGAAATGGCCAGGGATTTTACCTATATTGATGACATCACAGCGGGTACAGTCAAGGTCCTGGACACAAGCCCCGAGCCATTGCAGCGTGAAGACTTGCGTAGCAATGCGCCTTACCGGGTCTACAATATCGGCAATAACAGGCCCGAGAATCTCATGCGATATATCACTATCATAGAGCAGGCGCTCGGCCAGCAAGCCCAAAAGGAATTTTTACCCATGCAGCCCGGCGATATGCTGGAAACCTGTGCTGATACCAGCGCACTGGAAGCTGCAACCGGGTACCGGCCTGACACCACGTTGGAAGAAGGCATAGACAGATGGGTAACATGGTACCGGGAATACCATGGACTTTAAATCCAATCTAAAAAGACACTAGAGTTTGTTGTAAGGAAAGTTTGCATGAAAGTCACAATTTTTGGCACAGGTTATGTCGGCCTCGTCCAGGCAGCAGTGTTTGCTGATGTCGGCCATGATGTGTGTTGCGTTGATATTAATGAAGAAAAAATCAGTAACCTGAATAAGGGTATTATTCCTATCTTTGAGCCAGGCCTTGAAGACCTGGTCATTGAGGGAGTCAAGGAAGGTCGGTTGAACTTCACAACTGATGCCAGCAAAGGGGTGGCTTTCGGCAATATTCAGTTTATATCCGTAGGCACACCACCGGAAGAGGACGGCTCTGCTGATCTCCAATATGTACTCGCTGTAGCCACAACCATTGCAGAGCACATGGACAATGAAAAAGTAATAGTCGACAAGTCCACCGTGCCTGTTGGTACTGCAGACAATGTCAGGGATACTGTTGAAGCTGTACTGGCAAAGCGCGGGACCACTATCGGGTTTTCAGTCGTGTCTAATCCTGAATTCCTGAAGGAAGGTGCGGCCATCAAAGATTGCCAGCGGCCGGACAGGATCATTGTCGGTACGGATTCTCCACAGGCAGAAAAGATCATGCGTGAGTTGTACCAACCTTTTAATCGCAACCATGACAAGATCATCGTGATGGACAATCGTAGTGCCGAAATGACAAAGTATGCAGCCAACTGCATGCTGGCCACCAAGATCAGTTTCATGAATGAAATGGCGAATATTGCTGAACGGGTAGGGGCAGATATTGAGCACGTGCGCCAGGGAATAGGCTCGGATCCACGCATTGGTTTCCAGTTTATCTACCCGGGATGTGGATATGGCGGCTCCTGTTTTCCCAAGGACGTGAAGGCACTGATCAATACTGCTGGCCAGAATGACTACGAACCGGCGATTCTCAATGCAGTTGAGTTAGTCAATGAGCGGCAAAAACTGAAGTTGTTTGAATATATCAACAGTCATTACAAAGACGGTGTAAAAGGCAAGACCTTTGCTTTGTGGGGACTGTCATTCAAGCCCAATACTGACGATGTCCGGGAAGCCAGCAGCCGGGTATTGATGGAGCAGTTGTGGGCAGCCGGCGCACAGGTCAGGGCCTTTGACCCGGAAGCGATGGAAGAAAT
>CAZSHI010000059.1:0-2340 GCA_964606735.1 uncultured Enterobacteriaceae bacterium
TGGCTTCGTCATAATCTGGAAAACTTCAAAAAGCGCCTCAAAGCCCTGGAAGAGATCGGCAGCCATATGTACTTTACAGGTCACGCCCTTGTTTGCAGCAAGCGGAAAAACGACTCCCGTGACGGAATGAACAAACTCATGCAAATCAAAATCGACAGCTTCAGGCTCAGTCCTGCCCGCCTCGATTTTGGAGAAATCGAGAATGTTCTCGATCAGGGCCAGGAGTGATTTAGCTGACGCGTGAATGGTATTGGCGTATTCCTGCTGCTGCGGGATAAGCTCGGTAGTATTGAGCATATCGCTCATGCCCACCACACCATTCAGGGGAGTGCGGATTTCATGGCTCATGTTAGCCAGGAACTGGCTTTTCGCTTCACTGGCCATTTCCGCTTCACGAGTAGCCGATTGCAAACGGGTCAGCAGCGCAGCGATATAAACAGGTAAAACCGACAGGGACAAAAACAGGCCGCCGCCCAGGTAAAGGTGCTGGGACCAGTAATCGCTGAGAAACATCACCAGGGAAAAGCCGAATATGCTCATACACATACTCAGGTACAGATAGTTCTTTCCGTAGCGGAAACCATTCCCGAAAGTAGTCCATAGATAAATAAGGAAAAGTGGACTGCCCGCCTCACCCGATATACTCATGGCCGCAGTAGTCGTTCCCAGGTCTGCCAGCATGCCTATTATTCGGCGCGGGACATTGGGGTCAGGTCTTTTTATGCTCCATGCCAGGACGGCCAGGGAGAAAGGAATGGCATAAAGATAAATAAGGACTACGACATGACTTAAGAGCTGGTTCAGATAACAGGCGTACGCATATATGACAACGATCAGGCAATTGATCAGCCGGACAATTGCTTGTTCGCGATCTGTTGACTGCTTCTTCTCTGAGCTCAGGTTACTTGAAACCTGCATATTATCCGGATTCCCTGGAGTACCTTTGTACCAACTCTACTCGCTGTCTGTAAGCAGCTTTACTATGAGTTCTCTCTGGGCAAAAAAAGCTTCAACACACTGGGGATCGAAATGCTTTCCTTTTTCATTTTCTATGTAGTCAAAAGCAGAATCCAGGGACCATGCTTCTTTATACGGGCGTTTGGTGATGAGGGCATCGAACACATCGGCTACCATGGCAATACGGGCTTCAATGGAAATTTCTTCTCCCTGCAAGCCCCTCGGATACCCTGTGCCATCGAATTTCTCATGATGGTGCAAGGCAATGATTGCCCCCATCTGCACAAAAGGTGACGGGCTGTCTTTCAGAATTTCATAGCCGATCTGGGGGTGTCGCTTCATGATTTCAAATTCATGGTCTTCCAGGGGGCCTTCTTTCATCAGGATATTGTCCGGTATGCCAATCTTGCCAATATCATGCATGGTTGAAGATATCTGGAGCTTTTCCTTGTGTTCATCATCAAGCCCGAGCTGCTCTGCTATGATGTAGGCCAGCTCTCCCATACGCATTAGGTCACGCCCGGTTATCTTGCCCTTGTATTCCCCCGCCTTGGCCAGCCTTGTCAGGGTTTCCAGCTCACGCAACTGCACCTGCCGGGTAGCTTCCTTGACCTTCTCTTCCAGGGACCGGGCATGGTTACGGATAATCAGCTTCTGCCTTTGCAGGGTCAGCAAATTACGACAACGTACCTGGCACTCGTGGATATCCACTGGTTTCACCAGGAAGTCTGTGGCACCTGCCTCAAGCGCCTTGTAAAGAGACTCCTTGTCATCCAGGGCCGTAATAATCACTATGGGGATATCCCTGTAGTTGCCTGAGGCACGAACTTTCTCAATAAACTCGACGCCATCCATTACAGGCATCTGGTAGTCGGTCAATATCAGGTCCGGGCTGTGCGTCTCCATTTCACGAAGTGCATCCATGGCATTGTCAAAAGACTTGATCTCGATCCGGTCATCAATGGTCCGGGCAATTCTTTCCATGATAATGCGGCTTGTCGCCTGGTCATCAATGATGAAGATCATGTTCTTCTCTGGTCGCTCTATGGCACCTTCGTTCATTTCTGGTCTCAATGCTGTCTGTTGCAATTAGGGTGTGTATTTCAAATTGCGTCCCTGCAACCTTTATATTTCTTATCACAGCGTATCCAGATTCACTAATGGCTACTTGGTGAATCTTCTGGCCTCATAGTACTTATCTCAGCACTATTGCCACCGGTATTACCGTCCGATTAATTCTAGTATTTCCTGGGTCTGCAATACCATGATCCAGTTCATTATATGCCCACACTAAGGTGTGATACTGCCACCTGGCAAAAGTTTGCATAGGGGCAATGGCTTACTGATGTGAAAATATCCGCGTAGCGTCTGTTTTGGAGGGGG